>JAEUHK010000112.1 GCA_016795465.1 Verrucomicrobiaceae bacterium | reverse complement strand
GCCGGGGCTTTGCAGCAAATCCGGCCAGTAAAGCCGCTGATGCATCAAATAGCCTCTCAACGAGCCTCCTGGCCGACGGTGATACAAAGCCGGAAACGCGCCGCCGTAGTCGATGGTGAGCATCTGGCCGCGTTTCCAGTGCGGAGACCATTTTTGAAGCCACTCGCGGATGCTGGGATGAATTTCGCAGCGCTGGCCTTCGGCGAAGGACGTGTGCTTCAGCGCTGAAAATGGCTGCGGGTCGATTTCGAGCGGTCGCAGCTCCTCCGGCACCCAAACCTCGTGCCATTTGCCGCCGCGCCATTCGATCAAAGTGGCCGGGAAGGCATCGAGAAGCTCGTTGTGATAAATCCACGCGTCACCACCCGTCGCCGCGAGCGCGGATTCGAGCGTTTCATGCCACGTCACACCTTTGAGACGCTTCTGCTGCTGCTCACGCAGCACCGGCGAGGTCTCGACAATGTGAAACCGCATCCGAAACCTCCGCCACCAGCCCAACGAGCGCTGCACCTGCTCCATAAGCTGCCCATTCCCCGCGCCGATCTCGATCACATTCCGCGCATCCTTCAGCCACACCGCGATGCGTTTGCCGAGCGTCGGCGAAAGCGTCGCCGACGTGCTGAAGTCTCCGCGAGCACCGACGGTCTTGATATTCCGCGTGTAGTAGCCGCGCTGCGGATCAAACAGCGCACGGCTCATGAAGCTGGAAAACGGTTCGGGACTCATGACGCACTCTCCACCTTCGGCAGCAGCCGCGCCACCACCCAGAGCAAGCCTCCGACAACGAGCACCAACGCGGCCCACAGCCACGGACTGCCGCTGGTGCTGCTCGCGCGTGCTTTCACCC
This sequence comes from Verrucomicrobiaceae bacterium, assembly GCA_016795465.1. Taxonomy (GTDB): domain Bacteria; phylum Verrucomicrobiota; class Verrucomicrobiia; order Verrucomicrobiales; family Verrucomicrobiaceae; genus Prosthecobacter. The sequence continues at coordinate 106,132 of JAEUHK010000112.1, read as the reverse complement.
GCTTCAGCACCTCGGCATCGCCGAGCTTCACGGGCACGTGCGTGGCTTTTTCGAAGCGATCCCGCACAAAGCGGATGTCGTAGTCCGGCGCGTAGGCATTCGCTTTGCCGTAAAAGAGATGCAGCGGCCGCGCACCGCCGTGCGCTTCGAAAAGCAGGCTCACCACCGGCTTCTCGATCTCCACGGAGGTGAGTTGCAGCGCCGGATTGTCGCCATTGTCGGTTTCCACCACGAGTTCGGCACCTTGCAGCCTTCCGCCAATGTCGATGCGCAGTTCCGGCTGCGGTGAGTCGGGCGTGCTCTTCCAATTCGCCGAGCCAATCGACCGCATCTTGCCATCCACCGGCTCAAGCACGCGAATCGAGCGCTGAAACAGGGACGAGCTTGTGCGCAGATGCAGCGCCTTCACGGTCAGCTTCTCAATCGGCAGCGTGAAGCGCCAGCGGGAGGTTTTCGGCCGTTTTTCATCGGGAAAGGGCGTGAGCACCACTGCCGCGCGAGTGGTCTCGCGGCCTTCGATGAGCAAATGCGGGATCAAAACGCCTTCCGCTGCGATGACACGCAAATCGCCTCCACCGCTCGTAGAGTGAGCGAGCGCGTGATCATCGAGATCGAGCCGGAAGACGCGCTTTTCGTTTTCTGAAGGCAAAATCGCTCGTCGCCACTGCCAGCCGCGCGTGTCCAGCCGCACCTCGCCTGCCTCACCCGTCGCGGGCAGCGCCGCTTCGGCACGGAAAGCCGGATTCGGCTCCACCGCGCCCGCTTTCACGAGCACGCTTGAGGCGCGGCGGAGCTGATCGGACATTTTCGCGAGGTCATAGCTCGGCGCGGAGGCCTGCGGATTGCCAGCGAAGAGCTGCCACTCGCCTGCCACGTCGGCTTGAAACACGAGCGGTAGCACGTGGCGCGTGATTTCGACGCCGTCGATCTTCAGCGGCGGGTTTTCGTCATTGCGGATCGTCAGCGTGAGTTCGCGCTCCGGAGACAGCTCATGCATATGCAAAGTCACATCTTCGGCGAAATGGCCTTCATATTCCTGGCGGTACAGTATCTTCTTGATGCCGATAAGGCTGTTATAGCCTGAGCGGTTAAACATAGCCTCCGAAGTAAGCAGCCTCGCCGTTCCGAGTTCTAGATTTCGAGCGCCGAGATCGATGAGAATCTTGGTGCTACCGCCATTCTCTGTGCGGGAGATAATTTTCACTGCAAAAGGCACCGCATTATCCGCTGTAGGAGCAACACCCCGCACTCCTGCCCCGGTAAAGACCAATGGAGCCGAACGCCTGTCGTCCACGCTTACCCGAAACTGGCTCCAAGTTCCTGGCTCAAAATTGATCTGGCGGTTGAACGGCCCGTTTTGATCCGTGAGCAGTGCGTTTGCGTTCAATGTGTGCCAGTTCACACCGTCAGCAGTCGCCTCAAGCTTCGCAGCCTTGATGAAACCACGCGCATCGGTGTTCAGCCAGACGCTTTCAACCATCTGCGGACTTTGAATCCGAAATTCTAACTTTGTCCATTGCCCCTCAAGCTTCTGAATAAAGTTCATACTCTCATGCGTGGGCGGCTCTTGGAACTTATGCTTCAAAAGAGCATACGGCCGCTCCTCGCCCGCGGGATTCACAAGTCGCAGATCGCCCAACGCCGTGGCAGAGGCATCCAGCAGTGCAGGATCGAGCTCCACGCGTTGCAGGCCGGATTGTGTGACGGGCAGCTTTTGCAGATGCGTCCACGCCGCGTGATCGGCGAGGGCGCTGGTGGCGGCGAGGAGAAGGAGCAGGTGTTTCATGACTTGGGTTCGTCCTGGAGGAAGCGTTGATACAGATACGAGGCCGCGAGCGCGATCACCGCGACGATCATGAGCGCGCCGACGCGGTAGATGTTGCCGATGTTCGCGAGGTCGTGAAGGAAGAGCTTTATGAGTGCCACGCCGAGCAGCGCGATGCCCGTGTAGCGGACGGGCGCGGCTTTTTTCCAGATGCCTAGGCTGAGCAGGGCGAGCGCGAAGAGCGACCACGCGATGGTCGTCACCATGTCACGTGCGAAGCTGTCGCCAAAGCGCAGCACATGCACGGTCGCGGTCGGTGAGGTGTAGAAGTCGGCAATCTCGTAGCTCATGAGCAGAAACACGAGCGCGGTGCCGAGGCTGAGGAAAAGACCACGCAGATTGACCTCGCGCCACAGATGCGATGGCGGCGTGAGCTGCCACGCGGCGGCGAATTGAGCGAGGGCGGTAAGTGAGAGCGCGTAGAGCGGCCAGTTCATGAGCGCGGTGTCGCCGCGCACCTGGCCGGACCAGAGATCAGGATTCAGCGCGAGGCGCACGAAGGCGGCGATGAGCAATCCCGCGCCGGTGAGGCGCAGGCCATCGTGCGGCACGCGGCGGAAGAGCCAGCACAGAGCGGCACCTTCCAAAGCCCAGCCGAGCGTGATCCACTGACGCTCAAACTGCACCGGAAACACCAGTGTGATGAAAAACAGCGCCACACCGCCATACCACGCGAGTTGTGTGAGCCGTGCGGGATTCTGCGGCGCATGCTTTTTCAAAACGAAGACCAGCAGAAGCAACGGCGGCAGCGCAAAGCCGAGCGGCAATAGGCCCATCGCGCCATTCGGCCAGGCGAGCGTTACCACGCGAAACACGAGCCCGAAAAAGCCGAGCCCGGCGGCTGCGGAGGAGATCCATGGCAGCTTTCGCTCGGCTTGTTTCGCACGGAAGAGCAGCGGATGCAGCGTGAAGAGCGCGTAGAAGCCGAGATACCACAGCAGCGGCAGCACGGGCGACTCCGCATCGAAGCTCTGCGCATGCCAGGACCATGTCAGCGCGAGCACGCAGCCGAGTGCCGCTGGGACGAGCTGCGTGATGCCGCTCACGCGTGCGAGACCGAGCATGAAAGCCGTGAGCAGCAGCGCGAGGCCAAACATGGGCGAGGGATTCGCCACCTTCAGATGCAACGTGGCCGCGATAAGGAGCACGAAAGGCATCACCGCCGCGCAAACTGGCAATGAACCGGCGAATTGCGCCTGCGGGCGCTTTTTCGCCAGCCAACTGCCCACGCCGATGAAGAGCAGGCTGAATCCGCCGAGCACGGTGAGGAAAGGCGCGAGGCTGAGCGCCGCGTTCGAGGGCAGCCGTGCAAAGAGCCACAGGCCGACGGTGATCAAGGTGAGCACCAGGGCGGCCAGCACGGTCGCGAGCGCGCCGGTCGCGATGGCCACGCCGATGACGAGCGCATCGGCGAGCAGCACTGCGGGCCATAGGGCGACACTGACTTCATTCAGGCAAAGCACCGGCAGCATCATGAGCGCGAGCGAGATGACCGGCGTCCAGCTCAGGAAGCCCTGCACGCTTTCACCACGACGCTGCCACAGCACCGCGAAGGCCGTGTGCACCGCACCGAAGAGCAAATACAGACCCAGCGCCCACGGCAGCAGTTCCGTTTTGAGGCTGGAGGTGGTCCAGATCATCAAATGCAGGAAGCCGAGGCCCGCATTGATGCCCTGCGCCATTTTCACACGCGGCCGCAGCCACACGAGGGTCATCACGAGCGCCGATACGCCGAACACGAGCGTGTAGAGCACGCCGGGGCGGTTCGTGATGCTTTCGAACCACAGCAGGTTGAGCGCCGTGAGCCACGCGCCCGCCAAAAGCATGAGCGCGCCGCTTTCCTGCGCCTTTTCATCGTTTTTCATCCACACGAGCGCGGTGGTGAAGAGCGCGGCGAAACCAAGCATCACGCCAATCGGCACCCAGGTGGCCGCGCCGTGTGCGTATTGGCTTTCATTCCAAAACTTCGCCAGCCAGCCGAATTGCATCACCAGCACACCACCCGCGGCAAGCGGCACGAGGTGATGCCAGCGCGTGTGTTTCACCACCGCGAGCACGCCGAGGCAAAGCAGCGCGATGTAGCTCCACAGGCCAAAGGGATTGTCATGGCCGGTGGAGCACAGGATCGGCGTCAAAAAGCCGCCGAGCAGGCCGAGGACGGCCACGACTTGCGCATTGAGCCGCACCGCGAGCAGGAAGGCCGCTGCTGTGACTGCCGCCATGAAGCCAAAGGTGACCAGCGCATGATCAAACGGCGCGATGTGCCAGATGGCATGCGCGGTGAAGCTCACGCCGTAGAGCATGACGATGCCGGTGGCGATGAGCGTCTGCGCGAGGGTGAGGTAGCGCGGCCGGCGATGCGTGATGACGCCGCTCACGACGAGTCCGATGCCGGTGATGAGCCCCATGGCCATGCGCAACGCGGGGGAGATCCAGCCCTGCTCCATGCTGTGCTTCACAAAGAACACGACGCCGAGAAACAACGCCAGCCCGCCGACCCACGCGAACAGCTTCGCGCCCATGAACTGCTCCAAGTTGAGCTCGGGTGCCTTGGGCAAGGGCGGTGGCGTTTTGGGTGTTGGAGGTGTAATCTCGCGTTTCGGCGCTGGCTTGGGCAGTTCCGGCTGTGGCACGAAAACCGGTTTTGGTGCCGGTTCGGGCTTCAAAACGAGCGGCGGCACGAAAACGGGTGTTTCGACCTGCGGTGCGGGTTTGGGCTGCGGGGTAGTTTGGTGGTCTTCGAGCCCGCTGACGCGGCTGGAGAGCCGGTTGAGGCGTTCGAGTTGCGTTGTGCCGAAGTCGCGGAGGCGTTCGACCTCCTTGCGAAGCTCACGCGTTTCACGCCGGGCACGGCTGGCAAACACCAGCGCACAGATGGGCATGATGAGGACCGCCGAGGCGACGATCACGAGAAGGAGAATGAGTTCATCCATGACGCCGCGCACTCTGCCGGGAAACGCGACGGCGGTAAATTGATAATCCGCCCCAGATCATTGACAGAAGCAATGCTGGCTCACTTCTTCGTCGGATTGTCCATCTTCATGTAGGTGCGGCCCTTGAGCGCTCCGTCGAAGGGATTGAAGCTTTCGATCTTCATCTCTTTCAGCGTCGTGGCGCCGTCCACCTCCTGCACCTTGGTGACCTGGAAGCGTTTGATGAGCTTGCTGTTCCAATCGTAGGCCTCCATTTTCGCCGCTCCGCCGCTGCCCTGATGTACCCAGATATCGACGGTCCAGTAGGGGCCTTGACGTTTGAGGTTTGGATTGGTGACGCGGACCTTCCAGCACTTCTGGCCGGTGACACGCTCCTCGCCGAGATGCTGCGGGCGTGGCCAGTAGAGAAAGGCGAGCGAGAGGTCGAGGTAGTTCAGCTCCATGTTTCGCACCTTGTTGTCCATCTGCGAGGCGGGCACCTCGCTGGAGCCGCCGGGCTTCACCTGGTAAAGTGTGGCGGGGGTCGTGTTGAGATCGAGGTGGACGATCTCCGGCGGCGGGTTTTTAAAAAGGAAGCGCATCACCTTCTTCTCCATGTTGAGCTGCATCGGCTCCACGCGGCCGCTGGAATCGTCACGCAGCAAGCCGTCCATCTTGTGGTTTTGCAGGGCGTAGCTCAGGCGCACGATGTTCAGGATCTGCTCGGCGGTCTTGGGCTGGGGATCCTCGGCACGGAGGCTGGTGGCGAGCACGAAGAGGCAGAGGAACGTGAGGCGTTTCATGTGGATGAAGGTGGGAAGGGACGCTTTGACATGAGCGCGGCGTCCTCTATTCAATGGGCGCAACCTTCATGCGGCGCCAGCGCTTTCTCTTCATCGGCCTTGGCCTGCTCACGCTCTGGCGCTGGGCCCTGCTGCCGACCTTGGAACTCTCGCCTGACGAGGCCTCGCTGGCGCTTGCGGCAAGAGATGGCACCTCCTCGCAGACACCGCTGCTCGTGGCGATGATCCGAATGAGCACCGCGATGTTTGGCGCGGGCGAGTTTGGCGTGCGGTTCTTCGCGCCAGTGATGGCGTTGCTGGCTTCGCTGGCGGTGTGGAGGTTCACTCGGGGCTTGTTTGATCCGATGATCGCGGGCTGGGCGGTGGTGGTGCTGAATGTGCTGCCGGCTTTCAACCTCGCCGCCGTGTCGCTCACGCCGGGAACGGCGCTTTTTGCGCTGACGGCGGCGGCGATGCTCTGCCTGCGCTTGGCTTTGCTGCATGCGCATCCGCTGCATTGGGCGTGGTTTGCCACCGGCGGCTGCGTGGCGGGATCGGTGATGGTGGCACCGCCGGGTATGGCGTTATTCGCAGGTGTCATCGCAGCGCTCGCGTGGCCGAATCGGCTGCGTCATCATCTGCAATCACCCGGCTTCATCGTCATCGCAATGTTGTGGGGTATCGCGATGGTGCTCAACCAAGGCTGGCGGGCGTTTGAGATGCCTGCGCTGGCTCTCGCGCCGAATCTTTTCCGCTGGATCATGCTCGCCTCGCCGATGCTGATTACGCTGCTGGTGCTGGTGGGGCGGCTCATCGTGCCGAATGCGGCGCTTGTGGGCATGCGGGCGATGCCGCTGGGCTTCACGCTGCCGATGGCGGCGCTCGATTTGCTTTATGGACCGTGGGATCGCTGGCCGGACACTGGCGGCGCGGCGTGGCTGCTGCCCGCGGCCATCGTGCTGGCACATCAGGGCGCGGTGTTTGGAGCCTTGCAGAGCGAGCAAAAGATCAGCCTGCGCACCATCGCCATCGTATGCGCGGCGTTGCAGAGCGTGTTTTTGATGCAAAGCGACCTCCTGCGCACGCTCGGCGTGCCGTGGCGCTTCTCGGGAAAGCTGCCGCCACAGGCGGAATGGAGCCGTTTCTTCATCGCCGATCCTTCTTCAGCCATGCGAGGCTGGCGGGAGAGTGCTCGCCTCTTTGATGCAGCGCTCGAAAAAGCTCCCGAAGCCCTCGCAATAGCTTCGAATGCCCAAATGGCCTCCGAACTCGCTTTTTACTCCCAACGCGATTTTCGCTTCGTGAGCCTTTCCGAGGTCAAAAAAGGCCAGAATGCCCTTTTCATCACCTACGACCCCGCGGCCGTGAAGCCACCGCCGGAGATGCAGGCCCGTTTTGCCTCGTGGGAGCTGCTTTCCGTGGCGCGGGTGATGCATGCGGGCAATGAAGTGCGCTGGCTGAAAATCTTCTCTTGCCACGACTTCCACCCGCCCGAATCCTAAGCGTCCAATGTCTGCCACTCCCGCCATCTCCGTCGTCGTCCCTCTTTACAATGAAGAAGGCAATGTCGCGGAGTTGCAGCGTCAGATCGAGGCCGCGCTGGCCGGTCGCGAATTCGAGATCGTGCTCGTCGATGATGCCTCCACGGACAACACGCTGGCAAACATCCCCGGCGGCGAGCGTGTGCGGGTGATCCAGTTTGAGAAAAACAGCGGCCAGAGCGCCGCGATGCACGCCGGCATCCACCAGGCCCGCGGTGACATCATCGTGACTCTCGATGGCGATCTGCAAAATGACCCCGCAGACATCCCCGCCATGCTCACCATGCTCAATCAGGGCTGGGACCTCGTCTGCGGCTACCGCCAGAAGCGCAAGGACACCGCCTTCAAGCGCCTGCAAAGCCGCATCGCCAATGCCGTGCGCTCACGCTTTGTGGGCGATGGAGTGCGTGACACCGGCTGCACGCTCAAAGCCATGCGCCGTGATTGCCGCGAGGCCCTGCTGCTCTTCAACGGCATGCACCGCTTCATCCCCGCGCTCATCCGCAACATGGGCTGGCGTGTCACCGAGCTGCCGGTGAACCATCGCCCGCGTATCAGCGGCGTGAGCAAGTATGGCTTCGGCAACCGCGCCTGGCGGGCCACGATGGACATGCTCGGCGTCCGCTGGCTGAACAGCCGCCGCACGCAGTATCGGATCAAGAAGGCGTAACAGGTAGCCGGGGCATTCCTGCCCCGTCAGACAAGGGGCCAGGAATGGCCCCGTTACGCAGCTCACGGCACCACCGTGAAGCGGTAGATCGTCTCCGTCTCGTAGCGTTCGCCGGGCTCCAGCAGCGTGCTGGGAAAGTCCGGCTGGTTCGGTGAATCCGGGAAGTGCTGCGTTTCGAGGCACAAGCCGCCGCGGAAGGGATGCTTCGCGCCGCCTTTGCCGATCTGTGTGCCATCGAGGAAGTTGCCCGTGTAGAATTGCATGCCCGGCTCGGTGGTGAGCACCTCCATCAAACGGCCGCTCGCCGGATCGACGAGGCTTCCTGCCAGCCGCAGGACGCCGGGGCGGCCCTCGATGACGAAACAATGATCGTAACCACGGCCCAGCCGCATCTGCGGCTCATCCACGTCGATGCGAGCACCGATGACCTCAGGCGACCGGAAGTCGAGCGCGGTGCCCTCGACGCTCGCGATTTCGCCGGTGGGGATCAGCGTGTCATCCACGGGGATGAAAGCTTGGGCGGAGAGGCAGAGCTTGTGTTTGAGGATCGTGCCCGCGTCATGCCCGGCGAGGTTGAAGTAGGCATGATTCGTGAGGTTCACATGCGTGGGCGCATCCGTCACGGCCTCGTAGCGGATCGAGAGCTCGTTGGCCGGATTCAGCGTGAAGGTGACATGCACCGTGAGATTCCCCGGATAGCCCTCCTCGCCGTGCGGGCTCAAGCGGGAGAAACGCACGCCGTCCGTGATGATCTCTGCATCCCAGAGAAATTTGCCAAAGCCTACCACGCCACCGTGCAGGTGATGACGGCCGCCGTCGTTGCGTTCGAGTTGATAAACCTCGTCACCCACGGGCAGGCGGCCATCGCGGATGCGGTTGCCAAAGCGGCCGGTGGTGCAGCCAAAGTGCGATTGACCCTCTTCATAGCCGCGGACGTCATCGTAGCCCAGCGTCACATCCTTCAGCACACCGCGGCGGTCCGGCACATGCAGTTGCACGATGGCCGCGCCGTAGTCCGTGAGGGCCACGCTCATGCCTTGCGGCACTTTCAGCACATACAGCGTGGCCTCGCGGCCGTCCGACAACTTTCCAAAGGGCTTCTTCGTGATCTCGATCATTGTCCCAACGTAGCGGTGATCAGCGCGATGTCACGCCAGGATGCCGTGAACGAGCTCGCCGTGGATGTCGGTGAGGCGGTAATCGCGGCCCTGGTAGCGGAAAGTCAGCCGCTCGTGGTCGAGGCCGAGCAGGTGGAGCACCGTGGCATTCAGGTCGTGCGTGTGGACGGGGTTCTCGGCGATGTTAAAGCCATAGTCGTCCGTCTTGCCGTAGGTGATGCCCGGCTTCACGCCGCCACCAGCCATCCACATCGAGTAGGCGTCCTTGTGATGATCGCGGCCGGGCGAGGTCTTCGTGCCATCGCCATTGATCCCTTGGCGCAGCGGCGTGCGACCAAACTCCGCACCCCAGATCACCAGCGTCTCATCCAGCAGGCCGCGTTGCTTCAAATCGAGGATCAGCGCCGCCATCGGCTGATCGACGTCCTTTGCTTTTTCGCGCAGGCGTTTGCTCAAACCGCCGTGGTGGTCCCAATCGGAGTCAAAGAGCTGCACGATGCGTGTGCCGCGTTCGATGAGGCGGCGGGCGAGCAGGCAGTTGTTGGCAAAGGAGGCCTTGCCGGGCTCCGCGCCGTACATTTCCAGCGTGGCTTTGCTCTCGCGGGTGATGTCCATCAGCTCCGGCACGCTCGCCTGCATGCGGTAAGCCATTTCATACTGGCTGATGCGCGTGGCGATCTCCGGATCATGCACCGCGGCGAGCTGCTGCTCGTTCAGCACCTTCACCGCGTCGAGCACGCGACGCCGCTCGCTGTTGCCATGCCCTGCTGGATTGCTCAAAAACAGCACCGGCTCGCCGCTGCCGCGGAATTGAATGCCTTGGTAAACGCTCGGCAGGAAACCCGTGCTCCACAGCGAGGTGCCCGCGCCGCCGGGCGGTCCCGACAGCAGCACCACATAGGATGGCAGGTCGCGGTTTTCACTGCCGAGGCCATACGTCACCCACGACCCCATGCTCGGCCGCCCGCCCTGGCCGAAGCCGGTGTGCAGAAACATCTGCGCCGGTGCGTGATTGATCTCGTTCGTGTGCATCGAGCGCACCATGCAGATCTCATCCGCCACCGTGCCGAGGTGCGGCAGCAGCTCGGAGAGCTCCAGGCCGCTCTGCCCGTGCCGTTTGAACTGAAACTCCGAGCCCGCGAGCGACATCTCCCCGCCGATGAAGGCAAAGCGCTTGCCCTTCGTGAGCTCGTCCGGGCACTTCTGGCCGTCGAGCTTGTTCAGCAGCGGCTTGTGATCATAAAGATCGAGGTGCGAGGGCGCCCCGATCATGTGCAGGTAGATCACATGCTTCGCCTTCGGCGCAAAATGCGGCCGCGAGAGGTTCGCCGAGGCACCGGGCAGGTCCTTCGCCAGCAGCGAACCCAGCGCCGCGCTGCCGAGAGCACTCTGCTTGAAGAAAGCGCGGCGGGAGACATGGAGGAAATCAGGCATGCCGGGTGAACGTCCCAGCCAGTGGCCACTTATCGGCCTACTCACGCCAGGGGCAGGGAAGGGGGCAGTTGGCAACTGGCGAAAGATCAGACGTGTGCCATTGTTCTTCGTCTTCGTGAACCGACGCGCCTTCATCACCTCCACGCTCGCTTTGACGGGTGCCTCCGCCGCTCTGGCGCGGCGGAAGCGGATGGGCATCGTGATTCATTCGTATGCGAAGCGCTGGCAGGGCCGCTACTCGAGCCTGAAGAACCCGCCTTTCAACACGCCGCTCGATGTGCTCGATCATGTGCGCGGGCTCGGTGTCGGCAGCTTGCAGATCGGCGTCAAAGGCTGGAGCAGCGAGCTGGCGGGCGATGTGCGGGACACCCGCGAGTCCTACGGCCTGAAACTCGAAGGCAGCATCACGCTTCCGAAGAACGAGGCGGATGTCTCCCGCTTCGAAAAAGAGCTGCGCCTGGGCAAGGAAGCTGGCGCGGTGATCTTTCGCAGCGCCCTCGGCGGACGGCGGTATGAGGACTTTGCCTCGCTCGATGCCTTCAAGGCCTTCAAAGACGCCGCGTGGCGCTCCATGCAACTCGCGGAGCCCGTGGCGCGGCGGCATCGCGTGCGCATCGGCATCGAAAATCACAAGGACTTCCACGCGACGGAGCTGGTGGAGATGCTCACGCGTCTTTCCAGTCCGCACATCGGCTGCACGCTCGACACCGGAAACTCCATCGCCCTGCTCGAACATCCCGTGGCCGTCGTCGAGGCCCTCGCGCCGTTTGTGGTGACCACCCACATCAAGGACATGGCCGTGCAAGAGTGCGCTGAGGGTTTTCTGCTTTCGGAAGTGCCGCTCGGCGAGGGTATTCTCGATTTGCCACGCCTGCTCGATCTCATCGAAAAGGCCAATCCCGAGGTCGAGCATCATCTTGAGATGATCACGCGGGAGCCTCTCTTGATCCCTTGCCTCAAAGAAGACTACTGGGCCACTTTCCCCGACAAGCCCGGCTCCATGCTCGCCCGCACGTTGACAATGGTGAAGGCACGAAAAGCTGAAAAACTCCCGTCCGTGAAAAACCGCGGCCTGGAGGACCAACTGGTCTTTGAAGAGGAAAACATCGTGAAGTGCCTCCAGCATGCCGGCGAGAAGCTCGGCTTCGACAGCATCCAGGTGCGCAAAACGGCCGACAAGGACGAGAAGTGACCGCAGGCAAGGATGCGCTTGCGCCGGGCGTTCATGCCGCGACTTTCGCCACGCATGAAAAAACTCCTCCTCGCCCTCCTTTGCACGCTTACCGCTGTTCTGGCTGAAGACGTGCCCGGATTGAAGACCCTCAAAATCGGCGATCCCGCGCCCGCCTTTGAGCTCATCGGCATCGACGAGGAAAAACACACCCTCGCCGAGTATGCGAAGGCCGATCTGCTCATGATCGCGTTTATCAGCAATCACTGCCCCACCTCGCAAGCCATCGAGAGCCGCCTCAAAAAGCTCGTCGCCGACCACAAAGGCAAGCTGCAGGTCGTCGCCATCAATCCGAACGACCCCGGTGCCCTGCGTGCGGATGAACTCGGTTACTCGGCCTACAACGACAGCTTCCCGGAGATGAAAAAGCATGCCGCCGAGCAGAAGTTCACCTTTCCCTACCTCTTTGACGGCGAGACCCAGGCCATCGCCAAGGCCTACGGCTGCCTCGCCACGCCTCACGTCTTCCTTTTCGACAAGGAACGGAAGCTTCGCTACCAGGGCCGCTTCGATGACTCACGCTATGCCGAGGATACCAGCGTGACCTCGCCCGATGCCAGAAACGCCGTCGAAGCTCTCCTCGCCGGCAAAGACGTGCCGGTAACCGAAACGAAGCCGCACGGCTGCTCCACCAAATGGATCGAGAAGCGCAAAGCCGTGGCCGCCGACAATGAGAAGTGGGAGAAAGGCAGCGTCGAGGTCGAGACGATCACCGCCGCCGGCATCGCCGAGCTGCGCAAGAACACCACCAAGAAGCTCCGCCTCTTCAATGTGTGGGCCACCTGGTGCGGCCCCTGCGCCGAGGAGTTTCATGAGTTCGTCACCACGCAGCGAAAGTTCGGCCTGCGTGACTTTGAATTCATCAGCATCAGCATCGACGACCCGAAGACCATCGCCGATGTGAAGACCTTCCTCGAAGAGAAAAACGCCATCGTGCATGACCGCCTCAAGCCCTCCCTCAAAGCCGAGGGCCGCAAAGGCAATGCCTACGTCTTCCAAGGCGCCAGCCACGACGAGCTCATCAAGGCCCTCGACCCCGAGTGGCCCGGCCCCATCCCCCACACCATCCTCGTCGCCCCCGGCGGTGAAATCGTCTTCCGCCACAACGGCGAGATCAACGGCGAGGAACTCCGCGCCAAGGTGCTCGAAATCCTCGGCCACTATTGGACGCCGGAGACGAAGTGAAGGCCTGAGACATGGCTGCCTGAGATTCGCATGAACTTGTCCATCCTCATCCTCGAAGCGGATCTCAGCCGCGAAGACCAAGCCGCGGACACGCTGCGCCTGCTGGATGCGTATTCGGCCGATCCGATGGGCGACGGGCATCCTTTGTCCGATGCCGCGCGCCGCGATCTCATCCCGGGTCTGCGCCGGCATCCCACGACGCATGTTTTTCTGGCCTACGCCGACGGCGAGGCGGTCGGGATCGCGATTTGCTTCCTCGGCTTCTCCACCTTCGCGGCGCGGCGGCTGCTCTACATCATGGATTACTTTGTGCAGCCCGCGCATCGCGGTCGCGGCATTGGCAAACGCCTCATGGACACCATCGCCACGCGTGCTCGTGAACTCAGCTGCTGCCGTCTCACGCTCGAAGTGCAGGAAAACAACCACCACGCCCGCCGCATCTACGCCGCCGCCGGCTTTGAGCAGGCCGTGTATGTGCCGGAGGCCGGTGGAGCACTCTGCATGCACAAACCGCTCTGACCTCATGTCCGCACCCGCCTTCGCCCAAACACCCTCTCCACCCTACTACGCGGTCATCTTCACCTCGCAACGCACGGAGGGCGATCAAGGCTACGGCGACATGGCCGAGCGCATGGCGGAGCTGGCGCATGAGCAGCCGGGCTTTCTCGGTGTGGAAAGCGCACGTGGCGCGGGCGGTTTCGGCATCACGGTGTCGTATTGGGAAAGCACACACGCCATCGCGGCGTGGAAAGCGAACGCCGAGCACCGCATCGCGCAGGAGACGGGAAAGACGACGTGGTATGCCGATTACCAACTACGCGTGGCCAAGGTGGAGCGTGCGTATGGGAAATCGCAATGACGTGCGTATCGGCGGCGTTTGAATGCCGCATGAAACACGTCCTTGCCGTCCTTTTCGTCCCTTCTGTCCTTTTGGCCGCGACCACGCCTGCGCCGAAACCGAAGCCCGCGTTTCAATACGAATCCGGCGACATCAAAATCAGCATCCCCGCGGCCGACGAGCCGCGTGTGACGCAGTTCGGCGCGGAGTCGGTGAAGGCGGCGGTGAAGTATCTCGATGACGGCTCGACGTGCTGGGTGCGTGAGAAAAGCTGCGTGAACTGCCACACGACGGGGCCTTACCTGAGCGAGCGGCCAGCTTTGATCTCGCAACTCGGGAAGCCGAGCGAGGAGATCGTGGCGGACTTCATCGAGTTCGTGCCGAAGGACGTCAAAGAGGTGAATGAGACGGCCACGAAGAGCGGCTACAAGCACATGCCGGGCGCTTTTTCGGCCGTTTGGCGCTCGCTGGGCCTCGCGGAGTGGGACAAGCACCTCACGGGCAAAACAAGCGAACACACCGAGCGGTCCATCCGCGACATGTTTGAGCGACAGGCGTCGAGCGGAGCCTTCGTGAGCCATGGCGAGGTCGAAATCCCGCACATCACCACTGACTTCGAACTCTCGCTGCAAGCCGCACGCACCATCACCGCGGCTCCCGGATGGCTCGCAGGTCTCAAAGACGAAAAACTGCTCGGAAAGGTCGAAAAGCTCAAAACGTGGCTTCGCACCACCGAGCCGAAAAATGACTGGGATCGCGTCCTGAGCCTCCAACTCGCCTTTTACATGCCGGAGCTCATTTCCGCCGAAAGACGCGATGCCGCGCTGAAGTTGCTCTCTTCCAAACAACACGCCGACGGCGGCTGGAGCACGCGTGACTTCTCCGCGCTGAATGACTGGCACTTCGAAGTCAGCGAAACCGTCCAAAAGCTCATCACTGGCCTGCCTGATGCCGCGAAACCCGAAAGCGATGCCTACATGACCGCCCTCGCCGTCGTGCTGATGCGTCAAAGCGGTGTGCCCGCCAAAGATGAGCGCCTTCAAAAAGCCGTCGCATGGCTCAAAAAGGAACAGCGCGTCTCCGGTCGCTGGTGGATGCCCTCGCTCTATCGCGGGAACTACCACTACAGCACCTACATCGCGACCTGCCAGGCGCTGAAGGCGCTGGCGTTGTGTAATGAGCTGCCTGCGCTGGGTGCGGAGTGATGAACGAGTTGGAAAACTCGTTTTACGTCACTGCACCTCCAAGCGCACGAAGCGGCGGCCGTTGGTGCCTGCTGGGATGGTGGCTTTGACGGTCTGGGTGGTTCCGTTGTCACTGAGAATTTGTTCGGTGGTGCCGGTTTCGGTCCAGTCGAGGCCGTTGAGGGTTTCGGTCCAGGGGACGTGGAAGGTTTTTCCGGCGAGCACGGCGGCGGTGGTGCGAGTGTAGGTGAACTCGATGTTGCCGCCGGTGAGGGTGGTTTGGAAAACGGGAGTGCTGGTGATGGTGGGATTCAGGCCGAGGGCGAATTCCATGGCGTTGAGGAGGCCGTCGTGATCGGAGTCGGCATTGTCTGCGGCGTCGCCAGTGTTGGTGGTGATGCCAAACCAGGTTTGACGCCAGGTTTCGATGACGCTGAGTCCGGCGGTGGCGGTTCCGGTCAGTGTGATGTCGAAGGGACTCTCGTTCGCGTCGTTGCTGGTGATGTGGATGACGGCGCTGCGAGCACCGGCGGCGCTGGGAGTGAAGGTGACGGTGAAGGTGGTGCTGGTGTTGTCTTCCAGCACGGTGGGGACGACGCTGATCGTGAAGTCGCTGTTGTTCGTGCCGTCTTTGGTCACGTTGAGATTGAGCAGCGGGATGGTGCCGGTGCTGCGCAGGGTGAAGGTGAGCGCGGTGCTCGAGCCGGTGGCGAGACTGCCGAAGTCGATGCTGGCGCTGCCGTCGATGAGGTTCGTGTTCACCGGTTGCTCGATGGCGATCTCGGGCGTGAGCGGGTAGCTGCCGATGTAGCTGGAGCTGGTGGCCAGATTGACCACGCCGCCTTCGCCATCCGTGACGTTGGAGCCTGCCTCGGTGAAGCCACCCGTGATGAACAACTCATCGCCGAGCACCGTCATGTCCCACACGTCCCAGTTGGGGCCGCCGCCCACTTCCTCCCAGGTGCTGCCGTTCCATTCGCGGAGGAACTCATTATCCACCTGCGTTCCAGCGTAGAGCAGGCCGTGGGTGTATTTGAGCACGTTGACCGACCCATTCACGCCCGTTCCGAGAGCGCTCCAGCTCGCACCATTCCAGCGAGCGACATGATTGGCGCAGGGCACGCCATTGATTGACTCGAAGGTGCCGCCGATGACGAGGTCGTTGCCCATCGCGATCATCGCTTGCACCGAGGGATTGATGTTGCTCGTGTGCGTGACCCACGCGCTGCCGTTCCATTGCAGGATGTGGCTGCTCTGCACCCAGTCCATGCCGACGAGTTCGTTGTTGAAAGTGGAAGCGTAAAGCTGGCTGCCCACCTGGCAGATGGATTGCACCATCGAGTCGGCATTGAGCGTGATGCCAGCGCCCGCGTCGCTCCAGGCCGTGCCATTCCATTTGGCGATGTGGTTGATGGGTGTGCCGTTCACGGACGACAAGTTGCCAACGATGTAGAGCGCTCCGCCGATGCTCGCAGGGGTGCCCTGGGAAGTGCCCTCCAGAGTGCCGATGGTGTTCCAGGAGGTGCCTGTCCACTTCGCCACGATGAAGTGATACGGCGGCGCAGGTTCATCGACCCAGTAGAATGAATACAACTCGCCGTTGTGCGTGATGAGCGTGCCACTTGGAATGCCTGGTAGTGCTGTCCAGGTGTTGGTGGGCTTGTCGTAGCAGGCCACCTGATTGGCCGAGATCTTGCCTGCGGTGGTAAAGGCACCACTGACGTAAATTTTGCCGTTCAGTTCGACGATGGAGTAGCCTTCGGCATTGAGGCCTCCATCGAGGTCTTCGAAGATGGAAGACCACGCGCTGCCGCTCCAGCGGGCGAGTTTGGGAGTCTTCACGCCATCGATGGAAGTGAAGTCACCGCACATGAAAATGGCGCCGCCCACGTTCACGAGCGTCGTGGGGTAGGTGGTCATGCTGTTGCCTCCCACGGTGTGCCAGGCGCTGCCATCCCAGCGTTCCAGACTATTTGTGAACTGCCCGCCCACATACACATCACTGCCGAGCATGGCGACCTCCGTGGCGATCTCGTCAAAGTCCTTCAGCGTGGTCCACGTGGAGCCATTCCAATGACGGCAGGTGGTGCCGCCCACCACATAGACGTTGATGCCGTCCTGCGTGGCGATGCCACCGATCGAGGTCGTGACCGGTCCCACATTTGACCACGCGCTGCCATCCCACTTTTGCACCTGCGTGCCACGTCCCACAAACAAGGCACTTCCAGCCACTGCGAGGCCGCCTGTGGGCACGCTGGTCGTGTTAAACCCAGCGCCGACCGCAAGCCAGCCTGTGCTATCCCACTTCGCCAGTCTCGCCGTCAATGCCACGCCGCCCACGGACGTGAACGTGCCGCCGATGAACAGCTCCGGTCCGAGCACGGCCATGGCATTCACCGTGCCATTGGCCCCGCTGCCGAGCGCTGACCACGCGCTGCCATTCCACCTGGCGACGCGGCTGGCGGCCACGCCATCCACGGCGGTGAAGGTGCCGCCGATGAAAACATCGCCACCCATCACCGCCACCGCATTGACCATGAGTGTGCCACCCGTCAATCCAGCGCCGAGCGGTGTGACCGTGCCCGTTGTCTTGTCCACCCGTGCGATTCCTTGCGCCGCGACACCCGCGAGCTTGCTGAACGATCCACCGACATAGTAAGCGTCCGCCGTCTCCGCGACGGCATTGATGGAGCCGACCGTCGTCGCCACCGGGAAGTTCGGTGACCAGTTTTGCGGCAGTTGCGCAACGGCATTTGTGATGAGTAACAGCGAGGCGAGGAGGGCTTTTTTCATGCGGGGAACGAAGAGGTTCATCGCAAGCAGCCCCGGAGGCGGTGCGTGGGTTACAACTTTCCGCTCGTCGGATTGACCTCTCCACCGCCTCCGGCATCGTGCGGGCATGTCTGCGATGATGCTACGCACTTATCAAACCACCGACGAAGAGGCGGTGATCGCCCTCTGGCAGGCCTGCGGTCTGGTGGTGCCGCAGAACAACCCGAAACGTGACATCGCGCGGAAGCTGCTCGTGAATCCGGAGCTGTTTCTGGTCGGCGAGCTGGATGGAAAGGTCATCGCGACCTGCATGGCGGGCTACGAGGGGCATCGCGGATGGATCAATTACCTCGCGGTGGCTCCGCAGCATCAGAGGAAGGGTTTCGCACGGGAGATCATGCAGCACGCGGAGTCGCTGCTGCGTGCGGCGGGCTGCCCGAAGATCAATTTGCAGGCGCGGAGCACGAATGCGGCAGTGATCGTCTTTTACGAGCAACTCGGGTTTCAGATCGATGCAGTGACGAGTCTTGGGAAGCGGCTGGTGAGTGATCGGTGAACCGCTGGAACGTCCCCGATGAATGGCATGGTTGATCATGGCGATAGGTTGACGCTGACTTTGAAGAAGAGCTTGGATGCTCCGGTGGTGAGGTTGAAAAGACCGTTCCCACCGTCAGTTTGTGCCGTGAGCCCGCTGGACTGCCATTCGGCGAGGTTCGAGCTGGTGAGCAGTGCATACTGGCGGGTGCCTAAACGCGGTTGAAAGCGGACATTGAAGTTTCCTGCGCCGGAGGGCTCGATGACTACGCGAAAGGTGCTGCTGCTCAGCGTGGGATCTACACCGGTCATGAACTCGAAGGCGTTGTCCTGGCCATCCTTGTCGGGGTCAGCGGTGGGTGCAGCGCTCGGGCTGTTGATGCCGAAGTGCGTCACCTGCCAGTTGTCTGGCAGGTTGTCGTTCGCGTAGATGCCAAAGTTGTCCGGCATCACATCGAGGATGGTGAAGGCAGCGCTGTCGTTGAGCGGGCCGAGTGTGCCGGTGATCTGCGCGGGGTTGTTTTGATACACAGTGCTCGCGGTGTAAAGGCCGCCGGCGTTGATGCTGCCGGGGCCGCTGGAGACTTGCCAGTTCACTGCGGAGGCGAGGACATCGGTGCGTGAGGCATCGGTGTTCACGAGCTGGGCACTGGCGGGCGTGCTGGCGGTTTCGTTCACCGTCGAAGCGATCTGCACATCGAGCGATGCCACATCGGTGAACTGCGCGGGATAGCCGCTGCCGAGCTGCGTGACCACGGGAGTGCTGGTGCTTTGCAGCCCGCCTTCCATGGCGAAGCTGATCTCCGCGCTGTAGTCGGTGGAGGTGGCGGGCGTGGTGGAGATGCTGGCATTGCTCTCGATGGGAAGGGAGTAATGCGTGGAGCTGCGCGGCCCGGCGTGAGCAAGCGAAACGAGCGTGAGAAAGAGAAGCGTGCGCATGGTCGGAGAGGCTATTGTTTGACGTAGAACCAGCGGGACGTGGTGGGGCTAAGCGCGGCGAGATCATCGAGCAGTGAGTATTCGCCGATGTCGGTTTCGCCTCCCCAGATGAGCATCTGATCGCCGGTCCAGATGGCGTGGTGATTATAGCGGGCAAGGGGTGCGCTCTGCGTGGGAAGCGAAGTCCACGCATTCATCACGGGGTCATAGATAGCGCCATCGCTCATCATGGTGTTCTCGCTGGTATTGAGGTCACCACCCCAGGCATACGCTCGCTGTCCATCCCAGACCATGGTGTGACCATAGCGCGCATCCGGTGCACCGGTGATGGGCAGCGGGGTCCAAGTTTGCGTGTCAGGATTGTAGCGTCCCCCTGTGTTGCGTGGAGTGAGGCTGTCTCCGCCCCAGACGATGAGTTCAGTGCCCGTCCAGACGGTGGCACCGTAGTAGGCATCCACATAGCTGATGATCTCCCAAGCGTTTGTGGCTGGATCATACAGACCGCCATAAACACAGCTCCCCCCCCAGATGATCATCTTGCTTCCAGTCCAGCACGCGAAGTGGCTGGTTCGACCTGTGAGGAAAGGATGCGTGGCAATGACGGTCCAGGTGTTGGTCACCGGATTGAAGCGCCAGCCATCGGACAAGGCTGTCCCCGCTGCCGTTCTACCTGCGTAGATGATCATCTCAGTGCCTGTCCAAACTGCACTGGCGCTGGATCGGGCACTCGGTCGCGTGGGAGGACTCGTAGAGATCCAGGTGTTCGTGGTGGGATTCCATTTCCACAAATCGTCGTAGGCGGTGGTCGAGATCGTGCCGCCGAAGACGAGCAGTTCGCTGCCGGTCCAAACAGCGGATGGATTCGTGCGGCCGCCGGGTCCGCCATCAGGCAGCGGTGTCCACGTTTGCGTTGCAGGATTGTAGCGCGAGCCATTCTTCGGGCTGTAGGAACTGGCACCACCGTAGATGATCCACTCCGTGCCGGTCCACACTGGTGCCACAGAACCGCGCGCCGTGGGCGGAGAATTCGGAACAGAGATCGCGGTCCAGCTGTTCGTCGCGGGATCGTAGCCATAGGCATCGCCGAGCACATCATTCGTCACCAAAGGATCGAAGGGAGCCAGGCCACCCATGATGACCAATTGTGTCCCTGTCCATGCTCCCGCATGTTCGTAACGGGCTCCAGGGGCACCCAGAGAGCTGATCGTCGTCCAGGTGTTAGTCGTGGGATTGTAGCGAGCACCATCACCCTTCGCATAGCCGGAGGTGAGGTAGTCGTAGCCGCCCCACAGGACGAGTTCCGTGCCGGTCCAGGCAAAGACGGAATCACGTCGTTGCGAGGGCTCATTCACCGTGCTCATGGCCGTCCAGGTATTCGTGGCAGGCTGATACCGGTAACCCGGCGTTGCGTTGCCAGCTCCGTCACCACTTGCGATCAGCATCTCCGTGCCAGTCCAGGCGCAAGCGCTGCCTTTGTAATCAACGGAAGGGCCGCCCACGGTGGCCATGGCGGTCCAGGTGTCAGTGGTCGGATTGTAGCGTCCACCGGCTTGCGTGAATCCAGAGCGACCACCCCAGACGATCATTTCCGTGCCGGTCCACACTGCCGCCGCATTACTGCGAGCTGTGGGAGCACCCACATTCGCGATCGGGCGCCAGGTGTCGGTGGCTGGATTGTAGGCGCAGCCATCACTGGCTGACTGGCCGGTCGCATGAACTATTCCACCCCAGATCAGCATTTCGGAGCCCGTCCATACGACGGCTGAACTATCTCGCGGACTGGGTGCCCCTACGGTGCTCATCGGCGTCCAGGTGTCTGCCATGGGATCGTAAGAAGCACCCACGCTGTTATTCCACACAAGCCACTTCGATCCCGTCCAGGTGTGCAAGGCAAAGGAATAGCGATTCGATTTGATGAGTGAGTTATCAATGGGTTCATTAATGGCAGAGCCTGCACGCCAGAGGCCGGTGGTGGGATTCCATCTCCATAGCTGGCCGTGGTCGGAGCCAGACAAACCCTGGAATCCGCCCCAGATCAGCATCTCGGTGCCGGTCCATGTCGCGATGTGACCCTGCCTCTCCCAGAAGGCCGGAGGAGGCACCTGCCACGCGGGTTGGTCGCTCGTCATCGTGCCCTGCTTCGCAAAACCCGCCGTCGTCAGCGCGGCATTCTCCTCCGTATTCGACATGAGCACCGCGCCCGCTGGCAGGTAGCCTGCGCCGCCCGCATTGAGCACCGCGTTCGGTGCCAGCTTCGCAGTTGTCACCGCACCAGCGGCAAACTTATCCGAGGTGATGGTATCTGCTGCGAGCTTCGCGTTCGTCACAGCACCATTGTCAAAGTCAGCCGCCACCACTGCACCATCCGCCGGAGCGTCCGCCTGCGCTGTAACCATCGCCATCGGCACGGGCTGCACCGTTTGATCGGGAGTGAGCTGCTGAAACCCATGCGTGCCGTCATTGAACCACAGCCGCATCTTCAGCCCACTCTGCGTGAAGGCCGCAGCAGGCAGCGCTGTCATGCCTGTGTCTCCCAGCATTAGCGCCGCCTGTCCTTTGATCACCTGCGCGGTGAAGTGCGAGGTGGGCGCTGCTCCATTGATCGATGTGCCGTCGTTGCTCCACAGCGATGCGCCCGAGCCGTCGATGAGCGCCGCCTTCCACTGCCCCATGCCCTGGAAGAGCTGACCGCCGTTGCTCACCCGCGCATTGCAGCGCAGGAGATTCGGAGTGGCGGCTGGCAAATCGAGCGTCAGCCAGCCTAACATCGCAATGCAAAGGAATCGTTTCATGACGAGGAGAGCTGGAGTGTTACTGGCGAACATACATCCAGAGCGTGGTGTTCGGATTGAAGCGCGAGCCCGTGGTGAAGGTGCTGCTCGCATTGCTGCCACCCCAGACCAGCACCTCGTGGCCCGTCCATACATGATGCGCCGACCATCGCGCCGTTGGCGAGAGCGTCGTCGTCATGGGAGTCCAGGTGCCGAGCGCGGGGGAGTAGAGCACGCCATCGTCCAGTGCGTTTCCGACACCATCCACACCGCCCCAGAGCACAAGGTGACCACCGGTCCAAGCCGCCACATTCAGCGCACGCGCAGCAGGTGCGCCACTCGTGTTCCATGCCGTCCATGTCTGTGCGCCCACGTTGTAGATCGCACCGGTATTGAGCACGGCCCCGGTCGAATCGTAGCCGCCCCAGATATAGACCTGCCCGCCCACGGGGACCGCGTTGTGATTGCGACGCGCACTCGCGCAGTTCGTCGTGTTCGTCGCAATCCAAAGCCCGGTCAGAATGTCGAAGCGCTCGCCGGTGAGCAGCTCGGTGCCCGCATTGTCCTCGCCACCCCACACGAAGACATAGTTTCCGTTCGCGACCGCCGTGTGATTCTTCCGCGCCCCCATCGTTGCGGGCGTGATCCAAGCCGTCGCGCCGTCATTGAGACGACCAGCGGCACCCGTCACCCCGCTCGCATCCGTGCCACCACAGACCAACATGCCGGTGCCAAACCAAGTCGCTGTGTGTCCCTCGCGAGCGGACGGTGCATTCGTGCTTGGCAACGCAGTCCAGGTGTCCGTTGCAGGCGTGTAGATGGCCCCCGTGTTCGTGAGCGTGCCGATCCCCGCTCCCACGCGTCCACCGAAGACCCACATCTGCGTGCCCGTCCACACGGCCGAGTGTCCATTGCGTGCCGTGGGCGCATTCGTGGTGGACATCGCCGTCCAGGAGTTCGTCGTCGGGTGGTAGCGAGCACCCGTATTGAGCCGCGCCGCCACTCCCTCCGCATTCATGCCGCCCCAAATGATCCACTCCGTGCCCGTCCACACCGAGGATGCCGACGTCCGGGCTGTCGGCGCACCCGAGCCCGTCATGGGCGTCCACGTTTGCCCCACTGAGAAAGCCGTCTGCGCCACAAAGCCGCTGTTTGTCAGCGCCGTTTCCGCTGCCGTGTGACCAAACACAATGCCGCCCGTGGCTACGCCGCTGTAGCCGCTCGCCGCGAGGTTCGCCGAGATCACGCCTGCCGCAAGCGCACTGCCATTCACCGCACCGTTCGCGATCTTCGCACTCGTCACCGCGCCACCTGCCAGCGCCGACGTCGTCACCGCGCCGTTCGCGATCTTCGCACTCGTCACCGAGCCATCCGCCACCGCCTCTGCCTCGCGCGCCGACAGTGCCCAGGCCACCGCTGCCAGCCGTTGATCGGGCGTCAGCAACTGCCAGCCATGCGCCCCATCGTTGAACCACACGCGCAGACGCACATCGTTGTTCGCGATGAAGACCGAGGGCGGCACCACCTGCATGTTTGCCAGCGTCGTATCGCCCAAACCGACGGTGTAAGAGCCATTTGTCACCGTTAGCGGCACAGCACCCGTCGGCTCGCTGCCAGCGGCGGACGTGCCGTCATTGCTCCAGAAAGTCGTCGCACCATCGCTGCTCACGAGCGCAAACTTGAAGCCTGCCGTGCCGGTGAAATTCACACCGGAGACCAGCACGCGGCCTTGATGCTGAATCACGCGCGGCACGGCGAGGGCGGGACTGGAGAGGAGCAATAGTGTCAAAAGAGGGGCTAGGTATCGCATCATGGCAGAAGTGGGTTCTGCCATGGGAAGCCCCGGCGGTGAGGGCAGGTTACAAAGTCATCGTCATTTCTTTCCAGCCGCCTATTTTCACCCCATGCCCTCCCGCGCTCCTTTTCCCGCCACTGCCTGGACTCAGGTGCTCACGGCTCAAACCGAGGCGCCGGAGTCCCGCGAGGCGCTGGAGGACATCTGCAAAGCCTACTGGCCCGCGATTTACACCTACCTGCGAGCGCTCGGCTGCGAGCGTGAAGAGGCGCGGGACTTCACGCAGGAGTTTTTGTCGGAATTCATCACGAAGGGCGATCTCCACAAGGTCGCTCCGGAGCGCGGGAAACTGCGCAGCTACATGATGCAGGCCGTGCGCAATCATCTCTCGAATGCCCGCCGCGATGCCGCGCGGCAGAAGCGAGGTGGCGGGCAGGCCATCGTGTCGATGGATGAGATGGAGTCCTTTGATGTGGCCGCCGCGCCGGACGTGGCGGACGCGTGGTTCGACCGCCGCTGGGCCTGGTCCGTGCTGCGACGCTCCATGGACCGCATGGCCGCGCATTTCGAGGATCGCGGACGCACGCCGCTCTTCGATGCGTTGAAGTCCGGACTCGCAAATCCCGAATTGTTGAAACCTTACGCCGAGATCGGGGCTGCATTGGGCATGACGGAAGGCCATGTGAAGATCGAAATGCACCGCGCGAGGAAACGCCTCGCCGATGAACTGCGCTCCGAGGTCGCCTCCACGCTCGAAAGCGGCGGCGATGTCGAAACGGAGCTGCGCTACCTGCTTTCCGTCCTCGGAGAAGTCGCATGAGCATCGCCTGTCCCAGTTGCGGTTCCGCGCAGGAGGAAAATCTCCTCGTGAACGGCCTGTGCCCGGCCTGCGTGGCCCGCAGCATGAAAAACGGCCTCATGAGCCTGCTCGACGAGCCTGTGACCGAGAAAGAAGCCATCTCACTCGAAATCGACGGCTACGAAGTCCACGAACTCATCGGCGGCGGTGGCATGGGCGAGGTGTATCGCGCCAAAAGGCTGCACGATGGCCAGATCGTCGCCATCAAGGTCGTTGCAGGCCGTCTCACTCGCGATCCCGAGGTCACGGCGCGATTTGAGAATGAAGTCAGCGCCATGGCGCAGCTCAGTCATGAAAACGTGGTCCACGTGCTCGACCAGGGTGAGACCACCGATGGCCGACACTACCTCGTCAGCGAATTCATCGACGGCTGCGACCTCCGCCGACTGCTCAAAGCGCAGCGACTCGAAGCCCCGAAGGCCTTTGAGATCTTCGACAAGGTCTGCACCGGCATTGCCCATGCGCACGAGCGCGGCATCGTGCATCGCGACATCAAGCCCGCGAACATCCTCGTCGGCAGCGACGGCACCGTGAAAATCGCCGACTTCGGCCTCGCGAAGACCTTGGTGGACGATTCGCACTGGTATGGCTTCACGCAGACACGCGACACCTTTGGCACGCCCTACTACATCGCCCCGGAAGTCACCCGACAAGCCGGTGTGGCCGATCAACGCAGCGATGTGTATGCCCTCGGCGTGCTGCTTTACGAGCTCCTCTGCGGCGCGGTGCCCATGGGCCAATACACGCCGCTTTCGCAGCGCATCGACATCGACAAACGCATCGACAGCATCCTCGCCGAAGCCCTCGCCGATGATCCGCAGCGTCGCACCGCCTCCGTGGCCGACTTGGCAGCTGAAGTGCGAAAAATCGCCACGCGACATGCTTCGCGCCAAAAGCGCTCACGACTCGTTTTTGCCCTCGCAGCCGCCTTTGCCGTCCTCGGGCTCGGTGGGGCCCTCGGCGCATGGTTCGTGCTCTCGCGCCACTTTGAGCCCACAAAGCCCGTTTTCGCCAAACCGGCCTCCGCAGCCAAAGAAAAGCCTTGGGAGAACAGCCTCGGCATGAAATTCGTGCCGCTGCCGAAGCTCCCGCTGCTCATCAGCATCTACGAGACACGTTTGCGCGACTACACCGCCTTCAGCGAAGCCGAAAATGCCGTGCTGCCCGACTGGCGCATGGGTCTCGCCAATCCGCGCAAACAGATCCGCGGCTTCACCAAAGGGCGCGAGGTAAAATCCGAGCGTAGCGAAAGACTCTCCACCTGGGACACGCCCGGCTTTCCACAAACACCCGACCATCCCGTCACGGGCGTCGATCTCATCGAAGCACGTCTTTTCTGCGCCTGGCTCACCTGGAAAGAGCGACAGGAAGGCCGCCTCACCAAAGAGCAAGCCTACCGCCTGCCCCGTGAGAACGAGTGGAATGAACTCGCCACGCTCGACACCACCGACTGGCAACGCGAAGACCCCGCCGCGCTCGCGAACTTCGGCGGCATCGAGGCCACTGAAGTGCAGCCCTGGCCTGAAGGCGCCCCCTTCTTCAATCGCCGCGATCCCTTTCCGCGCACTGCGCCCGTCGGCAGCTTCAAGCCGAACGCCCTCGGCCTCTACGACCTCTTTGGCAACGTCGCCGAATGGGTGGACACGCCCGCGCCCGACAGCGTCGGCGATGGCAACATCATCCTCTACGGCCTGCGCGGCGGCTCCTGGTCCACTGGCAATCCCCGCCAGGCCCGCCCCGACTACCACTACGGCATCCACCCCGGCCGCGCTCACGCGAACTCCGGCTTCCGCATCCTCCTCGACCTCGCGATGCAGCCCGCGACGACGAAGAAGCCGTAGCACGAGGCGCAGTTGCGGCTCAGCTACTTCGCGAGCAGCTCCTTCATGCGCTGCGTGTGCTGCGCGGTGATGGCGTCAAAGGCTGCGTGTTGATCGGGGCGCAGGTGCTCGCGCAGCTTTGGGTAGCAGCGGTGGAAGAGGTCAAAGCGCTCCTGCGTGCGCGGCTGCGTGGTGGCGAGTTCACGCACGAAATCAGCGGCTGTGCGGCCAAAGGCGCGCTTCTGCTCAGGCGTGAGGTGAATCTTCGAGTCGTAGTAGGCGACGATGGTGCGCGGCGAGATTTCACGCCCCTCCAGGCCGCTCACTTTGACGTTCAAATCCGGCGGCGGGATGAAGAAACGGCCGATTCCGATCCCTGCGGCGAAAATGCAGAGAATCATGAACACGATGCGGAGGATGCGGGAGCGTTCCATGGATGAAGTCGGTGTGAAGGGTCAGAAAGGAAGGTCATTTTCGACCTCGATGTGAGCGGAGAAGAGCGCGCTCATGGGATCGATCCTGGCTGGTGCGGGCCGGAGCCAGGCGATGGCGGCAAAGGCGATCACACACGGCACGAGACAGCACGCGGTGATGCGCTCAAAGCTGGCAAGAGTGCCGGATGATCCGATGTCTGTCGTCCAACGCGATGCAATGCGTGTGGCGATGCCAGGCGTGAGTGTTTCCTCGGCAGACACATCGCTGGTAGCGGCTGTGCGGGCGCTTTTCCAAAGCTCGGTGAGTTTTTCGTCAGCGTTCTTCATGGGGAGGAGGTTTCGAGGTGGATGAGGGCCTGCTTCAAACGCCGTCGGGCGCGGAAAAGTCGCACACGGGTGAGCGTGGCGTTCCAGCCGGCCTCACTGCAAACGTCAGCGAGGGTGCGTTCTTCGAGTTCGATGGCGCGGAGCAGCCACGCATCGGCCGGCGGGAGCGTGGCGAGGAGTCTCTCGATGAGTGCGAGCGCGTCCTCGCCTTTGTGCGAGGTGTCTTCGTGGGAGCGGTCTTCATCGAGCACGGCCTGCTGCTCCGGTGTGAGGTCGCTCCAGGTGAGCTCGGGGCGTGCGCGATGGTGGCGGAGGCGGTTGAGGCAGGTGCGCTTCGCGATGGTGGCCACCCAGTGCTCCAGCGGCGAGTCGGTGCGATACGAGGCGGCGGAGCGGAAGACTTTGAAAAAGATGTCCTGCATGAGGTCATCGCACTCATGACGCAGCGTGCCATGGCCGAGGATGATGCGCTGGACGAGCGGGCCGAGCTTTTCCACGAGCGCACGCGCCGCGCCCTCGTCGCGCGCGGCGGCGCGGGCGAGCAGATCTGGCATGTCCTCGGGTGCGTCGGGCATCGCGCGGACCTTGGCACTGCTGGAGTGTTTTGCATCCGGCTCATGGTAACGAAATGAGTGAGAAACCGTGTGCCGCTCACGGCGGCGATGGCAGCGGGTGTGCCGCGAAGAATTCCAGCACCTTGCGATTTCCATCCCAAGGCCCGTCGGCTTCGGGCCAGTTGTGCCCGCCAGTGCCAAACGTGATGAGCACGATCTCGTTGTTCGGATCAGAGCCGGGCAAAGAGGGCGTCCATTTTTTCTCGGACCACGTGCCGACGACTGAGATCGCGAGGTAGGGCTTGTCTGGATCGGGGATGATCGTCTGTGGATAAAGAGCGCGCAGACTCGGCGGCACCACCGGTCTGTGGGTGAGGGGCAACTGCATGAACTGCCCGTGCGTCCAGCCAGGCAAGGCGTAGCCCAGCGGGTCGGAGATGAGTCCATCAATCCATGCCTGATCGGGACGCAAATCCTCAACGGGCGAGTGCATGGAGGTCTGGGCTATGGTCCAGGTGTGAGTCTGGTCAAAGCTCGTTGCACCGGTGGAGTAGGTATTCAGCACCAGATCTGCGCTTGCACCGCTCACGCCATTGGCGACGCCCCAGCGGGCGACACAGGCAAAGGCTCCTGGTGACGGGGCACCCATGCCTCCCGGTGTGAATCCTTCATAAGGCCACTGCAGGCTGTCGATCTGGTTGTTGATCAGCACAGGACGCGCTTTGACCGGCAGAGGGCGGTTTGCGATGACGGTCGTTGGTGCATTAGGGACAAAGTATTGCACGCCGCTGTCCATCATGGCGAAGGCGGCAAAAGGGTGGTCCGCTTTGGAGGCGACGTAGTGCGCCATGTTTCCACCATTGGAGAAGCCCGCCATGAAGACACGCTGCGAGTCGATGTTCAGGGCCGAGTTCATCAGGTGAGTGGTGAGCGACTTGAGGAACCCATAATCATCGAGCCAGGGAATATCCATGTTCACCGGGACATTCGGGTCGTTGTAGGTGAACCAGCGGTAACTGTCGTCACCTGAGATGGCCTCGGCGAAGCAAAGGATCCATCCATCTGTGTTGGCGATGTCGAGCATCTCACCTGGGCCGCCTCGCTGGCCCCAGAAATCCTCCACCGTGGCGCCATGCCCTGGCAGCAGCAGCACCAGCGGCCACGACTGCGTGGGCGTCCAGTTGTTCGGCAACTTCAGACGGTAGCGCCTCACGATGCCATCATGCACGAAGGTTTGGTTCAAGAACTGATGCGTGGACTCGCCTCCCGGCGGCGGCAGAGGGATCGGCGAGGTGATGAGCGGCGAGCGCACGAGGCGGTAGAAATGACGGCCTCCTGTTGCCTGCGCCGGTTCCACGACGACTTCGTTCACCCCCGCCGTCTCCTGCTCGGGCAGCCAGTGGGTGTTCCAATTGATGAGATTCGGGCTGTGCTCCAACTGCGAGGAATACGCCGGATTCCCCTGCCAGCGGATCGTGTTGGTGCTCGTCACTTCGAGCGTGGGCGTCGCGGGGAGTGATGCGGCGGTGATGAGCAGCGGATAGTCCTCCACCTCGCCATCATCTGCGAGACCGCCCGTGCCCAGACCGCCCGTCGTGCTCACGCGAAAGCGTGCATACGTCACGCCAGCGACCGCGAAAGGTGGCACGAAGACGCTCAGGGTATTCACACCCGCCTGCAAAGGCTGCGCCAGCGCGATCTGATCCAGCGTGTCATCCACACCACCGCCCCAGCTCGTGTCACCACGCCAGTCCACCCACGCATCGAGGCGGCAGGCTTTATTCACCGTGATCTGAATCGTGACCAGCGTGTTCGCCTCCCATTGCAGCGGGCTGGTGACGCCGTCTTCATCATCCAGCGTCGCGCCGTCATCACCTTGCGCCGCGGCACCGGGCTGACCATCAGCCTCTGGATCAATCAAAGAACCCATTCGCGGCCCGCTAAGCACGACGGTATGCCGCGCCCCACCGGGCAGCAGCGTCTGATAAGTCGCCGGAGCATCCCCAAAGTCGAGCTGTGCCTGCACTAGAGGCGGAAACGAGACGAGCATGAGAGCCAGTAGCGAGCGAAGAGAGGGAGTATCCATGCGCTCCGTGACACGCGGCCAAGTCAGGCGTTACAGACTCGCGGAAATAATTTTGCTCGCCTCAAAAATCGCATCCAGCAGGGCGTGCAGCACGAGGATTGATTCTTGCCGCACCGCGAATGCATGGCATGAAAGGAGCATGCTCAGGACTGCCTGTTTTCTCCTTCTTGTCTCCGCTCTTTCCGCCGCCGACCTCGTTTTGAAGCCTGGAAACCTCGCCGCGGTGCTCGACCAAGCCCGCAAGGCTCCCAAACCGGTGCGCATCATTGTTGAGGACGGCATTCATCCCATCGCGGAGACGATCACGCTCGGCAAAGACGACTCGCAGGTGACGTGGAGCGGCAAGAACGCGGTCTTCATGGCCGGAAAGCCGATCACGGGCTGGGTCAAGGATGGCGATCTCTGGAAAGCTACGCTGCAGGACAAAGCGTGGAAGTTTGAGCAGCTCTGGATCAATGGCCGCCGCGCGACGCTGGCTCGCTCGCCGAACAAGGGTTTCTTCCACATCACGGAGGCGGTGGCGGCGGATGCGTTCAAGGGACTCACGCAAAACATGAACTTCCACGCGTTTTGCATCGCGAAGGAGCAGTTCAACATGCTGAAGGCGATCCCGCAAACGGAGCGCGATGACGTTTTGCTCACGGTGACGCATGCGTGGGCCGTGGGGCAGTGCCGCATTCAAGAGTTGAACGATGAAATTCTCGGCGTGCGCATCAAAGGCCGGGCGCGGTATCCGTTTGTCGAGTTCGAGCCGGATCAGCGTTGGTGGGCGGAGAACTATCGCGCTGCGCTGGATGCGCCGGGCGAGTGGTTTCTCGACAAGGCGAAGGGCGAGGTGCTTTACCTGCCGTTGCCAGGAGAAGACACGACGAAGGCGGAGGTCATCGCGCCGGTGGTGACAAAGTTCCTCGTGATAAAAGGCGCTCACGATGTGCGCTTTGAAGGCATCTCGTTTCAATACAGCCAGCATCTGTATCCGGCGGAGGGTTTGCACGATGGACAGGCGGCCACAACGAGCGATGGCTGCATCGAGATCGAGGACTCGCGCGGCATTCATTTCGAGAACTGCGAGATCGCGCACACCGGTCTGCACGCGATCTGGTTCAAAAACGGCTGCGCGGACTCGTCGGTGAAGCATTGCCATCTCCACGACCTCGGTGGCGGCGGTGTGTATGTCGGCGAGACGGGTCGTCCGGCGGATGCACGGGTGAATCATCACATCGTCGTCGATGACTGCATCATCCAGCATGGCGGTCGGCTGCATCCGAGCGCCTGCGGCGTGGTCTTCACGCACACGCAGCACTGCGCGGTCACGCATTGCGACATCGGCGACTTTTATTACACCGGCATCAGCGCCGGATGGAACTGGGGCTATGGCGACACCGCATCGCGCGAGACGCTCGTCGAGAACAACCACATCCATCACCTCGGCTGGGCGTATTTGAGTGACATGGGCGGCTTTTATGGCCTCGGCACCTCGCCGGGCACTATTATTAGAGGCAATCACGTGCATCACATCGCCAGCCATCGCTACGGCGGCTGGGGGCTCTACAATGATGAAGGTGCCACGGACACTCTGATGGAAAACAACCTCGTGCACGACACCTGGAATGCGGGCTTTCACCAGCACTACGGCTACTTCAACACGGTGCGGAACAACATCTTCGCCTTCGGCAACTCCGCGCAGATCCAGGCCTCGCGAAACGAGGCACGCCTGCGCTTCCGCTACCTGAACAACATCGTCGTGTGGGACCCCGCGTCGCCGCTGCTCGATGGTGGCGAGTGGAACTGGAAGCTCTTCGACAAGATCGATCGCGGCGATCCGAAGGACAGCCTCATCTTCAAAAACAACCTCTACTGGCCCACCGATGGCAAAATCCCCGCCAAACTCACCAAAAGCCACTTCACCTGGGATGAATGGCGCAAGATGGGCCGCGACAATGGCAGCCAGTTCGCCGATCCGATGTTCGAAGACATCGCAAAACGCGATTTCCGCCTCAAACCCGGCTCACCGGCTGAAAAGATCGGCTTCAAGCCTTGGGACCTCACCTTGGCCGGTGTGCGCAAAGCCGACGCAGCATGGCATGCACTCGCTGCGAAGGGTCACGACTACCCAAACTGGGACGCAGATGCCAAACCGTGGCCTGCGCCGCCTTTTCACATCGATCAAGACTTTGAGCACACCTCGCTCGGCCTGCTCGGCATCCGCACGGCGAAGTATGATCGCGAAAACAAAGGGGAGAGCATCGGCGTGACCGATGAGACGTCATCGCCCTTCACGCCGGGCGGCAAGCGCTGCCTCAAAGTGCAGGACGTGCCCGGTTTGAAGCATAGCTACGACCCCGTGCTCGACATTTACCCCACCACTTGGGAAGGCGGCACTTTCCACATCGAGTTCGACATCATGGCGCAGGAGGGCGCGGATTGGTTCTTCGAGATTCGCGGCAAAAACGGCGAGTTCGCCGCCGGTCCGTATGTGCGCTGGCAGAACGGCAAGTTTGCCCCCGGCCTTGATGGCAAGGCCGTTCCTTTCGAGGTCGCGCCGAACCAATGGCTTCACGTCACGATCAACGCCGACACGCAGAAAGGCACCTGGACCGTGAACGCCACGCGACAGGACGGCGAGAAGAAGGGCTGGCTCACCTTCGCTGCCAAACCCGGTTGGAACAGCGCCAGCTACATGCTCTTCAGCGCCCTCGGCACGAAGAAGACCGCGTTCTTCATCGATAACCTGAAGCTGGAGAAGAAGTAATGGAATGATCGAAGATTGCGCCGCGGCTCATTCGTTCTAAAGGGCCGCATGAACCACCTCGCCCGCTATTTCGTCGCCTTTCTGCTGCTGACCATCAGCGTCGTCGCGGGCGAGCCGAAGACCGTGCGCATTCTTACGATCGGGAACAGCTTCTCGGCGAATGCCACGAAGTATCTGAATGACATCGCGAAGGCGGGTGGGCATACGTTGATCCACAACTCGCTCGTCATCGGTGGATCGTCGTTTCAGGTGCATGCGGACAAGACGAAGGCGGAGGGCAAGGCGCGGCTTTACTCGAATGGCAAAGATCTCATCGCGAACCTCACGGCGGATCGCTGGGACCACGTCACGATCCAGCAGGCGAGCATCAAAAGCCACGACTACGGCACCTACCAGCCGCACGCGGGCTTTCTGCGCGATTTGATCATGAAACACGCGCCGCAGGCGAAGCTCTTGATTCATCAAACATGGGCCTATCGCGTCGATGATCCGCGTTTTGCCGTGAAAGCGCCGAAACCCGGCGAACCGAAGACGCAGGAAGAAATGTATCGAGGGCTCACGGCGGCCTACGAACGGCTCGCGACCGAGTTTGGCGCGAAAATCATCCCGGTTGGCGATGCGTTCTTTCGTGCCGACACAGACGCGAAATGGGGTTTCAAGCCTGATCCGAAGCCTTTCGATGCCAAAACGGCGAAACAGCCCGAATTGCCGATTCAGACGCACTCGCTCCATGTCGGCTGGGCTTGGAAGAAGTCGAAGGATGGCAAAAAGATCGTGCTGAGCATGGACGGCCATCACGCGAACCTCGCGGGCGAGTATCTCGGGGCCTGCGTGTGGTATGAGGTGCTGTTTGGCGAGAGTGCTGAAGGCATCAGCTTTATCCCGAAAGGGCTCGATGCGGAGTTTGTGCGATTCCTTCAAGAGACGGCACATGAGGCGGTGGTGGCGCGAGTGAATCAAAGCCCAGAAATCCAACGGGTTGGAAAACCCGTTCTACGATGAAACAGGGCTGGCGAGCATTCATTCCGCATCTGTTTGTTCTGCTTTGGAGCAGCGGGTTCATCGGGTCAAAGCTGGGCGTGCCTTATGCGGAGCCGTTTACGTTTCTGACGCTGCGGTATGTGATCGTGCTCATGATTCTGGTGCCCATCGCGTGGTTCACGCGGGCACCGTGGCCGCGTGGCGGGCGGCAGTGGATGCACATCGCCATCGCCGGGTTGCTGATTCATGCGGTGTATCTGAGCGGCTGCGTGTGGTCGCTGCGGCTGGGGCTTCCGTCGGGCATGGTGAGCTTGATTGTTTCGATGCAGCCGATCCTCACCGCCGCTTTCGCGGGACTCGCGCTCGGCGAGCGAGTTTTGCCACGGCAGTGGGGCGGGCTCGTGCTCGGATTTGTCGGCACGACGATGGTTGTCGCGCATAAAACGGGCAGCGGGCTCACGCTGACGATGATGATGCCCGCCATCGCCGCGCTCGCGGGCATCACGGCCGGCACACTGTGGCAAAAGCGTCATTGCCCCACCTTTGATCTGCGCACGAGCACGGTGGTGCAGTATGCCGCGAGCCTGCTTGTCACCGCGGTGCTCGCGCTCACCACGGAGACGCGGGAGGTGCAATGGAGCGGGCAGTTTGTGTTTGCCGTGCTGTGGGTGGCGCTGGTGCTCTCGATTGGCGCAATCAGCCTGCTGAATCATCTCATCCGCAGCGGCACCGCGGTGAATGTGACGCGCCTCTTTTATACCGTGCCCGCCGTCACCGCGCTCATGGCGTGGGCCATTTTTGGCGAGACGCTGACGGGCCTGTCGCTGATCGGCATGGTCGTAGCCGTGCTGGGCGTCTGGCTGGCGCGAGGGAGGTAGTTTGGAGCTGAAACATTATCTACCCAACAACTTCTCCACCTCCTCCACCGAAGTCACAGGAGCTTGGCAGGTGAAGTTTTGGCAGATGTAGGCGGCGGGTTGGCCGTTGAGGGGTTTCATGTCGGAAATGGCTTCGTTGTGCTCGGAGAGCCATTTTTGGGCGTCACCGCCATCGGCGTGCAAAAGGGCGGCGTTGGGCAGGAACTGGCGGCGGAGTTGATTCGCGAGTTTTTGGAACTCGGGGGCGGTTTTGTCGCCGGCGAGGACGATTTGGGTTTTGCCGCGATGGAGGAGGTCGAAGGCCATCGACATGACGGGGACGGCGGAGGCGCTGCTTTGAAGCGTGTTGCCGAAGAGGGCGAAGATCTTCTCGGCCTGCGCTTTGTAGCTGTCTTTGGCGAGGAGGGCGCTGAGGCGGACGAGGTTGAGGGCGGCGAGGGAGTTTGGGGAGGGCTCGGCGCCGTCGTAGTCTTCTTTGATGCGGAGGACGCTGTTCGGCATGTCGGTGTGGACGCTGAAGTAGCCGCCGTTTTCTTTGTCGAGGAACTGCGCGTCCATCTCGCTTTGCAGTGAAACGGCCCACTGGAGCCATTTTACGTCGAAGGTGGCTTCATAAAGATCGAGCAGGCCGTGGATGAGGCAGGCGTGGTCGATGGAGAAGGTCTTGGGGCCGCGCTGACCTTCGCGCCAGGAGCGATGGAGGTCTTTGCCGGGGGTGGTGCAGAGTTGGTCGTGGATGAACTGCGCGGCCTGGGTGGCGAGCGTGATCATTTCGGCATCGCCGAGCGCGGCACCGCAGCGGGCGAGGCCGGCGATGGTGAGGCCGTTCCACGCGGTGATGATTTTGTCGTCGCGATGCGGGCGAGGACGCTTGTTGCGGGCCTCGATGAGCTTCTCGATGGCGGCGTCGATGATCGTTTTGACCTCGTCGGCGGTCTTCTTGAAGTACTCGCCGGTCTTTTTGAAGGAGACGGCGCGGTAGAGGGTGTTGAGGCCCTTCAATTCGCCATGTGGATCGCTCTCGGGGCGGGCGTTGCCATCGCGGCGGGCTCCGTAGGCGTAGCGGAAGATGTTGCCGTGCTCCTTGCCGAGGATCTCGTCGATCTCGGCGGCTTTCCAGACGTAGAAGGCGCCTTCGGTTTTATGCGCGGCATCGGCCGTGGCGAGGCTGTCGGCGTCCTCGGCGGAGAAGAAGCCGCCATCGGCGTGGCGGAGGTCGCGTTTCAAATAGGCGACGGTGCTGCGGATGATGGTTTCAAAGAGCGCGTTGCCCTCGGTGAGCTTCCACGCGTCAATGTAGGCGCTGAGGAGCTGGCCCTGGTCGTAGAGCATTTTTTCGTAGTGCGGGATGTGCCAGTAGGCATCGACGCTGTAGCGATGGAAGCCGCCGCCGAGATGGTCGCGCATGCCGCCATTGGCCATGCCGCGGAGCGTTTTGACGGTCATCTCCATGGCCCAATCGCTCTCGTGATTGCGCTCCTTGTCCTCGCGCTTCGCGAAGGCGCGATGGATGCGCATGAGGAGGTTCAAAGCGGTGGGCCGTGGGAATTTCGGTGCGCCGCCAAAGCCGCCTTCGTGGTAATCAAAGCTGCCGCTGAGGTCGTCGTAGGCTTTTTGCAGTACGGCCTGCGGATCAATGCCGGTGACTTCCTTGTTTTCGTTATCGAGGTGTTCTTGGAGCTTCTCGACGGACTTGCTGGCGCGTTCTTCGACGCCTTGGCGATCCTCGCTCCAGATCTTCGAGAGCTCGGTGAGCAGATGTTTGAAGCCGATGCGTCCCGGTGTGTCCTCCGGCGGGTAGTAAGTGCCGCCGTAAAACGGTTTCAGTTCCGGCGTGAGGAAGACGCTCATCGGCCAGCCGCCCTGACCGCTCGCGGCCTGGACGTAGGTCATGTAGGTGAGGTCCACGTCGGGGCGCTCCTCGCGATCAACTTTGACGGGGATGAAGTGGTCGTTGAGCAGCTTCGCGGTCTCTTCGTTCTCGAAGGACTCGCGCTCCATGACGTGGCACCAGTGGCAGGTGGAGTAGCCGGAGGAGAGGAAGATGGGTTTGTCCTGTTCTTTGGCCAATTTGAAGGCCTCTTCGCCCCACGGCAGCCAGTTCACGGGATTGTGCGCATGCTGCAGCAAGTAGGGCGAGCGCTCCTTGGCGAGCGCGTTGGTGTGCTTGGGCGAGTTGGGGGTGGTTTCGCTCATGGTTGGGGGATGCAGCGAACGTTCCCGGTTTGAGGAAGGTTGCAAGGCCACGCCTTGGATCTGTCCGGCCAGTCCGACACGTCGGACAAAACCCGCCCCGAACGGCCTCCCAATGTACTGCCGCTCCCGGATATTTAACTTTGCCAAAATACCCAACTGGTGGCAAAATACTCTAATTGGCATAATTCCCATGCAAACCAGCCTGGGAAGGCCGCCATCGCCTCGTGCGC
Source organism: Verrucomicrobiaceae bacterium (assembly GCA_016795465.1). Taxonomy (GTDB): domain Bacteria; phylum Verrucomicrobiota; class Verrucomicrobiia; order Verrucomicrobiales; family Verrucomicrobiaceae; genus Prosthecobacter. The sequence goes on along the minus strand of JAEUHK010000112.1, from coordinate 69,484 downwards.
CCGAATCACCCATCACACCGACGGGGTGCCTCCCTCCGTGGAGTCACCAAGGGCGGCAGCTTGGCCGGGTGGAATGGAGTGTTGGAGTAGAGGAGTGATGAGGACCTACAACACTCCAAAACTCCACCGCTCCAGCCATCCCGCTCGTTCCGGCCATTGACGCGGCCTCTCAACGCCCCACACTGCCGCCCCATTTTCGCCCCCTTTCTGTCCCGTGAGCCAATCGCATCCCACCGACGACCTTCGCGTCGCTGAAATCCTCCCGCTTATCCAGCCTGCGCTGCTCATGCACGAGTATCCGCTGCGCGATGCCGAGGCCGCCTTTGTCGAGGAGTCCCGCAAGAAGTCAGAAGCCATCCTCAATCTCAAAGACGACCGCTTGCTGGTCGTCGTCGGTCCGTGCTCGATTCACGACACGAAGTCGGCTCTCGAATACGGCCGCCACATCATCGCCGCACGCGCAAAGCACGCCGCGGACCTCGAGATCGTCATGCGCGTCTATTTTGAAAAGCCGCGCACCACCGTCGGTTGGAAAGGATTCATCAATGACCCGCATCTCGACGGCAGTTTCGACATCAACAACGGCCTGCGCGGCGCTCGCGGCCTGCTGCTCGAGCTCACGCAGATGGGCATTCCCGCCGGCACGGAGTTTCTCGATGTCATCACACCGCAGTACATCGCCGATGTCGTCGTCTGGGGCGCGATCGGTGCCCGCACGACGGAAAGCCAAGTGCATCGCCAACTCGCATCTGGTTTGAGCATGCCCGTCGGCTTCAAAAACGGCACCGACGGCGGCATCCAGGTCGCTTTGGATGCCATCGAGGCCGCCAAAGGCCAGCACAGCTTCCTCTCGGTCACCAAAGACGGCGTCGCCGCCATCGTCAGCACGAAGGGCAACAACGCCTGCCACGTGATCCTGCGCGGCGGCAAAGGCGGCACCAATTTCGACGCCGCATCCATCAAAACCGCCTCCGATCAACTCGCTGCTCGCGGATTGCCCGCCAGCGTCATGATTGATTGCAGCCACGGCAACAGCCTCAAGGATTACCGCAAGCAACCGCTCGTCAGCGCCTCGCTTTCGGAACAACTCTCCGCCGGCAGCAAAGCCATCACCGGCGTCATGATCGAAAGCCACCTTGTCGAAGGCCGCCAGGACACCAAGACCGGCGTGCCGCTCACCTACGGCCAGAGCATCACCGACGCCTGCGTGAACTGGTCCACCACCGAAACGATGCTCGACGAACTCGCCGCCGCCGTGCGCGAGCGCCGCAAAAAGTGAAGCAGAAGCCGATGCCCATCAAAGTCTATCGCAACAAGCCGGGCGCGCCGGTCGAGGAAGTGGCTTGGCTGTGCGATGACTCTTGGAGCCTGCCTTTGCAGGTGAGCACCTTTTCAGCCTGGCTCGACTCGTCAGCGAAGGAGTTGAAACCAGGGGCTCTGGTGGCTGACATCGGCTTCGGGTGGAGAGCCGATGCTGGAGGCGGCGGAAGCGCTCTTGAACCGAAAGCACTCGCTCGAATGGCCGAACTCGACATGACGTTGCTGCTTTCCGAATATCCTGTCGAAACCAACGACGCATGAACTTCACCCGCAACTGCCTCGGAAGCCTCGCGGAGTGCCGCATCCTCGTCATTGGCGATGTGATGCTCGATCACTTCATCTGGGGCCACGTGCGCCGCATCTCGCCGGAGGCCCCCGTGCCCATCGTCGAGGTCACGCGCGAGGAATTTTATCCCGGTGGCGCGGCGAACGTTGCCCGCAACATCTCGCCCTTCTCGCAGCACACCCATTTGATGGGCCGCGTCGGCAAAGACAGCGCCGCCGACCGTCTGCGCGATCTTTTGATCGCCGACAAAGTCGATCCAGCGCCGCTGCTCGTGCACGACACGCTGCCCACGATCTCCAAAGCCCGCGTCTCCGCCCGCCAACAGCAGATCGTCCGCGTCGATCGCGAAAAACTGCTGCCGCTGACCTCCGACGAACTCGCCGAGATCGAAAAACGTCTCCGCGCACTCGCGCCGAATCTCGACGCCATCATTCTCGAAGACTACGGCAAAGGTTTCATGACCACCGAGCTCATGCAGCTCGTCTCCAAGATCGCCGCGGAGCACAAACTGATCGTCACCGTCGATCCCTCGCCGCGCAATCCGCTGCCCTGGAGTGGCGTCACGCTGGTGAAGCCAAATCGCCTCGAAGCCTTCGCTGCTGCCGGTCTCGAAGATCATCTTCTGCCCGGACCTCCGGCGCAAAACCCCGAGCTGCTCGAAGTCGGTCGCATCCTGCTCGAAAAATGGGCCGTGAACAGCGTGCTCGTCACCCTCGGCGAACACGGCATGATGCTCTTCGAGCGCGGACAAAGCCCGCATCACATTCACACGCGTGCTCGCGAGGTTTACGACGTCTCCGGTGCCGGCGACACTGCCATCGCGCTGCTCACGCTCGCCCTCGCAGCCGGTTTCACCCTTCAAGATGCCGCCGAAATCGCGAATCACGCCAGCGGCATCGTCGTTGGCAAACTCGGCACCGCCACCTTGACCCCGGACGAGCTTCTGGCAGCCTTCTCGTGACATGAGCGACTTCTCTTCCCTTTTCCAAACGCACCTCGGCGAGCATCAGGACGCGATCTCGAAGCTCAGCTCGATGCAGGATCAAATCGCTCCGCTGGCCGATGCGTGGCTCACCGCGCTCAAGAACGGCAAGAAGATCCTCTTCTTCGGCAACGGCGGCAGCGCCGCGGATGCGCAGCACCTCGCCGCCGAACTCGTCGTGCGTTACCGCGTCAATCGCCCTGCTCTCGCCGGTCTCGCTCTCACGACCGACACCTCCGTTCTGACGGCTCACAGCAACGACTTCGGCTTCGAGACGGTCTTCTCGCGCCAGATCGAAGCTCTCGCCCAGCCCGGCGATATCGCGCTCGGCATCTCGACGAGCGGAAGCAGCCCCAACATCCTCGCCGCGCTGAAAGCGGCCAATGAGCGCGGTTGTGTCACCATCGCCTTCACTGGCGAAAAAGAGTCCGAGTGCTCCAAACTCGCGAAACTCAGCTTCAAAGCCCCTTCGAGCATCACCGCTCGCGTGCAGGAGTGTCATCTCCTCATCGGTCACCTGCTTTGTGACGTGGTCGAAAAGGCTTACGCGGCCTGATCGGCCTTCAACAATCAGCAATCGATTGTTCATCAATCTTCAATCCTGCCTTTCGTGGGATTCGGTCTCTTCATCCACACCTGCCAGGGCATTCTGCGGAATCCCGGCGTGAGCCCCGTGCCGGCGCTGATGCGTCACGCGATGTGGCATGGCGTGCGTCGATTCCTTCCGCTGCCAACCGCCATCGAGATCACCGACCGCTCGCGGCTTTTCATCGAGCAGCGTCGCGAGATGAACGGCTGCGTGGCGCTCGTGTGGAGCCAGCGTCTCTACGACTACCACAACATGTCCTTCCTCGGCCATCTCGGAGCCAGCGGCCTTGTGCGCACCTGCTTCGACATCGGCGCGAACATCGGCATCTACTCGCTTCTCATGTCCGAGTGCCCGGAAGTGACCGTGCATGCCTTCGAGCCGCATCCCGCCACCTTCGCGACCTTGCGGCGGATGATCGAGAAAAACGACCGCGCGAACATTCATGCCCACCAGATCGCCCTTTCGGATGCCGGCGGCATGCTTTCCTTCACCAACGACGATTTCAGCCCGGTGAACAAAGCCCTCGCCGAAGGTGAAAACGCCGAAAATGCCATCCAGGTGCCTTGCGAGACCGGCGCGGCCTTTTGCGAGCGAAAGCGCGTGTATCCCGATCTGCTCAAAATCGACACCGAAGGCCTCGAACCTGCCGTGCTGCGTGGTTTTGGTGCTCACCTCAGCTCCGTGAAGTTCGTCTTCGCTGAGATGAATGCCTCGACCGAAGAAATGCGCACCGTGCTGCCCGAGCGCCTCTTCGACGGCCCTTTCTATGTTGACATGCCCGGACGCCGTCTGCGTCGCGACCGCCATACGCGTGAGGACGCCGTTTTCGTGAATCACCGCGCCATCGCACCGCTGAAGCAGACCGGCTTCATCGTCGAAGAACCTTCATGAGCGCCCGCCGCTCCATCCTTCACACGCTTTCACTCGCCACCGTGTTCCGACTCGTGCGGCTCGCGCTGAGCTTTGGGCTCACCTGTGCGCTCGCGCGGTATCTTGGCACCTCTGGCTTCGGTGAAATCGGCGTCGCCATGGCCGTCATCTCCATTTTGCTGTGCGTCGGCGAGTTGGGATTTGGCCGCTACACCGTGCGTGAGCTCATTCATCGACCGGATGAGCAAGCCGAAGTGCTTGGCACGACCTTCACCGCGCGGTTCATCGTCTCGTTGATGCTTTTCATCGGCACCATGCTCTGGCTGGTGATGGCACAACCCGCCGGAGCACTGCTCATCGCCGTGTATGCCCTGCAATTGCTCACCAATCCCGGCACGGAGGTCTTTGCGTGGCTGGAGGCTCATGATCGGGTGCGCAGCACCGTCACCGCACAGTTCATTGGCTTCATCATCAGCGCGTTGTGCATCGCTGCGGGCATCTGGTGGAAGGCACCGCTGTGGTTCTTTGCCCTCACTTATGGACTCGAAGGCTGGATCTTCATCGGCCTGTGCTGGCGTGCGTTTTATCAAAACGGCGGCCGCATGCATCTCGGAGCCTTTCGATGGTCGCGTGCATTTCAGTTGATCCGCCGCTCATGGCCGGAACTCGCCTCGCAGGCCGCGTTGCTGCTATTGTTTCGCCTCGACACCGTCATGATCGAGTGGCTGCGAGGCAATGAGGAGGCAGGTGTTTACAGCGCCGCAGTGCGAGTCTCTGAAATGGCCTACTTTGTGCCCGGCGTGCTCGCCACCCTTTTCCTGCCTCGTTTGATGAACGCACGTCAAAACGAGCAGGAATACCGCCGACGTGCGGTGGATTACCTCTCCGCCTCGGTTGTGCTGGCCCTCGTCGTCGCCGCGGGGCTCTCTATCGCCTCACCGCTGCTGCCGCTGGCCTTTGGTGGCGAGTATGAACGTTCGGCCGACATGCTCCGCGTGCATGCCTGGGCCTTCATTCCGTATGCAGTGGGCATCGCACGCACGCAGATCCTCACCGTCGAGGATCATCTGGCCGCGAATCTGCCCTCCGTCGTGCTCGCTGTGGGCCTTAATGCCGCGCTGAACCTTGCGTGGATCCCCGCGCATGGCGGTCTCGGTGCCGCGTGGGCCACGCTGGTGGCCTACGCCGCCGCATGGGTGCTTGGCACTTACCTTTCACCGGGGCTGCGCACGCATGTCTCCGGCTTTCTCACCCGCGCGGTGATGGGCCTGCCGCGTTTCACGCTGCTGCAGGCCCGCTCGTTGCTGCGCCAATCCTGATCCATCATGCAAGGCAAGGCCTTCATCGTCGTCCTCTTCTTCATCGGCGCACTGTATGTGATGCTCTCCGTGCTGCTGGATATGGGGAATGCCATCGGCTCGCTCGCGCAGTTTCTCTGCATCGGCTCCTTCATCCTCGGCATCTTCCAGCCGCGCCTGACGCTCTACCTCATGGTGCTCTACGCCGCTTACAGCGACCTCTTGAAGCGCCTCATGATCCTCGACGGTCACGTCACGATGAATGACGTCATCTGGGCGCGCGGCCTCGCGCCATTGACGCTCGCGGGCATCTGCATCGGCGCCGTGTCACGCAGCATTTACGACGGCACGGCGATGGAGAAGCGAAAACTAAAAACGCTGCTGCTCTGCCTCCTCGGCTTCGGTGTGAGCGCCGTCTCCGCCACGCGTGCCGGCGGGCTGAACACCGCTGCGAACCAGCTCGCGGATGGCGCGGCCTACATGTTCCTGCTCTTCGTCGTGCCCTGCGTGCTGCCAAAGCCGGCGGAGATCATCCGCTTCCTCAAATTCGCGCTCATCATTTTCGTGCCCGTCTCGCTCTACGGCCTGAAGCAGCAGTTCTTCGGCCTCAGTGATTTCGAGATCGAGTATCTCCGCAGTGGTCTCACTATTCTCTCAAAGCATCTCGAAGACGTGCGCCCGCGGCCCTTCTCCACGCTCGTGGACAGTTCGCCCTTTGGCACGGCCTGTGCCATCTGCGCCTGTCTGGCCATGGTGGTGCGCCGTTACCATCGCGATCATGGCGGACGGGAATGGGGCGGCTTCAGCTTTGGCCTCGCGCTAATCTTCATCGCCGGCTGCGTGGCCAGCATGGCACGCATCGCGAACATCAACTGGCTCCTGCCGTTGCTGCTCATCCCGGTGCTGCGCTCCAGCAAGGGCACCGCGGCGCTTTACGGCGGCATGCTCAGCCTCTTCGCCCTCGCGTGCATCTTTGCACAGGAGATCAGCCAGTGGGTCACCAAGCTCACGCTCGCCGCGCTCGATGTGTTTGGCGGCACGGCGCTGGGAGAGCAGTTCGCCCGCTTCTGGACCATCTGCGACCGACTCGATGGCATGCACGACATCGCGCACAATCCGCTCATGTGGACCACCTTCGGCCATGGTTCGCAGGCCGCGGCGGACATGAACCAGGCCGGCGTCGTCTCCAGCCATGATCTCATCTCGAACATGCTGCTCGAGAATGGCTGGCTGCCCACGCTCGTGCTCGGCATCATCGCGGGATTCGCGTTGAAAAGCTTCCACAGCAGCCTGTTGCGGCTCAAAGGCACCCCGAACTTCGCCATCGCCATCTGGATGGTCGGCATCGAGTTCGGCCTGCTCGTGCACAACATGTTCGCAGGCACGGTGACCTCGACCTTCCCGGTGAATTTCTTCTTCTGGTTCATCGCCGGGGCCTTGAATGCCTGCATCGCCGATCATGAGCGACGTCAATCCGTCGCCGTGAGCGAAAAGCGCCAGCAACCAGCGCCGCAGCCCGCACCCGTCATCGCCGCGCCTGCCTTCCCGTTCCGGAAAAGTGGTCGCTTCCATCCCACCAGTGCTGTTTCTCATGGCCGCTGAACCCGCATCACCGCTCGTCGTGCTCGCGCCTTTCGGTGTGCGCACGTGGACCGATCGTCCGCGGCGTTACCTCGACATTCATCCGATGCCGCGCGAAGGCCGCGCCGTGGTGGATGTCTGGTTTGAATCCGATGACGAGGTCACCAAGCACTACCACCTGCGTCCTCGCGGCAATGCGTCCCGCCTCATCACGGCTTTGCGGTTCATGGCGCGAAATTGCCGCGTCATTCGCGGTGCTCGCTTCATCTATTGTCACGATGGTATCCATTACACCGTGTTGTTAATGCTGGCACGTTTGGGTCTTTTCAAAGCACGCGGCAAGACGATCCGCCGTTATTGCTTTCACGACAGCGCGGTGCGACGCCTCGCGCCGATGCTGCAACGGGCTGATCCGGCCTTTCAGCTCGAATGCATCACGCGTCAGCAAGTGGAAATGGGCACCAGCCTGCTCGGCGAAGGTCGCATGGTGTATCGTCCGTGGAAGATCGATGCCGAATGGTATAAACCAGACGCCTCGCCGCAGGAAGGTGCCTGCCTGCTCGCTGGATACGCCTGCCGCGATGACGCGATGGTCGATGGCTTGCTCGCACGCGGCATCGCCGTCACCCGGGCGGGCCGTGCAGATGCCTTGCAGCGACGTTTTGCGGCCCAAATCGCGAATCCGCTCTTCAAGCTCGCCTTGAACACTTCGCATCCTGATTACCTCCGCCTTCTGAGATCAAGCCGTGCGGTGCTCCTGCCCATTTTGCCTTGTGATGAACCCGCTGGTCTCACCGCCGCGATGGAAGCCATCGTGTGTGAAATTCCCATCCTCGCGAATCGCAGCATGGGCATTGCAGAACTGTTTGAGACTTGTCGCTATCCGCTGCCGCTCATCGACTCGCTCGATCCCGAAGCTTGGTCAGCCGCACTTCGCGATCTCGAAGCTCAAAAAGCCTCGACAGCCTTCCGCGAAGCTCTCGGGGCCTCGCGGCAGTGTCTGCTCGATCAGCATTCGATCCTGCCGGAAGGCCGTGACTGGTTCGAAATCTTGACCGGTGCCTCCTCCCATGCCGCCGCCCCTGCTGCGGCAATGCTTCAGCCTGCATGAGACCTTCGCTGCTCCTCATCAGCCATGCTTACGCTGCTCTGGAAAACCGCAAAAAGCTCCAGGCGCTCGCCGCGCATGTCGATCTCGTTTGCGTTACCTCGGTCATCGAGACTCACGCCGTGCTCGGACGCTCCGCAGCGGACTTTGACAACGAAAGCGATGCGCCGGCCCGCCGCTACGAGCTCATTCGCCTGCCTCGCATCGGCCGCAGCATCACCACCTTCATCTATGCAGGGCTCGGAGCCATCCTGCGCTCACGTCGATTCGATGTCGTGCTCGTCGAAAACGAGCCCTGGGCCTTCGTGCGCTGGCAAGCACGCTTCCTCGCCGGGCTTCATCAACGACACGCCATCTTTGGCGAGTTCACCTGGGAGAACGTCACCCGCCCCGGATGGAAGGGCATGCTTCTCAGCCTCATTTATCGTGCTGCCGCCCAAACGACCGATTTCGTCATCGCCGGCAATCAAGCCGCCGGAAGGCTCTTCGGCATCCCAACCGAGCGTTTGCTCGTCGCACCGCAAATCGGTGTCGATCTCGAAAACCATCAACCTGCCTCGCTTTTGGATCGAAACGCTCTTCGCGAAGCCTTCGGCCTGCCGCGCGATGCTTTCATCGTCGGCTACTGCGGACGCCTCGTTGAGGAAAAAGGCATTCTTGAGCTCGTGCGGGCTTGTGAGGCAGTTGGCGGAGTTCATCTGGTCATGCTGGGCGCCGGAGCTTTGGAGCCCTGGCTTCGCCAAGAAGCCTCGACGAAGCACTGGCTGCATCTTCTGCCTGCCCGCACGCATGCGGAGATACCTGACTTCCTTCGTTGTCTCGATGTCTTTGTCCTCGCCAGCAAACCTGTCCGCAGCATGAAACTCTGCTGGGAAGAGCAATTCGGCCATGTGCTCATCGAGGCGATGGCCTGCGGCGTGGTAACGCTCGGCGCTCGCAGCGGTGCCATTCCGGAAGTGCTAGATGATGAGTCCGCTTTGTTTCCATCTGGCGATGCCGCCGGTCTCACGCAACGTATCCGCGAAATTAAACAAGGGTCCAGCCTCTCTACGCGCCAGCTTCAACGCGTCCGCGAAGTTTTCACTCACGAAGCCGTTGCCGCACGCTGGACGGGTTTCGTTGTTTCAAAGCTCTGTGCATGAGTACCTTCGAGCTTCCGGTGTTATCCGTCAATCAGTTCGCACACCCGGCGATGAACCTCCGCCACGCTCCATCTCCGCAGGCAGGCAAATGGCTCAGATGCATTGAGGCAGCGGTTTACCGGCTTCGCAGCCGAGTCGCAAGGCTGGCAAGGCAGCAAAGGCTCACGCTGCAGATGCAGACGCTCTGGATGCCACACCGGACTCCACTCCGCAGCCGAGGGGCCGGTCAAAATCAAGCCTGGCACCCCGATCGCCGAGGCGATGTGCATCGGCCCCGAGTTGTTGCCGATAAAAAACCGTGCTCCTGCGATCACCCGGACCAAATGGTCCAAGTTCTTCGTCTGCACCCGCTCAATTCTCGGATCAAGAGTTACATTGCCGAGCATTGGTTGCTCAATCCATCGCACCGCATGCTTTGCGCACATTCTCCCAGCCAGCTCGGCGAAACGCTCCACAGGCCAGCGCTGATACTCCCGGCTCGCTCCCGCATGGATCACAATCGCATTCGAGTCCTCTCGTCCAAAGGCGCTCAGATCGGGAGCCGGCATCTCCAGCGGCAGCGCAGGCAGCAATGCCCGAGCGATGCGCCAGTTGTGCAAGGCCGGAGCCTCTTGATTCAAGGCAGGCACGCGATTCTGTAGCAACCGGTTCAGTTTCACCTGCTCTGTCAGCGGCCCAGCAGTCTTTCGAGCGCCGCTAAATCTCGCCAAAACATGGGCCACGCTGCCCTGGTCATCCCCCAGCAGGCACATCTCCGGCTTCTCACGTCTCACCGCCGCCACGAGCCGGGCCAGCCGCACCGGGCTTCTCCACGAACTGTTGAACTGAGGCGTTTCAAAACTCCTCACCTCGATCCCAGGGCAGCACGCTTCATGAAGCCGGGCTGCTGTTTTGCTGGTGAAAAGCACCACTCGCATCCTCTGTTGTAACCGCGTTATCGCCTGCATCACGGGCAGATAAACGAGGTTGTCTCCCAGTTGGTTAATTTTAAACACGAGCAAAGTCATGGCCATACCATACCCTTCTGCTCTCGCTGCCTCCACCATGAATTCTTCTCCCGCCTGCCCTGTTTGTGACCGCCTTGCAAAGGTCTTTCTTGGACAAACCGGCGTGTGCGCCCTTTGGCGGTGTGAATGTGGCCTCGTCTTTGCGGATCGAGCAAAGTGGGTGGATCCCTACGCCGCTAGTGACTATTACGATCCCGCCCACCAACCAATCGAAAGCTATCCTTTGCGGCCTACTGCCACCGATCGCGACCGCCTGTCCAGCGTCACTCGGCATGTGGACCGTGGACGCCTGCTTGATTACGGTGGTGGCCTGGGGCGCACCGCTCTCGCCGCCCATCAAGCTGGATTTGAAGCCATTGTGTTAGAGGACAGTCACAAAGCAGTGGCCGAAGGTGTGCTGCATCATCCAGACATTATCTGGATACGAGGCAAAGAGATGCCCGAAGACATTCCAGATGCTTCCATGGATGTTATCACTCTTTTTCATGTGCTCGAGCATCTCCTTGATCCTCTCAAGGTGCTTCAAGGCATTCATCGTGTCCTGCGTCCTGGCGGGCTTGTCGTCATTGAGGTGCCAAATTGGGGTAGTCATCTCCGCCGCATACAAGGTCTGAAATGGCAGTATGCCCTTGATCACCATGTGAACCACTTTGACCAACGTTCTTTGACTTTCACACTCAGGTCTGCGGGGTTCCGCTCTGTTGGCATGGAGTATCGCCGTACTTTTGCCATCAATGAAGCCCAACCATGGAAGGAACCCTTGAAACGTCTCCTCTGCCTTCTCGGTTTTGGCGAGATACTCCGCGGAGCGTTCATAAAAGAATCGGCATGATCAGGCATCTCACCATCGCCCTACTGCTCGCCGCCGCGGCGATCCTCGTCGCTGTGCTGCCGTATGCGGCGGGTTATGGCCCCATCAAGCGCAGCATCCTCTCGCATCTGCTGATGTATTGGAAGGACCCCACCTGGCAACACGGCGCACTCGCTCTCCCCATCGCCATCTATTTGATCTGGCGACGTCGCGCAGAAATCACCGCCATCCCCGCCAAGCCCACCCACCTCGGCCTGCCGGTGATCGTGATCGCCTTGTTCTTCTACTACGCCGGCTATCGCGCGAACAACTTCTACCTCGGCTTCATCGGCCTGATGAGTCTCATCGCTGGTGCTTCGTTGTGGCTGGTCGGCACGCGACGCACCTTGGAAGGCGCTTTTCCATGGCTAATGCTCGGCTTTGCCTGGCCGCTCGCCTTTCTTGAAAGCAGCCTCGCCTTCGAAATGCGCTTTCTCATGATCCGCCTCACATCAGGCATCTTGACTTTCCTCGATGTCCCCGTCATTCAAGAGGGCACCACGCTGCTCTCCGGTCCCGCGCATGGTCGCGAGGCAGGCGCGTTGTTCAGCCTGAACGTCGAAGGCCCTTGCTCCGGCATGCGCAGCCTCTTCGCGCTGATGATGGTCGGCGCCTTGTTCAGCTACCATCGCCAAAAAGGCCTCTGGCAGCGCTGCTTCCTCTTCCTGATGACCTTCCCGCTCGCGATCCTCGCGAATATGGCCCGCATCCTCGTGCTGCTCGGTGCCTCGACGATCTTCGGCCAGTCCTTCGCCATCGGCGATGCCGACAAGGAGGTCTCCACCTTCCACTTCCTCACCGGCATCGTCGTCTTCCTCGTCGCGCTCGCCGGTCTGCAAGGCATCGCGTGGCTCATGGATCGCCTCGCCAAAACGGAACGCGCCTCGACGGTGCGCCGCATCGCCGTTTCGAACGCATGATCTGGCGTTCGCTCATCATTCTCGCGCTCAGCAGCCTCACGGCGCTGCTTTGCCACTCATCGCCTTCCGCTCGTGGTGGCGATGACGCGGGTGTCCTCATGGAACTACCGCTCGTGGCGGGCATCTACGTCGGCGAGGCCGAGTCGCAGTCCGACATGGAGAAAAAACTGCTGCCGGCAGACACCATGCAGATCAAACGCACCTACCGCACGCCGGGACGTCGCGTCGAGGAGCGCGATGTGGCGCACGCCTCGCTCGTCATTGCTGGTCAGGACACACGTAGCATTCATCGCCCGGAGGTTTGCCTGCCTGGACAAGGCTGGACCATCACCGACTCGCGTGTGCTGCCGGTCGAGCTTCCCACCGGTCAGCAACTTTATGTGCGTGATCTTTCGCTCGAACGCCTCGACCAGCGCAGCGCTGATCGTCGCGTGCTCAAGGCGCATTACATCTACTGGTTCGTCGGCAAAGATGTGACCACCACCAGCGATGCGAAGCGCCAGTGGCTCAGCTTCAGCGACAGCGTCTTCCGTCAGGTGAACCACCGCTGGGCTTATCCATCCGTAATGGCTTTTGTCACCCAGGGCATGGACCCGCGCCAGTCCGGCCAGCGTGAGCGGAATGACACGCAAACCGTCGGCATGTTGCTCGACCTCGTGCGCACCCTCGCGCCGAAGTTTCAGAAGAACCTGATGCCATGATCACGACGCTTCTTCATTACCTCAAGCCGCTGCAACGCGTCGCCGTCGCCTACTCCGGCGGTGTGGACAGCTCGCTCGTGTTGAAGGCCTCGCTGGATGCGCTGGGCTCGGAAAACGTCATCGCCTTGCTCGCGGTGTCGCCGAGCCTGTCACAAAGCGAGAAGGATGAGGCCATCGAGCTCGCGAAGTCGCTCGGTGCACGCCTGGAACTCCTCCCGACCTCCGAAACCGATGATCCACGCTATCAAGCCAATGCGCCGAACCGCTGCTACTTTTGCAAAGATCATGTGTATCGAGCCCTGCGGCAGTTTGCCGAGCAAAATGACCTCGACCACGTCCTCGATGGCATGAACGCCGAGGACACGCTCGATGTGCGTCCCGGCCGCGCTGCGGCGCGTGAGCTGCACATTTTGAGTCCGCTGCATGAACTCGGCTTCAACAAGCAAAACGTTCGCGAGGCTGCGAAAGCCCTCGGACTGCCCAATTGGAACAAACCGGCCGCCGCGTGCCTCGCCTCCCGCATTCCTTACGGCACGGCGGTGACGCCCAAACTGCTCTCGCAGGTCGAAAAGGCTGAAGCAGCCTTGTTTGACCTCGGCTTTCGCGAACTCCGTGTGCGCCATCATGGCGATGTCGCGCGTATCGAAGTGCCTGAGGCCGATTTGAGCCGTGTTTTGAAGCAGCGTGATGCCATCCACACGGCACTGAAGGCGCTCGGTTATGTGTACATCACGCTCGACCTCGCCGGGCTGCGCTCCGGCAGCATGAACGAAGTCCTCGCCGCCCGGGCATAGATCGGACCAGTAAGTCGAGCCTTCACCAATCAGAACGCTCATGCGCACAAACGTGGTCTTTCGTTATCCAGCCGAATTTGTCCCGCTTTCTTTTGACGATGGCGTTGTGGCAACGGCAGGCGCTCAATGGTTTTTGACTCTATTGAGTCGATTGAGCGGCGTCGTGATTGATGGCGAGATGTGCCAGGAGGATTGGGGTGTCGTAGTTTTTGTCCGACGTTGCCAAACTAAGTTCTGGATAGGATTGAGCGCATGGTCCGATGGAGAAGGCGCATGGCTCGCTCACTTTCACCATGGTTCATTTCCTTGGCTGAAAAAATTCAGTTCGTCGGGCCGCGAAGAATTGCGAAACCTGCTAGTCGACTTTCACCACATGTTAGTGAACGAGCCGACAGTTTCAGACATCGTCTGGCATCAAGAGAGTCAGATGACGAGACCGAATCCCGAATCGTTTGATTCGCCAGTTGAGAACTAACGAACACGCCGCCGCCCGCTCCGCATGAACGAAGCCCGTCTCCGCGATCTCCTCACGCAAGTCAGCGAAGGCAAGTTGCCTGCTGACACCGCGCTCGACCGTCTGCGCACGCTGCCCTTCACGGAGGCGGGTGATGTGCTGGCGGACACGCATCGTGTGATCCGCCAGGGCTTTCCGGAGGCGGTGTTTGCCGAGGGCAAATCACTCACGCAGGTCACTGACGCGCTCGCGGCGCTTGTCGCCGCGCATGGGAGTTCCATTGCCACGCGAGTGCCAGCGGAGATGGCGACGATTCTTTTGCAACGCTTCCCCACCGGCAGCTACGATGCCGTGTCACGCCTCTATCGCATCGGTCAGATGGAGCGCAGCAGCACGCAGGCACCGGTGGTCGTCGTGAGCGCCGGCACGAGCGATCGACCCGTGGCCGAAGAAGCGGCGCAGACCCTTGAGTTTGCCGGCGTGAAGGTCGCCCGCGTGAGTGATGTGGGTGTCGCTGGACTCCATCGCGTGCTTTCCAAGCTCGACACGCTTCGCAGCGCCAGCCTCGTCATCGCCGTCGCGGGCATGGATGGAGCCCTGCCGAGTGTCATCGGCGGTCTCGTGGCCCAACCCGTCATCGCCGTGCCTACCAGCATCGGCTACGGCGCGAGTCTGCATGGCATCGCCGCGCTGCTCACCATGCTCAATTCCTGCGCCAGCGGCCTCACCGTCGTGAACATCGACAATGGCTATGGCGCCGCCGTGGCCGCCCTTCGTGTGCTCCGATGATCATGTCCCTCGAAGACACGCTCTATCCGCTGCTTCGTCTGTATGAAGCGGCTCCGCAGCCGGTGAAAACACTGGCGGGCCGAGCTTATCGAGCCATTCCGAGGTCGATCCGGCAAGGTGCGGCGTATGAGCGTTTTCGTCGTGAGGCGGCTGAATCGGAGTCGTGGGATGCGGAAGCGATCTCTCGCTATCAAATTGCCGCGATTCGGGATGCGCTGATCGCGGCACAGCGGGCGCCGTATTATGCGAAACGCTTCGCCGAGGCGGGTGTGAAGCCGGAGAACTTTGAATCGCTGGAGCAACTCGCGGCATATCCAATGCTCACGAAGCAGGACATCATCCGGCATCGCGATGAAATAGTGAGCGGCGATGCCTCGCAACGGCTGGCGATGACCACGGGAGGCTCCAGCGGTGTGCCGGTGAGCTTTTTCCTGCACAAAGGCATCAGCCGTCCCAAGGAGCAGGCCTATCTCGAAGCGACGTGGGCACGGGTGGGCTATCAGCCCGGTGATCGCGTGGCGGTGATTCGGGGTGGTGTGACCTCGAGTCGTGCGGATGGCCGCATTTCGAGTTTTGATGCCACGAGGAACTGGCTGGTGCTCTCGTCCTATCATCTCACGCCGGAGCGTTTGCCGGAGTATGTGGCGGAGTTGAACCGTTTTCGGCCGCAGCACCTTCATGCCTATCCCAGCGCGGCGCTGATGCTCATGCAGATGGGAGTGAAGCTGGATTTCAAACTCACGTCCTTGCTCTGCAGCTCGGAGAAACTCAGCGTCGAGGCTCAACGGCAGTTGGAAGGCCATTTTGAAGCTCCCGTGATGCACTGGTATGGCCACAGCGAGCGAGCGGTGCTCGCCGCGCAGCATCCGGGAGGCTCGGCGCTGCATTTTTGGCCTGCGTATGGCTTTGTGGAGTTCGGCGAAGCGGATGCGGAAGGGAACCGTGAGATCATCGCCACCTCGTTTCATAACCACGTCATGCCGCTCATCCGCTATCGCACGGGCGACCTGTGGAGTGCCAGCGGGCGTGTGATTGGTCGCGACTACGAGTTTCTCATCAGTCGGACCGGTTGCCACATCTCGCTCACGGCGATGAACATGCATGATGATATTTTCGATGGCCTGCTGGCCGTGCAGTTCCACCAACACCAGCCCGGCGTGGTGGAATGCCATCTCCAGCCGATGCCAGCGTGGTCGCGTGATCGTGAGGCAGCCATCCGTGCGGGATTGCTGAGAAAGCTCGGTGACGACTTTGAGCTCACGCTGCGTATGGTGGATCAAATCGAGAAGACCAGCGCCGGAAAGCATCGCTGGCTGGTCACGACGCTCAAACCATGATCCCGCGCTTTCACATCCTCGGATCGCCGGTTGATGCGATGAACATGGAGACGTGCTGCGCCGCGGTGGAGCAGGCGTTGGATGCGAAGACGAAGGGCTATGTCTGTGTGGCGGGCGTGCATCAACTGACGGAGGCGTATGAGCATCCGGAGTTCCGCGAGGTGCTGGATAAGGCTTTTTTGATCACGCCGGATGGCATGCCGCTCTCGTGGATCGGTTGGATGAAGGGCTTTCCGGACATGGACCGCGTGTATGGGCCGGATTTGATGATCGAGGTGATGCGTCGCGGTGTGGCGACGGGTCGCACGCACTTTTTGTATGGCGGCATGCCGGGCGTGGCGGCGGAGTTGAAGGCGGCATTGGAGCAAAAGATCCCCGGTGTGAAGATCGTCGGGGCGGAGTGCCCGCCGTTTTGTCCGCTCACGAGTGAAGAGGAGGCCGCTTTGATCGACCAAGTGCATGCTTTGAAGCCTGACATCATCTGGATGGGCATCAGCACGCCGAAGCAGGATCGCTTCATGCATGCGTATCTCGACCGGTTGGACACGACGCTCATGTTTGGTGTTGGCGCTGCCTTTGATTTTCACACGGGCCGCGTGAAGCAATCGCCTCGCTGGATGCAGCGACTCGGGCTCGAATGGTTTTACCGCGTCTGCCAGGAGCCGAGGAGGCTCGCGGGACGTTACTTCCGCAACAACCCGCTTTTCATCTGGCGACTGATCAAGGAGGCGCTCGCATGATGGCGAATACGTTCAAGCTTTTCAGGGGACGCCGGATTCTTATGTGGTTCTTCGCGGCACCATTTGCAGCAGTTCTGTTGTTGTGGTGCTACGCCCTTGGACCTTTCGAGGCCGAATGGGTTGAGTTTGGTTACTACGGGCAGTTCAACCAAGTTCAGAGAATCATCAGGTCGCTCCCGGGATTGAAAATCGTGGACCATTGGCAGCATCACGACATCAGCATAGAAGACTTTGGTTTTCAGATTGAGAAGGCGGGTGGTGAACGGAGATGGGTGCATTTCTATGAGAAATCGCCTCAAATGAGGCTGCACGCTGATCGCGATATTGAGCAGTTTATCCGGCTGCAAATGCAGTCTGGCGACGCGTCCAGCCCGCCGCCGCGTCATATGCATAACCCAAGATGAAACAGCTTGCTCAATATCAAGATGGCCGTTTGGAGCTGCAGGAGGTGCCGGAGCCTTCGCTGATGCCGGGTGGCATTCTGGTGCGCACGACGTGCTCGGTGATTTCGCCGGGCACGGAGCGGATGAAGGTGGAGCAGGCGAAGATGTCGCTTCTAGAAAAAGCGCGAGCGAGGCCGGATCAGGTGCGCAAGGTGCTCGACACCGCGCGGACGCTGGGCTGGAAGGCGGCGGCGGAGAAGGTGCGCAATCGGTTGGAGTCGCCGACACCGCTGGGATACTCGGCGGCAGGTGTGGTCGTGGCGGTGGATGCGTTGAACACGCGTTTTCGTGTGGGTGATCGCGTGGCCTGTGGTGGCGCGGAGTGGGCGCATCATGCTGAGGTGATCGCGGTGCCCGATTTGCTCGCGGCGAAGGTGCCGGAGGGCGTGGAGGACTGGCAGGCGGCCTACACGACGCTCGCGGCCATCGCGATGCAAGGTGTGCGGCAGGCACAAACGCAGATCGGCGAGCGCGTGCTGGTGATGGGGCAGGGGCTGGTGGGGCTGCTGACGACGAAGCTGCTCCAAATCGCTGGAGCGCGCGTGATGGCAGTCGAATTGAATGCCGCACGCTTGGAGATCGCGAAGCAGATGGGCGCGGAGCGTGTGGCCTCGTCGGATGTCGAGAACGCGGTGCGTGAGTGGACCAGCGGCATGGGCGTGGATGCGGTGCTGCTGTGCCTGGGTGGCAAGTCGACGGAGGTGACAGCTCAGGCGGTGGCGTGTTTGCGAGATCGGGGCACGCTGGTGATCGTGGGCATGCATGATGCGTCGCTTGAATGGAAGACGGCTTTCCAGAAGGACATCACGGTGAGGTACAGTCGCAGCTACGGGCCGGGAAGGTATGACGCGATCTATGAGTGGGGCGGCGTGGACTATCCGGCGGGTTATGTGCGCTGGACGGAGAACCGGAATTTTGAGGCATGCTTGGAGCTGATGCGGAGCGGGCGGCTGGATTTGAAGCCGGTGACGACGCGGCGGGTGGCGTTTGGTGAGGTCGTATCGGCTTACGACAGCCTGGACGATCAAATCGGCATCGTGATCGACTATGGACGGGTTGCGCAAGCTCGCGGCAGCGTCTTGGAGTGCGCCGGTCCTCCGGCGCTTTCGGAAAGCTCCAGAGGGCTGGAGCACTCCAAAACGCTGTCGCGCCCATGTTCTGCGCTGGCTGTGATTGGAGCCGGAAACTTTGTCCGGACGATGTTACTGCCGCATG
Source organism: Verrucomicrobiaceae bacterium (assembly GCA_016795465.1). Taxonomy (GTDB): domain Bacteria; phylum Verrucomicrobiota; class Verrucomicrobiia; order Verrucomicrobiales; family Verrucomicrobiaceae; genus Prosthecobacter. The sequence continues at coordinate 51,058 of JAEUHK010000112.1, read as the reverse complement.
TGAAGGGGAAGATCGCTCTCGGAACGGTAGTGAACGGCACGGGGCTATCGGCGAGGCATGTGAAGGAAAAGTTTGGCTTCGCGAAGGCGGCGACGGACTTCGCGGAGGCGAACTCGGAGGCGGTGATCATCGGGACGCGGCATGATTTGCATGCGTCGCTGGTGTCGAAGGCGTTGAAGGCTGGGAAGCAGGTGTTTGTGGAGAAGCCGCTGTGCCTCACGGAGGCGGAGCTGGCCGAAATCGACGCGGCGATAGCGGAAACGAGCGGAAGTCTGATGGTGGGCTTCAACCGGCGTTTTGCTCCCGCGGCGGTGGAGATGAAGAAGTGGCTCGATGCTGCTCCGGGAGCGAAAATGATGTCGTATCACGTCTGCGCGGGTGTTTTGGCCGCAGATCATTGGTATGCCGATCCGGCGCAGGGTGGCAGGATCATCGGCGAAGCCTGTCACATGCTCGATTTTGCCTGTTTCATGCTCGGCTGGCCCGTGCGGGTTTCGGCGCAGAAAACGGGTGCGGACTCGGTTTCAGCCCAGGTGGAGTTTGCGGATGGATCGACCTTCCAACTGCTCTACTCGGCCGAGGGTGACAGCGCGTTTCCGAAGGAAAGCATCCGGGTGTTTGCGAACGGCCTGGTAGCCGAGTGTGAGAACTTCATGAAGCTGACGGTGTGGAAAAACCGGAAGGCGAAGGTTTCGAAGCATGCCTCGAAGGGCCATGCCGAGGAGATGGCGGCCTGGCTGGGCTTTTTGAAGGATGGAAAGCCACATCCGCTGCCTGATGCGCAAGCACGGCAGAGCATGAGGCTGACGTTTGCGGTAGTGGAGGCGGTGAGGAGGTCTTCCGTGATTGAATTGGAGAAACATTTATTGGCCGCCGGGCCGGATGTCGGGAATGAAAATCTCTGAGTAACAAACCGCCCGTGAGCGGGGATATTCTGACAAGACACGCATGACAGCTTTTCGCAAAGTGACCTGGATCTGGCATCGGCTGAGGGCGATGCCTCCGGAAGAAATTGCCGGACGCATGAAGGTGAAGGCGCAGGAATGGACGGCGACGACGACGCTGCGGACGCTGGATGATTTTATGCTTGGTGCGGTGGATGCGAGCACGATGAGGCTGCCACCGAAGGACAAGGCTCCGGTGGCGCTTCGTGAGGCGGTGAAGGAGCGACGCACTTGGTTGTTTGGATGGAAAGAGGTGCCGGCAGGTGATGCACCGAACTGGAATCTCGATCCGCTGCATGGTGTGGAGGTGCCTGCGGAGGTGCTGAACCATCGTGAACTGCCGGAGGGCGCGGACGCCCGCTGCGTGTGGGAGCTCGCACGATGGAGCGAGGTCGTGCGGCTGGCGCAGGATGGCTGGCTGAATGACAACGCGGATGCTTTGCGCCTCGCCCAGCAGTGGATGCGCGACTGGCTGGAGAAGAATCCGGCGTCGAAGAGCATTCATTGGCGCAGTGCGCTGGAGGGCGCGATTCGCCTGATCAACTTTTGCTGGATCGACACGCTGATCCGCGCCTGCGGAGACGATGGATTGATCGCGGAGCAGGATCGCATCGCGCAGGCCTTTGTGCCGATGCACGCGTGCTGGGCATGGCGGAAGCGTTCGTTTGGCTCTTCGGCAAACAATCATCTCATCGGCGAACTTGCCGCGGTGGTGATGGCGACACGGCGCTGGCCCTCGCTGGCCAAAGTGATCTGCTGCCCGGAGCGGCTGTGGCCGATGCTGGAAGAGGAGGTGCTGCGGCAGTTTGCGGAGGATGGTGGCAACAAGGAGCAGGCGCTGCACTACCATCTCTTCGCTTGGGAGATGGCTTGGCAGGCGGGTCGCGTGATGGACGGGCTGCACGGTCCGGTTTTGAAGAGGCTCAAAGATGCGGCGCAGTTCTTCTGCGATCTCAGCCTCGGCTCGTGGGACTTTGGTGATAGCGATGATGCGCAGGTGACGCCCTTCACGCTGGACCGTCGGAACGCAGAACGCGAATGGCGTGCATGGATGCTCGGTGAGAAAGCGGGGGATGCGCTGGCCTTCTGGCTCGGTGAAGCACCGCGTGTGGCGGCGCCGAAGAGCGGTCGATGGATCACGCATGCCGAGAGCGGTCACGCGATCTGGCGTGATGTGGCATGGACGGCGCGGGTGGATGCTTCGCCGCTTGGTTTTGGCACTTTGGCGGCCCACGGGCATCTCGATGCGATGCATGTCTCGCTTTGGTGCGAAGGCGAGGCGCTGGTGATTGATCCTGGCACGGGCGGTTACTATGGTGATGCGGCTTTGCGGGCCAAACTGGCCGCGTGGGAGGCTCACAATGGCCCGGTGCCAGTTTGTGGACGAAGCGTGCCGATGCGTGCGGGGCCGTTTTTGTGGCGTGAGCATCATGATGTGCCGAAGATGGAAATCGTGAATGGCATCTGTGTCGTGCGTTTTGCGTGCGACGGGCCGTTCATGAAGCGGAGCGTGCAGATGGCGGGCAGAAGTGCCCGCATCACGGATGAGGTGTGTGGCCGCACGGCGCATGTGGTGACGTGGCAACTGGCTCCTGAATGGGAACTGGTGGAAAACCTCACCTGGAGGCATGCGAATGGCGCGGTGATCACGCTGAACATCGAGGGCGATGCGGTCCAGAGCTGTGAAGTGGTGCAGAATGAGGTCTCGCCACGTTTTGGGCAGGTGGTGCAGGCACCGGCGGTGCGGGTGACCTTCACGGGCAGGCTCGTGAGCACGTTCTCACGCTGAGGAAAGGGGAGCGGCGGCCTTTGATTGATGGCGGCAGCTTTGCCTCAACGCTCCAGCCACAGCGTGTTGGTGCGGAAGTCGAGCGTCAGGCGGCAGCCATGCCAGAAGCGCGAGCCGATGCGGTTGGGGCCGGGCATGACGTAGAGTTTGGCACCTCGGAAAGACTGGCCGCAAAGGCTCACTTCAGGGGCGGTGATGATGCGTGCGTTGGCTTCATCGGCCCGCACGCTGCCGCCAAAACCGCTGAGGAGCATGCCAGGCCCCAGCGGCATGCCGCCGTGCGGCTGGCCGAGTTTCGTGGCGGTGGCTTGATCGACGACGATGCCCCACGTCGAGCCTGTATCGACGACGGCATTCCACGTGATGCCATCGGAGGTTACGCTGATCTCGGGAATGCCGCCCACGAGCCGGAACGGCGTGCGAGTGATGCCTGCTGTTTGAGGCACAAACGGTCGCGAGTAGCTGATCTCGACCCTGCGGGCGCGGTAGTCGTAGGTGATGAAGCTGCACTGATGGCTGAAAAGATTGATGCCGAGGATCGCACCGCCGAGGCCACCGGGGCGTGAGCCGGCACCGGCCTGGATGAAGCAGTTCACGTGCTCCTGATGCAGCGGGCCAATGTCCAGCGTGTGGATCATGCCCTGGCTGGCGAGCGCCTCGCCATGGATGCCTTTGAGCTTCGTGCGCACGCCGATGGCTGCGATGGCATTCTGCGTGGCGACGCTGGTTTCGAAGGCTGTGACCGAAGCTCCGGAGTCGAGCAGCATGGGCACGGGTGCGCGGCGGTTGATGCTGGCCATCACATGCGGTACATCGGCGCGGAAATGCATCGGCAGCACCACATCCACGCCCTGGCGTGAGCCCGGCATGACGCAGGAGGCCAGCAAGACGAGGAAGGGCAGAATCAGGAGAGGCTTCATCGGGATGTGGAAAGGTTCTTGAGCACGGGAGGCTGCGATGCAGAGATGGCGTGAATGGACGAAACGCAACCCACAGATGCCCCGAACGACAACTACGAGCTGCTCGACAGCGGCGGAGGGCGCGTGCTCGAAAAATGGGGCGCTGTGACCTGTGCGAGGCCCGGCCAGCAAATCTGGTGGCGGCGCAAGCTGGGCGGCGCGGAGTGGAAGAAGGCTCTCGACCTCAAACGCGATGTGAAGGAGCCGGTGAGGGTGCGCTTTGGAAAACTCGTTTTTCTCATTGGCGGCCCAGGAGGCAGTCCACGTGCTCTCGGGCCTGAATTGCGTGAATCATGGGATCGTGTGACGACGATGTGCTCGGCCTTCACGACAAAGATGCGTCGTCCTGCCCGCGTGCTGCATCTCTTTGGCGGCGTGGGCGGTCACACGCTGGGTGCGGCGCTGGGTGGAGCGAGCGTGGCGCATGTGGAGGCGCATCAGGAATCGCTCTCGCGGGCTCGCGAGAATGCCTCGCTGAATGCCACGACGCTCGCCAGCCGTGACATTCGCTGGGTGCTCGATGATCCGGTGAAGTTTGCGCAGCGTGAGAAGGCTCAGAATGCCCGTCACGACCTTGTCATCGTCGATCCGCATAGCTCTCGTGAGGCAAAGCATGGCTTCGAGCCGGAGCGTGACCTTGCACCGCTCATCGCGACGGCGAGCGGGCTGCTCAGCGATACGCCGCTGGGCCTCGTGGTTGTTTGCCGTCAGGGCAATCTCTCGCCGACAACGCTGCAAAACCTGCTCAAGCATGAGCTGAGCATCTTTGGCGGCCGGTTTGAGTGCGGTGAGCTTTTGCTCCGCGGTGCTGAGAGTGTACCACCAGTGGCCTGCGGCACGTTTGGCGTGTGGCAAAAAGCCTGAGTTCGTTCGTAGTTCGGCCTTCAGGGCGAGCCTTGGGAGGTCTGACGGGCTGAAGCCCGAACTACGAACACACAGATCAGCCGCGACGCTGCTGATAGTGCCCTTGAACGGGCTTCGGCTTGTTGATGGAGGCGCGGCGCAGCTTGTCCATCATGGCGATGCCCATGCCGTGCTCGAACATCGGCTCGGCGATGATTTCATCGACGCCGAGTTCGTCGAGGCGGCGCAGGCAGTGGAAGAAGCGCACGGCGGCCTCGGGCAGTTTTCCGCTGCCTGGACTGAGCATCATCACTTCTTCCCAATCGTGGAGACCGACATAGCCATCCCGTTCCTCACCGCTGAGGCTGAGCAGGGCATACGTTTTGCCTTCCTCGGGCTGAAAATCGGCAGGACGCGTGAGCAGGCGCAGCGGTGTGCGCGGGGCGTAGTGCTTGGCGAGCTGGCCGGGGGCATCGGAGGCCTCATCGAGCACGGTGCGGCTGCCGAGCTGCACTTTGCCGTAGGGCTTCAAATCGTCCGGGGTGAGCGGACCGGGGCGCACGATGGTGATGACGGGCTTCGGGCTGCCAGACTCGATGCGGATGATAGTGGATTCGAGGCCGTGAAGACTCGCGCCGCCATCGACGATGAGCGGGATGCGGCCGTCGAGCTCGGCGAGCACGGCATTCGCGCTCGTGGGGCTGATGGAACCGAAGCGGTTGGCGCTCGGCGCGGCGAGCGGCTTGTCGAGCGTGGCGACGATGCGCCGAAAAACAGGATTGCTGCTCACGCGGACGGCCACGGTGGGCAGGCCGGCGGTGACGAGATCAGGCACGATGGGCTTCTTCGGCAGCAAAATCGTCAGCGGGCCGGGCCAGAAGCGCTCGGTGAGTTGCTTCACGACTTGGGCGATGTCCGCCGGCACATCGGCGACGGTGTCGAGCTGGTTTTTGTGCGGCAGATGAACGATGAGCGGATCAAACGTGGGCCGCTCTTTCGCTTCGAAAATCTTCGCGACGGCCGCGGCATCGAGCGCATTGGCGGCGAGGCCGTAAACGGTCTCCGTGGGCAAAGCGACGACCTCTCCACTGCGAAGCAAGCGCACCGCCTCCTCGACCGCGTGGTGCAGGAGAGGCGGCTCGTCGGTGGGCAGGATGGGAGTGGGCATGGAAGGAATGACGAATGACGAATGCGGAATGACGAAGCCTTTCGACCTTCGTCATTCTGAATTCGTCATTTTCCGGGGCTTTCGATCATCGCCCAGGCGTTGTGGTTGTGGATGGACTCGAAGTTTTCGGCCTCGACGCGGAACCAGGTGATGCGCGGATGGCTTTTGACCTTCTGGGCCACGTTGCGCACGAGGTCCTCGACGAAGACAGGATTGTCGTAGGCGGCCTCGGTGACGAATTTCTCATCGGGACGCTTCAGCAGGCTGTAGAGCTGGGCGCTGGCGGAGGTCTCGACGAGCTCGATGAGGTCCTCGATCCACACGGGCTCGCTGAAACGCACGGCGAGGGTGACGATGCCACGCTGGTTGTGGGCTCCGCGGGCGCTGATGGCCTTGGAACAGGGGCAGAGCGTGGTCACGGGCACCTCGATGGTCAAAACGAAGTCGCTGGAATCCTTGTCGGCGTTCACTTCGAAAACGACGCCGTAGTCGAGCAGGCCCTCGGCACCGGAAACGGGCGCTTTTTTGGCTCGGAAGTAGGGGAAGCGGAACTCGACGTGCGCTTTGTCGGCATGGAGCTTCTTGATGAGCTCCTTCGGCATGCCGGCGATGGTCGCCACGGTGAGTTCGGTGCCATGGGCATGGAGCACCTCGACAAAGCGGCTCATGTGCGTGCCTTTGTAGTGATGCGGCAGATCGACGGCGAGGGCCACGGTGGCCACGGTGTGCTGCACGGCGCTGTCCCGGTCCCGGATGCGGAGGGGGAAGCGCAGGCTGCGCACGCCCACGCGGTCGATCGGCAGTTGCCGGTCATCGCGTTCGCTCTGGGTGTCTGTGAGGGCGGACATGGAGGGGATTCGGGAGAGACAAAAATCCCACTGCCGCGGGAGCAACAGTGGGATCAAGATTGGGAATCAACGCAGGCCGGATCAGGGCAGGAGGTTGACGGCGCGGGCACGCTTCACTTCGCGGACGACCTTGCGGTGAAGCCAGGCGGGCAGACCGGTGACGCGGCGGGGGATGAGCTTGCCGGACTCCGTGGTGAAACGAGCAAGGATCTCAGGATTGGTGTACACGACTTTTTCCACGGGGATGTCCACGCGACGGCGGGGCATCTTGCGGTTGTGACGGCGCAGGGAGATCAGACGTTCTTTGGTCTTCGGTTGCATGGTAAGGTGCGGATTAGCGGATTTCGCGATGCAGCGTGCGCTTCTTCATGAAGGGGTTGAACTTCACTTTTTCGAGGCGGTTCGGCGTGCGAACGCTCTTCTTGTTGCGCGTGGTCACGTAGCGAGAGGTCGGCATTCCTGCGGCCTTGGCTTCGGTGCATTCGAGGATGATGATGTCTCGCGGCATAAATTTTGGGGCGCGGAGGCTAGGTTACTCTTTGCTAAAGTCAAGCGACTCTCCGGAGTTGTTTGAATTCGAGGAGCTGGAGGTGGTTTCCTCCTCGTCCTTGTCGTCGTCTTTGTCGTCGTCGGCACCGTCGTCGAGGCCGAAAAGGCTGTGGACGGGGCGGTTCCAAGTGTTCCGGCGGCCTTCACGCTCGATTTTCTCCTGCCACTGGATGCCATAACGGGCAAAGGGCATGGCCTCGAGGCGCTCTTCCATGATCTTCTGGCCGGTTCCTTCGCAGATACCGTAGGTGCCGTTGTCGATGCGCTTGAGCGCCTCGTTGATCTCATAGAGGGCGTCCTGCTCCTTGCCGAGGAGGCTGAGGGCGAAGTCGCGGTCGTAGGCATCGCTGCCGGCGTCCGCCTGGTGCATGCCGAAAGCGGAGGAGTCGCCGCCATCGCGGATGGTCTCGGCGGAAACGCCTTCGATGGAGCTCATGTAGGCGTCACGCAGCTCGATGAGGCGCTGTTTCTGCTTCTTGAGGAAGGGGGTCATCTTCACCGGGCCCTTGGCGATCTCGATGGTGGCACCTTCTTCCTCGGCCACGCGGCGGGGGGTGCCGGTCTTTGGGCCGCCGGAGCTGACCTTGGGGGTCGGTGTGCCCTTGGCGGCGGGCTTGGTGGCCTTGGCGGGGGCTGCCTTCACCGGGGCGGGAGCCGCTTTCACCGGAGCAGGGGCGGCAACCTTCTTTTCAGGAGCTTTCGGGGCCGGAGCAGCCTTGGGGGCGGGAGCCGGGGCTTTCTTCGCAGGGGCCGCGGGCTTCTTGGCCGGGGCGGCTTTCTTGGCAGGAGCAGGCTTTTTCACCGGGGCCGCCTTTTTTGGGGCGGGCTTGGCCGCGGGCTTCTTGGCCGTGGCGGCTTTCTTGGGAGCGGGTTTCGCAGCTTTCTTGGCGGGAGCTTTCTTCACAGGTTTGGGGGAGGGTTTCTTGGCGGGAGAAGGCTTGCTCTTTGGTTTCCCTGCCGGTTTGGAAGGCGCTTTCGTGGCGGGCTTCGAAGCTGGTTTCTTGGCCGCGGCTTTGGACTTTTTCGCAGGCATGATCGGGTCAGGGTGTTGGGTTCCGAAGAGTATCTTTTTGGACGGGCCGCACACACGGACCGGAAAAGAGGCGCGGATTCTGGCTCGCTTGCCAGAAAGCGCAAACGGATATTCCAAGGCGGGAAAATGCTTTGGAAGCCCGTATTTTGGCCGGTTGCCGGCTTTCCAGCCCGCCGCTACCTTTCCCCATGAGCGACTCCAAAACCCACGATTCCCCCGTGACCCGCCTGTGGTCCTTCATCCGGGCCATCCTCGATCTCGTGCTCGATTTGAGTTTCAAACGCCTCGTGACCCCCAAACTCATCCGCGTGGTCTATGCGCTGAGTTTGGTGGGGGCGGTGATCTACACCTGGCGGTGGATCGATGGCTTTCTGGGCTTCGTCACGGCTCCGCTGGCCTTTCTGGCCTATGCCATCGTGGCTCGCGTGATCGTGGAGCTCATCCTCGTGATCTTCCGCATCGCGGAAAAGATCGCGCCGCTGGATGAAAATGCTCCGCAGGAGGAGGATGTGCTCTCGAAGCTCAAGAAATGAACTTCCCGGGGTTCAAAATCCCGTTCGGATCGAGCGCTTTCTTCAATGCGGTGTGCATCGCGCGCGCCGCATCTGGCACGGCGTGCGGATACCAGCGGGCTTTCGCGATGCCGATGCCGTGTTCGCCGGTGATGGCGCCTTTCCAGGCGATGATTTGATGGAAGAGGCGGTCGAGCGCCTGCTCGGCCTTCTCGCGCACGGGCGGATCGTCCATCGTGGGCACCATGATGTTCACGTGGATGTTTCCATCGCCCGCATGGCCGAAACAGGCCACCGGGAAGCCAAACTCGGCCTGCAATTGCTCTGCGAACTCAACGAGCTCCACCAGCTTGCCGCGCGGCACGACGATGTCCTCGTTCAACTTGATGAGACCGGTGTTGCGGAGGCTGTAGCTGAACTCGCGGCGCAGTTTCCAAAACGCCTCGCACGCTTCCTCGCCCATCGCTTCTTCGAGGCAGATACAGCCGAGCTCGCGCACGAGTTTGGCCAGCAGTTGCAGCTCGTTTTTAACCGAGTCGGCCTGGCCGTCGATCTCGACGAGCAAATGAGCATCGCCCTTCGGCGTGACGGATTCGCCGAGATACTCGCGGGCGGCGCGGAGCGTGAATTTGTCCGCGATCTCGAGCGCGGAGGGCAAAAAGCCGCTGCCGAGGATGCGCTGCACAGCGTTTGCGGCCTCGGCGAACGAGTTGAAGCCCGCCGAGAGCATCGCACGCATCGGCGGATGCGGAATGATGCGCAGCGTGGCCTGCGTGACGACGCCGAGCAGCCCTTCGCTGCCGACCATGAGCCCGGTGAGGTCAAAGCCGGTCTTGTTCTTGTGACAACGTCCACCTGCCTCGACGATGCTGCCATCCGCGAGCACCGCCTGCAAACCGAGCACGTAATGCCGCGTGACGCCGTATTTCAGGCAGCGCGGGCCGCCGGCATTCGTCGCGATGTTGCCACCGAGGCTGCATTCTTTGAGCGAGGCCGGGTCTGGCGGATAAAACCAGCCGAGCTTGCGCACCGCGGCCTGCAAATGGCCCGTGATCACACCCGGCTCGACGACGGCCACGCCGTCCTCCGTTTTGATTTCGATGATGCGGTTCATCTTCGCCAGCGACAGCGCGATGCCACCACGCGACGGCACACAACCGCCGACATAGCCGACGCGTGCACCTTGCGGCGTGACGGGAATCTGGTGCTCATTCGCAAAGCGCAGTGTTTTCGACACATCGTCCACGTTTTGCGCATGCACCACGACCTCCGGTGGATGCGAGGCGAACCATTTGTCCGTGCTGTGCGTGGCGAGATCGGCCTGCGTGGTCGAAACGCGGTCGGGACCGAGAAGAGAGAGGAGTTGATCGGCGAGGGAAGCCATTCATGGAGACTTGGCCATCCGCCGCACCCGTGCAACGCGTAGAATGCGAATCACCATGCCTCCACCGCTCATCGAAGTCGTCCACCGACACGGGATTTACCTCCCAGAGGCGGATTTGTGGCTCGATCCGCACTTTGGCGTGCCGCGCGCCTTCATCTCGCATGCGCACAGCGATCACGTCGCGCGGCATGAGCTCACGTTTTGCTCCGAGGTCACCCGCGACCTCATGAAGACCCGCTACGGCTTCAAAAACGAGGGCGAGGTGCGAGCGCTGCCGATGCGCGAGGTCATCGAATGGGAAGGCTGGGAGCTGCGGCTGTTGCCCGCGGGTCACATCATCGGCTCCGCCATGCTGCACCTCACGCGGAAGTCGGACGGCGCCACGCTGCTTTACACCGGCGACTACAAACTGCGCCAGGGGCTCAGCTCCGAGCGATGCGAGCTGCTGCACGCGGACACGCTCATCATGGAGTGCACGTTTGGACTGCCGCAGTATGCCTTTCCGCCCGTGCCGCAAATCGTCGCGCAGGTGCGGAAGTGGGTGCAGGAGACCATCGAGGACGGCGGCATCCCCGTGCTGCTCGGCTACTCGCTCGGCAAGGCGCAGGAGATCCTCTGTGCGCTCGCCGAGACCGGGCATCCCGTCATGCTGCACAAGGCCGTGTGGGACATGACCCGCGCCGTCGCCCCGCTGCTGGGCCAGCTGCCGGCGTTCCGGCTTTTCGATGCCGCCGAGGCCCACGGCCACGTGCTCATCTTTCCGCCGAGCAACGGCAAGTCGCTCGCGCTGAAAAAACTCAAAGTCTGCCGCACCGCGATGCTCAGCGGTTGGGCGCTCACGCCGGGTGCGAAGTTTCGTTATCAAGTCGATGAAGTCTTCCCGCTCAGCGATCACGCCGATCACCCGGAGCTTCTTGAAACGGTCGAGCTGGTGAAACCACGCCGCGTATGGCTCGTGCATGGCTACACGCGGGAGTTTGCCGCGGAACTCCGCACGCGTGGTGTGGAGGCGTGGACGTTGGAGGGGGATGATCAGCTCGAACTGCGCATCGAGGGTTCCAAGTTTCAAGTTTCAGGTTTCAAGTCGGAGGACGAGTCTTGGGGTGAAGGCAGTTTCATCGAGTGGGCGAGAGTTTGTGCGCAGACAGCGGAGGTTTCATCGCGATTGAAGAAGGTGGAGTTGCTCGCGGCATTGTTGAAAGAGCTCGATGACGATGAATTGAAGCTCGCGGCCTTGTTTTCGAGCGGCAGCACGGGCGAGGGCGCGTTGAACACGGGTTGGGCCTTGATCAAACGGGCGCTGATGGAGCTCAGCGGGCTGAAGGAGGCCGAATATCGCGCCATCTCGCGTTCGCAGGCCGATGCGGGACGCACGGCCTTCCTCGTTTTGCAGCGTGCCACGCTCACGCCGGAGACATGCGATCTCGCCGACGTGGCGCAGCTTTTTGAGCGACTTCGCCACGCGAGCAGCCAGATGGAACGCGTGAGCCTGCTCAAAGCGCGACTGCAACACCTCAGCGCCTCCGCCGGTTCGTGGCTCGTGCGGCTTCTCACCGGCGAATTGCGCATGGGCTCGAAAGAAGGCCTCATCGAGGAAGCCGTGGCCGCTGCGTTCGATGCGCAGGCCGATGACGTGCGCGAGGCTGCGATGCTTTGCGGCGACATCAGCGCCGCCGCCTTGCTCGCGAAGGCTCACAAGCTTCACGAAGCCGCGCCGAGGCTCTTCGTGCCGATCAAAGTCATGCTCGCCTCGCCGGAAGAAACCGCGCAGGCCATCCGCGAGCGTCTTCCAGGCGAGAAAGTGTGGCTGGAGGACAAATTCGACGGCATTCGCGCTCAAGTGCATCGCAGCGCCGATCACGTCGAAATCTTCACGCGAGACCTCAAACCGATTTCCGGCCAGTTTCCCGAGGTTGTGGCCTCTATGCGACTTTTGAGCGACGACGTCATTTTCGACGGCGAGATCATCGCGCATGCCGAAGGCAAAAAACTGACCTTCTTCGATCTGCAAAAACGACTCGGCAGACGCGATCAGGCTGATTTGTTCCTCCCGAGCGAGGTGAGCGTGAAATACGTCGTCTTCGACCTGCTTTGGAAAAACGGCGTTTCGTTGCTCGAACAGCCTTTGGAGGCCCGTCGGGCCGAATTGGAGGCTCTTTCGATGCCGGTAGGCCTCGAAACGATCCAGGTCATTCACGCCGCGAATGCCGAAGAGATCGAAGCCGCCTTCCTCGCGGCTCGCCGACGCGGAAACGAAGGCCTCATCGCCAAAGACGCCGCCAGCACCTACTCGCCCGGACGTCGCGGCAAGTCGTGGCTGAAGCTCAAGAAGGCCTTCGCTACCCTCGATGTCGTCGTCGTGAAGGCGGAGCAAGGTCACGGCAAACGCAGCCATGTACTCAGCGACTACACCTTCGCCGTGCGCGATGAAGCCGACGGCAACTCACTCAAAGTCATCGGCAAGGCCTACAGCGGCCTCACCGATGCCGAGATCGAGGAACTCACCGAGCATTTCACGCAAACCACGCTCAGTCAGAAAGGCCGCGTGCGCACCGTGCAGCCGCAGATCGTGCTCGAAATCGCCTTCGACAGCATTCAGCCCAGCGACCGCCACAACAGCGGCCTCGCCATGCGTTTCCCTCGCATCAAAGCCATCCGCCGCGACAAATCGCCCGCTGAAATCGACACGCTGGCCTACGCGATGAAGCTCGCGGGCATTTGAGACCTCACTTGTTTTCGAGCGCCGAAGCCGGAGCGGCGTCCACAGGTGGCTGGTCGCCAGCGCGGACAACGGTCACGAGACGTTTGATGGCGGCCAGGGCCATTTCGCTCGGCGGATGCATGCGGCGGGCCTTCAAATACCACGCGAGAGCGGAGCCGGTCTGCTTCTTCTCCTCGTGCTGACGGCCGCGTTCGATGGCGGTGACGAATTCGCTGGCCTGGATGCCGAGATCGGCGCGGAGCTTGCTGAGCTCGGGATCGTTTGGGAACTGCTTCGCCTCCTTCTCGACCTTTTCCCAGGCCGCGGCGGGGCTGGTGGAGGCCAGCTCCTTGGCACCGCTCATCACCACCTCGACGCGGGCCATGTCATCGAGCACTTTTTTGAGCTGCTGCTCGCGTCCGGCATCTCCCTGCACGGCGATGGCGAGCTGGAGTTTGTTGTCGAAAATCTGGCGGTAGCCCTTCTGGCTGATGAGGCGGTCAAACTCCATGATGCCCTGCGATTTCATGTCGCTGCCCTTCACCAGCTCGCCGCTGAAATTGGCGAGGTCGGGATTGGTGGGCCAGATCTCGGTCGCGGCCTTCATCTCGGTTTCGAGCGTTTTGGTGTCCTTCGTGGCCATGGCCATGCGGGCCTTGCTGATGTGCAGCGAACTCACCGACTTCGCCGTGTTGATGGCGGCGAGCGGTTTCGCATACTCAAAGTCCTGCGCCTCGCTTTTCAGCTCCAAAACGGTCTTCTCCGCCTCGGCGTAATCCTTCATTTCGAGGAAGCCGAGCAGCTTGTTCTTCTTCCGGACGAAATCGAGCACCTTGGTCTTCTCTGTCATCGGCAGGCGGCGCACACGCGGCAGGTATTCACCGATGCCAAAAGCCTCCAGCAGGCGGTTGCTGGCGCTGTCGATGTCCTTGCGGGCCACGAGGTTTTCAAACGAGACGAGTGACTCATCGACCGTGCGCATCGCTTCGAGCGAGAGACCATCGATGAGCGTCACCGTGGGCGGCACGCCGAAGGTGCCGGAGAGCGCCTTTTGCAGGTCGGCGTCTTTGTCGATCTGCAGGATGCTGTCGCCGTCCTTGAAAAGGTTCGGGTAGAAGCGGCAGGCGATTACCGCGTGCTCAAAACGACGCTGGAGGAACATCTGGATGATCAGCGCCTGGAACTGCGTCTTGCTCGTGATCTCGCTGAGACCCACCGCGGTCTCGTTCATCTTCTTCCGGGCCTCGATCTCCGCGATGCCTTTGATGTAACCGCTCGTGCGGCCAAACATGGCGCTGTTGGTCTGGTTGTTCTGATTGGCCTGCTGCTGGTTTTGCCCGCCGCCCTTGCCCGTGCCGGCATTGGGGGGAGCGAGCTCGGTGCTCTTCAGGCCCATCTCCGAGTTCCATTCGAGCTGCTTGCGCCGCTCATCCATGGCCACGTTCGCGGCCCGGAGGTTGGCTTGCTTGCGTTGGGAGAGCCAAACATCCCAGATCGAGTTCGCGATCGCGTTGCATAGACCGCCATCGATCTTGTAGGTCGCGGCCTCGGGCAGCAGGGCAAAGGCCTTCATCGGCTCCGGCTGCGGTTTGTGGGTGGCCGCCAGCAAGTCCATGATCTGTGCCATGACGTTGCGGTAGGCCTGGTCCTCGGCGGAGACGGCCTCCGGCGTGGTGAGGTAGGTCTCAAAGCGCGAGCGCATGAGGCGGTTGTTCGTCACATTCCACAGCTTGCCGTTGAAGGAGACGTTTTCGCTGCCGGGGTCCATCATGGGCATGTTGCCCAGGCCGGTCTGCGTGTCCGTCTGGCGGTCCGCGGCGCTGCCGGGGACCATGTTGTAGTTGTTGTTCGAATTGGTCGTCGTGGTGGCGGGCTGGCCTGCGGGTGCGCCGGGCATGCCGGGGAGCACTTGCGCCTGCGTCAAGACCAGCGGGCAGGCCGCGGCGAGGATCACGAGAGGGAACGCGGATTTCATGAGCAGCACGGGGATCAGATTTTGATGAGTTCGAGCACTTCGAGGACGCCATTTTCCTGCACACGCACTTTGAAGGTGTAGCGCTGGCCACGCTGGATGTTCGCGCCTTCGTAATCCGGCGGCACCCAGACAGGCACAAAGGTGTTTCCGCTGCCATCGCTGAGCTGCACGCTGAAGAGCCGGCCATCTGCCTGACGCCAGCCGGTGTCAAGACGGTCATCCACGACGCCTTCGACCTTGTAAATGTTCCCGCTGAGCGCGGTGGCGTTTTCGAGGAACTCGGAGCTTAGCAGCTCGGTGATGCCCGTCATAGGGTCCGTGGTGCGGTGCAGCAGCGTGTAACCACCACCTCCGAGCACGGCGAGAATGAGGACGAGACCAAGAAGGTGCGTGGGATTGATGCTGGACTGGGCGCGTCTGGCCATGCGAATGGGGTTTGCGAGGTGTGAGGCGAATCTAGCGGACGTTTGCCAGCGCACGCGAGGAAAAAATCTGCCTCAAATGCTGGCAACCGCCCCAAGGGAAGACGAGTTTCCCCGTCATGGCCGCTTTCAGACAGTCTCTCACCCGCTACGCCCGCCAGCGTAGTGGCATGGGCTGCGGCACCGGCTGCCTGATCCACCTCACGTTGATGAGCCTGCTCTTTGTGGCCTTCATCATCTGGTGCATCCAAAACCGGGCGTGGGAACTCGTGATCACGATCATCTGGCCGGAGTGAGGCGTGACGAGTGATGCGTGATGCGTGATGCGTGAATCTGAAAAAAGGCATCGAACGTGACTCACGCATCACGAATCACGCATCATCCTCCTCAGATCCCGCTGATCTCCCCGCTCTCACTCACCTGGATGCGTTCCGCAGACGGCACCTTTGGCAAAGCGGGCATGCGCATCATCGTGCCGGTGAGGGCCACGAGGAAGCCGGCGCCGTTGCTGATCTCGAAATCGCGCACAGTGATGGTGAAGCCGCTGGGGCGGCCGCGCTTCTTCGCATCGTCGGAGAGGCTTTCCTGCGTCTTCGCCATGCAGAGCGGCAGCTTGTCAAAACCGCTGCGAGCGAACAAAGCCAGCTTCGCTTTCGCTTCATCGGTGAGTTGCACGCCGTCGCCGCCATAGATCTGCGTGGCGATGGCGTGAAGCTTCTTCTCCACCGGCTCGGCGGCATCGTAGAGCATCGGCAGCGGCTTCGATTCGTTTGGCAAAGCCGCGAGCACCGTTTCGGCGAGCTTCACGGCACCGTCGCCGCCTTCACCAAAGACATTCGCGGTGGCGCAGGGCACGCCGCGGGCTTGGCAGAACTCATGCACGAGCGCGAGCTCGTCCGGGTGGTCATTGGTGAACTGGTTGATCGCCACGATGACGGGGCGTTGGAACTTCGCGGCGCTGTCGAGATGCGCGGCGAGGTTGTCGAGACCTCGCGAGAGCGCGGCGGTGTCCGTTTGCGTGAGCTGGTCCAATGCGGCTCCGCCGTGCATTTTCAGTGCCCGCACGGTGGCGACGATGACGATGGCCTCCGGCGCGAGGCCGCTCTGGCGGCACTTGATGTGCATGAACTTCTCCCCGCCGAGGTCGAAGGCGAATCCGGCCTCCGTGACGGCGAAATCGGCATGCGCCAGCGCCATCCGCGTGGCGAGCACGCTGTTGCAGCCATGCGCGATGTTCGCAAACGGGCCGCCATGCAAGAAGGCAGGCACGCCTTCGACGCTTTGCACGAGATTCGGGCTCAAGGCATCGCGCAGCAGGGCGAGCAGCGCTCCGGTGACGCGGAATTCCTTGGCGAAGACCGGTTCGCCCTCCGGCGTGAAGCCGACCACGATGCGTTCGAGTCGTGCACGCAGATCTGCGAGCGATTCACTGAGGCAGAGGATGGCCATCACCTCCGAGGCGGCGGTGATGTCAAAGCCCGTCGCGCGTTCGGTGGGCTTGCCGGCGCTCGTGCGCATGTGGCGCAGGGCGCGGTCGTTCATGTCCATCACACGCTTCCACAGCACGCCTTCCGGCTTCAGGCGGCAGGTGCCGTTGAAGAGCTCGTTGTCGATGACGGAGGAGAGCAGGTTGTTCGCGCTCGTGATGGCGTGGAAGTCACCGGTGAAGTGCAGGTTGATCGACTGCGCGGGCTGCACGGTGCTTTTGCCACCACCCGTCGCGCCGCCTTTGCGACCGAACACCGGCCCCATCGAGGGCTGGCGCAGCGCGAGAGCCACACTCTGGCCGATTTTCTTCAAACCCTGCGAGAGACCGATGGAGACCGTGGTCTTGCCTTCGCCGGCAGGCGTCGGTGTGATGGCGGACACGAGGATGAGCTTGCCCTTCTTCTGGCCGGTCTTCAGTGCATCGAGGCTGATCTTTGCCTTGTCGCGACCGTAGAAGCTGAGGTGATCCGGCGAGATGCCGAGAGAGTTGGCTACGGAGGCGATGTCTGAGGTCATGGGTGAGAGTCCGCCCATGATGGCAAGGCATGCCGCGAAGCAAACGAGTTTTCATTCACAAGGCTTGTCTCGCTCTCCCGCCTCATGGTATCAGCAGCAGCCACCATGAAACCGCTCGCCGTCTTCCTTTCCTCCTTCGTCCTTCTGCATTCGTCATTCGCCGAAGTCCGCCTGCCTTCCATCTTCACCGACCACATGGTGCTGCAGCGGGACAAAGCGGTGCCGGTTTGGGGCAAGGCCGCGCCCGGCGAGGAGGTCGTGGTCGAGTTCGCAGGGCAAAAGAAGACCGCGAAGGCCGATGCGGGCGGCAAATGGATGGTGAAGCTCGATCCCATGCCCGCGAATGCGGAGCCACAGGTGCTGAAGGCGGGCAATGTGAGCGTGCAGGACGTGCTGATCGGCGAAGTGTGGCTCGCCTCCGGCCAGTCGAACATGGAGTGGGAAATGCAGATGAAGCCCGACTCGCAGGCCGACATCCCGAACACCACGCATCCGAACCTCCGACTCATCGAGGTGCCGAAAACCACCGCGCTCACGCCGCAGGACGATGTGCCCGCGAAATGGGCCCGCAGCTCGCCGGAGAGCGCGGCGAGCTTTTCCGCCGTCGGTTACTACTTCGGCCTGCGGCTGCACGAGGAGCTCAAAGTGCCCGTCGGCATCATTCAGAGCGCCTGGGGCGGCACGCGCATCGAGCCGTGGACCAGCATCGAGGGCTTTGACGCCGTGCCGGAGCTGAAGGACTTCGTCGCTGATGTCCGCGCGAAGCTGCCGGGCAGTGACGCGTATCGCACCGCGCATGAAAAGCACCTCGCCGCCGTCACGCAGTGGCAGCAGGCCGTGAAGACCGCGCTGGAGAAAAAACAGCCCGTGCCCGCGATGCCCGGCCAGCCGCCATCACTCGCCGCCGGTGCCGGCACGCCCACCGCGCTCTACCATGCCATGATCCATCCGCTCGTGCCCTTCGCCCTCCGCGGCGCCATCTGGTATCAGGGCGAGTCGAACCACAACGAAGGCTTCGTTTACACCGACAAGAAAAAGGCCCTGCTCGCCTCGTGGCGCAGTGTCTTCCAGCAGCCGGAGCTGCCGTTCTACTTCGTGCAGATCGCCCCGTTTCATTATGGCAACGAGGAGCCGGAGATCCTCGCGCAGTTCTGGCAGGCGCAACGCGAGTGCCTGAAAATCCCACACACCGGCATGGCCGCCATCAGCGACATCGGCGAGGTCGGAGACATTCATCCCGCGAAGAAAAAGGAAGTCGCCCGCCGTCTCTCGCTCTGGGCTTTGAGTCAAACCTATGGCCGCAGCGAGATCGACCCGAACGGGCCGCTCTACGCCAGCCACAGCATCGAAGGCACCGCCATCCGCGTGAAGTTCGACCACGCCACCGGCGGACTCGCCGCACGCGATGGCAAAGCGCTCACGCATTTCGAGATCGCCGGCCGCGATGGCCTTTTCCAGCCCGCCGAGGCCAGGATCGACGGCGACAGCGTCGTGCTCACCTCCGCGAAGGTCCCGCAGCCGCGTCGTGCGCGCTTCGCGTGGAGCAAGCTCGCCATCGCCAACCTCATGAATGCCGACGGCCTGCCCGCCACCGCCTTCCATACCCACTGGCCCGTCGATACCGACCTCGGCGACAACTTCGCCAAAGGCTGCGCCTGGACCAGCAGCGACAAAAACACCTACGGCTGGGACTTTGGCCTCACCGACGGCTCCTGGGCCTCCTTCGCGCCGAACTGCTACGCCACCAGCAACACGGAAAAATTCCCGAAGCACGTCACCATCGACCTCAAGCAGCCGCGCACGCTGAATTTGATCCTCGTCGGCGCGCCCGAGATCGGTTCCACCAAAACCGTCGCCATCTCCGTCAGCACCGATGGCCAAACCTTCCGCGAAATTGGTAAGCACGTCTTCCCCCTCGCCAAAGCCACCCGCGCCTCGATTTCCTTCCCCGACACCGAGGCCCAATACATCCGCCTCACCTACCTCGACCACCACGCGCAGATGGCGGGCAATTTCCCGAACACCTTCGCCTTCACCAGCGAGGTGGAGGCGT
The DNA here is from genome assembly GCA_016795465.1 of Verrucomicrobiaceae bacterium. GTDB lineage: Bacteria > Verrucomicrobiota > Verrucomicrobiia > Verrucomicrobiales > Verrucomicrobiaceae > Prosthecobacter. The sequence continues at coordinate 31,874 of JAEUHK010000112.1, read as the reverse complement.
ATCAGGTGAGGTGAGGCGTGACTTCTTTTCAGCATGGCTGACTCAAACTGGCATCGAGTCGGTCACTTGCACGACTCTCCACGCTCAATCCAATTAGCCATGACCGAGAAATCCTCAGAGCAAAACACAACAGCCGCAATCGAGTCTCTCACTTGGTCTGAGATCAAAGATTGGACCACAGCAAACTACGATCTGGGCTACGATGTTCATGTGAAGTATCAGCCCGGATTCGTCATGGACCATCAAATCGGCAGTTCTTTTTATGCCGAAGGAAAGCCCTATTCAATCTGGCTCAACTACTGGGTTATCGGTCACAACCTTTTTATTTGGAGCAAGCGACCAGGAAAAGAATTTGAAGACTTACACAGCAAGCAGGTGATTGACTTGAGAAAGCTTGATCTGATGACGCAGCCAATAATTACTCGAAAACAGTTGGGCATCTTTTTTACTTCAGAGCGTCCTGTTTACGCCGGTGAACAATTCTACTTTTCGTCCAACGATCCAACCACGACACCCTACCTGAAAGCGTTTGTTTTGAAGTTCCCAGAGTCGGAAGATGTTTATCAGTGGGAAGATGCAGTGAAGTTTTCCGCATCAGTGAAACGAAGAGTTCACAAGCTTCGAGAGCCAGTTCAACCCTCAAATTAAGAGATTCTTCACGTAACGCATTCTGTAGCTTGAGAAGCACCCGATGGCTGACATCAAACCAATTTCAATTCCACTCGCTGAGGCTCAGCGTTTAGCAGACTTAACAAGCATACGAACAGATTTCTGTCGCTGTCGGGACATGTGCGAACAGATAGCTGAAGCATTACGGTCCATGACGCTTGGACCTGTTCTGCTGGATGGATTGGCTACTGCAATACCAATTGTGTATGCACGCCCTTTCATTGGTGGAGTTCGCTGTCGGATAGAACGTTTTGTTGAAAGCCTCCAACTTGAGGAAGTCGCACTTCATCAGAGTATATTGCATACGAGGTCGAAGTTCACGGCTCATTCAGTTAACCGCATGGAGAACCACCAAGTCTATGTTTGGCTGAATCCAGAGTCTAGAGGAGGGAGGCGCATAAATGAAGTCAACATCGCCCAGAGCCGCTTAATGACTCTGTCACATGATGATTATCTTCAGATTTCTTCAATTTGCTCAAAAGCTGTACTTTGGATAGAGGCAGAGATGGCTAAAGAATCAGCCCGCTTACCGGCTATCATTCTTCAAAAGTATACGTTGGAGTCTTTGTATGAAATGGAACTGGATTCGCTCGTGCCGTCAGACGGGCTAGACCGCGCTCACATAGGAAGGTCACGAAGTGGGTCCTAGAGGCATGCAGAGGACAGACAAATCGAATCAAATTGTATAGTGAACACCTTTCTCATCACCCCCACGCCTACACCTGCGCCGGATGACCCCGGACGACGTTCCGGCGCTGTTGCGCGTTTTCGGGGGCGCGGAGGTCATGCGGTTTTATCCGGCGCCGTTTGATGAGGTGCGGATGCAGCGCTGGGTGGCTTGGAATCAGCAGCATTATGCCGAACACGATCATGGGCTCTGGACGGTGATCCTGCGTGCCTCGGGCGAATGCATCGGCGACTGCAGGCTGGTGCCTCATTAGGTGGACGGTGCGGCGGAGGCTTGCTTCCCGAAACCCGAACCAATAGGCAGTAGAATGGGGGTAGAAGAATTCAGAAAGCCATTCTTCCCCCTACCCGCCTCTTCGCGAAGTCGAGTGGAGGACACGTTCTCATGCGTTGACGCAGTGGAACGGCCTGTCGGGTGATCCAAAGCTCCCAACAACCACGGAAAGCGTCTGAGTACGTTGTTCACGCTTTAGCGTGTCAGGGCGCTGGGAACACGCTGAAGCGTGAACAACGTACCCAATTCCGTCTTTTCAGCCTCAGGCCTTCTTCGCCCGAAAACGTGCCCAAAGCGGCGCCAGCACGTGTTTCACCAGCGGATCGACGATCGCGCCGACGATCACACCGAGCACCGCCGCGATCCCAGCCTGGCCGAGCCAAGCGAGCAGGCCATGCAGCGATGGCAGCAGCGAAGCGAAGGCTTCCGCGGCATGATGCACGGCTTTCTCCGGCCCATGCACACCCATCTCATGCAAACCATGCACGAGAATGCCACCGCCGACCCACAGCATGGCGATCATGCCGACAAAGCTGAGCACCTTCAAAAACACCGGCATCCCCGTCACGATGGCGCGCCCGAGCACGCGCACCGATCCCGCTCCGGAGCGTGCGAGCGCGACACCGGCGTCATCCGCCTTCACGATGAGCGCCACCACGCCGTAAACCAGCAGCGTCATGCCCAGACCGACCACCGCGAGCACAAACGCCTGCATCCATAGCGGCGAGGTGGACACCGCCGCGAGCGTGATGGCCATGATCTCCGCCGAGAGGATGAAATCCGTGCGGATGGCGCTCGAAACGCGCTCGTTCTCCAATTCCGCCGCCGTGGTCGCCGTCGAAGCATCTCCCTTCTCCTCGTGATGACCCGGACGGACGAGGTGCAGCACCTTGTGATAGCCCTCCAGGCACAAAAACGCCCCGCCAGCCATCAGCAGCGGCGTGATGACCCACGGCGCGACCAAACTGAGCCCCAGCGCCCCCGGCAGCAGGATCAGCATCTTGTTCTTCAGTGAGCCTTTGGCGATCTTCGCGATGATGGGCAGCTCTCGTTCGGCACAAAGACCCACGACATACCGCGGTGTCACGGCGGCATCGTCGATCACGATGCCCGCGGCTTTTCCACCAGCCTTCGCCGCCATCGCGCCCGCATCATCGAGCGATGACGCGGCCACTTTGGCCAAGGCAGTGATGTCATCGAGCAAAGCGATGAGTCCGGAGCTCATGCGCGGCCTCCTTGACGGCGAAGAATGAAAAGATGGATCATGCGAGGCGGCTAGGCATGCTCGCGAAGCCACCAACGGTCAACTCAGGCAACGGCTGATTCTTCCGCGACGCCTACGCGGCCCGTCTGCCCGGTGCGGCGGTGCTGACCATCAGCGCGGGCGCGGCTCGCGATCCGGCCTGGTTCGCCATTTCGTGCTCGCTGTAGCCTTTCACCACACGGTAAATGATGCGGTCGAAGAAGATGTCCAGGGTTTGGAGGAACTCCTGCTCGGCATACAGTTCCATGGCGTTCATTTCCAGATGATGCTCACGGGCGTGATCAAGGATGGTTCGCTTGAGCAGGTGCAGCTTGTAAACCACCTCGTGAAGTGGGAACCCGTCCTGATGGCGCACGCGGCCCAGTTCCTCGTAGCGACGGTCCAGAAAGCCGTCGTCCTGCCGCTCCAGCCACTGGCCGAGGTTCGCCAGCAGATCGCGGGCACGTGCCCTTAGCTCGTCATCGGCGAGCGATTTGTAATTCGGCGTCTCGGGGTCCTGCTGCACGCGGCGGACGGCCTGCTCGGCGATCTTGTGGCAGTTTTTTTCCACCAGTTGGATGATGCGATGTTCGGTAGTCATGGGTGTGGGATGTGAAGCTGAAGGTGCGCGGACGAACCGCGCAGCGAATCAAACGCCCCTTCTGCTTTCTCCGCTCTCGGGGAGCCGATGATCGACCTTGGGAAGCAGGATGGGGTGTGCTCAGGCATCACCTGACGGCATCTAATCCTCCACTCGTGACCAAACAAAAACGCGGAGCCGGGATGAACGGCTCCGCGTGGAGAAAAAGAGGTTGGAGAAGAGACGCGATTACTTGGTCTTGTTGGCCTTGTCGTATTTCACTTTGCACTTCGGGCAGCAGAAATAGACCGTTTTGCCGTCGGCGGTCTTGCTCTTGACGTTTTCATCCACGTCTTTGCCGCTGATGGGGCACTTCTCGGCGGCGAAGGTGGCGGAGGCAAAGGCGAGCGTGGCGAGGGTGAGGAGGGTTTTCATGGGGTGGTGGAGGTGGGGTGAGTTAAAGGCGGCCTTGCGGGCGCGAGGCTTGAACGTGGCGAGACTGAAAAATCTTCAAGTGGCTGTTTCGAGGTGCTGCTCACGTTTCCTCCCTCGGCCGGATCATTAGCACGATGACGACCGACACGATGCAAAGGCTGGCAAACACGCCGAAGCTCACGTTGAGCGGCACTTTGAGATCGTTCATCTTGCCAAATCCCCAATCGGCAAGACCTCCGCTGAACATGCTGACGAAATTCATGATGCCGTAGCCCGTGGCGCGGAGATGCGGGCGGGCGATCTGCGAGAGGATCGGCATGTTGTTGATGTCAAAGAAGCCCCAGCCGATGCCAAAAAGGATGAGCGAGGCAATGGCGAGGCCGAAGGAGTGCATCGCGGGCGCATTGCCCACGCCGAAGAGCGCCGGGATGATGAGGATCATGCCGAGGGCGCTCACCTGGATGCGGCCGCGCGGGGTCGATTTCATGCGTCGGTCCGCCAGCCAGCCGCCAAAGATCGCGGAGCCGATGGCCGCGGCCTGCCAGTAAATGGACGCGGACATGCCCGCGATGCCCTGGCTGATGTTGAATTCCTTTTGCAGGATGGCCGGCATCCAGTCCCGCACTACCCACGCGGCGACAGCAGGCAGCGTGAAGTAGAGCACGAGCAGGAGGTAGGAGCTGTTGGTGAGCAGTTCCTTGCCTGCGGTGAGCACGGAGGGCCGCGTATCGGCGGTGCTCGCCACACGTGGAGCATCCTTGAGAAGGATCAACAACGGCACGGCATACAGGATGCCTGCGAGGCCAGTGTAATCAAAGGCACCGCGCCAGCCAAAGTCCGGCCACTCGTTCACAAAGCCCGCGAAGCCGCCGATCATCACGCCGCAGTAGATGCCCATCTGGTGCACGCCCACCGCCCGCGAACGGGTCCCGCCCGTGTGATAGTCTGCGATCATCGCCAGCGCCGCCGGGATGTAGAATGCCTCGCTCACGCCCATCGCGGTGCGTGTCCAGAGCAGTTCCTGGTAGCTTTGCACCTGTCCGGTGTACCAAGTGATGGCCGACCACACCACGAGGCTGCCGGTGATGGTGTATTTGCGGCTGAAACGATCCGCGATGTAGCCGCCGATGGGGCTGAAAAAGGCGTACACCCATTTGAACTGCCCGAGCATGTAGCCCCAGTTTGTCTCGCTACCGATGCTGGTGATGTCCTGCATCACGCTGACCTTCATCGAGGCGATCATCTGCCGGTCGAGGTAGTTCAGCAGCGCCACAGGGAAAAGCAGCACGACGATGGTCCACGCATAGCGGCCGGGGTTGGGGGGATTTTCGCTCATGAGCGGTCATCGAAGCCTAACGCGCCCCTTTGAGCAAGATCGAAGCCGTGCGGCCCTTTGTCGGCGCAATGACGATGCTTGATCCTTTGCGGCGATTCGGCCAAAGAGGGCACATGAAGCTCCTTTTCGCTCTCATCGCCCTCTTTGCCATCCAGACGGTCTTTGCCGCCGACGACTACCCGCTTGTCCCTGCCCAAGAGTGCCACCCGCGGGCCGGGCTGCCGAATTTCCTCGCCAAAGCAAACACGCCGGGTGCGGCGGTGAAGATCGGCTACCTCGGCGGCTCCATCACGGCGCAGAATGGCTGGAGGCCGAAGACGCTCGCCCATTTTCAGAAGACCTGGCCGCAGGCGAAGTTCAGCGAGATCAACGCGGCCATCGGCGGCACCGGCTCGGACCTCGGCGTCTTCCGCCTGAAGCAGGATGTGCTCGATCACCAGCCCGACCTGCTGTTTGTTGAGTTCGCCGTGAATGACGGCGGCGCGGCCCCGGAGCAGATCCACCGCTGCATGGAAGGCATCGTCCGCCAGACGTGGAAGGCGCTGCCGGAGTGCGACATCTGCTTTGTTTACACGGTCACCGAGGCGCTCGTGCCCGCGATGCTCGACGGCAAATTCCAACGCAGTGCCAGCGCCATGGAAAAGATCGCCGATCACTACGGCATCCCCACGATCCACATGGGCATGGAGGTGGCGAAACTGGCGAAGGAAGGCAAACTCGTGTGGAAGGCCAAGCTGCCGAAGACCGACGAGGAGAAGAAGCAGTTCGAGGGCAAGTTTGTCTTCGCACCGGACAGCGTTCATCCGCATGTTGAAACAGGTCACGAGCTCTATCTCGCGGCCATCGTAAGGTCGCTGGAGCCCATTCAAGCCGCGTCGAAGGCCAAAGGCCCGCACACGCTCGGCGCACCCTTCATCGCGACGAATTACGAGCAGGCCAAGCTGCTGCCGATTACGGCCGCCACGCTCTCCAGCGGCTTCCAACCGGCTCCGGCGGACTTTGCCAAACGCTGGAGCAATCGCATGAGCGTCCTTCACAAGGCCACGAAGCCCGGCGACGTGCTCACTTTCAAATTCAAAGGCACCCGCGCCTCGATTTACGACATCATCGGGCCCGATTGCGGCCAGGTGAGCGTCACGGTGGATGACCAGCCGGCGAAGCTCGTGCCGCGCATCGATGCCTACTGCACCTACCACCGCCTCGCCACACTCAGTCTCGGCAGCGAGCTGCCGGACACCGTTCACACCGTGAAGATCGAAATCAGCCCGGAGGTGCCGGACAAGGCCAAAATCCTCGCGAAGAACGGCAACAAGATGGACGATCCGAAGCGCTTAGAAGGCACCGCCTTCTATCCGGGGGCCATTTTGCTCGTCGGCGAGATCGTGAAGTGATCTGCGGCCGCTAAATCATTGCTTTAGTCGTTGCCAGCCGGCGGCACGGTCATGTAGCCTCGTGCCATGAAAGCCCATCGCCTTCTTTCCATCGGGGTCGCCGCTTTGCTGGTGACCGTTTCGTCGTCCGTTCGTGCCGCCGATGGCGATGCGGAGTGGCAAAAGGTCTCGGAGGCCATTGAGGCCATCAAGAGCCCGAAAAAGCGTCCTGCTTCGCGTGAGGAAGCTATCGAGTTTCTCAAAACAAGCCTGAAGGCCTTCGATGACGCGGTGGCGGCTGCGATGAAGGCCGCACCGACAAACCCCGGCCGCTATGACGCCGCGTTGTTTGAGTCGATGGTGGGCCGCGCCCGCGAGATGGCCGGCGTGAATGTGTCCGCCAAGCCGGCCGTCACCCTCGAAGAGATCATCCAGGCCGCGGATGCAAAGCCCGAGACGAAATCCGAGGCCAGCTTTATCACGGTGATGCAGTCGCTCGAAGCCGCCGAGGAGAGCGGAGACACCGCGGCGTGGATGGCGAAGGCGGAGAAGCACCTCAAGGACTTCCCGGCCGAGAAGCGGAACAGCATGGTGGAGAGCAAGATCAAGGGCATCAAAGCCACCGCGGATCTGAAGACCAAGCCGCTCGACATGAAGTTCACGGCCGTGGACGGTCGTGAGGTCGATTTGTCGAAAATGCAGGGCAAGGTCGTACTCATCGACTTCTGGGCCACTTGGTGCGGCCCCTGCGTGGCAGAGCTCCCAAACGTGCTGAAGGCCTACAAGGAGCTGCACCCGAAGGGATTTGAGATCGTCGGCATCTCGCTCGACTCCGACAAGGCCAAACTGGAGTCGTTTGTGAAAGAGCGCGGCATGGAATGGCCGCAGTATTTCGACGGCAAGAGCTGGAGGAACGAGATCTCCTCGAAATACGGCATCAACTCCATCCCCGCGATGTGGCTGGTGAACAAGAAGGGCATGGTCGTGAGCACGAATGCCCGCGGCGGTCTTGAGGAGAAGGTGCAGAAGCTCCTCGCGGAGTGATCACGCGAGCAGCTGGTCCACGATCTTCGCGCCTTGATTATCCGTGAGGCTCGCGGCGAGGCCGTTGCGCTTGTAGGTGAGCTTCGTGTGATCGAGGCCGAAGAGCTTCAGCAACGTGGCGTGGTAGTCGAAATGCTTCACCTCGTCGATGACGGCCTTGTGGCCGAAATCGTCCGTCTCGCCGTGGACGTAGCCTTTTTTGAAACCACCGCCCGCGAGCCACATGCTGAAGCCGTAGGTATTGTGGTCACGGCCCCATTTGTCCGGTCCGGCATCGTTTTGCAGCACGGGAAGGCGGCCCATTTCACCGCCCCAATGCACGACGGTGGTGTCGAGCAGGCCGCGTTGCTTAAGATCGATCAAAAGCGCGGCGCTGGGCTGATCCGTGGCCTCGCAGTTCTTGGGCAGGGCGGTGAGGAGAGAGCCATGCTGGTCCCAGCTTTGACCCGCGTTGAGCACCTGCACATGGCGCACGCCTCGCTCGATCAGCCGGCGGGCGATGATGCAGCGTGTGGCGTAGTCCTTCGTGATCGGATTATCGACGCCGTAGAGCTTTTTGACGTGCTCGGGCTCCTTCGAGATGTCGAGAGCCTCCTTGGCGGCGGTTTGCATCTTCGCAGCGAGCTCGTAGCTGGAGATGCGGGCCTGGAGGTCGAGCTCGCCGGGATGAATCTGGAGGTGATCTTCATTAAAAGCCTTCAAAAGAGCGAGCTGCCGTGCCTGTGGACCGCCAGCGAGGGAGGGCGGGGGATCGAGGTTGAGGATTCGTGGCTCGGTGGGGCGCACGAGCGTGCCTTGGAATAGGGCGGGGAGCCAGCCGTTCGTGTAATGCTCGCCGCTGAAGGTGGGCAGGCCGTTCGGATGAGAGAGCACCATGTAGGCGGGCAGTTCATCGGTCTCGCTGCCGAGGCCGTAGGTGAGCCAGGAGCCGAGGGCGGGCCGCCCGGCGGTGATGCGCCCGGCATTCATCGCGTAGAGTCCCTGCGCATGATTGCTCACGCCGGAGGTCATCGAGCGGACCAGCGTGATCTCATCGACCACCTTCGCGAGGTTTGGCAGCAACTCGCTGAGCTCCATGCCGCACTGGCCGTGCTTTTGGAACTTCCACGGCGAGCCAAAGCACTTCGAGGAGGCCTGGGCGAGGTTGTCATATTTCACCTCGCCGGGGAATTTCTGCCCGTGATACTTCGTGAGCATCGGTTTCGGGTCGAAAAGGTCCATCTGGGATGGCCCGCCCATCATGAAGAGGGAGATCATGGCCTTCGCCCGCGGCTCAAAGTGCGGCTTTTTCGGCGTGAGGTCGTAGCGCAGCTCGCCAAAGCTTTCCGGCTTCACCGGCGCGGCGAGGAGGCCGTCCCGCTCTAGCAGCGAGGCGAGCGCGAGCGTGCCGAGGCCGTAGCCGTTGGCGTGCAAAAAGTGGCGGCGGGAGCAGATTCCGGGATGCATGGGGGCAGGGGAATACGCGAAAAAAGGGACGCATCTGGCACGCGAGAGCATCGCGGCTGCCAAATCAGAATTTTCCCTCTCATCCATGAGACTCCCCCGCTTGCAAGGAGGCCGCGGGCGTTTACTGTCGCCGCCTCATGCACCGAAAAATCCTCCTCGCCCTGGCCGTGCTGGCGTTTGTGTTCTCGTGGATGGCCGCCGGGCCCGCCTACGCGCAAGGTACCGCTCCTGCACCTGCCGCCGCCGCTGCCTCGGCCGACCCCAACGCGGACAATCCCTTCGGTGACACGCTGACCTTCAGCGGCTTCATCAAGCGCACGGGCATCATGGCTTACCCGCTGATCGGCCTCTCGATGATCGCGTTCTTCATGATCGTGCTTTTCACCCTCACGATCCGTCAGGGCACGGTGGTGAGCGATGCCTTCATGAACTCTGCGGATGCTCTGATTCGCAAACAGGACTACCTCGGCCTGCTCGCTGTGTGCAACCGCCGCAACGAATGCATCGCCCGCGTCACCGCAAAGACCCTCGATTTCGCCACGCGGAATCCCACCGCGTCTTTTGAAGAGGTCAAAGAGGTCACCGAGGCCGAGGGCAACCGCCAGTCGAGCCTGCTGCTGGCCCGCATCGCCTACCTGGGAGACGTCGGCGCCGTCGCTCCGATGCTGGGGCTGCTCGGCACCACGCTCGGGATGATCACCACCTTCCACGAGATCTCCGGCAAAGGCGCTGGCGGCTCGAACCAGCTCGGTCTCGCCCAAGGCGTGTCGGAGGCGCTGCTCTGCACGGCCTCTGGTCTCGTTATCGGCATCCCGGCGCTGATGTTTTATGCCATCTTCCGCGGTAAGGTGAACCGCCTCATCTCGGAGATGGAAGCCGCCACCACACATCTGATGGCGCTGCTCGCGGTGCAATACAAACGTGCCGCTCGCGCCGCCGCCTCGGTGTGATCCTTCCGCCTTTCGCGTCATGAACTTCCGCAAACAGCACTCGATCGAACCCACGCCGATGCAGCTCGCGCCGCTCGTCGATGTGCTGTTCCTGCTCGTCATCTTCTTCGCCGTCACCTTCCAGTATGCCAAGGAGGAGCAGGTGATGGACGTGAGCGTGCCCGCCGCCGATTCCGGCAAGGAAAACGAGTCGCGCACCGTCGGTGAGATCATCATCAACATCAAAAAGGATGGCGAGGTCGTCGTGAACGGCCAGACCTACACGACCGACGAGTTGCTTGCGAAGTTGAAAAACATCATCGTCATGGCCGGCACGAATGAGCAGGCCGTCATCATCCGCGGAGACAAGGCCACTGACTGGGAATACGGCATCCGCGTCATGGATGCCTGCCAGAAGGCCGGCATCTACAACATCGCCTTCGCCGTCAAAAAGCCCGAGGGCGAGGCCGCCGCTCCCGCACCGCCGAAATAGCCGCGCCGTCCGCATGCACACGACCCCTTCCATGTTTTTCCGCGGATTCGTCTTTGCCTCACTCACGCTCGGTGGTGCTCTTTTGGCCCAAGAGGCCCCGAAGGCCCTTCCCGTTGAGGATGACGCTCCGGTGCCCCGTGCCATCCCGGTGCGTCCGCCGCCCGCCACGCCTCCTGCTTCTCCGCCGAAGGCTCGCAGCCCCGAGGACGACATGTTCGACTTCGCCATGCTGGCCTACGAACGGCAGGAATGGGCCATCGCGGCGCAAAACTTCGCGAAGTACCTGCAAACGTATCCTTCGGGCAAACGCGTGGCCGATGCGCTCTTCCGAGTCGGGGAGTGCTACCGCGAGCAGCGGCAGCTCAAGCAGGCCACATCCTACTGGGAAGAGGTCGTGAACCGCTATCCGAACAGCGAAGGCGCTCCCTCTGCCGCCTATCGCCTCGGCGCCGTCGCCTTCAATCAGGGGCAGGGTGCCGTTGCCGATGGCGATAAAAACGGTGCCCGCCCCAGCCTGCTGGCCGCCGCCCGCTTTTTCACCTTCTGCGTCGAGAAAACCAAGACGCCGGATGTCAAACTGGCCGCTCTGTATAACAAGAGCCGCTGCCACGAACTGCTTGGCGATACCAAATTGCAGGCAGAGGCCCTCAACGCCCTCATCGCCGTCCAGGAGAACAACCAATATCGCGAGACCGCCTTGCTCACGCTGGGCACGCTGCAGCTCCAGCAGGACAAAAAAGCGGAGTCGATCAAAGCCTTCGAGCAGCTCATCGCCACCAGTCGCGACAATGCCATCATCGCCGATGCCTCGCTGCGCCTCGCGGTGCTCTATCAGGAGGAAAAGAAATACGACGAGGCCATCGCCATGTTCCAAAAGGCCGCCTCGCTCCAGGAAACGCCCGAGGCCAGCCGTGGCATCGCCCTTGTCGGCGTCATCCAGGCCATGAGTGCCAAAGGAGACTACGACGGCGTCATCGATTACTACAACCGCCACTCCGACACGCTGCCCCCCGGCAATGTGCGGCCGAAGATGCTCCTGCTCGTCGGTCACGCGTATCGCCTCCGCAAGAGCTACGCCCGCGCCGTCGAAGTGTACCTCATCGTCGAGCAGTATCACAAAGACACCGATGAGGCCTTCGAGGCTGGTTATTGGAAGCTCTACTGCTTTTACCTCCTCAATGACAAAGACCTCGGCGAATTCGCGAACGGCTTCATCGCCCGCTACACGCCCACGAAGGGCGATCACGAGTTCCTCACGCTCGCCCGCCTCATCCGTGCTGATTTCTTCTTCAACAAAGGAGACTTCAACCAGGCCTCGATGAGCTACACCGACCTCAAGATCGAAAAGCTCCCCGAAAAGCTCCGTCCCGGCACCGTCTTCAACATGGGCTGGGCGCAGGCCGAGTCCGGCCGCCATCAGGATGCCGTCGTCACCTTCACGCGATTCCTCACCGACTTCCCCGGTCATGAATTTTCCGCCAAGGCCCTCGCTCGCCGCGGCATGGCCAATCGCGATGCCCGCGATCTGCCGAAAGCCAAAGCGGACTTCGAGCAGGTTACCAAGGACTTCCCCGATTCGGATGCCTGCGAGATCGCGTGGCTGCAGCTCGGTCTCATTGGCATGGAGTCCAAGGACTCGAAGGCCAGCATCGCCGCGTTTGAAACCCTGTTGAAGAAATTTCCGCGCACGCCTGCCGCCGCCCAGGCGCAGTATGGCATCGGCCGCGGTTACTTTGATCTCAAGAGCTACGACAAGGCCATCCCCGCTCTCCGCCGTTCCTTCGAGATCGACAACAAGACCTATTTTGAGAAGGCCAGCCAGATGCTCATGCTCTGCGAATACGCCCGCCAGAATGTCGGCGAGCTCGCAAAGACCATCGATGGCTTCCTCGCAGCCAAGCCCGAGGGCGTCGTGCCTGCCAACATCCTCAAATGGCTCGGCCTGAAGCTCTACGGAGCCGAGGAGTTCAAGAAAGCCGCTCGTTACCTCGAGCTCGCCGCCACGCCGGAGACGCCTGAAAACACCGAGCCCGCCGTGTGGATCTACCTCGCCATGTCGCAGCTCCCGGCAGGCAACTACGACCAAAGCGTCGCTGCTGCGGACAACTACCTCAAATCGAACCCCGATCCGTCTTCGAAAGCCCGTGCCCTCATCACCAAAGGCCGTGCGCAGCTCGGCAAAGGCACCTTTGACGCCGCCGATACCACCGCTCAAGAAGCCCTCGCCTTTGTCAAAGATGGCAAGCTCCAGGCCGAGCTCCTTATCCTCGAAGGTGACATCTACAACGCTCATGGCGACGACCTCGCCAAGCAGACGCAGATCGATGCCGCACGGGCCAAATGGCAGGCCGCCGCCGGCAAGTATGCCGTGCCCAGCCAGGTCTTCGAGGACGATCAAGTCACGCCCGAGGCCCTTCACAAGGCCGCCCTCACCTTTGACAAGCTCGGCGATGCCGCCCAGGCCCAAAAAATCCGTCAGCAACTCAAACAGCGCTACCCGAAGTGGCAGCCCAAGCCCTGAAACTAAGAACCAAGAACAAGAAACCAACAACCCACACAACCATGCCTCGTCCCGTCACTCTCTTCACCGGCCAGTGGGCCGATCTGTCCTTCGATACCATGCTTCAAAAAGGCAAAAGCTTTGGCTATGACGGCCTCGAGCTCGCCTGCTGGGGAGACCACTTCGAAGTCGATAAGGCCGACCAAGCCTACTGCGATGCCAAACGTGCCAAGCTGAAGGCCGCCGGCATGCAATGCCACGCCATCTCGACGCATCTCGTCGGCCAGGCCGTGTGCGACAACATCGACCCGCGCCACAAGCAGATCCTTCCCGGCCACATCTACGGCGATGGCGATCCTGAAGGTGTCCGCCAGCGTGCCGCCGAGGAGCTCATCAAGACCGCGCATGCCGCCAAGCGTTTCGGCGTCAGCGTCGTGAACGGCTTCACCGGCAGCAGCATCTGGCACCTCGTCTATTCCTTCCCGCCGAACCTCCCCGGCCAGATCGAAGCGGGCTACGCCGATTTCGCGAAGCGCTTCAAGCCCATCCTCGACGAGTATCAGAAGCTCGGCATCCGCTACGCCCTCGAAGTCCATCCCACCGAGATCGCCTTCGACATCGCCAGCGCTGAGCGTGCCCTGCAGGCCGTCGATTACCACCCGGCCTTCGGCTTCAACTACGACCCCAGCCACTTCGGCTACCAGGGCGTCGATTACATCAAGTTCATCTACCAGTTCAAAGATCGCATCTTCCACGTTCACATGAAGGATGTGGCCTGGGGCATCGGTGACGGCACTGCGGGCGTCTTCGGCGGCCACGTCGATTTCCACAAACCGAGCCGCTACTGGGACTTCAAGTCCGTCGGCCGCGGCAACATCAACTTCGAGCGCATCATCCGCGCCTTGAACGACATCGACTACGGCGGCCCGCTCTCCGTCGAGTGGGAAGACGGTGCCATGGACCGCGAATTCGGTGCCACCGAGTCCGCCGCCTTCTGCAAGAAGATCGACTTCCCGCCCTCGAAGATCATCTTCGACGCCCAGTTCGCCGAGAACAGCAAGTAATCGCTGCTCACATCAATCACTCCACGCAGGCCGGGATCACCTCCCGGCCTGTTTTTTGCCGATCTCCGACGTGTCGAGCACCTCGCCGTGGAGGTTTTTGAATTGGGCGGTGATCGTCGGGGCACCGGCACGCAGCGTGAGGAGCAGGTAGTGATCCTTGCGGGCGTTGAAGCGGGAGTGCGGGTCTTTGTAGAGATCGCCGTCGCCTTTGAGGCAGGTGTTGAAGTAGGGCAGGCCGTTGAACTCGGCGCGTTCGGCGAAGTAGCCGTAGCCGGTGAAAACGGCGCTCGTTTGCTCAAAGAGTGGCAGCCAGGCCTTCTGGTCGTAGCCACGCATGAGCGAGTTTTGCTCGTTGTTCAGCGTGAGCACGAAATCGGCATCGGTGCGGGCCGCTTCGCGGGCAAACCACGCGTGCTGCTCCGATCCGGAGGTGATGGGATGATTCGTCTGCCACGTCGTGCCTTGATCCTTCGTGTGGCTGGCATCGAGCGCGAGCAATCGCAGGCGGAAGGCCGGGATGTCGAAGCGCCAGTGCCATTCTTTGTCCGGTAGCGCGAAGAAATCGCGGAAGGCCTTCGCCTCCACATCGTAAACCGCATGCGCAGGCGGCTTCGGGCCTCGCGAGGTGATTTCGCGGTCGTGATTGCCCAAAATCGGCATCAGCGGCGTGGAGCGAAAAAGCTCGCGATGCTGGTCGATGAGCGCGCTGAAGGCTTTTGTGCCTTCGCGGCCTTTTCCGTGCAAATCGGGCACGTTGTCACCGAGCGTGACGAGCAGGTGCGGATCGTCCTTCATCAGCGAAGTGAGGTCTTTGCCCTTCGCGAAGCCCCAGTCGCCCACCATCGCGAGGCGCAGTTCCTTCGTCGGATAGCCTTTGAAGCGAAGCACCTCCGACGCATCGCCGCCGCTGCGCACGCGGTAGTGATAAACCAAGTCCGTCTGCTCCAGCGGGATCTCGATGTGATGCAGCGTGACCGACTCCGCGGCCTTCACCTGCTTCCCAAGCTCCGCGCTCGTGCCAAACTCGACCACCGAGTCACCCGGCGTCGCCGTTTCCCAGTTGATGACGATCTTCGATGGATCATTCGAGGCATGCGTGAGCCACACGCGCTCGATCGGCTCGGCAGCAAGGCTGGTGGTGAGAAGGAGAAACAGCGGGCGGATCATGAGAGGGAAAGTCTTGAGTCATACGCCGGATGCGCGAAGAAACTCGACTGCAATCACCACCATGCCCGAAGTCCCGCATCAACCCCTCGGCGAAATCGTCGCCAACTGGCGCGAGCCGCCGTTTCCGGCCCGCGAGGTGATGCACGGCCGTTTTTGCCGCCTGGAGCCGCTCGATGCCGCGAAGCATGCGAGATCGCTTTTCGATGCCTACGCGCTCGATCCGCATGGCTCTGGCTGGACTTACCTGCCTTACGGCCCGTTTGAGGTGTTTGAGGACTTCCGCGCCTGGCTGGAGCAGCAAAGCGGCACGCGTGATCCGCTTTTCTTCGCGATTGTCGAGCCTGCGAGCGGCGAAGCCATCGGTGTGGCGAGCTACCTGCGCATCTCGCCGTCCTGCGGCAGCATTGAGGTCGGTCATCTGCATTTCTCGCCGAAACTCCAGCGCACGCCCGCCGCCACCGAGGCGATGTATCTCATGATGCGCCACGCCTTCGCGCTAGGCTACCGTCGCTACGAGTGGAAATGCGATTCGCTCAACAAAGCCTCGCGCAACGCCGCACTGCGCCTCGGCCTGGCCTTTGAAGGCATCTTCCGCCAAGCCACCGTCCGCAAAGGCCGCAATCGCGACACCGCGTGGTTCGCCGCCATCGATAAAGAATGGCCCGCGCTCCGCGAAGCCCTCGAGCAATGGCTCAGCCCGTCGAATTTCGATGAACAGGGGCGTCAGCGCGTGAGTTTGTCATCGCTGACTCGAACCGCATGAAATCTCGCGGCAGCGTCCTGGAGTGCGCCGGCCCTCCGGCGCTTTCGAGCGTCTCCCGGACTGCGAAAAGCTCCAGAGGACTGGAGCAGTCCAGAACGCTGGCGCGACATTCGTTCATCCCATTTTCAGCGTGGCTGTTTATCAGCCGCTTGCTGATGTTTCGGCTGACATGATGCCCGCATCATCGGCGTTACTTCCGCCCCAACCGCCGTATGAAACGCCTCGCTCTCTTCCTCCTCGCCGCCCTCACTTTGCATGCGCAGCAGCGTGTGGAGGTGTCGCGGGACTTGTGGATCTCGGCTTACTCGAAGGAGGTGGAGGGGAACAATGGCGGATCGCACCGGCTGAAGCTGAAGGGCATCCAGGAGTTCTTCCTCATCGACTTTGATCCGGCTCCGCTGCGGGGGAAGAAGGTCACCAAAGCGCAACTGCATGTGCATCTCGCATCGCCGGAGGCACCGTTGCGGCGCACGACGGTCTCCACGATCGCGCAGGACTGGGTGGAAGGCACCGGCAGCAGCTACGCGAAGACACCGGGAGCGAGTTCCTTCGTGTGGGCGAAGACGGGCGAGCTGCGCTGGGGTAACAACGAACCGGACATCACCAGCGTCGTGTGCGGCGAAGGCGGATCGCTGTGGGGCTTTGGCGACGCCTCCGCGCCAGATGGGGAAGGCTGGCAGATAATCCCCATCGCTCCCGAAGTGGCGCAGGCACGGCTTGAGGGCTGGTCACACGGCTTTTACGTCATCGACGACATCGGCAGCGAATACACGCGCGATGGCAACGCGGTGAAGTTCACGAATTTCGTGAATCGCTACGTGTCGAGCCGCGAGGACAAACGCATCCACAAGCCCTACTTCACGCTCTGGCTCGAAGATGGTGCGGTGGAGGCTCCCAAAACCGTCAATCAGGTCAATCCGGTCGCCGCAGCCACTTTGCCGCCTGTTCCGGCCATTTCGGCCGTGAAGCCAAATTTGCCTTCGACAGACGTTTTCGGCCGCGAACTGGCTTCGACGCACTTTTTTGCCGCGAAGGGCGAAACGATCGGTTTTTCGGTCACGGGCAAACCGCTCGTCAAAGCGCCTGAATTGGGCGTGAAGCTCTACTCGATGCCCAAAGTCGGTGGAATGCATGACCCGCTGGTGCCGGGCGATGATTCCAAAAGCGAAGACACCTTCATCGAGCTGCACGTGCCGAAAAACACGCTCGCAGGCACGCACGGTGGCACGGTGACGGTGAATGGCACCGTGATGCCGTTCAAGATCACGGTTTGGAACTTCACGCTGTCGGATCGCTTGTCGTTCCTGCCGCAGATGAACGCCTACGGCCTGCCGGGGCATGCGCGTGACTATTACCGGCTCGCGCATGAGCATCGCGTGGTGCTGAATCAGCTGCCGTATGGCTGGACGGGCAAGGTGGACGAGCCCGCGCCGAAGCTCGGCGGCGATGGGAAGTGGGATTGGACGAAGTTCGATGCCGAGTTCGGCCCGCTGCTCGATGGCAGCGCCTTCGCCGATCTGCCGCGCGGCGCGGTGCCGGTGGACGCGTATTACCTGCTGCTGAACGAGAACTGGCCGATGAAGCACGACGAGCATTTCAAAGGCGGTTACTGGATCGAGAGCGCGTTTGATGAGGCCTACTGGACGCAGTTCCGCGCGATGGCGGCGGAGATCGCGAAGCATCTCGAAGCGAAGGGCTGGACCGAGCCGATGTTTGAATTCTACCTCAACAACAAGGTGTACTTCAAAAAGGACGACTGGCGGAAGTGCACCGCGGCCTGGATTTTCGATGAACCGGTGCACACGCAGGACTTCTGGGCCATCCGCCACTACGGCCGCGAATTCTGGAACGCCGTCGCGCCTTATCCGAAGGTCAATCTGACCTATCGCGCCGACATTTCCCGACCGCAGTGGCAGCGCGAGTTGCTCGATCACTGCGTGAATGTCGAAGTCGTCAGCGGCGTGCTGCGCGACTACTGGCCGCGCATTCAGCGTCGCGCCAAAGCCTGCGGCAATCTCTACTACATGTATGGCAGCGCGAACGCCATCGGCACACCGAACGTCACCAACGCCGCGTGGTGCGTCGAGGCCTGGTCGCTCGGCGCAGATGGCGTCGTGCCCTGGAACACCATCGGCAAAAACGACGCGTGGCAAACGCCTGACGAACTCTCCGTGCTCTACCCCACCGCCAACGGCCCCGTGCCCAGCCTGCGCCTGAAGACCTTCCGCGCCGGCCAGCAACTCGTCGAGTATCTCACCCAATACTGCGCCGTCAGCGGCGAGAGCCGCGAAGCCGTCATGGCCTCCGTGCGTGCCATTCCGGGCCTCAGCGCGACGTTGGTGAAGAAGAACGAAGAAGACGCCGGCAAGTCGCAGTTCGGCCAAGACACGCAGCCTGCCTTTGAAGCACTCCGCATGCGTCTCGGTGCCTATCTCGATGCCAAAGCGCCTGCGCCGAAGGATCGCTGGCATGATCCGCGGCCCGCGCGGCCCGATTTGAAGAAGGCGCGGGAGATTGTGCCGCTGGCGGTGCCTTGATCAGGGCTTCACGCCTTTTGCGAAGAGCCACTCGTGCAGCGTGGCTTCTTCGAAGACTTTGCCAGCGATGCCGTGCCCGCCGGTCGGGTATTCGGTGTATTTGCATTCTTTGTCGCGCTTCAGGGCCTCCCACAGATCGCGCGAGTATTTCACCTCGACAGTTTGATCATCGACGGCGTGGAAAAGCCACAGCGGCACTTTTTTGAAGGTGCCCGCCGTTTCCGGCCCGGTGCAGCCTGCGACGGCGACTCCGGCGGCGAACAGGCGCGTCTCCGTGTTGATGAGGTGACAGGTGCCAAAGCCGCCCATCGAGTAGCCGACGCAATAGACGCGCTCTTTGTCGATGGGCAGCGACTTGAGCAGTTCCTTCACCAGATCGATCGCTTCCTCGCCCGGTTTGGAGTTCCAAGCCGAGCCGGTGCCGCCAAAGGGCTGATAACCGAGCGGCGCGAGGATGATGCACGGGTTCTTTGCGTAGCGTGCCTCGGTGGTGAAGCTCTTCATCCAGCCGCCGACTTGTTTGCCATTTTCATCATTCTGACTGCGGCCATGCAGCGCGAGGATGAGCGGGTATTTCTTCGCGGCATCGAGTTCCTTCGCGCCGTAGAGGGCAAAGGGCAGGTTCTTGTGCTTCGAGAGCGCCCAGTCGCCCGTGAGCAGCGCGGCAAACTCGCCTTCGACCTTCTTTGGTGCCGCATTGGGCGTCGTCGCGGGCGCTGCGGGGCCTTGTTGTTTCACAAAGGCCTGATCCGCTGCGGAAAGCCGGCTCAGAGGCACCGGCACGCTCTGGCCGTTCGCCAGTTTCAGCATCACTTGATCGCCATTGAGCGAGACAAAGTCCGCCTGGAGCTTTTTGCCATCGCTGGAGGTCCACTCACGGGCAGAGAGCGACATGACGATGAACAGCGAAAGGAGGGAGAGGAGGCTCGGTTTCATGACGGCGGCGGCTTAACGAAGCGGATAACGTGTGACTCTCTCATTTTATTGGCTGCGAAGGGATGCTGGCACGAATGGCATCCGCCAGAGCCTTCGCTTCTCCTTCAGTGAAGTTCCCGATGATCTCCAGCGTGCCTCCGGTGATCTCTTCACGGATGAGAGGCGCGGTCCAAAGCTGCCCACCGAGCAAAATGGCGAGCCGGCGGCCTTTCCCGTCGCGGGTGATTTGTGCAAAGCGTGCCGCACCCTCCTGCGTCAGCGTGAGAGCGATTCGCAGGCTGCCGGGTTGGTCGCTGGCCTCGCTTCCCACCACGCCGACGAGCCTCACCTGGCTGGCGTCGAGCTGGACGGCTTTTTCGACATGCAGCTTCTCTTGGCTGGCACCGCGCAGTTCCAGCTCTTTGGTTTCGGCCGAGGCAGACTCCGCCACCCAACGCATTTGCAGTGCGGGCGGCGTGGAAACGACACTGGCGGGCTACTTCACCAGAGGCCGGTGCTCTCGGATGAACTCGGAGGGCTCCCAGTAGTTCTTTGTGCTCTTTTCATACTTTGACTGCTCCAAGCCCATGCCGGGTGTTTTGCGCAGCTCGAAGTGAAGATGCACGGCATAGAGACCGTTCGCGTTGCCCATCGTGCCGATCTTTTGCCCGCGTTTGACGCTGTCTCCTGCCTTCACGAGTCGCTCCTGGAGATGATGATACGAGGACTCGCAGACCTGCAGGCGGCCTTTGTCATCCCAGAAGTTGTGCCGAACGATGATGACGTGACCATGGCCGACGCTGGAGTTTTCCGAGAAGACCACCAAGCCATGTGCCACGGCATGAATCGGAGCGCCAAGGTCGCTGTTGGGTTCGCCGTCGCCATTCCAGTCCTCGCCTGCGTGCGGGCTATCTTTGCCAAAAGCCTCGCGCACGACGTGGAAGCCGTTCCCATCCGGTGGCCCGACTGGAAAATCGAAACCATCAGCCACATCGGCAGGATCGACACTGGCGGATTGGGGCGAGATGGGTACGGCCTGCTGACTCGCTCCGCGGATCAATATCCAGACGCCCGCCACGACGAGAAGCGACACAAAGACGAAGATGAGAATCGTCAGCGCCAGCCCGACGCAGCCCATTCTTTTTCCATAGGGACGCCCGCCATGCCAAAGCGCCATGCCTGCGATGGGAAAGAAGATCGCGCCGATCCAGGACAGCGGAACGATGAAGGCCTCAGCCGGCGTCGGATGCCAGCCGCCGCTTTCCGTGGTCATCGCATAGACGAAGAAGACGCCGATGGAGATGCAAGGCAGCGCCAGGATGAAAGCGCTCACGGCAAAACCGCGCATCCAGGTGCCTCGAAGGATGATCGGAGCCGCGCCGGCGAGCAGCGCCGCGAACAACGCCATGCCTTCACCGCGCATGCCATCGCGGATCACCTCCACCAGAAAGACCACGCCGAGCGCCACCAGCGCCAAAGCCACCCACACCGCCGCATTCACCGCCAGGGCGTTCATGGAGCCTTTCTTCGGATTGTCCGGTCCACCTTCGCCGCGCCATTCCATGCGGTGCGTGGTGAATTTGCCGCATGCGGGGCAACTCATGAGCTTCATCGGCTTGCCGGAGGCACCGTAACGAATGCCGCCGCGATCCCAAACCGAGGTCGCGTGGCCGCAATCGCACACGAGGTGCCATGCCTGCGATTCCGCCTTCATCTTCTCGAACCACGAAGCGGGGCACCAGCGCTGGAAGAAGCTCTGCATGCCGCTGAGCGGCTTGTTGGGCTGATGAACGGCCTTTTCGACCTGCGTGCGAAACTCTGCCGCGGTGGCGAAGCGCAATTCAGGCGTCTTTTCGAGCGCACGGAGCACGATTTCGTCGATGCGGATGTCCACCTGCACGCGTTTGGATGGCGCTTCGAGTTTGTCCTTCGGGCGCTCGCCGGTGAGCATCTCGTAAAGCACGACACCGAGGCTGTAGATGTCCGCGCGGTGGTCGGCGTGGCCGTTTTGCTGCTCGGGGGCGGCGTAGGCGGGGGTGCCTTGAGGAAGTGAGGCAGACACTCCTGTCTGCCCCGTTTCTAAACAGACAGGAGTGTCTGTTTCACGGTGGATGATCCTCGCGATGCCGAAGTCGGCGATCTTTACGACGCCGCTTTTGTCGATGAGCAGGTTCTCCGGTTTGATGTCGCGGTGGACGATGCCGTGGTCGTGGGCGCATTGCAGCGCATCACACACGGGCGGCACGATGCTGAGGGCTTCTTTGGGCGTGAGGCGCTTCGATTGGAGAAGCTGGCGCAGATTCACGCCGTCCACGAACTCCATGAGCAAGTAGTAAAAGCCGCTGGCCTGCCCAAAGTCGAACACGCTGACGATGTGCGGATGATTCAGCGCGGCGAGGGCCTGCGCCTCTTTTTCAAAGCGGGCGGCGAACTGCGGATCGTCGGCACGCTCCGGCGCGAGCAGTTTGAGCGCGACGAGACGGTTCAGACTCTTCTGACGTGCTTTATAGACCACGCCCATGCCGCCGCGGCCGAGGCATTCGAGGATTTCGAGCTGCGGGAAGTGCGGCGCGAGTTCCTCCGGCGTCATCGGTGGCAAGGAGGCATTCGATTCGCCATCCTGCGTGGGCTGCATGGCTCCGACCATCAGACAGCGCGGGCACAAACCGCCGACGGCGTCGGTGGGCAGCGAGTCGCCGCAGCGCGGGCATTGGGAATGGGAAGAAGGTGGGTTCATGCCCGGTCATGCCGTGGGGCGAGGGGAAGGTTACACGAAAATCGGGAAATGTTCGCGGTTCTCTGTTCGCAGTTCCCGGTTGAGGCCTAGCCACCGAGCGCTGCGAGCAATGACTGCATCTCATCCTCAATCGACGCGGCATCCTTGAGCGTGCTGGCGATTTCTTCCTTCACGCAGTGGCGGAAGCGAGTGCGCAGGCGATGAACGGCCACGCGGGCGGCTCCGGCGCTAAGGCCGAGTTTTTCAGCGACGGCGTTTTGGTCGCCATAAGAGGCTTCGCCGAGCAAAGAGGGCTTCAAATGCTCCAGTAGCGCTGTTTTGCCCTCGGTGGCGCATTCACGCTCCAAAACGCTCATGGCACGCGCGAGTACGGTGACGGCCCATTGACGGTCAAAAGCAGCCTCGGGGCTGTCGCGGTCGGTTTGAGGCAGTTCGGGCGTTTCGGCATCGAGTGACAAAGGTGCGATGCCGCCACCGCGACGCAGTCGCTGGTCCGATTCCCATTTGGAGGCCACAAAGTGCCGCACGGCTCCGAGCAGATAAAAACGAAAGCGACCGCGCAACGGGTCCGCGCCCGAAATGGCTCCTCCGGCGAGGATTTCGGCAAAGAAGGCATGACTCATCTCCCGCGCCGCATCGGCATCCCGCAGCACGCCGCGCAAATAAGCCACCACCGGCTCATAATAGGCCTCACACAGCTCCGCGAGTGCGGAACGGCCTTCGTCACTGTCGGACTTGGCCGCGCAGACACGCGTCCAGCGTGTGGTGTGAAAGGCAGAGGCTTCGTGCGGGGTCATCTTCCGAGATGATGAGGCGTGGAAGGAAGATTGTTACCAGTAAATGCCGTATGGCGTCCAGATATGTGCGCAAGTTGCCTGGCTGGTCCGGCGTTTCAGCCGGCCCATGAAACCTTTGCTCTTCCTTGCCCTCGCCGTCTCGTCCTTCGCTGCTGACTTTCCCCGTGTCATTTTCTCCGACGACTTCTCCGCCGAAGGCTTTGGCAAGGCCTGGGGGGCACTACAAGAGCTCCAGTGTCGTCAAAGACGGCATGCTGATCGGCATCACAGCGCCGACTTCTGACCACAGCGCGGTGGACAACATCAAATTCACTGGCGAGAAGGACCTGCAGGTCTCGGTGAAGTTCTGCTTCGTCAGCGACAAGGCGAAAAGCTTTAACGTGTGGTTCGACGACAAGAACTACAAAGGCTCCCACGCCGGCCACATCTGCCAGGCGACGATCTCGCCGACCGGTGTGAACCTTGCCGACCGAAAACAGGCGGCTTTGACCTGTCCAACGGACTCTACGATCGCAAGAAGGCCAACCAGCTCACCGACGACGAGAAGAAGATGCTCGCCGGGAAGCAGAAGCGTGTGCCGGTAAAGCTCGCTCTCAACGAATGGCACACACTCGTCGTCACGACACAGGGCGACACCGTCAGCGTCAGCATCGACGGCAAGGACGCAGGCACCTTCCAGTCTCCCGGCATCGCGCATGATACCAAATCGCTCGTGAGCCTCACGACCAACCCGGTGGACGTGCACTACGACGACTTCAGCATCAAGGGTGTGGCCAAGTAAGGGTGCGCGGTCGCATTTCACACACTCTTTGTCGTGGCGTGAAACCGGGCAGCTTCGTTATGCTCGGCCACCATGAAAACCATCCAAACTGATGTTCTTGTCTGTGGCGGCGGCTGTGCGGGGATTGCTGCGGCGCTTTCGTCTGCTCGAAATGGAGCGCAGACGCTGCTCATTGAACGCGCTGGCTTCTCCGGCGGCATCATTACGACGGTGGGGCTGCCTTATTTTGATGGGTTGATCGACAAGACGAGCGGGCGTTTTGTCGTGAAAGGCATCGCGCTGGAGCTGCTGCAGCGACTGGGCATTGCGAAGCCAGGGGCGAAGTCCATCGACGATCTGCCACCGGAGCTGGTCACGAAGTATTGGGGCAGCATGTGGATTCCGAATGTGGAGCACTTCAAGGTGCTCACGGATGAACTCATCCTCCAGCACTCGGAGAAGCTCAAAGTGCTCTACCACAGCGTGGCGTGCGATGTGGAGGTGAAGGAAGGTCGTGTGGCCGCGGTGATCATTGCTAACAAGGACGGACTCACGCGGGTGGAGGCGAAACAAGTCATCGACTGCACCGGCGATGGCGACATCGCGCACTGGGCGGGTTGCCCGACGATCTCGTCGAAGCCGCTCATGCCGCTGACGATGCATTTCCGCATCGGAAACGTCGTTCCAGTGAAGGAGACGAAGGACGCGGCGAAGAAGGTGCTCATCGAGGCCCACAAGGAAGGCCGTCTCGTGAACTTTTACGGCCCCGGGTTGATTTTCGCCTTCGCGAGGGACGAATGCTACGTGCACGCAACCCGCGTGCCGGCGGATGCGACGAACGCTGCCGATTTCACCCGCGCCGAGATCCAGGGTCGCAAAGACGCGTGGACCATCTTCAACGAATGGAAGGCGAAGGTGCCCGGCTTCGAAAACAGCTACTACATCATGAGCGGCCCTTACATCGGCGTGCGCGACACGCGCCGCATTGTCGGGCTGAACGTGCTCACGCTCGAAGACCTGCAAAAGACCACGCGACACGACGACGCGGTCGCCACGGGCTGCTGGTTCCTCGACATCCATCCGCCGGAGGTCTCCGTCGATAAGCCCTTCACCGGCTCCGGCTTCCAGCCGAAGCCCTACGACATCAGTTATCGCACGCTTGTGCCGCAAAAAGTAAGCAACCTGCTCGTCGCCGGTCGCTGCCACAGCGCCAGCAGCGAAGCCAGCGCCTCCAGCCGCGTCACCGCCACCGCGATGGCGCTTGGCGAGGCCGCCGGATGCGCCGCTGCGCTCGCGATGAAGGCGAAGGGCGAAGTCGGCACGCTGGATGGCGTGAAGGTGCGTGAAACACTCGCGCGGCAGAATGCCGGTCCGTTTAGCGAAATCTGATTCCAATGTGGTTGAGTCCTCTGGACTCATCTGATCAGCCCGGAGAGCTGAACCACTTTCCAATCCCATGAACACCGAATCCACTAATCTCACCCGCCGCGAAGCGCTTCTCAATGCCCTCAAAGGCACCGTCGCTGCTGCCGTGGCCACGCCGATCATCGTTCAAGCTGCGCCTGAAGCTCCCGCTCAAGTCGAAACCACTTTTGTGCCGGAGAACGACTACCCCTTCTTCGGCTACGAACCTGATTCCGTCGCATGAAAGCACTTCTCCTCATTCTCCTCACCACCAGCGCCCTTGCGGCCGATCTCAAACCGAACGCGGAGCTGACCTTCGACTTCCCCGAGTTGCCGAACACGCTCGCGGGCATGGTTTCGGGCACGACAAAGGTGGCGCGCTTGGGGGCGATCTTGCCGTCGAACTACGCGCCGAACGCGAAACATCCGCTCTTCGTTTACATCAAGGGCGGCAGCGGCGGACCGGAGGATGGCGGGGCGATGGCTCGTGACATCGTGGGCGCGGAGGACTTCATCGCGGTGCAGGTGCCGCTCTTTAAAAAGAACCAGCCGAAGGGCAAAACGCTACCGGTGATGGTCGAGGACCTCGCCGTCGTCAGCGCGGCGTATCGCACGATGCTCGAAAAGCTCGCTGCCGAGGTGCCGAATATTGATTGGCAGCGCAGCGTCATCGGCGGGCACTCGAATGGCGCGCACACGCTCAGTGTGCTGCTTGCAGGTCGCGATGAGTTCATCACGCAGCACTTTCACGCGTTCTGGCTGCATGAGGGCGGCTTTCAGCTCATGCCCGCGGCTATGCCCATCAAAGACAGCCGCTTCCTGCTGCTCGTGGCCGATGACGCGATAACCGGTGTCTCGGAGTTTCGGCAGTTGATGCTCGATCAGACGTCGCTGCTCGAACGTCAGGCCAAGCTCATGAAGCTCGACTTCAAGAGCATCATCATGCGCGGCTATGGTCACGACGTGCCGCCGGAATACATGCGCAACGTGCGGCAGTTCGCCCGAGGCGAGCCTTTGGAGGACATCACCGCGTCTGAAAAAGCCGCCGCCGCCAAACTCACACTGCCGCTGCGCACGCATCTCGACTCCAGCGCTTGGAATGACCTCCTCGTGAGCGATTTGACGAACATGCGAGTGCCAGGAGCCATCTGGAGCTATCGCGACGGCATCCTCACCGCCACCGAGGATCAAAACATCTGGACCAAGGCCACGCACGGCGACTGCGTGCTCGATTTCGAATTCAAGTTTGAGCCCGGAGCCAACAGCGGCGTCTTCCTTTACAACAGCGACGAAACGAACTGGATGCCCGCCAGCATCGAAATCCAGATCTGCGACGACCGCGCCAGGCAGTGGCAGGAAAAGCCCGCGAACTGGCGCTGCGGTGCCTTCTTCGGCCATCAGCCCGCGACCAAGAGCACCGTCAAACCCGCCGGCGAATGGAACCGCATCACCCTCACCGCCCAAGGCCCCAAAATCACCGTCGTGCTCAACACCGAAGTCGTGAACGAAATTGACCTCACGCAATGGAAGGATGGCAAAATCAATCCCGACGGCTCCGAGATGCCCAAATGGTTCCAAGGCAAGCCGTGGAGTGGAATGCCGCTCAAAGGCCGCATCGGCTTCCAAGGCCGTCATGCGGGCGCGGGCATCGAGTTTCGGAAGATAAAGTGGCTTCGGCTTTAGCCGAACCAATCCAAACCCTGCGGCTGAAGCCGCAGCCACTTTCTCCCACGCTCGAGCCCCAGGTATCTCAATCGCACCCTCAGTCACGGCATGATCAACGCATCTGCCGCAGAACCATTCACTCGCAACCAACTAGCGCTGTGAGCCGATTGGAGCGCTAATGCCCTTCTGAATTAACCAGTAAGCAGCGGAAGCACTCAGCATGTTTATGATTGCTGGCCCCTCTTCCTTGAGATTCTTTTGCCCTCGAACCAGCCTCGGCAGCTATGTCACATCGTTTTCTGAAATCCCTCTCTTTTCTCTTCTTGTGCGGCACTGCATTCGCAGCCGAGCCGCTTCTCGAAAAGTCCGCCGTCTTCCCGCCCGGCATGAACGGCATCACGCGGTATCGCATTCCTGGCATCGTAGTCACGACGAAGGGCACGGTGCTGGCTTACAGCGAGGCGCGACGGAATGGCAGCGCGGACTGGGGCGAGATCGAGGTGCATCTGCGCCGCTCGACCGATGGCGCGAAGACGTGGCAGGAACCGAAGCAAGTCGCGCACAGCGGCACGCGAATCGAGGGCAATCCGCACAAGAGAGATGATGGCGGCGCACGTGAGCAGACGGTGAACAACCCCGTCGCTATCGCGGATCGCGACACCGGCACCATCGAGATGCTCTACTGCATCAACTACGCGCGCTGCTTTTCCATGCGGAGCACGGACGATGGCGTGACGTGGAGTCAACCAGTGGAAATCACAGCGTCATTTGAGCCGTTTCGGAAGCACTACGACTGGAAGGTCATCGCCACGGGTCCGGGGCATGGCATTCAGATCAAAAGCGGCCGGCTCGTGGTGCCGATCTGGCTGGCCTACGGCAAGGAAGGCGACCACAAACCTTCAGCCGCCGCCACGATCTACAGCGACGATCACGGCAAGACCTGGAAGGCGGGCGATCTCTGCCTGCCAAACGAAGGCGAACTCGGCAATCCGAATGAAACCATGATCACGACCCTATCCGATGGCCGCGTGATGCTCGTGGCACGCAGCGTGTCGCAGGCGAGCCGCAAAATCATCACCACCAGCGCGGACGGAGCCACAGACTGGACGAAGCCGGTGTTTCACGAGCAGCTCTGGGAGCCGATCTGCATGGCGAGCATCGCCGCGCATCCGTCGGGCGTGCTGCTGTTCTCCAATCCGCACACGCTCGGCCTCGACAAGGAAGGCAAACCCGTCCCAGCAGGCCGTGGCAAACGCGAGAATCTCTGCATCAAGCTCAGTCGAGACGATGGCAAGACCTGGCCCGTGAACCAAGTGCTCGACCCTGGGAAAGCCGCCTACTCGGACCTCGCCGTGCTGCCAGATGGCACCGTGCTCTGCCTGTATGAGGCCGACACCTCCATCGACTGCGCACGCTTCAATCTGGAGCGGGTCACGCAGTAGCTCGACTTCAATCGAAGCAACGAATCATTCCCCCCATTTTTCGGGGGGATTGAGCTGCTAAGTATGTCGGCACCGAGGCGTATGCTTCTCACTCCACCATGATCTTTTGTTCCCGGGTTCGATTCTTCATTCTTGCTGCGCTCTGCGCTAGCCTCGGCATCACTAGTGCTCTCCACGCGGCGGAGCCTTTTGAGGCGTTTTTGGAGACGCATTGCGTCCGCTGTCATGGTCCTGAGAAGGAGAAGGGTGATCTGCGCATCGATCAGCTCTCGCGGGACTTCGAACTGGGTGCGGACACGCATCATTGGGCGGAGGTGATCGAGCAGGTGAACTCGGGCGAGATGCCGCCGAAGAAGGACAAGGAGAAAAAGCCCACGCAGGCGGAGATCGCGGCGTTTGTGACGAATCTGGATGCACGCATCAAGGAAGGCCGCGCAGCACGCATGGCGGCGCGTCCGGCGGTGTCGCATTACCGCCTGAGCCGGAAGGAGTATCAAAACACGGTCTATGACCTGCTCGGCGTGCGCTACGATCCCGCAAAGCCGGGCGAGCTGAATGAGGACACGCGCTGGCATGGCTTTGAGCGCATCGGCTCGGAGCTGTCGCTCTCGCCTTCGCATGTGGATCGCTATTATCGTGCGGCGGAGCTGGTGCTGGACCGGGCCTTTCCGACGGCGACGAGCGAGGCCCGCAAGGTGCGCAAAACGGCGGCGGATCTGCGCTACGGCGGCGGCAAGGACCAGCAGGCGGCGCTGGATCGTTTCGGCATCAAGCGGCCGCTGCGTTACCTGATGTTCCCGGGTCGCACGCAGGATGCGCTTTCGCCAAATTGGTTTGGCAAGACGGGCCCGGAGCACAGCGGTCTCTACAAGCTGCGCATCCAGGCCAGCGGCATTCGTCCACCGGACGGGCAGACGGCTCATCTGAGCATCGGCAAACGCACTGGAGAGGAGACGGTGGATGGCATCATCGAATTCGACATCACCGCGCCGGAGGACAAGCCACAGGTGTATGAGTTTGAGGTCTTCCTCGAAATGCCTACGCAGCTCGATTTCTGCGTCGTGGCCACCGATGTCGTCGATCGCCGTGCCGGTGCGGCTTTCCGCAATGCGCTCGCGAGCCGCGGCGGCTACATTTTCACGCACAGCAGCGAGACGATGCTCTTAAACCCGAACGCGCCGCAGATGTTCGACGACAAAGGGAACGGTCTTTTCTCCACCGTGCTGCTCGATTGGATCGAGTGGGAAGGCCCGCTGGTCTCCGAGGCCGAAAAAGCACGTCGCAACGACATCGTGCCGCCGGAGGATGCGACGCCGGAAGTCGTCGCGGCGCATTTGCAGCGCTTCGCGGAGCGTGCGTGGCGTCGTGCGGTGAAGATGGAGGAGCTGGAGGAGTATATGAAGGCGTATCGCGAGGAGCGCGACGCGGGCGAGAAGCTGGCGGACGCGTATCGCGTGGCCTTGCAGGGCGTGCTGACCTCGCGCCACTTCATTTACATCGTCGAGGGCGATCCGGTGGCTCGCGAACAACTCAACGACTCCGAGCTCGCCACCCGCCTCTCGTATTTCCTGTGGAGCTCGATGCCGGATGACGCGCTTTTCACTGCGGCGAAAGCCGGCACGCTGAAAGAGGATGTGTTGAAGAAGGAAGTCGATCGCCTGCTCGCCGATGCCAAAGCGAGCCGCTTCATCGACGATTTCTCGCGCCAGTGGCTGCAACTGCATCGCGTGGGCATGTTCCCGCCAGACAAAAAACTCTACCCCGTCTATGACGACTGGCTGGAGGAAAGCATGCGCCAGGAGCCCGTGGAGTTCTTCCGCGAGACCTTCACGCAAAACCTGCCTATCGACGCCCTCGTCGAATCCGACTGGACCATCGCCAACGCGCGGCTGTGCGACTTCTACGGCCTGCCGGAGCCAAAGTCGGGCGGCTTTCAGCGTGTGTCGCTGAAGCCCGAGCATCGCCGCGGCGGCCTGCTCACGATGGGCGCCGTGCTCGGCCTCACCTCCGACGGCACGCGCCATCGCCCCGTGCATCGCGGTGTGTGGCTGAGCGAGGTCGTGCTCGGCAAGCCCCCGCCTCCGCCGCCTGCCAACGTGCCCGCCATCGAGCCTCCCACACCGCAAAGCCCCAAGGCCACGCTGCGCCAAAAAATCGAAGCCCATCGCGAAGACGCCAACTGCGCCGCCTGCCATGCGAAGATCGATCCCCTCGGCCTAGCCTGGGACAACTACGACGCCATCGGCCAGTGGCGCACGCATGAAAAAATCGCCGCAGGCGTCGGCTCCGATCCCGTGATCAATTCCGGCGGCGAAATGCCCGACGGCCGCCCCTTCAAAGATGCCAACGAGTTCAAACAACGCCTCCTCGAAGACCGCGACAAGCTCGCCCGCGCCTTCATCGAGCACCTCAGCACCTACGCCCTCCGCCGCGCCGTCGCCTTCGACGATCAAGACGATCTCAACGCCATCCAAACCGAAGCCAAGAAGAGCGGCTACCGCATCAAGGACATCGTGCGTGCTGTGGCGATGTCTGAGCTGTTGAGGAAGCGGTGATCAGGCTGCTTTTCGAACGATTTGAAACTCGCCGCGCGATCTAAAGAAGCAAATATCGAACTCCATGAAGAAATTGGTCTGTCCAAGCACGAGTGGAACGGAATCTGTCTGGCACCAGGCAAAGGCCATCGTCGCTCCTTGGACATCGCCAAAATCAGCGGACAGCAAAACCGGCATGGCCGCGCTATGGGCAATGCCAGCAACGCGGATGGTGGCTTTGTTGGGTTGCCATACGAGCCCCAGGCTGGCTCCGATGCTCCAAGGCAGCACATTGACATCAGCTCCGCTGTCCACGAGCGCTGAAGCCAGGTGTTGCAGCCCATTTGCCCGCAGTGTCAGCGGTAGCATCGGGCGTTGTCTCGGATCGTATGGGAAACGCATGTCGGCCTCAAGACTGGTGCGTGTTGCTCAGCAGCTTGTTGAGTTCATCCGCCGCGCCAGCCTCAAACTGCGGAGTTTGCAGTTGATAGGTCATCCCGTGCTCCAACGGACGAACATCATCCCCGTCGTCAATTTCGACAGCCAGATAGCGGATGAGTTTGAGCTTGTCGGCGGCTGGCAGCAGCCGCGCAGACGGCATGATTTCGGTCAGTGTCATGCCTCAATCATACACCGCCCTTGCTCCTCTCAAACTCCAAAAATGGCCCCTTCCACCCTCCAATACAGACTTCCATGAACATCCAAACCCAATCCTGGCTCCTCAATCGCCGCCACGCGCTCAAGGCGCTCGGCAGTTTCATCTCACTGCCGATGCTGGAATGCATGTCGCCACTTCGTGCGGCTGACAAAGTGGTCACGCCGAAGCGCAGCGCGTTCATCTACCTCGCGAATGGCGTGCACTCGCTGAACTACCAGCTCACGACGGCAGGCCGGGATTACAAGTTCTCGCGGTCGTTGAAGCCGTTGGAGAAGCATCGCGACGTCATCACGCCGATCAGCGGGCTGCATCATCCGGGGGCGCTGAGCCATCATCACAACTGCATCTCGGTTTGGCTCACCGGTGGCAAGCTGGGGCCTTCGGATCGCAACACGATCTCCGTGGACCAAAAGATGGCGGAGATC
>JAEUHK010000080.1 GCA_016795465.1 Verrucomicrobiaceae bacterium | reverse complement strand
AAATCACCCGCGAGACCGCGGAAGAGGTCGTCGCAGCGAATTACGCCCGGCTTTTTGGAGCTTGAAGCGGCCCGCTCCCTGCTTCATGCCAAGAGTTGCCCCCAACCGCCATGCCCATGCGCAAAACCAAAATCCTCTGTACTCTCGGCCCAGCCACCGAATCCCCTGAAGTCATCGCCGAACTCATCGCCAAAGGCGCGGACGTGATGCGGCTGAACATGAGCCATGCCTCGCATGACTGGGTGAGGGCCGTTTACGCCCGCATCCGCGAGGCCGCCGTGGCCTCGAAGCGTGAGATCGCCGTGCTGATGGACCTCACCGGCCCGAGCATCCGCACGGGCGATGTCGAGCAGCCTTGGCAACTCCAGGTCGGCGATACGGTGGAGTTTCGCTGCAAGCCGGAAGCCACGGCTTCCACGCATTACTCAGTGACGGTGAACTACCCCGAGCTGGGCAAGGACCTGAAGGCTGGCGACATCATCATGGTCGATGGCGGCATGATTCAAATCAAAGCCACCGAGGTGACCCTGAAGCACGTCATCGGCACCGTGCTGACGAAGGGCGAAATGAAGTCCCGCCGGCATATCAACCTGCCCGGCGTGCCCGTCCGCCTGCCGCCGCTGACGCAGAAAGACTACGCCGACCTCGATCTGGGTGTCGAGCTGGGCGTTGATTTCTTCGCGCTGAGCTTTGCTCGTGAACCCGGGCACATCCAGCACCTGCAACTGCTGCTTGAGCAAAAGCTCAGCAAGGCACGCGTGATCGCGAAGATCGAGAACCAGCAGGCTCTTAACAACATCGACGCCCTCGTCGAGGCCAGCGCCGGCATCATGATCGCCCGTGGCGACCTCGGCAGCGAGTGCCCCATCGAGGACCTGCCTCTCATCCAGCGCCAGATCGTCGAACGCTGCTCCTACCACGGCCGCAAGGTCATCGTGGCCACGCAGATGCTCGAAAGCATGATCGAGAACCCCGTTCCGACCCGGGCCGAGGTGACGGACATCTTCAACGCGGTCATCGAGCAGGTGGACTGCGTGATGCTCAGCGGCGAGACCAGCGTGGGCCGCTACCCCGTGAAATGCGTGGAGGTGCTGAACAGCGTGATCAGCCGCATCGAGCAAAAGTATCCGTCTGGCCGTTTCGCCAGCGATGCGCCGCTCAAGACGAACAAGCACAAGACCGTGAAAGCCGCCATCGCGCTGGCCAACAGCATCGAGGGCTCCAAGCTGCTCGTCTTCACCCTCCGCGGTGTGATGGCGCACTTGCTCGCCCATCAGCGGCCGGAGTTCGCACCCATCTTTGCCTTCACGCCGAAGCTGCACGTCTCCCGCACCCTCGTCACCGCCCGCGGGGTGCATCCCTTCGTTCTCGAATTCACCGAAGGCCAGCCGGAGAACAGCATCCGCCATGCTCTGGATCTGCTGCGACGCGAAAACCTGATCAAGCCCGGCGATCCGCTGGTCATACTCAGCGATGCGCTGTATGATGGCATCAATGTCGATGCCATCCTGCTGCGCGAAGCTTGATCGATGACCGAATTTCTCACGCCAACCTTTTGGGAAAGCCCCGCCGCCCATGTGGCCCTGCCGCCGGGTGTCGCAGCGGAGGGCTTGCAAAGCTTTGTCGAAGCTCGTTTGCCAAACGAAGGCACCTGTTTGTTTCAAACCAGCGGCACCGAGGGCGCGCCGAAGTGGGTCGTGCTCACGAAAGATGGCATGCAAAGGTCCGCGAAGGCGGTGAACGCTCACTTTGGCATCACCGCGGCGGATCGCTGGCTGCTCGCCTTGCCGCTTTGGCATGTCGGCGGCTTTGGCATCCTGGCCCGAGCTTTTGCGGCGGGTTCGCAAGTGACGGCTTTGGACGGGAAATGGAATCCGCAGGCTTTCACAGACCTCGTTGCCGCATCAAAGAGCACGCTGACCTCGCTGGTGCCGACACAGGTCTTTGATCTCGTTTCAGCGGGTTTGAGGGCTCCGAAGTCGCTGCGGGTTGTTTTGGTCGGCGGTGCCGCTTTGAGCAAAGACCTCGAAAAAGCCGCTCTCGACCTCGGATGGCCGATCCGCCGCACTTACGGCATGACCGAGACCGCCTCGCAGCTGGCGTCGCAAAGCCTCGCGGGTGGTGAATTGGAGGTTTTGAGCCTTTGGAACCTTCACACCGATCACGATGGCATCCTCACGATTCGCGGACCTGCTCTCGCGAAAGGTTACGTCAGTGCCATCGGGCCCGGAAACTGGTCGTGGCAGGCCATTTCAGCCGGAGAAGGCCTGCGAACGCAAGATCGCGTGAGCTTGAACGAAGTCGGCGGCAAGCTCCTGCTCCGCTTCACGGGTCGCGAAGCAGGCACAATCAAGATCCTCGGCGAATTCGTCTCGCTCAGCCAGATTCAAGAACGTCTCGAAAGCCTTCGACTGGCTCTCGGCATTTCATACGGCGACGCGGCTGTTTGCGATGTGCCCGATGAACGAGCCGGCGCGAGGCTGGTGCTCGCGTTTTCCCATTTGTCGCGATCCGATGCCGAAAGGCTCATGAGAGCCCTCAACGATGGCTTGCGAGCCTTTGAGCAGATCCAAGAGGCACGCGAAGTGCCCGCGATTCCCCGAGGTGAATTGGGCAAGCTCCGACTGGAGCCGCTGCGCATGCTTTTGCGAGCCTGAGCGGGCAATTACTTCGACGCGCCGTCCTTCTTCGCGCCTTCGGTGCCGGGCAGAGGCGTGATGACCGGGCGATCCTTCATTTCAGGAGCGATCAGCCAAGCCTTGGCGTTCTTCGGATTCGGGACAAACGAGATGAGGAAAAGCTCCTCAATCTTATCGGTGAGCGTTTCCTGCGACGTGCGCACCACGACGTGGACATACTTCTTGTCCGGCTCGGAGGCGACGGAGAGAATGTTGATCTTCAGCGTCTCTTTCTTCCGCGTCATTGTCTCGGGAGCGATCTTGAGCTTCTGATGCCAGGCGTTGCGATCCACGACGTAGAACTCCTGGGGCGTCATCTTTTCGAGCTCCTTGTAGTCCTTTGCATTGTAGCCTTCGAGCATCGCGGCCTCGTCTGACATGGTCGGGGCGGACTTGATGATGCCCACGGTCTCGCGCTGACGACGCTCCAGCGATTCGCTGATGATCATGTCCGCGGCGGTCTTCCAATCCTGCTCCACCACGGCGGTGAGGTATTTCTTCACCAGGCCGGCGCACTCATGATCGAGAGGGAGGGTTTCCGCGTGAAGAATCGGGAGAGCCAGGAGGCAGGCAAGGAAGACAGTAGGCAGGCGCATGGAGGTAAGGTGGCGGTCTGTAATGCGGTGGCAAAGGGGCGTCAAATGACGAATGCGGGCGGTAGCTTTACGCAACGTGCCCAGTTTTTTCGCTTTTCTCGTGAACACGAACGCCCTAGCCTGCGACAAAGAGGTCGCTGGAATTCCGGCACCCCCTAAACACAACAAACACACACGAACATGAAAAAAGCCATTCTACTTGTTCTCTCCTCCGCCACGCTCATGTCCTGCGCGGGCGGCCCCGGTGCCCAGCAGGGTGCCGTGCTCGGTGCTCTCGTTGGCGCAGGCGCTGGCGGCATCATCGGCAACCAGAGCGGTCGCGGCCTGGAAGGCGCGGCCATCGGCGCGGCAGCTGGTGCTCTCGGCGGTGCTGCCATCGGCAACGCCAAAGACCAGCGCAATGCCCAAGGCGGCTACTACGACCGCAACGGTCGCTGGGTGCCTGCCCAGCCGCAAAATGCAGGTTACTATGACCGCGCCGGCCGCTGGCATTACTATTGATAACTCTTTTGCCGCGACAACGGCTCCAAGACCTG
Source organism: Verrucomicrobiaceae bacterium (assembly GCA_016795465.1). Taxonomy (GTDB): domain Bacteria; phylum Verrucomicrobiota; class Verrucomicrobiia; order Verrucomicrobiales; family Verrucomicrobiaceae; genus Prosthecobacter. Next base: position 8,912 of record JAEUHK010000080.1, on the reverse strand, counting down.
TCCGACGAACTCTTCGTTGGACAGGTTTTTTGTTTTGCGGGTTAGTAGCGACCAATGATGCAGCAACTCGCCGGCGCCCGCCGCTTCTTCTCTGAAAACGACTGGTCCACGATCCTGGCGCGGATTCATGCCCGCGACACGCATCCGATGATCCAGTTCATCAAATACGGCATCTGCGGCGTCGGAGCGCTCATCGTGCATCAGACCATCTGGGCGCTGTGCTCCGCGTGGTATTTCCCCGCCATCGATTCCTCCCTGCCGCCGGATGTGCGAGCCTTGCACTCGCTCTACAACAACGGCATCGCCTCGATCTTCAGCAATGTGTTTGCCTACCTCACCAATGTGCTGTGGGTCTTCCAACGCGGGCGTCACCACTGGATGAAGGAGTTCTTTTACTTCAGCGTGGTCGCCTACATCAGCCTGGCCATGGGGCTCGCGGCCGGGCCTTTGCTCATTCACAAATACGGCATCAACACCATCCTCGCGCAGGCCATCCTCGTCTTCGTGAGCGTGATGGTGAACTTCGTCTGCCGGAAGCTGTTTGTCTTCAAGGCCTGAGCCCATGCTGCACGTCGTGCTTTTCCAGCCGGAGATCCCGCACAACACGGGCGCCATCGGCCGGCTGTGCCTCGCCACGGGTGCGCGGCTGCATTTGATCCGGCCGCTGGGCTTCAGCCTGGAGGATAAATACCTCCGCCGCAGCGGGCTGGACTACTGGGAACACGTCGATGTGCATCAATGGGACTCGTGGGAGGCTCTTCGCGGCTCGGCAGCAGATGGAAGCACGTTTTACTTCATCGAATGCGAGGGCAGCACGACCTATTGGGAGGCGAGAATGACCGGCGACGAGGTTTATCTCGTCTTCGGCCCCGAGACACGCTCGATCCCGCCCTCGATCATCGACGCGGAACAATGCCTGCGCATTCCCATGCGCGAAGGCGGCACACGCAGCCTCAATCTGGCCACCGCGACCGCCATCGTGCTCTATGAGGCCGTGCGACAGCGGGCGTCGTTGTAGGCAATTCGCCAGAAAAAGGCCGAAAACGATCAAGAACCTCGCCCGACCACACGACAGCATCATTTTTCTCTTTTCCGACGCCCCGGTTTCACGCTTCACTCCCCTCCGCATGCGCTACCAGCCACTCCCCGCCGATCTTTTCGTTGCCAACCGCCAGCGGCTTTATGCCAAGCTGCAGCCCAACTCCCTCGTCATCGTCCACGCGAATGACGTGCTGCCCACGAATGCGGATGGTTCCCTGCCCTTCATCACGAACAGCGACCAGTTTTACCTCAGCGGCATCGATCAGGAGGAAACCATCCTCGTGCTCTTCCCCGACGCCGCGGACCCGAAGCAGCGCGAGATGCTTTTCGTCCGCGAGACAAACGAGACCATTGCCGTGTGGGAAGGTGAAAAGCTCACCAAAGAGCAGGCCACGCAACGCAGCGGCATCCAGCGGGTGCATTGGCTGACGGACTTCGAGACACAATTCCGCTCCGTCATGTGCCAGGCCGACCAGGTCTATCTCAATTCGAACGAGCACATCCGCGCCACCATCCCCACGGAGACCCGCGAGACGCGTTTCACGCATCGTTGCAGGCAGGAGTATCCGCTTCACGACTACCGCCGCCTCGCCCCGGTGATGCACGAGCTGCGCGTCATCAAGAGCGAGCATGAGATCACCGCCCTCAAAGAGGCTGTCCGCATCACCAGCGATGGTTTTGACCGCCTGCTGAAGTTTGTGAAGCCCGGCGTGCATGAGTTCGAGATCGAGGCGGAACTCGCGCACGAGTTCATTCGTCAACGCGGCCGCGGCTTTGCCTACACGCCGATCATTGCCACCGGCGCGAACGCCTGCGTGCTGCACTACATCACCAACCACTGCCAGTGCCAGGATGGTGAGCTTTTGCTGCTCGATGTGGCCGCGAACTACGGCAACTACAACGCCGACCTCACGCGCACGATCCCGGTGAATGGCAAATTCACCCCGCGGCAGCGCCAGGTCTATGACGCCGTGCTTCGCGTCTTCAAAAAGTGCTGCCAGATGCTGAAGCCGGGCGTCATCATCCGCGAGTATCAGGAGCAGGTGGGCCTGCTCATGCAGGAGGAGCTTCTCGGCCTCGGCCTCATCACTCAGGAGGACATCGCCAAGCAGGACCCGGAAAAGCCGGCCTACAAAAAGTATTTCCCGCACGGCACCAGCCATCCGCTCGGCATTGATGTTCATGACGTTGGCCACATGTGGAAGCCCATCCAGCCCGGCATGGTCTTCACCGTCGAGCCCGGCATTTACATCCGCGAGGAAAAGCTCGGCGTGCGCCTCGAAAACGACATCATCATCGGCGAAAACGGCAACATCGACCTCATGGCGCACATCCCCATCGAGGCGGATGACATCGAGGCCGCCATGGCCGCCCGCTGATGCGTTTTCATCTGCATGGGAAGCGGGGTTGGAGACGTTTCAGATCTCTCATGAGACTGCTGCTCTTCCTCGCCCTCCCTGCCCTGCTCCTCGCCCAGACTTCCACGAACCCACCGAAAGGCGAGCCCACGAATGCCGCCGAGGCCGCGGCGCAGAAAGCGAAGGCTGAAGCCGCGGTCGAGGAGAAGTATCAGGCGCTCGTTGCCAAGCTCCCGCCAGACCAGCAGGCCTGGGAACGCGTGCTGCAGGACCAGCTCGGCGGCTTTTACCTGCCTATCCACAAGCGCGAAAAGATCGCCGGGCGATCCAGTGCCTGGGACTTCGTTCAAGATGATCCCAAACTGCCACGCGTGCTGCTGATCGGTGATTCCGTCTCGCGTGGCTACACGCAGGCCGTGCGCAAGGAGCTCGCAGGCAAAGTGAACGTGCATCGTGCCCCGGCGAACTGCGGCCCCACGGCCAGCGGCCTCAAAAACATCGACGTGTGGCTCGGCGATGGGAAATGGGACCTCATCCACTTCAACTTTGGCATTCACGACCGCAACACACCCATCGCGGACTACCAGCAGCGGCTCGAACAGCTCATCGAACGCATGCAAAAGACCGGCGCGAAGCTCGTCTGGGCCAGCAGCACGCCCTGCCCGGACACGAAGGACGGCAAATACAAGGCCGCGCCCATTCCCGAGCGAAACACTGCCGCCGCTGACATCATGAAAAAACATGGCATCGCCATCGACGACCTTTTCACGGCCATCACACCTCATCTGGCCACGATGCAGAATCCGGACGACGTGCACTTCAATGCCCAAGGATACGACTTTCTCGGCCAAACCGTCGCCAAGGCCATCACCGAAGCTTTGAAATGAATGCTCTTTTTCCCATGCACCGCCTCCTCCTTGCCCTTTTGGTCTTTTCCATCCCTGCCCTGGCTCAAAACGCCGCGCAAAAGAAAGGCGGCATCGGCACCGAAGCACCGGCTGGAAAGCCCCACGTCTACAAACACAGCGCTGGAAAGCCGCGCCAGATGGAGATCTACTTTCCACCGCAGCATGATCCGGCCAAAGCCAAGGTGCCCGGCATGATCCTCTTCCACGGCGGAAGCTGGACCGGCGGCTCGCTCAGCCAATTTCGCATCGCCTGCTCCTACTTCGCCAGTCGCGGACTCGTCTGCGCCACCGCGGAATACCAGATGCTTCCGAAGAACGCCAAGCTGCCTGCCGGTGAGACACGCAAACGCGTCTGCGTAACCGATGCGAAAAGCGCCATTCGCTGGTTCAAACAGCACGCGGGCGAGCTTGGCATCGATCCGCAGCGCATCATCACCGGCGGTGGTTCCGCTGGCGGGCACATCAGCGCCCTCGCCACCCTCAATCCAGGCCTCAACGACCCTGCTGATCCCAAAGACATCGACACCAGCGTCGTGGCCTACTTGTGGTTCAACCCCGCTTTCGCCGTCGATGACACCCAAGATCCCGAAATCGACATCCTGCGCCATTTGAAGGCCGATCTGCCTCCCGCCATCGCGTTCTTTGGCGACATGGACACTTGGAAAAAAGGCTGGGACATCGCCCACGCCAAGTGGAAGTCGATCGGCACCAAGACCATCGACCTGCGCATTGCTCCCGGACAGGCCCACAGCTTCTTCAACAAAGACCCGTGGCAAACCGTGACGCTCATCGCCGCCGATCAATTCCTCGTGAAGCAAGGCCTGCTCACCGGCGAACCGACCAAGACGATGCCGGCGAGCGGCGAGAAGCTAGTTCCGGCACCTTGACATGTGTGACAGCGGGCGTTGATGCGCTGAGAAACCAAGGTTGAAGCCTCCGTGGCACGCGGTAGCATCGCGGACCATGAGCAAAAAATACGGCTGTCTTCTCGCCTTCGTGATTTTCCTCCTCTTCCTCAGCCTGGCATGCAATCTGGGCCAGTTCGCCGTGCTTTCAGGCGGCGTGGAGGCTGGAGCGGCCCTTTCAATGCCTGCGAAGCCATTGCCGAAGTTTCGCGAGAACCTGCTCGAAGCCGCCAAAGACAAGGCCACGGGCAAAATTGTGCAGATCGATCTCGACGGCATCATCTCGTCGTTTTCATCCGAAGGGCTTTTCTCCGAGGCAATGCCCAGCATCGAAAGTTTGAAGCGCCAACTGGCCCAGGCCGCGGCTGACGCGGAGGTGAAGGCCATCGTTTTGCGCATCAACTCGCCCGGCGGCGAGGTCACGGCCAGCGACGTGCTCTACAACGCGGTGAAAAAGACCGCCGCAGTGAAGCCGGTGGTCGTTCACATGGACTCGGTGGCGGCCAGCGGCGGCTATTACGTGGCCTGCGGAGCCACCAAGGTCGTCGCCAGCGAAACAACGCTCACCGGCAGCATCGGCGTGATCATGGAGTCGATCAATTACTCGGACCTGTTTGGCAAGGTGGGCCTCGGAATGAACACTTTTACCAGCGGTCCCTTCAAAGACAGCCTCAGCGGCGCACGCCCGATGCGCGATGACGAGAAGGCTTACATCCAGAATCTCGTGTCGCAGATGTATGACCGCTTTCTCGGCATCGTGAGCGAGGCCCGCAAGCAGCCGAAGGATCTGCTCAAAAACACCGTGGCTGATGGTCGCGTCGTGACCGCCCGCGAGGCGCTGGCGGCGAAGCTTGTGGATCAAATTGGCTACATCGAAGATGCTCGTGCTCTCGCTCGCGAACTGGGCAAAGCACCTGGTGCCGCTGTGGCGCGTTACAAGCAGGAGCATAGCCTGTTTGATGCTCTCGGGCTCGCTGAAGCAGCTCTGAGCAGTGGCAAACCGGCCGCCAAGGTGGAGCTGAATCTCGCAGGCAGTGCCGCGCTGCCCCGTCTGCAGCCCGGAGTGCCGTATTACCTTTCCTCCACCTACGCTCGCTGAGCCTGCGCATGCCGGAAACTGCCAACATTGCCGTGCTGCAAGACTTCACCTGCATTGCCGGGCTGGCGATGTTTCTGGGGTTGCTGGGCTACAAGTGGCTGCGCCTGATGCGACCGCAGGTGGCGTGGAATCATGAAGGCCTCGTGAGCTCGCAGCAGTATGGTGACATGGATCTCGTCGCGATGACAGCAGGCCTCGCCTTGCTGCTGACGAGCATCATGCAGCCCCTCTCCCAAGTGACCGCCACAGCGCAGAGCACGCCCGGCGTGGGCGAGGTGACGCTGGGCATCTTTTTTCAGCTCCTCCTCTGCTGCGTGCTGCTCCTTTACCTTGTTCATGTGCGTCATTTGCATCCGGTGGAGCTGTTTGGCTTCACCGTGGTGCGCTGGAAGCCGCTCGCGATCACCATCCTGCTCACGTTGCTGCCGATGTTCCTCATTGTCGGCACCGCCGCGGTGCTGTCGAACGACTGGATGCAGCGTCTGACGCCCGGTGCGCAGGAGCAGGACCTCGTGCGTGCCTTCACCCAATCGGACGACATGCTGCTGCGCGTGCTGATTGTGCTGGCTGCCGCGGTGGTGGCCCCCGTGGTGGAGGAGATACTCTTCCGCGGCTTCATCTACGGTGTGTTGAAGCGCTACACGGACGCCCCCTTTGCCGCGCTGCTCTCCGGTCTGTTTTTTGCCATCATCCACATGCACACCGGCAGCCTGCTGCCGCTATGGGTGCTAGCGCTCTTTTTCTGCGTCGCTTACGAGATCACCGGCTGCCTGCTCGCGCCCATGATCCTGCACGCCATCTTCAACTCCACCAGCCTCATCGGCATGATGCTGGGCTGGAACACGGCGACGTAGCACCTCCAGACTTCATTCTTCATCACCACACCATGCCCTACTCTCCTCTCTTCGATCTCTCCGGCAAATGCGCCCTCGTCACAGGCGGCAGCAAAGGTCTCGGCAAGGCCATGGCACGCGGTTTTGCGGAAGCTGGAGCCGATGTGTTCATCTCCAGCCGTAGTGCGGACGAGCTGAAGGCCGCCGCCGCGGAGATTGGCGAAGGCTTGAACGTCAAAATCGAATGGATGGTGGCCGACATGGCGGACCGTGCGCAGGTCAAAGCCCTCGCTGAGGAATCACAGAAGCGTCTCGGGAAAATCGACATCCTCGTGAACAACGCCGGCATCAACAATCCGCAGGCCATTGACGAAATCACCGACGAGGTGTGGGACCGAAACGTCGAGGTGGACCTCACGTCCGTCATGGCGCTCACCCGGGCGCTGGTGCCAGCGATGAAGGAGCGGAAGTGGGGACGTGTGATCCACATCTCCAGCGTGCTGGGCGTGGGAGGCCGGTTGAAGCGAAACGTGTATTGCGCCTGCAAAGCGGCCTTGATCGGGCTCGCCCGGGCCAGTGCGCTCGACCTTGGGCCTTACGGCATCACGGTGAACTGCCTCTGCCCCGGCCCCTTCCTCACCGACATGCCGGGCAAGCTGCTCAACGATGAGGAGAAAAAATACTTCGCCGACCGCACGGCGCTGAAGCGCTGGGCGGCTCCGCGTGAGCTCGCCGGCCCGGCCCTTCTCCTCGCCAGCGAGGCGGGTGCCTACATCACCGGCCAGGGCATCGTGGTCGATGGCGGAGCGGCTGTGAACATCCTGTGACGGCACGCTGGCCTGCCTGCGGCTGAAAAATCTCGCGCAAAGAACCGCAAAGCGCCTATCTTTGGGCCCCAGCCCCCTCACCACCATGTTTGAGAATCTCTTTTCGCCCCTGAACACGTTCCTCTACGGCCTCGGCCTCGGCGGTGTGTTCCTCGTGCTCGCCCTTTGGAGCCACTGGAAGACCAAGCGCGAGTTCAAACGCTACAAATCCCACCTTAGCGACAAGCTCGACCTCGATTCAAAGCAGATTCAGGACATCAACAAGGAACGTGCCCGCCTGGCGCAGGAGGCTGAAAACCTTCGCATGCAGGTCGCCCGCCTGAATGAGCGTCCGGACAACAAGATGCAGCGCGAGCTCGAAATCCTCGCCCGTGCGGAAAAGCACATGATGATCAACGCACCCGGTTTTGCCCCGGCATGGGAGATGGCCAAGTCGCAGGCGCTTTCGCAGATCGAGAACGAGGAGCGCGGCATGTCCTTCCCGCAGAAGATCTTCCGCAAGCTGCTCGGTCCTGCCTCAGGCGGCCAAAACGTCGCCCTGCCTGAGTCTGCCGCTGTCGCCGCGAAGAATGGCGAGGCCAGCGCAGCCGCCGCCTGATCCAGAGTCCTCGTTTCATCGCCAGCATGACCCGCACCGAGGCCTATCTGGCACTGAATCTCATCCCGCAGGTAGGCCCCGTGCGGGTGAAAAAGCTGCTGCGGCACTTGGGCAGCCCTGAAGCCGTTTTGGCGGCCAAAAGCCGTGATTTGATCATGGTGGATGGCATCGGCCAGACTCACGCGGATGCCATTTCCCAGTGGGAGTCCCAGATCGACCTCGCGGGCGAATGCAGGAAGATCAAGGAACGCGGCCTGAAGCTGCTGACGCAGGAGGATCCGCTGTATCCGCGCCTGCTGCGTGAGATTCATGATCCTCCCGTGCTGCTTTATGTGTGGGGCGAGTTGCTGCCGCGTGATCACAATGCCATCGGCATCGTCGGCAGCCGTCATGCAACGCATTACGGCCTCAGTGCAGCGAAGAAGCTCGCCTTTCAGATCGCGTATGCGGGGTACACGGTGATCAGCGGTCTAGCGCGAGGCATTGATACCGCGGCGCATGAAGCGGCACTCGCCGCCAAAGGCCGCACGATCGCGGTGATCGGCTCCGGCATTGGAAAACTGTATCCGCCGGAGAACATGGCCCTCGCCGAGCGCATCGCACAAAATGGCGCAGTGCTCAGCGAGTATCCGGTGGACCGCATCGCGGACAAGCAGACCTTCCCGTATCGCAACCGCGTCGTGGCTGGATGGAGTTGCGGGCTGGTTGTGGTCGAGGCACCGGTGCGCAGCGGATCACTCATCACCGCCCAGCAGGCCGCCGAGCAAGGACGCACCGTGTATGCCGTGCCTGGCCCCATCGACAAACCGACCTCCGCAGGCTGCAACCGCCTCATCCAGCAAGGCGCGAAGCTCATCATGGATGGTGCGGATGTGCTCGATGACCTCATGAGCCTCTTCCCCACGGCACCCACGGCCCCGAAAGTGCAAGAAAGCACTCCCGCGGCCGAATTGAGCCTCGACGAGCGCATTCTTTATGATGCCATCGGCACCGAGGAAGCTCACATCAACGACATCACCACCCAATCAGGCCTCACCGCCGCCACCGTGAATGCCACGCTCATGCGCCTCGAAATGAAGCGCCTGGTCAGGGCTCTACCTGGCAGGCGCTACGTGCGGATGGTCTGATCCCCTTACTGCCCCAAGAGGAGGCTGGTGGTGCCGTCGGCGAAGGTGACGTGGATGAGCAGGCGGCCGGTGGCATCCATGCAGCGGGTTTCAAACTTCCGGTCGTCCGTGGTGGATCCTGGCAGGGACACTTGTGAGACCACCTTGTCGCCTTCGCTCGTGCTGATGGTGTCGCCCACTTTCATCACGAGGCTCAAGGCTCCGCCGCCGGGGGCT
>JAEUHK010000007.1 GCA_016795465.1 Verrucomicrobiaceae bacterium | reverse complement strand
CGCGTCATGAGAAACCAACCGAAGCCCAAGGCGCGTGCTGGCGTGCGCCGAAACGTGGAGTGGCGGGTGAACCGCGTGCTCAGCATCATCGCCTCCGGGAAGTATCCGAACTGCCAGCAGATCGCCGATGAGATCGAAGGTGTGTCAGCCAAGACGATCCGGCGCGACATCGCCCACCTGCAAAATGACCGGAAGGCTCCCATCGAGTATGACGCGGTGCGGCATGGTTACCACCTGACCGGCCCGCTGAGCGATCTGCCGCCCATCCAGCTCACGCGGGGCGAGCTGGTGGCGCTTTTCGTGGCGCAGAAGGCGCTGGAGCCGCTTCGCGGGACGAAGCTGCAAAAGGTGGTGGCGGAGAGCGTGAACAAGATCGCCGCTAGCTGCCCGGAATCCGTGACGATGCACTGGGACGACATGGACGCGGCCTACTCGGTGAAAGCGACGGGTGTGCTAGTGGAGGATGGGACTCTCTTTGCCCGGCTGCTGGATGCCGTGATGAACAAGCGTGAGGTGACCTTCACCTACCACAAGCTGGAAACGCCCGGACGGAAGGAGGAACGGCGTGTGCAGCCCTATCACGTCGGACAACTTCAAAACGGGTGGTATCTGATCGCGCATGATCTTGCGCGGAAGGAGATGCGGAAGTTTGCCCTGCAACGCATGAGTGACCTGGAGGTGCTCAAGACGCGATTTGCCCGCGATCCCAAGTTCAACATCCGCGAATACCTGAGCAGTGGCTTTGGCGTGTGGAGCTATGGAGCCGACGCGGAGCTCTTTGAGTTGTGCATCCGCTTCACAGGTTGGGCCGCCCGTTATGTGGCCGAACGTCACTGGCATGCGAGCCAGAAGATCACCCTGCTGAAAGAGGACGGCAGCGAAATCGAATTCCGCGCTCAACTGGCCGGGCTGGAGGAGATCACCCGCTGGGTGCTGAGCCATGGCCGTCAGGCACAAGTGATCGAGCCGGAAGAGCTGCGAAAGCGAGTGGTGGAGGAAGCGAAGGCGATGCTGCGTAACGACGGGATCAACGGCCGGTCGATCATTTCGAGTTGAACAGGCTGTCAACCGCAGCCGCACCTAACACAAATCCAAGGTCAAAAACGGCATTCTCAACCTGAGTATTCGTGGTGCCAGTGCTCTCAACAATCTCATGGGAAGTGACGGCCTGGATCTTGTTGTTGTAGCTGAGCTTCAAACGCGTCCAACCGGTTGGAGTGATGATCCCCGTCCAAAAGAGGACGTAAGTAATGCGATACTTGTGAATGTCATCAAGACCTCTCGTCTGGGATTCTGCTTTCCAATCAATCTCTGCGGATTCCACAAAGATACTGACACCTTTCCCCGCGGGATGAATCTTTTCAAAGATCGACTGCGCACGGCTCATAAGCGATCCATCAGACCGCTTCACTGGTTTGTTTAGCTGCATCTCAACCAATATCTTCAGGAATTCCTTGGCGGTATCCCCCTCACCCTCCTGTCCCTTCTTCTTTCGGGCGCTAACTTTGGTGATCCACTCGCCTACTTCTTGGGGAAGCCCCGGCTGTGCCTTCACATAATACTCGCCGGACAAAACGCCATCCGAGAGAGTGCCTTCCCAGTTAATCACTAAGCCGTCTGCCGCTTGGCTCATGAACTGGAAGGTTTCGCCGCTTTTTCGCCCCCGAAGCTGTCCGCCTCCAGTCAACCAACCGGTCACTGAAGACACTCCAGTTAGGTTTCCTTCTTCTTCGAGTATGAAGAGCTTCAGGTGACCATCGACCCCTGCTGTGGCGTTTTTGCAGGTGCCGTTGAAAGCGTAGAGCTCGGTTCCGTGGGTCCAGCCAGACCAGGATAACGCGATCAGCAGAGCAAAAACGTAACGCAGAGTGTTCATGGGAGATGCGGGAGGACATTCATTAATCGAATGTTCCCCTGGGAGAACCAATAGTGGTCGTCGGCATGTCACTGTCAAGTTCCCGAATGGGAACACATGAGCAGACGTTTCCGAAATATCCTTGGCCCCAAAGTCCGCAGTTTGCGGATCAAGGCCGGGCTGTCGCAGGATGACCTCGCCGCCAGACTCCAGCTCGCTGGC
>JAEUHK010000127.1 GCA_016795465.1 Verrucomicrobiaceae bacterium | reverse complement strand
CGGTGCGACCAGAAGACTCGGGACTGCGATGCCAAAGGCCAGACGCAGGTTGAACTTGAACCACTCGCGCAGGCTGCCGCCCGGCGAGATCCAGTATTCGAACCGGTGTAGATTGTAGCGCAGAACCTCGGCGGAACGCTCGATGGCGTTAAGCCGGGGCAGGTCGTTGTCCACTTCTGGCAGTGTGAGTGCCTCAGGCTGCCACCGTTTGATGACGATCTGACGTGCCTGTTTCGCCCATGTGGTGGCGGGTGCCGTTGACACCGGCTGTGTGGGTTCGTCCCACTCGTCTCGTGACTGAATCATAGTTTTGGCGTGTTTTGGCCCCGAGGGCCGTTCCGATGACAAACAACAGCACAGCGGTGACTGCGAGACCGCCTGCGGCGATCTTCCAGCGGTCGTTTGCCGCATGCTGTTCCGACATTTGCTCTTCGAGCTCGCTGATCCGCGCACGGTACTCTGGACCGTGGTCCGGTGGAGGCGGCGGATCGTCGAAGAACCATCCTGCATGGCCGGTGCTGATGCAGCCGGAAAGCAGGCAAAGGAGGATGATGAGATGTTTCATGATGGTGTGAGTGAGGTTGAGGGTTTAGCGCCAGCGGCGGCATTCACCGAAGAACTCGCAGCCCATGCAGGCGAAGCTGGGCGATGGATAAAACTCGGCTCGCCCCAGTTCCTCGTAGTAGGTGTCCATGAGATGAAACAGGCGGTGTTCCTGTTGTTCGGTCATGGGAGGAAGGTCGGTGACGCAGAGCTTGGGGTTCTTCAGTTTGACCAGGTGATGCAACTCGATGCCGGTTTCCTTTTTGCCCGTGTTGTGACGGTAGAGGACGGCGTAGCTGCTCACCTGGAGCTCGTGCAGGTGCTCGACAGACGAGGGGTTGGGTGTGGAGGAACTCGTCTTGAAGTCGATGATGGTGCCTTCTTGAACGAGATCGAGGATGCCGATGAGGCGTGGAAGACCATGCTGTGACAGGTCGGCTTCCACGGACACTTCCACGGCGTCGGGTTTGATGGTCGCCATCGAACCGCATTGCCGGATGTAGGTGTCGCACAGACGCCAGCCTGTGGTCTTTTCCTCTTCTTCCTCGCCGGTCTCCCAAGGAACGGTTCCTTCGGAGATGTCCGCCCATGCTTTGGTGTATGCGTCGTGCAAATCACGGAGCGAGAGCGGTTTGCCAAGCCAGCGCGCCTTGCTCCATGCCTTCAACGCGGAGTGAACCGAATTGCCAACATGCAGGGAGGCGGTCTTGGGCTTCTTGAGACGGAGGACGTAGCGATAATAGAACTTCAGCCGGCACTGCAAAAAGAGGCTCAGCCGCGAAGCTGAAACCTCCTCCTGCAATGACCGGATGATGTCCTTCTCGCTGCGCTCCGGTTGTGGGGGAGCTTCAGCGGTGGGGTTCATGCTGCGTGTTGGGTGGTGTGGGGTTGACGTTGCTGCCAGCGGTGTTGCTTCGGTGACTTGCCCGCTTTGGAGAGCAGTTCCTCAATGACCTGGCTGGCCTGCATCTTGTCGAGTTCCTTCACGCCGATGCCATAGAGCTGCTGGGAGAGATCCTCAGCGTCCTGCATCTGCATTTGGTTCTCGTTCACGATGCGCTGGATGAATCCCTTCTGGCCGGGGGTGCAGTTCCAGACTTCGCCTTGCGGTTTGGTCTGGGGACGTTGGCCGTTGTTCCCGTTGGGGTAGGGACGGCGGTTGCCACTGACCTGATAGGTGCGGCCATTCTGGGGGTGGTTGTGGTGGCCGTTGGAGCCGTTCGATCCATTACCTTCCGGGATGTAACCCGGGTTCTGGATTTCCTGGTCAACGGAGTGCTGCAGGAGTTGATAGAGCTTTTGGATCTCTGCCTCGGCCTGGGTGATGTCGGTGAGTTCGACTTCGACGGAGGCGCTGAAACTGTGGCTGCTGTATTGGGGCAGGCCGAGTTTCTTGCTGTAGTTGGCGCTGAGTTTGATAGCCATGATGGTGTCCTTTTTGGTGTGTGTGGATGGTGGATTGGGTTGTGAAGAAACCGCCACGACGCCCGCCAACAAAACACCCGGCCCCTCGTGAGAGAGACCGGGTGGTGTGCGACGGGAACAGGATGGCAGCGTGGTGTGGCTAGCCTGGGGAGCCAGCCTGATGGGGGCGGCCCTGCGCCGGGACGCTCAACTGCTTGGCGGCGATGTCCCAGCCCTCCGTGCCGATCAGGCAGGAGGTAAGGAGCTCGTTGACCAGTCGGGTCATGGGCCGGCGCAAGCGCCGGCCTTCATGATACAACGCGCAGATGATGACCCGGTCGATGCAGGGCGAATAGTGGGTTCGCCGAGGCATGGTGGGTGGGTAAGGCAGCCAAGGGTAAGCCCTGGGTGCTCAATGCTTTATAACGCGATTGATGGGGGAATTGCAGGACGGGCCAGCGAATGGCCACAATTGACGGTGTGGCACTTTATTTCTGACACAGGTGGCAGCCGCCCCCTCTCACCTGCGCCGTGATCAGAACAGAATAAGTGGCTGCAAACTGGCTACACTCAAAAAAGAGGCCTCACCAGTTTGGTCGGGCCTTTCTTCTGGAACTCTTGATTTACAAGGAGGAGGGCTGGGTTCGAACAAGCATAGGCATATGCCAGCAGATTTACAGATTCCTCCACGTCAGGCATATAGGTATCATCGGCAAGATTCGCTCTGGAGTCTTTTATCGTGTCGGCGTTGATGGAGGTTGCGTAATGTGTCGCCAACACAGATTTGGGATAAGCTGACTTCTTCTTCGCCATGCTGCAAATGATGCTCCGCCGCTCCTGTTTCGTCATGCGCTTTTCTGCGCTCCTAGTCGTGACAGTGTGACAGCAGATTCTCAAAAACTACCGCCACCGCTCTCGTCTTAGCGGACCTTGCGCCGTTCGGTTTTTCCCTTCACAGCGACGACCGCATCAGCACCCGCCACCGATCCGGCCCCGAAGTCAGCAGCGATCAAGTTGTCAGCGGCAGGAGCAAGGAAACCTCCCAAGCCCGAAGTGACCGGCGTTTTCTTGTCGGCATACAGCTTGCTGGTGATGACGATTCCTGAATGCCGCAAATAAAGCGACGCCTTCCAGATGCCGTCCCGACTGGCAATGATGCTGCCGATCTCTTTGCGCATTGTGTGAATCGGACGGATGCCATTCACCCCCTGTTTCCTTAGCCATGCCAATAAGCTCTGGTGCGTCCGCTCACAGCGATAACCCCGGCTTTTACGATCATGCGCGGATGCAAAGCGGATGTGTCGGGACGCCTCCAGCACGAAGGGGCTCTGAGCCTTTGCCATGAAGCCTTGAAAAAGGGCGCACAGCTCTGGTTCGAGGTCGATGCTGCCAGCACTTTTCTTGCTCTTGAGCCGTCGATAATCGTTGTCGGCAATCACCAGAACCCGCTTTTGAAAGTTGAACTGGCTCCATAGCAACGCATCAGCCTCGCTTCTCCGCAGCCCGCAGTTCAGAGTCAGCAGAAGGAGTTTGAATGCCTCAGGCTCCTGAATTGCCAGCTCACTTTGAGCAGCACGAAGGATGCTCTCCGCGTCAATGGTGGACTCGTAACGCATGTCGGGCTCGTCCTCATCAATGATGCCATCGAAAAACAAAGGAGAGGGTAGCTGCATCTCCTGCTCAATCAGCGGGCGGACGTTGTTTTTCTTCCGCACTGAGAGCAAGGCCTTCGCATTTCTAATCAGCGAGTTCACCGTCACCGCGGCGCGATTCCTTTCCTCAGGAGTGCGGGCGGACTTCATGAACCGAATCTTCCATTCTGTGACCGCCTTGGGAGTCAGGGCAGCAAGCGGCTTGCTGTCGATTTTCTCCAGCCATGCCTTCCGACCACCCGCAAAAGCGTCGAACTTCTTCCCGTCGGCAATCCCCAGGACACCAGCGGTGATCCTACGCAGTGCCTTCGCGTAAGCATCCAAGCTCTCAACTCGGGCCTTGGACAGACGCTTGCTAGCCTCGATCAAGCTCCCCACCGTCGCAGGCGGCTGCGTCTCCACCTTGGGTGCGGCCTTGGGTTTGTGGATAGCCTTCGTCGCCTCCCAGCCCTTCCCGACCAAATCCTTGTAGATGGCTGCGGCCTTGCTTGCGGCCTCAGCCTTGCTTGCCGTGTGAAGCTGAAACCGTTCACGATGCCCACCATAGGAGATTTGGCAGGAGAAGTCCGCATCCGTCACCATCACCCCTTTGGAGTTCTTACGGCTCAGTTTGAACAACCGTTTCATGCGTCCTTTGCTGTCCTTCTCCTGCCAGTAGTTCGCGCTCGTCTTGCTCTTGGTGGCAAACCTGCCCGCCTCTCCTGAAGTGAGCACACTTGGTTGTGTGCTCATAATGTGCTCACTTTTTCCGCCCTGCATTGTGCTTTCCTGTTTCATGGTGTTCCTCTCAATTGACGCTGTAACTATTGTGGAATGGTCTTTCAAGCGGAACTGAACGGATCATAGTGGAACAGGAAAATACACGCAACAGAAAGACTTAAAATCTGCTGGGGAGCAATCCCCTTGCCGGTTCGAGTCCGGCCATCGGCACCATTTCACGGCCTCGCATCCACCATCCTCCGCCCCACTTCCTCGCACAGACCGATGAACGTGCGCTCCGGCAGGTTCATCGGACGCCCCTTCAGCGTCGAGACGACCCATCGACGCTTGAGTTTGCCTTTGGGAAGGGACAGCGGGACGAGCTGGCCGGCGTCGATTTCGTTCTTGGCGATCCAGCGGGCGGCGATGGCGACGCCGATGCCGAGTTTGGCGAGTTCTTTGGTGGCTTCGGAGCTGCCGAGTTCGATGAAGTTATTCAGCCGCACGCCTTGCTTCATGAAGTACTCCTGCGTGAGGGCGAAGTTGAGGCTGTTGCGGCTGGCGACAATGAAGGTCTCATCGGCGGCCTCTTTGAGCTTCGGTGGTTTTTGTGCCCAAGGGTGCAAAGGCGAGACGAGCAGCTCGAGTTCATCGTCGAAGATGGCGTGGCAGCTTAGTTTGGCCGTTTCGGCGGGTTTGAGGCTCACGGTGATATCCACCTGGTTTTTTTCGAGCTTCTCGATGGTGTCGGGCGTCTCGCCGCAGACGACTTTGATCTCGTATTGAGGGAAGCTCTCTTTGAATTCGCGAAACACGGTCGGCAGGATGAATTGCGCCGCGGCGGTGGTGCAGCCGATGCGCAGCTTGCCGCGCGGGGTTTGATCGAGCGTGCCGAGGATGCTCCGCGCGGAGGCCATGCTTTGCAGGATGTTCTCCGCGTGCGGCAGCAGCTCGCGTCCGGCGTGCGTGAGGTGCACGCTCTTGCCCTGACGGTGGAAAAGCTGCGTGCCGAGGTCGTTTTCGAGCGACTTGATCGCGTGGCTGATGGCGCTCTGCGTGAGGTGCAGCTCGCGCCCGGCCTGCGTGAAGCTGCCGCTGCGGGCGAGGCAGATGAAGGCGCGGAGCTGGCGTGAATCGATGGCGTGGTCCATGAATGCCATTCATACATCAGGTGAAAAACATTGCGCGTGGTTTCTGCATGGACCTGGCACGCTGGCACCGCGGCTGCTGAATGGGAGGGCGTCATGCCAAACGCCGTCTCCAGTTCCAAGACCACCCTCAGCGGGGTCGTGCAGCCTGTGCGCATCGGGTTCATCCCGCTCGCCGACTGCGCTCCGCTGCTCGTGGCGAAGGAGCGCGAGTTGTTCCGCAAACATGGCGTTCGAGTTGAGTTAAGTTGTGAGGTCGGATGGGCCACCATTCGGGAAAAGCTGCTCTACGGCCAGGTGGATGCCGCCCACGCCATTGCCGGCCTGGCGCTGGCGATGCGTCTCGGGCTGAGCACGCCGCCCTGCCGGGTGGTGGCCCCATTCGTCTTCAATCTGCACGGCAATGCCATCACGCTGAGCCGCGATCTCTGGAATCGCGGCGTGCGCGACGCGGCGAGCCTCAAAAAACTCATCCGCAGCAGCACGAGCCGCAAATTCACCTTCGGCATGGTCTCGCGCTACGCGACGCACTTCTTCCTGCTGCGCCAGTGGTTGCTCGCAGGCGGCATCGATGTGGAAAAAGACGTGCGCATCGTCGCGCTGCCACCCACGCAAATGGCCTCGAACCTCGAAGCGGGTCTCATTGATGGCTACTGCGTCGGCGAGCCTTGGAATTCCTACGCGGTCGAGCGTGGCACCGGTTGGATCGCCGCCACGAGCGAGCAACTCGCGCCCGGTCATCCCGAAAAAGTGCTGCTCACCACCGAGACCTTCGTCGAGCGGCACGCCGATGAGATCCGCGCCATCATCGCCGCGCTCAAAGAATCCTGCGCCTTCTGCGATGCGAAAGAAAATCGCGCCGAGGTGGCCCATATCCTCTCCGAGAGCGGCTACTTTGCCGGCAACGAGGCCATCTTGAAGCGCTCGCTCGTCGGCCCGCTCGATCTCGGCACGGAGAAATCCGTCGAGGCCTCCCACTTTCACATCTTCCAGCGCCGCGAGGCCAACGAGCCCACCTCCGAGCGCGGACGCTGGCTCATCGATGAATTCATCGCGCACGGCCTCCTCACGCCTGCGCAGCGCCCCGAGGCCGCCGCCGCCCTGCGCGACTGCTGGACCTCCAGCGCCCTCCCTCTTCCCGAAGCACCCGCCGCCGCACCCAAACCCGCTACGAAGTCCAAGAAACGCTCACCCCTCGCCCACGCATGAACACCGCCACTCCGCTCACCCGTCGCAACATCCTCCGCCAGGCTGGCCTCGGCGCCCTCCTCTCCGGCCTGCCCTCCGGCTGGGTCGGCTCCGCCTACGCCGATGACTCGCCTGAAACCGCCGACATCAAACTCGGCATCATCGCCCTCACCGACTGCTCGCCCATCGTCATCGCGCACGAAAAAGGCCTCTTCAAAAAATACGGCATCAACTCCACCGTGAGCAAAGGCGCGAGCTGGGCCGCGATTCGCGATTCGCTCTCCAATGGCGACATCCATGCCACGCACATGCTTCTCGGCATGCCGATTGCCTCTTCGATGGGCCTCGGCGGCGCTCCGAAGAAGCCGATGGTCGTGCCGTGGATCATGAACCGCAACGGCCAGGCCATCACGCTCGCCAATTCGCTCAAAGGAAAGGTCACCGACGATCCGAAGGCGCTGAAGCCATTCGTCGAGGATGCCAAGGCCAAAGGCACGCCAATGACCTTCGCGATGACCTTCCCGCCCGGCACGCACGCCATGTGGATTCGTTATTACCTCGCCGCAGGTGGCATCAATCCCGGCGACGCCGCAGGCGCAGGCGCGGATGTTTCTCTCATCACCGTGCCACCTCCACAAATGGCTGCGAACATGAAAGTCGGCAAGATGGACGGCTTCTGCGTCGGCGAACCCTGGAACGCCAAGTGCATCGCGGAAGACATCGGCTTCACCTCCATCACCACGCAGGCGATCTGGAAAGATCATCCTGAAAAAGTCTGCGCCTTCACCGAGGAGTTCACCGCAAAGAATCCGAAGACCGTCAAAGCCGTGCTCAAGGCCCTGCATGAAGCCAGCGTGTGGCTCGACAAGATGGAGAACCGCGCCGAGCAGGCCAACATCGTCAGCGCCGCCACCTACATCAACTGCCCGCCGGAGACCATCCTCGGCCGCCTCGAAGGCAAATACCTCATGGGCGACGGCCGCAAGTTCAAGGACCCGAACTACATGATCTTCAGCGATCGCAACTGCAACTACCCGCAGGCCAAATACGCCAAGTGGTGGCTCACGCAGCTCCGCCGCTGGGGCTTCGTCGAAGGCGCTCCCGACTACGAAGGTGTCGCCAAGCAGGTCATGCGTTCCGACATCTATGAAGAGGCCATGAAGGAAATCGGCTACGCCCACGCCGGAGCCGACACCAGCGCCGAAACCCTCTTCGACGGCGTCAAATTCGACCCCACCGCCGACCTCGAAGCCTACGCCGCCTCCTTCGCGGTGAAGACGATCAAGGGCTGAAGCCACTCCTGATTCAAGAATCCTGATTCCTGATTCTCCAAGCCATCCGGTGCGGAGATCAGGATGAGGGAATCAGGAATCAGGAATCCAAAATCAGGAATTCCATTGCCGCCGCCATGCATCCCTTCATCCACAAATACAAACTCGACTCCATCTTCCTGCCGTTGGTCGCGATCTTCATCACCTGCGTCTTCTGGTATGCCATCGCCGGAAAGTCTGTGGTGACGGAAAAGGTCGATGATTTCGGCGACAAGGTCAAAATCACGAAGCGTGAAGGCCTCTCCGCGGATCTGCCCACGCCCGTCGAGACCTGGACCGCCAGCAAGCCCTACATCGTCGAGCCTTTCGCCAAGCGCGGTGAACTCGATCAGGGCATTCTGCGCTTCACCTGGATGTCACTCGTGCTCGTGGCACAGGGTTATATGATCGCACTCGTTATCGGCACGCCGATTGGCTTCTTCCTCGGCCTCTCAAAGCCGTTCACGAAGGCCTTTGATCCCATCATCCAAGTGCTGAGGCCCGTTTCACCTCTCGCCTGGCTGCCACTTGGCATGATTCTCTTCAGCGGCGTCAAAATCATGGATGGTGATGGTCGCACCACCTTCGGTGCCTCCGATGCCGCCGCGCTCTTCACCATCGCCATCTGCGCCATGTGGCCCACCGTGATGAATACCGCTGTCGGCGTCCGCGCCGTGCCGGTCGATTACCTGAATGTCGCCAAGGTGCTCAAACTCTCGAAGTGGAAGACCCTTTGGAAGGTCCTCGTGCCCGCCACGCTGCCTTACATGTTCACCGGCTTCCGTTTGAGCCTCGGCATCGCCTGGCTCGTCATCGTCGCCGTGGAGATGCTCACCGGTCGCCCGGGAGTCGGCGGCTTCCTCTGGCAGCAATACAACGCCAACAGCTACGCCCACATCATCCTCTGCATCCTCACCATCGGCCTCATCGGCTACCTCCTCGACCGCCTCATGAGCGTCGTTGAAAGCCGCTTCAAAACAGCCTGATGAGATCTCACGCCAAGGCGCAAAGCCGCAAAGTTATGAATCTTCCCATTCCAAGCCTCCAAGTGAGCCAAATATCATCGGGAGCCGCTCGCTCCGAGTCGCCATTCGGCACGCAAGGAGCCAAAAACTCAAACCTTTGCGCCTTTGCGCCTTTGCGTGAGTTTTGGATCGGGAAGAACTCAGAAAAGTCTCACGCAAAGGCGCAAAGGCGCAAAGAAAGGCAGGCCGGATCAATCCCTCAAACCGTTCACCACGCGTTTGATGCCATCTTTGATGACTTCCTCGCCAAAGTTGATCAGCAAGCCAAGTCGCAGCTGTTTCAATCGCAGGTAGGTGAGAAGCTGTTTGGCATGAACTGGAGCCAGTTTCTCAACCGACTTCAATTCCACGATCACGAGGTCATTCACGATCAAGTCGGCTTTAAAGCCTTCGGTGAACTTCACGCCGTTCCACTCAATCGGCACCGGCACCTGACGCCGCACCGAAAACCCACGGCGGACCAGTTCGTGCTCCATCAGCACCTCATAAACCGTCTCCAGCAAACCTGGACCAAGTTCGGTGTGCAGCTTGTAAGCCACATCCACGACAGCTTTTGCAATTTGGTTTTCCGTCATCCCAAAAGGCTAACAAATCTCCGCATCAGTCGGCAAGCCCAAAGCCTCAGACCTTTGCGCCTTTGCGCCTTTGCGTGAGACCCAAAAACCGCCGCCGCCATGTCTCTCATTCAAATCAACAACGCCTCCAAAGGTTTCGGGCTTCCCGGTTCACGCACCGAAGTGCTCAAGGACATCAATCTCTCCGTCGAAGAAGGCGAGTTCGTCGTCATCGTCGGCTACTCGGGCTCGGGGAAAAGCACGCTCATCAATCTCATCTCCGGTCTCGTGAAGCCCGACACCGGCGAAGCGCTCATCGAAGGCAAAAAGATCACCGAACCGGGCCCAGATCGCGGTTTGGTCTTCCAAAACTACTCGCTGCTTCCGTGGCTGACCGTGGAGGAAAACATCGCACTCGCGGTGGATGAAGTTTTCAAAGATTGGACGCCGGAACAGCGCAAAGCGCACGTCGCCAAATACATCGCGATGGTCAAACTGACGCCAGCGGCGCACAAACTGCCCAAAGAGCTCTCCGGGGGCATGCGGCAGCGTGTTTCCGTCGCCCGCACTCTGGCGATGAATCCGAAAGTACTGCTCATGGACGAGCCGTTGAGCGCTCTCGATGCCCTCACACGTGCCACGCTTCAGGACGAGATCAGCGAGATCTGGATGAAAAACAAAACCACCGTCATCTGGATCACGAACGACCCCGATGAGGCCATTTTGGTCGCCGACAAGGTCATCCCGCTGCTGCCCACCGCGCCCGCGACGCTTGGCGAGCCGATGATCATCGACCTCGACCGGCCACGCGACCGCCGCACGATCAATCACGATCCCAAATTCAAAAAACTGCGCACGCAGCTCATCACCACGCTGCTCGATGCCAAAGGCCGCTCCAAAGCGAAGACCAGCCTCAAGCTCACGCTGCCGGACATCCTTCCCGAAGACCTCACCACCGTGAACAGCCTGCAATTCCTCAACCGCACCGGCCCCAAACGCCGCACCGCCGACAAACGCGAAGAAGTGGAGGTGGCCGCATGAGCACGCACAAGCTCCCCATGCTCGAACTGGATCGCCTTTGGAAGATCTACGACACGCCCAAAGGTCCGGCCACCATCGTCAAAAACTTCAACCTCAAGCTCAAGGAGGGCGAGTTCGCCACGCTCATCGGCCACAGCGGTTGCGGCAAAAGCACCGTCCTCATGATGGTCGCCGGTTTGAGCGATCTCTCGAAGGGCAACATGATCCTCGCCGGCAAAGAAGCCGTCGGCCCGGGGCCGGACCGCGGCATCGTGTTCCAATCGCCCTGCCTGCTGCCGTGGATGAGCGCGTTTGAAAACGTCATGCTCGGCGTGAACCAGGTCTATTTCACCGCCAGCAAGGCCGAGCGCCGCCAGATGGCCGAATATTACCTCAGCATCGTCGGTCTCGCCGATGCCATGCACAAATACCCCGGCGAGCTCTCCCAAGGCATGCGTCAACGCGTCGGCATCGCCCGCGCGTTCGCCTTGCAGCCGAAGATGCTGCTGCTCGACGAGCCCTTTGGCATGCTCGACTCCCTCACGCGCTACGAGCTTCAAGAAGTGCTGCTCGACCTCTGGCGTCGCAACCGCATCACCACGCTCATGGTCACGCACGATGTTGATGAGGCCATCTTCCTCTCCGACCGCGTCATCATGATGACCGACGGCCCCGAAGCCGAGGTCGGAGATATTCTGAAGATCCCCTTCGAGCGTCCGCGCAGTCGCAAGGAGATCATGGAAGACCCGCGCTACTACGAGCTGCGCGAGCACCTCATCACCTTCCTCAACGACAAATCCCACATCCGCCCCAGCCGCGAGCCCGAGTTCAACCCCTCCCCCGACATGGCCGCGGAGATGGCCGCGCAAGGCATGCCTGTGGCGGCTTGAGGCTGAAAATGCCTCGCAGGCTATCCTTGGAATTCTTTGGCGCCACGGCATTCCCATTTTCCAAGTTGCTAGGAGTCAGGTGGCGGCATTAACATGGATACATGAGCACGTTGAACCTGGATGTTTTGCACGGCGAGGTCGCTGGCGGCGCGGTGCGTCTTGAGCGCGGCGCACGGCTTCGTGAAGGTGCCCGTGTGCTGGTGATGCCGCTGGAGTGGCTGAAGTCCAAAATGGGACCGCCGCCCGCAGGGCGGAGCACCAAAACACGCCGCAAGTTCCAGTCTGAGGACTTGGTGGGTTGCCACATCGGTGATGGCGTGGCCGCGACGAACTCCACCGTGCGCGAGCGGCTGCGGCGTAAGGCGCGCTGAAATTTCTTCCCGCTCCTCTAATGAAGCATTTCGCTGACACTGGCCTCATCGTCGGCCTGCTGACACGCAATGACCCATATCATGCCTGGGCGGCACGGCAATTTCGGGCATATGCTCCTTTCCATGTCTGCGAGGCCGTGTTGGTGGAAGCCGCCAGCTTCTTTCCAGACCCCACTCTGGTGCTGCGACTGGTGGAACGAGGTGATTTGATCTTGGATGACACTTTTTCACTCGAAGTCGAACTGGCATCTGTGCTCGCCCTCACAGCAAAGTATGCCGACCGCCCGATGGATCTCGCGGATGCCTGCCTCGTGCGCATGATGGAGCTGACGGATCGCTGCAAGCTTTGGACCGTCGATCGGGCGGATTTTTCGGCCTACCGCCGCCATGGGAAGAAGCTTATCCCATGTGTGTTTCCGCCGGATTAATCACCGTTTGCTTTGGCAAGACGCTTCAAGGCGGCTACTTCTTGAACTGAAGCCCTTCAACAAACTCGTTCGCCTTAAAGAACTCAGCACTGGTCACCGGTTTGCCGCCGAGCGTGAGGTTCTCGAAAGTGAGTCCCTTGATGCGAGCTTTTTCGCTGCCCCAGAGGAGCTGGGGTTCGCCGATCACGCTGGGGGCGGTGATGGAGATGTTTTGGAAGAGGATGCCGGAGAGGTCGCCGGGGCCGCGCTGGTCTGAGCCGTAGGGTTTGGGCATGGCCATGCAGATAAAGAATTGCTGGAGCGTGGGGCGAGGGTCGGTGATGCGGATGTTGCGGAAGATGACGCCAGCGCCTGCCGGGCCTTCGCCTTCGCCGCGCATGTTGAAGACGCGGCCGCCGCTCCAGTGATGCCATTTGGCACGGGAATAGATCACGTCACAATCCTCGACGATGAGCTTGTGGTCGGGCAGGGCGCTGAGGACGAAGGAGGAGCCGTTGGCGTCGTTCCACAAGACCACGCGGCGGATGCCGAGGCCGTTCGCGTAGAGCGAGTCATCCTGCGTGCGGATGAAGCAGTCCTCGATGCGGGTGTTGCCAAAGGGATTGATGCCATCGCCATTGGCTCGCCAGGTGAAGATCTTCGTCCATCGGACCTCGTTGGGATGACCTTCCTGGTAGCCGTTGATCAGCATGACGGAGTGCGAGGCGGAATCGGCGATGGTGAGTCCTTCCACCTGCGTGTCTTTGGCTCCAAAAATCTCGATGGGCTTGCGGCTGGCCTTGGAACCGCCTCCGAAGAGCTTCTTCAACGCGTTCGCGTGCTGCAATCGCGCCCCGGAAAGCGTGCCGTGGCCAAAGAGGCGGATGTGATGCCCATCGGGCCAGTCGGCGTTGTGAAAGGAGCCATACACCATCGCATCGCCGGGGATGTAATACTGGCGGCTGGCATGCACGGGAAAGGCCGCGCCGATGTCGTGCACGCCGGGGAGAAAGTAGAGCGTGCGCCAATCGCCATCCGCAGGTGGTTTCTCGCCGGGTTTCACAGCGAGCACGCCGGGGCCATCCGGCGTGGGTTTGCCCGCGAGCGGTGGATTGGCAAAGAGCGAGATCGTGTGAAGCGGCGGCCCTTGGTAGCCCTTGCCCGTATCCTGACCGTCCATCTGGCCGTCGATGTCCACGGCGACGAGGCAGGGCTTGTCGAGCCTCACGAGCGCTTTGCCATTCTGCACGGAGCAGGCGGAGGCGCGGCGCTTCGGATGCACCGCAGCACTGCGAATGGGCTGGCCGTTCACGCGCGAGATTTCGATCTCGACGGCGACGGAGGTTTCAAAGTTCACGTAGGTGTGCGTCCAGCCCTTCAACGTGTCGAAGTAGGCCTCCTCATCCTTGCACTCCGTCTGCCACGCAAAGGCATCCCGCCAGCCGCCGCCATCACTGCTTGGACGAATGCGGATTCGATAGTGCGATGAGGCCGCGAGGCCGGGCACAGGCGGATAGACGGTCAAATCGGCTGCCAGAGCCGTGGCGGAAATGAGTGCGAGGCTGAGGGCGGTGAGAAATCGTTTCATGAAGGTGTTATCGAGCGGTGAAAGGCACGGCGGGGAGGCCTTCGCGATTGAAGAGGTTCACTTCGGGCACCTGAGCCCAGCCGAAGCGCACGGTTTTCGGCGCAGCGACCTTGTCGGAGGTCACGACGATGGTTTCACCTTCGATGACGGCCTGCGCGGGGAAGAATTTTTCGTTCTCACCAGCGATGGTGAAGCCTTTGAGTGGTCCACCTTCCGCCACGAGGCCTCCGCCGAGGTGAGTGAAACTCAGGATGGCTCGCTGGCCTTCGATTTGCATGGCTTTGAAGACCGGACCGGAGGATTCGAGCGATTCGCCATACACCATCGCGCGTGCGGCGAGGGCGAGACGCTCGCCGACGGGACGTTTGCGAGTGGGGTGGATATTTTCGGCATTGCCGACATCGGTGGTGACGACCATCGCGGTGTGCGGCGTGCTTTGCCAGATGCGGGCCTGGGATTCGCGAAAGCTCGGATGAATGCTGCGATGCGGCGCGAGCTGCACGAAGAGGAAGGGCAGTTTTCCGCCCCAAACCTTCCGCCAGTCGGCCAGCATGGCGGGGAGCAGTTTTTCATAGGCTTTGCCCTGGCCGGCATTCGACTCGCCCTGATACCAAACGGCTCCGCGGAACGCGAACTGCTCCAGCGGGGCGATCATGCCGTTGTGCAGCGAGCTCGGGCTGTCGTGGCAGCGCAGTTTCGGCATCTTCGGTGCGGGTGGTGGAGGCTCGCCCCTGGCTTTGGCGGCTTTCACAGCCTGCGGATGCACTTCATCGCGCTGCCGCTGAAACTCGCGATAGGTGGTGCCGATCTTCTCAAACTCCTCGGGCGACACCGCTTTCCATTTTTCGATCAAAGCGGTGCCTTCACCCGTCGCGGCGAGGGTTTCAGGCCGCATCCACGTCTCGATGCGAGTGCCACCGACGGAACTCACGATCAAACCGACCGGCACGCTGATTTTCGGCTGAAGTGCCATGCCGAAGTAACACGCCACCGCCGAGCAATCCGCGGCCGTTTGAGGCGAAACAGGCTTCCAAACTCCACGCACGTCTTTAGCGGCCATTTGGACAAACTGATGCTCCACCGTGAAAAAGCGCACGGAAGGCTGATTCGCCGCGGCGATCTCTTTTTCAAAGTTCTCCACGCTCTTCATCTGAAAGTGCATGTTCGACTGCCCGGAGCACAGCCACACATCCCCGACGACAACATCTTTGAGCTTGGCTTCTTGCTTTTGGGCGCTGCATCGCACGAGCAGGTCGCGTCCCACGGCATTCGCGGTCATTGGATCGAGGTTGATCGACCAGCGGCCATTCTTAATAGCACGTGCGACCTTTGTCTGATTGCCGAAAACAACGACGATTTCTTCGCCAGGAGTGGCGAACCCCCAAACCGCCACCGCTTGATCTCGCTGTAGCACCATGTGATCGGTGAAAAGACCCGCGAGCTTCAACTCGGCCGACCAAGCCTGAGCGACGAAGAGAAACAGAAGAGCGATGAGCGGGCGTGACATGGCGGTAAGAGCCTGCTCAATAGCCACGCGCAAACTGGATGTCGAGCGTCTGCAGGTAGGTGTGCAGCCCCGCATCCTGCACCGGCAGCACGATGGCATCCTCGTCGCTCTCATTGTGATGAGAGTGCCACCAGCCGGGAGGCGTCACGAAGGCTCCGCCGGCCACCCAGTTGGCGCGCACGGGGTTGATGATGTTGCCATCGCTGTCGAGATCGCGGCCGATCATCGTGTAAACGCCTTCCGTGGCCTTCACGGCGAAATCGAGGGCGATGGAGTTGTGTCGGTGGGCCTTTTGTTTGCTCTTCGCAGGCAGCAGGTTGTAGAGCGACCACATGGAGTGCGTCAGCGTCTTCGTCTGCGGGCAATCGGGATTCGCCAGCAGGATGCCGTTGCGATTCTTGTCCTTGCCCTCGTTTTCCTTCCGCACCTTCTCCAGTTCGCTCGTGAGCAGCTCACGCGAGAAATAAAGCGGGCGAAATCTCGCGCTGACAGGCTTCGCGCCGAGGAAATCCATCAGCGGCTGGTCATTCACCCAATAGAACGCGCTATCGTCGCTCGCATGATGCCGGATCTCGCCGGTGACAGGCAGCGCAAAGAGATCGCCCGTCTTCCAGCTCAGCGTTTTGCCGTCGATCACACTGAAACCCGCGCCACGGATGACGTAAAAGACCTGGCTGCTCGCCTGGCACACGGTGCCCAGTTCCTCACCCGCGGCGATGTGGATGAAATTCGCCAACAAGCTTGGCCCGGTGACCGGATAGCCCGTTTCGAGCTGCTTCGACAGCTCCAGCGGAATGATCCGCGTCTCGGCGATGTGATGCATCGCAGGCGGAAACACATCAATCGCGATCCGTGGCATGCGCGGATTCGCCGCGCTGCCATACTCGAAGAACAGGCCGTGCTTTTCCCATTCGTGATTGCAGGTCGGGGCGGTGGCTGAGGTGGTGGTGGCGTTCATGCGGTTGGAGGATGGTTCGATGAAGAATACGCATCGCGGAGGCCGCATGGGAAGCGCTTTTGTCAGTCGAGGCGAGTGCCCGTAGCCGCGCTCTCGTGGGCGCTGCATCTCTTTGGCAATCGAGGCTTCTTTTCGAGTTGGCGACGTGGCGCGTCATCCATGAACAGAATTCATCCAAACCACGCAAAGGATTCAACCTGCTGCTTGGCGGGCGGGAGGGCGTTGGCACGGGGCTGGCTGAATGATCTGGCATTCCCTGAGTCCCTTTCCCTCGACCCTACAGCCGCCGCGTAGCCGAAACCCAAACACCACACCCACACACCGCACTACCATGAAAAGGCTGCTTCCGATCCTGCTCGCGACGACCGCCGTGTCGCTCGCGCAAAAACCCGCCGCCAAACCGGCCGCGCCGCCTCCGCCGCCCGTGCCGGGCTTCACCCTGGCACCGCCACCTCCGGCCTACACGCCGATCAAATACGGCGGCCTCACCATCGACGTGCAGGAGAAGATGCGCTTCGAAATCCGCGAAAACAATTTCGACTTCAACAGTGCCGTGAATGGCCCGCAGGACGCCTCGTGGCTGCTGCAGCGCTTCCGTCTCGGACTCGGCTACGATGTGAATCCTTGGCTGAAGTTCTACATCCAGGGCCAGGACATCCGTGAGCTCGGCGGCAGCCGGCCGAACAACGTCGGCACCTTTGCCGCGGAAGGCGATGACAGCTTCGACATCCTGAAAGCCTATGTGCAGCTCGGCAACCCGAAGAAAGGCCTCAGCGCCACGCTCGGACGCCAGTTCCTCAGCTATGGCGATCAGCGTCTCGTCGGTCCGCTCGAGTGGCTGAACTCCGCACGCACTTTCGACGCGGCGAAGTTCCGCTACACCGCGGAAAAATACTCGCTCGACTTCTTCGTGTCGTCGCCCGTCGCCTTCACGAACAACATGTGGAACCAGTCGCCCTTCCTCGACAACGACGAGGCATCGAACGATCTCTTCAGCGGCATCTACGCCTCCACGTTGTTCGTGCCGTTCAATCTCACCACCGACTTTTACCTCTTCAAAAAGAGCGATGACGGCAATGGCAACTTTGGTGCCCGTCGCGGCGACACCGATTTCTACACCGTCGGCACCCTGTGGAAGGGCGATCCGAAAAAGCTCGGCGGCTGGGATTACACCACCGAGATGGCCTACCAGTTCGGCGAGGTCAGCGGGCGTAATTTGAGCGCCTTCGCAGGTCACTGGGCCGTCGGTTACAACTGGCTCACACATCCGTGGAAGCCCCGCATCGGTCTGCAATACAACTACAGCCCCGGTGATGGCGATCCGAATGATGGCGACCTCGGCACCTTCCAAAACCTGTATCCCACGAACCACCTTTTCTACGGGTACATGGACACCACGGGCTGGATCAACATGCACAATCCTCAGCTCAACCTCAGCTTCTCCCCCACGCCGAAGTTGAAGATCATGCTCGACTACCACCTCTACTGGAATGCAAACAACGCCGACTCCTGGTATCGCGTGAACGGCGTCACCACCGTGCGTCCGCTCAATGCCGCCGCCACCGGTGCCGGCAGCACTTTCCGCGGTCAGGAGATCGACCTCACTGCCATCTACAAGCTCCACCCGCACGGCGGACTCATGGCCGGCTACAGCTACTACATCGCCGGTGATTACCTACAGGCCACGGGCGCATCCGACGATGCCCACTTCGGCTACGTGCAGTTGCAGATCGATTTCTAAACCGCATTCGTCATGCAGATCACGCCGCTCATTCCTGAAAGTGCACCCTTCACCGCCGAGCAACGCGCCTGGTTGAATGGATTCCTCGCCGGAGTCCTCCAGCGCGGCGGCGGCACGAATGGAGCCTCAGCGCCTGCCGAGGCGAAAAAGCCTCTGCTCATCGCCTTCGGCAGTCAGAGCGGCAACGCGGAAAGTTTGGCCAAGCGGCTGGCCAGGGAAGCAACGAGTCGGGGTTTCGCGGCGCGAGCCGCGGGCCTCGATTCGTTGCAACCGGCCGATCTCATCAAAGACAAGAACGTCCTCCTCATCACCTCGACCTGGGGTGAGGGCGACATGCCTGACAATGCCGTCTCTTTCTGGGACGCCATCAATCAAAACGGCAGCAGCCCGAAATTCGATGGTGTAAACTACTCCGTCCTCGCCCTCGGCGACAAAAACTACGCCGACACCTTCTGCCTCGCCGGCAAGAAACTCGATCAACGCCTCGCCGAACTCGGCGCCACCCGCGTCGTCGATCGCGTGGACTGCGATGTCGATTTCGACGACCTCGCCAAAGAGTGGTCGAAGAATGCCTTCACGATCTTCGGCTCCACCAAAAATCAGTCCGATCAGTCTGATCCGTCCGATGCAGAGCCCGCCTACTCCAAAAAGAATCCCTTCCCCGCGAAACTCATCGCCAACGACACGCTAAACGCCCCCGGCAGCGCCAAAGACACGCACCACATCGCCTTCTCACTCACCGGCAGCGGCCTCACCTACGAAGTCGGAGACGCCCTCGGCGTCTTCGTCCAAAACTGCCCCGAAGTCGTCGATGCCGTCATCGCCGCCCACGGGTTCGATCCAAACGCCAACGTCGGCAGTAAAACACTCCGCGAGGCTCTCCTCACCGATTACGAAATCCGCAGCCTCCTCGGCAAAACACCCGAATCCGGCCTCACGCTCGATTCCTTCCTCGAAAACCTCCGCAAGCTCCAGCCGCGCCTCTACTCCATCGCAAGCAGCATCAAAGCGCATCCCGATGAAGTGCATCTCTGCGTCGGCGCAGTACGCTACACCACGGATGGCATCGCGCACAAAGGCGTCGCCAGCACTTTCCTCTCGGATCGCCTCGCCCTCGGCGACACCACGGGCATCTACTTTCACGCCGCGAACCACTTCCGCCTGCCCACCGACCTCACCAAGCCCGTGATCATGGTCGGTCCCGGCACCGGCATCGCTCCTTTTCGCGCTTTCCTCGAAGAACGCGAAGCCACGCAGGCCCCCGGCAAAAACTGGCTCTTCTTCGGCGATCAGAAACGCGCCACCGACTTCCTCTACCACGATCAAATCATCGCCTGGGTGCAGAGCGGCCATCTCACCCGACTCGACACCGCGTTCAGCCGCGATCAGGAGGAAAAAATCTACGTCCAGACCCGCATGCTTCAGGCAGCCAGCGAACTCTGGCAGTGGCTGGAGGAGGGCGCCCACTTCTACGTCTGCGGCGACGCCAAACGCATGGCCAAAGACGTCGATGACGCCCTTCACAAGATCATCGAGACCCAAGGCAATAAATCCGCCGACGAAGCCGCCGCCTACGTCGCCGAGATGAAGAAAACCAAACGCTACGCCCGCGATGTCTATTGAGCCTCCAATCCAAAGTCTCACGCAAAGGCGCAAAGGCGCAAAGATCAGAAGGTTTGGGAACCTTTGCGCCTTTGCGCCTTTGCGTGAGATCAAAAACCAATCTCTTCAGCCATGACCGCCGCTCTTCCAGCCACAGAAAGGGCCATCGCGGCCCAACCCATCGGCGAAGATTTCTCCAACGAGCAGAAGCGTTATCTCGAAGGCTTCTTCGCTGGCATCGCCGCAGGCGGTGTCACCTTCGGCGACATCGCATCTCCCCCATCCGTCGCATCAGCCCCATCCGGCCCATCTCTGGACGACCTCACCAAGGAAGAGCGCATCAAACGCGAACTCCATCCTTTCGATGCCATCGAGCAACTCGTCCTCGATGCCCGCTGGAACGCGAAGCCGGAGCCCGAATCCGTCTTCCGCTACAAGTGGAACGGCCTCTTCTGGCTGAATCCCGTCAAAGACGGCTACATGTGCCGACTGCGCATCCCGGGCGGCGTGGTGAAGAGCTACCAACTTCGTGAATTGGCCTCGATCACGAGTGAACTGACCTCCGGCTACATCCAGATCACCACGCGGAACAATTTCCAAATCCGCCTCATCGAGCCAAAAGACTGCCCGGAGGTGCTTCGACGCATTCAAGGCTGCGGTTTGCATTCGAAGGGCGCAGGCGCGGACAACATCCGCAACATCACGATGAACCCCTGCGCGGGTTACGATCCTCATGAGCTCATCGACGTGCGACCGCTCGTGAACGAACTCGCCACGCTCATCATCGGCTCGAAGGAGTTCTACGACCTGCCGCGCAAGTTCAACATTGCCTACGACGGCGGCGGGCTCATCTCATCGGTCGAGGACACGAACGACATCGGTGCCAGCGCCGTAAAGATCACCGAAAACAGCGAAGGCATCGAGCCCGGCATCTACTTCCGCATCGCGCTCGGCGGCGTTACTGGTCACCAGACCTTCGCCAGCGATTGGGGCGTCATCGTGAAGCCTGAGCAACTCAACGACGTCATGGTCGCGCTGCTGCGCGTCTTCATCCAGTTCGGCGACCGCACGAATCGCAAGAAGGCCCGCTTCAAGTATGTCGTGGAGGACAAAGGACTCGATGGCGTGCTCGTGGAGGCCGAGAAGCACCTCAAATTCAAACTCACCCGCCTCGCGCCCGATTCACCGATCCAGGCCAAGCGCGAGTTCTCGCAGCAAGGCCACTCGCACGTCGGCATCTATCCGCAGAAGCAGGAAGGACTCGTCTATGTCGGTGCCCGCGTGCCCGTTGGCCAGATGACCGCGAAGCAAATGGAGCGCATCGCCGACCTCGCCGATAGCTACGGCAGTGGAGAAGTGCGATTGACCGTGTGGCAAAACTTCATCATCCCGAACGTGAAGACGGCCTATGCCGCCACCCTCGCCAAATCCCTCAAAAAGCTCGGTTTCCCCTGCGAGCAGTCGAACCTGAAAAGCGGCTTCGTGGCCTGCACGGGCAACAAATACTGCAAATTCGCCGCCACCGACACGAAGGGCCACGCCATCGCGATGATGGAGCATCTCGACAAGCGCGTGAAGCTCGACAAACCCGTGAATGTCCACTTCACCGGCTGCGCCCACTCGTGCGCTCAGCACTTTATGGGCGATATCGGCCTGCTCGGCACCAAAGTGAAAACCGAAAGCGGCGAAGGCTACCACATCACCGTCGGCGGCGGCTTCGGTGAGAACCGCAAAATTGGCCGCCAGATCTTCAGCGGCGTGAGCTTTGAAGCCCTCGGCGAAACGCTCGAAGGGATGCTGAAAGGCTACCTGAGAGGCCGCCAGGAGGGAGAGACATTTCACGGGTTTTGTAACCGGCATACCGTCAATGAGCTGCAAGTGGCGTTCGATCCGGCGGCCTAATTTATGACTTACGATTTATGATTTATGATTTGGCAAACGATCAAGAGGCGGGCGGCGGCGCTCCTTCTGAAATCGTAAATCATAAATCAAAAATCATAAGTGAAGCGCTCCAGGAGCAGCAAACCCTCCGCACCCCCGTCGCACTCTTCTCCGAAGAGTTTGATTCACGAACAGTTCGAGACCGTTTCACCCACCTGATCCCGCTTTCGAAGCCGAATCCGGGCGAGCAGTATGCTTTTCACGTCAATCTCGATGCCTGCACCGGCTGCAAAGCCTGCGTCGCGGCCTGTCACTCGCTCAACGGGCTCGATGACGACGAATCGTGGCGGGATGTGGGCTTGCTGGTTGGATTGGAAAAGAAGCCGTATGTGCAGACGGTCACCACGGCCTGCCATCACTGCGAAGACCCGGCCTGCTCGAATGGCTGCCCGGTGCTCGCTTACGACAAAGATCCCGTCACCGGCATCGTGCGGCATCTGGATGATCAATGCATCGGCTGCAGCTACTGCATTCTGAAGTGCCCGTATGACGTGCCGAAGTTCAACCTGAAGCGCGGCATCGTGCGCAAGTGCGACATGTGCCAGGGCCGACTCGCCGAAGGTGAAGCACCTGCCTGCGTGCAAGCCTGCCCGAACGAGGCGATCAAGATCCAAGTCGTGAAACTCAGCGACGTGCCCGATCGCGGCCAGATCATCGGCGGGGCCTTTGATTCGAGCTACACGCGACCCACCACGACCTACACCTCCTCCAAACCGCTCCCCGAAGCCAAACCGGCGGATGAAGGCCAGCTCCGTCTCGATCACGCGCATCCCCCGCTGACGTGGATGCTCGTGCTCACGCAGATGAGCGCGGGGGCATTTTTGGTGACTGCATTAACCTCTTTGGCTGGATGGACCGGGCAACGCGAGGCTTGGGTTTGCTCGTTGGTCGGTTTCATTATGGGTGTCGTTGGCATCGCGCTGAGCGTTTTGCATCTCGGACAGCCGTTGAAGGCCTGGCGGGCGTTTTTGGGCTGGCGGAAATCCTGGCTCTCGCGCGAAATCATCGCGTTTGGGCTCTTTGCGAAGCTGGGAGCCGTTTCGCTGCTTTTTCCATCGAAGCTCACGCTGAGCCTCGCGGCGCTCGCGGGCGTTTTGGCCGTGTACACCTCCGTCATGGTCTATGTGGACACGCAGAGGCCGTTTTGGTCGATGAAGCTCACGGGCGGCAAATTCTTCGGGACGATGCTCTTGCTCGGCACGGCCATTCCCGGTGTCATTTGGGCTTGGATGAGCCATCCGCTCGCGAAGATCGCCATTCCGACGGCTCTCGTGCTGCGCTGGCTCGTTTCGCTGTTTGAGATGCGGGAGATCAAACTGGCTCGTCGCGATGCATCGAGCCCGTGGCACATGTCTGCTCGCATCTTGACCGAAAAACTGCCGCACCTGCTTCGCGCACGCAAAATCATGCTCGCCATCGTCGGCATCATTCTACCAACGGTCATCATCACACAGTTCCAAGTCGCCGCTGTCTTCACTTTGTCCGTCGCCATCACGCTGTGCAGCCAGTTGATCGAGCGACACTACTTCTTTATCGCCTGCCACGGCCCGAAAATGCCGGGAAATTGAGATGATCACCGCACCTGCCATGACCTTTCGCGAATGGACCGGCCCGCTGACGGCCGATCTGGTGCGCGAACCGGGGAAGTTCGGTCTCGGGCAGGTGCCGTCGCGATTGCTGCCGGATGCGACGACGAAGGCGGTGTGCGGTTTCTGCTCCACCGGCTGCGGATTGAACATCCACCTCAAAGACGGCGCGGCGATCAATCTCACGCCTGATCCCGATTATCCCGTGAACCTCGGCACCGCATGTCCGAAGGGTTGGGAGGCACTCAGCGTGCTCGATGCGCCGGATCGGGCGCGCATGCCGCTGCTGCATGGCAAGGAGGTCGATTGGGACACCGCGCTGCGCTACTTCTGTCATCAGATGAAGCGCATTCTCGACCAGCACGGTCCTGAGGCCGCCTCGTTTCTCAGCACCGGGCAGATCATGTTCGAGGAGATGGCCTTCCTCGGCGCTTTGGCGAAGTTCGGCATGGGCATGATCCATGGCGATGGCAATACGCGTCAGTGCATGGCCACCGCCGTCACCGCCTACAAAGAAAGCTTCGGCTTCGACGCGCCGCCCTTCACCTATGCCGACTTTGAGGAGAGCGATGTGCTCGTCTTCATCGGCGCGAACCCATGCATCGCTCATCCGATCATGTGGCAGCGTGTTTTGAAGAACAAACGCCAGCCCGAGATCATCGTCGTCGATCCCCGCACCACCGAAACCGCGATGGCGGCCACACAGCACTACGCCATCAAGCCGAAGAGCGATCTGACGCTGCTGTATGGCCTGGCGCATTTGCTGATTCGGGAGGGTGGTGGGGATCAAAGCTTCGTTGAGGCCAGTACGAGCGGTTTTGAGGCCTTCGCGGCTTTTGTAGCCGCCTTCACGCCCGAGCGAGTTTGCGCCGAAACCGGACTGAGCACCGAGCAGTTGTTGCGGTTTGCGAAGGCGCTGATGCGTAGAACGAGTTTTCCAACTCGTTCACCCAAACCAAACGAGTTGGAAAACTCGTTCTACGACAAGCCGCGTGTTTCCTTCTGGTGGACGATGGGCGTGAATCAAGGTCATCAGGCCACGAGAACCGCTCAGGCGATCATCAATCTGGCGCTGATGACCGGCAACATCGGCAAACCGGGCACGGGCGCGAATTCGATCACCGGTCAGTGCAATGCGATGGGTTCACGTTTGTTCTCGAACACGACGAACCTGCTTGGCGGGCATGATTTTCGAAATGCCGTGCATCGCGAGAAGATCGCGATGGCCACTGGCATTCCCGTGGAGCGCATCCAGAGCCGTCCGAGCCTCGCGTATGATCAAATCATCGCGGCAGCGGATGCGGGAACGGTGAAAGCCATTTGGTTTGTTGCCACGAATCCGAGTCACTCGTGGATCGACCAGAACGAGATGAACCGCATCCTCGACAAGCTCGATTTCCTCGTCGTGCAGGACATGTATTGCAGCACCGAGACCGCGAAGCGTGCGCATCTCGTGCTGCCTGCGGCCGGTTGGGGCGAAAAAGAAGGCTGCTTCATCAATTCCGAGCGCCGCATCGGCTACAGCCCGAAAGTGCGTCGTGCTCCCGGTCAGGCGCTGGCTGATTTTCACATCTTCCGCCTCATCGCCCATTACTGGGGCTGCGGGGAGATGTTCCGCGAATGGCAGACGCCGGAGGCGGTGTTTCGAGTGCTGCAACGCTGCTCCGAAGGGCAGCCGTGTGAGATTACCGGCATCGAAGGCTACGACATGATCCGAAAACACGGCGGCTTGCAGTGGCCATTGGTCAAAAGTGCTCAGTGCTCAGTGCTCAGTCGTGAACGGCGGCTGTTTGAGGATCGAAGGTTTTTTACCGAGGATCAGCGGGCGAAGTTTTGCTTTGATGAGCCGGTGGTGCCGCCGGAGCAGCGTTGTGCGGAGTTTCCGTTCATTTTGATCACGGGACGTGGCACGAGTGCGCAGTGGCACACGGAAACGCGGACGAGGAAGTCGGCGGTGCTGGCGAAGATGGTGCCGGAGGAGTTGATGCTCGATTTGAATCCCGAGGATGCCTTGAAGCTGGGTGTTCGGGATGGGCAGCGGGTGCGGGTGATCTCGAAGCGGGCGGAGTTGACCGCATTGACCCGATTGACGGGCTGTGTGAAACCCGGCGAGGTGTATTTGCCGATGCACGATGCCCGCGTGAACCAGCTCACGCATGCTTCGTTTGATCCGCTGAGCCGCCAGCCGAGTTACAAGCACTCGGCGGTGCGGGTGGAGACGCTTTAGTGCTTCTTGGCGCGGATGAAGGCCTTCACGGCATCGGTGGTGGCATCCATCGGCCAGCGTTGCATATCTTTGGCCTTGAGGGCTTCGAGTGTGGGATGGGTGGGCTCGCTGCCGGTGGCTTGCTGCACGACATCGGGGAACTTCGCGGGGCTGGCCGTGCTGAGGACGATGCTGACGCGATCCTGCGCCATGTCGGTAAAGGCGCAGGCGGTGTGAGGGTCGAGGACGTAGTGCCAGTCCTTCCACATCTGCGCGGTGGCTTTGACGATGGTGTCGTCGTCCATGCGTGAGGCACGGAAGGTGGTGGCGGGAAGATCGATCTTCACGGGCGAGCCGGATTTGATCTGCGCCATGACCTCGCGGATGCGGGCGGAGTCTTCACCGAGGACGAAGTAGAGGAAGCGTTCGAAGTTCGACGCGGCCTGGATGTCCATGCTGGGGGCATGGCTGGGATGCACGTCGCCCTGGCGGTATTCGCCGGTGGTGAAGAAGCGATACAAGATGTCGTTCTGGTTCGTCGCCACGCGGAAGGTGCCGCAGGGCAGGCCCATGCGCTGCGCGAGCCAGCCGGCGAGCACGTTGCCAAAATTGCCGGTGGGCACGACGAACTCGCAGGTCGCACGGTCCTTCTCCGGCAGGCGCAGCACGGCCCAGATGTAATAGACGCACTGGGCGAGGATGCGGGCGATGTTGATGGAGTTCACCGCGGAGAGATTGACCTCGCCGGCAAAGGCGGTGTCACCAAAGCAGTCCTTCACGACGCGTTGCGCATCGTCAAAGGTGCCGGGCACGGGAATGGCGAAGACATTGTCCGCGCCGGTGCAGGCCATCTGGCGCTCTTGCAGCGGCGAGACGCGGCCGTTTGGATAGAGGATGAAAATCTGAATGCCGTCCTGGCCCATGCAGCCGTGGATGGCGGCGCTGCCGGTATCGCCGGAGGTGGCACCGAGCACGCAGAGCTTTTTGCCGCTGAGCTTGACCTGGCGCTTGTAGAGCAGGCCAAGGAGTTGCAGCGCGAAGTCTTTGAAAGCGAGCGTGGGGCCGTGGAAGAGCTCGAGGATGTAGGTCTTGTCCGTGATCTTCTTTAGCGGGGCCACCTCGGGCGATTCAAAGCGGCGGTAGGCCTCGGCGGTGAGCTGGTGCCATTCGTCCTTCGGAATCTCGGGGGCAAAGAGCGTGAAGAACTCCGCCGCGAGCTGCGGGTAGCTGAGCGTGGACCACTCCGCAAGCTTGCCAGCGATGCTGGGCAGGCTTTCCGGCAAAAACAGGCCGCCATCCGGCGCGAGACCGGCTTCGACGGCTTCGGAGAAGGTGTGCAGCGGCGTCTGGCCGCGGGTGGAGAAGTAACGCATGGGCTTTTTTGGAAGGCCCGCGACCATGCGTGGGAATCCCGCGGGCTCAAGTAATCGCAGGCATCACTTCGCCGGGAGCACCGGAGCCGTCTGCTCCGGTGTCACGCGACCCGGCGGCAGCTCCAGCAGGCGGATATTGCGAAAATGGATCTCGCTGCCCTCGGATTCGAGGCAGAGGTAGCCTTTGCGCACGGTGGACTGGCTCACGCCGTTTACGAACTTGCCGTTGATGCTCAGCTTCACCACGCCATCCACGGCCACCACGTCGTAGGTGTTCCATTCGCCCGCGCCTTTGCAGCGGAACTCGAAGGACATGCTGCGTTTGCCACGCGGATTCTCCGGGATGATCTCCAGGCCGTTCGCGCCGAAGAGTTCGCCGCTGACATAACCAGGATGATTCGGCTGGCCGTCCTTCGTCGGATGCAGCGCGGGCCATTGCAGCTCCAGCATCTGCACTTCGAGCCCTTTCGGCAGCTCTTTCCCCGGCGCAGGCGTCGCATCGCTCCACAAAAAAACGCCGCTGTTGCCCCCAGGCTTCATGTGCCGCCACTCGATGTGAAGCACGAAGTTTTCATACTGCTTCTCACTGCGCATGACGCCGATCGGCAGCCCGCTGCACATCAACAGGCCGTCTTTGACGCTCCAGGTGTCTTTGGAGGTATTCACATCCACCCAACCGGTCAGGTCCTTGCCGTTGAAAAGGTCTTTGAAGGCCAAAGTATCCTCCGCGAGGGCAGTGGAGGCGAGAAGGAGGGCAAAAAGGCAGATTTTCATCGAGAAGACAAACGCGATGCCGCAGGAGCATCTTGTCAGTCTTCTCAAGGCGAAGCTCCCTCAACCTCGAATGTCACATAATTGATGCCAGCGACATGCAAGGCATCAAGAACATCCATCACGCGCTGAAAACCCGCTTCGGGCTCTGAATGAACCGTGGCCAGAACCTTGGAATGTTGCGCCGCGACCGATTGCTGAATTCTTCGCAGTGCCCGCCTCAGCTCTGGCAGTTTGGATGACGAAGGCGTGTCGAAACTCTCGCCGTTCAGCATCACCGAGCCATCGCTGGCCAATTCGAGCAGCAATTCCTCATCCGGCATCTTCAAGTTGGCAGGAAATAGACTGCCACTGGGTAGACGCAAGCCCAGCTCACCTTCTTTGCGCTGCAAACCCGCCATGACCATGAAGAACAACATGATCACAAACACGACATCAATCATGGGAGCGATCTGAAATCCCGGCATGGGCAGACTTTCGACGTGGAGACGATGTTTCATAAGAGGATCGTCTGTCACCACGCCGGAACCGGGAAGCATCTTGGGGTGCTACTTCACAAATCCCCTCGCCTTCAGCCAAAACAGCAGATCTGCGAACCACGGATGCTCGGTGCCGATCAGGCCCGTTCCATGGTCGCCGTGTTGGTAGAGATGAAGCTCATGAGGCACGCCGTTCGCATGCAAAGCGGCGGCGTAGAGCTGCGCGTGCTCCACGGGCACCATTTTGTCCTCCATCGTGTGCCAGAGGAAGACGGGCGGCAGGCCGGGCTTGACCTGCAGCTCGCTGGAGGCCTGGCGGACGATTTTTTCATCTGGTGAGTCGCCGATGAGCATCTTCCGCGAGGTCGCATGCGGCTTCGTGATCATGCTGATGACCGGATAGCAGAGGATGGCGAGATCGGGTCGTGGACTGATCTTGTAATCTCGACCATCAAGCATGCCATCCTCGGGCCGGTTGATGAGCGTGGAGACGAGATGCCCGCCAGCGGAGAAACCCATCACGCCGATGCGCTTCGGGTCGATCTTCCACTTCTCGGCGTTGCCACGGATCTGAAACATCGCTTCCACCGCATCCTGAAGCTGCGACGGATAACGATAGCCCGCGCTACCGAGCCGATATCGCAGCACAAACACCGTCAAACCGTGCTCATTGAGCCACCGTGCAAACGGCTCCGCCTGACCTTCATAAATCCCGCTGTAACTACCGCCGGGAATGAGCAGCATCGCCGCGCCGCTCGGTTTGGCCGCCAGATAAGGCGTGAGCGTCGGGATGTCCTTTGGCGAGGTGCCGAGAGCGCCCGGTGCGCCGTCGGGCCAGAGCGCGATCGGCTTCTCGGCGGCGAGGAGAACGCTGGTTAAGAGAAGGCTGAGGAGAAGTTTCACGGCTTTTTCTCTTTCAACTCGCCGAGCATCTCGACGAGGGCGTTCACCATCTTCACCGAGGCATCGAGTTGCACCTTGTTGACGCCGATCCATGTCTCGTAGCCGCCGAGTTTGTGCTGCTCGGGCGTTGGCAGGTAGCCGTGGGAGCCGTTGGCGATGGAAATGTTCATCAGCGGCTGAATCGGGCTGCGGTGCTTCAATTCCAGGCCGATCTCCGCGAAGACCTCGAACGGCATCGCCGCGACGGCCATGTCGCCGATGCGGTGCGTCTGCACGATGACATCGACATTCGGCGGCATGTCCGGCGAGGCGTAGGCCAGCACGGTGCTGTAGGTGCTGTAGCGGCTCGTGCTCATCGGCTTGATGCGTTTCGCCTTCACCGACTCCGCCCACGCGACTTCTTCCTTCGTCGGATAGCGCCGCTCAAAGGTGAGCGTGCGCTGCTCCGACGAAAGCTTCACGTGATCATGCCATTTCAGCGTTTTGTGGGCTTCCATGACCTTGTTGGCGCACAAATCGGCCACTTCGCGGGCTTTTTCGAAGGGTTGATACTTCTTCTTTGGCTGTGGGCCTCGCTTGGCCAGTTCCTCGTCGGAGTAGCGCTCCAGATTGTTCACGTCGCCGCTGGTGCCATTGGCCATGATGCCGACAAAGGGCGGATCTTGATGCCTATCGGCACCGAGCAACTCGCCCACGCGGTCGGCAAAGATCGCGAAGTAGTCCGCCGAGATCGTGTTCTCCGTCACACCACCGACATAGTGCAGACCATAGGAGGCCATCAGCGAGATCGGCTTGCCGGAAGTCGAGCGCACGGAGATAAACGTGATCTGCGGGTCCACAGGGCCAGCGGGACGAAGCAGGCCTTTGTAACCGGGATTCGTGTCCACCTTCTCGACGTTGTCGTGAGCACCGTAGATCGGACCGCGCTCGGGCATCACGAACCAGCGGCGATTGAAGACCTGTGTCGGCTCCTCAGCGACGCCCCAGGCAATCTGAGCCGGCTCCAGTTGATTGTGAGCCCGCAGCACGCCGTCGGCGATGCGCCGGGTCAAAAACGCGCTGTATTCAAAATACGGCTCGCCCTCGCGCTCCTCCAACCGGGCACCGCCGGTCGTGTGCGAGTGAGTTGCCGAGATGACCACGCAATGCGGCGGGATGCCGGTCGTCTTTTCAATGATCACTTTGGCAGCAGCAGCCACTTCGGCCGAAATATGCCGCAGATCGCACACCACGAGCGCCAGCTTCGCCTCCCCATCATCAAGCACTAGACAACGGGCATGCAGATCGTCGTGCACATGCGTCGCCGGCGGTCGGCTGGTGCGACCCACAGGCTCGGCAGCAATGGTCGGCGTGATGTTGCTCGTGGCTGCGCCAGCGCGGAAAACCGGCGCGGCAGCGATCATGTCCGGCAAAGTGAGTGCCAGGCACAGGCTGGCGAGAAAGAGCAGTCCTTGGGAACGCATGATGGATGAGTTAGGAGAAGGTTTGGGCAGGTGGCTTTCTGGTGCTCGCGGCTTTCAACTGGCCTTGGAGATAATGCTGGGCCAAAAACGCGAAATTCAGCGAACGGACGTCACACATGCCAAATCAACGAACCAAACCGTCACCGGCTCTCCGCCAGTTTGCGTGATTTCGAGGCTGTTTTTGTATTCGCGGAGCAATTCGGCCGGAATCAGCCACGCACGCATTTGCTCGGGTTTCCCGAGCATCGAAGGATAAGGCACCGCAAAAGGCTCGGAGACGTCATTGGTAGGTGAGAGGGCTTTGCCATTGAAGTGAGCCACCAGATCGGTCGGATCGGTCCGATCCGTCTGAATGCGGACGCGTGCTTCGCCACGAGGCGCGGCGAGATCGAAATTGAACTTCTCCGTCTTTCCCACGGCCATTTTTCGCGGCACGGGCAACGGTTTGGCGCCGGGTGAACGCCACCCGCTCGCGATGAACCAATGTTGCGGCTCTTTGGCGAGCGTTT
The DNA here is from genome assembly GCA_016795465.1 of Verrucomicrobiaceae bacterium. Taxonomy (GTDB): domain Bacteria; phylum Verrucomicrobiota; class Verrucomicrobiia; order Verrucomicrobiales; family Verrucomicrobiaceae; genus Prosthecobacter. Next base: position 226,075 of record JAEUHK010000127.1, on the reverse strand, counting down.
GGGGCTCTCGCAGTGCCTTCAGCGCTTCAAACGGCGGTTCGCCGAATTCGCCGCGGCCTTCGCCTTGGCCGTGCTGGCGGTAGTAGGCGAAGTTGAAGAGGCTGATGCCATCGGCACCTCTCGCATACGCGAGATGAGCGCTCGTGTGCAAATGCTCACGGGTGGCACGTCGAAACGGGAACACATCGTAGCCAGCCTGCACTTTGTCGCCTTTCCAGATGGTGTGGCAGAGCTCGAAGTAGAGCGTGGCACCGGTCGTCTGTTTTCGAATCGCAGCCAGATCGTGCTGCTGAGTGGTGAAATAGTGCGCGGAGGCATTCACCATGTCGAGACCGACGGCGACGAGGGCTTTCAAATCGAGGCCGAGTTCGTCCAAGGCTGGCAAATAGCATGGCACACGGGCGCAGAGCCATTTTTTTGGTCCGAGGAGCTTGCGCACGTCTTGGACGAAGTTCGTCATGATGGCGCGGCGTTGCTCAATTGGCGTTTCGGGGCGGAAGTAGCTGTAGAAACGCAGGAAATCGAGTTCGAGGCCGTCGAGGTCGTAGTTCTCGATGAGCTCGCGGAGCATGGCGAGCTTCTGCGCACTTCGGGCTCCGCCCAATTCAAAACGAGATCGGCTCCACGCAGCGAGCCGGGTTTGATGCGGTGCTCGGGATGGTCGGCATACCAGCGGGTGACGCTCATGCCGATGCTGCTGCCCGGTTTGTCGCCAGGCTTTGGATCGACGAACTCTTTGTGATGCGCATCGTTCATGCGCAGCGAGATGAAGGCCGCCTGACCTTTCGCGCGGCAGCGGTCGATGAAGCGCTGCACGATGTCGCCGCCGTTGAGCACGAACTGGCTGAACGAATCCGACTTCTGCTCGTAGCGCTGTTTGATCCATGCGAAGTGTTCCTTCAGATCGATCACCTTGCTCGGCCACAGCGGCAGCACGCCAAGTCCCGGCTGGAGGAAATGTGCGTCCACCAAGCCAGCGACTTCATCAATCGAAGCATCAAGCATCTCCGGCCGAAACGGCTCCCGCGCGGCGTGAAACGGACTCACGCACGAAGTGATGTTCGTGAGATCGTTGCTGTAGATCACCCGAAACGGTGCCTTGCGCGGCATATCCACCGCCAGCAACGGCGTGGCGGCGAGAGTGTGGATGAAATGACGGCGCTTCATGGGGTAAGTTGGAGTCTAGGCTTTAGCCGACGGTTTGGGACATGCGTGAGGTCATTGATCGGCTAAAGCCTGGACTCCAACGTCGGAATTCGGGCTCACATTCCGGGATCGTCCCAGCCAGAGCCGTAGCGGTCGATCGGGTAGGTCTTCCAGAGGCGTGCGGCTTCATCGCGATGGGTCTCGGCGAGAAAATCAGACGCGCTGGACCACGGCCAATCCGTCCACCTTTCGACGTAGCCGTGTTTCACGGGGTTGTGATGGATGTAGTTCACCGTGGCGTGAAAGTGGTCCGCGCTCTTCATCACGGTTTCGACGGCGTTGCACCAGACTTGGCGGCCACGCGTGTTTTCCTGACCGTTCCATTCGAAGGAGCACCGACCGTGAAGGCGTCCCAACCGCTTCAGGAGCATGCTTACCTCGGAAGTGCAGACGAGCCCGTGGTAGTGATTCGGCAGCACCACCCATGCGGCGATGCCGATGCTGTGCTCTTGGAGAGCGTCGAGCCACGCCGCGGCGAAGGCATTCATGCGCTCCACCGTGTGACCGATGTGCGGCCGATGCTCATAGCAGGCGGCGGTGATCAAGTAATGCCGTTGACCACTGTCGAGATGAGGCGGGCTGTGTGGTGGACGCTTCATCTGCCGACGCCAAGCGAGCGTTGCAGCACGCTCGTCTTCGTTGAGTTTTCGCCAGCGATACATGGGTTGGAGTTTAGGCTTCAGCCGACCTTTTGGGAAGCTCCGAAAACTCACTGATCGGCTAAAGCCTAGACTCCAACGCCTGAATTCGGAGGAACTCGCGCTCGGCATCGCATTGGGCGAGATCGGCGGCGCGTTGGTAAGCGGCGCGGGCTTCGGCGGAGTGGCCGAGTTTGGCGATGAAGCTGGCGCGGATAGCGTGGTAAAGGTGCTGCGCTTCGAGCGAATGACGGTTCGGGATGCTTTCGAGGGCTTCCAAAGCCTCTTGCGGACCACGCACGCGGGCGAGAGCCACGCTGCGATTCATGGCGACGATGGGCGTGGGCTTGAGGAGCAGGAGTTGGTCGTAAAGACTCAGGATGCGCGTCCAGTCGGTGCTGGCTTCATCGGACGCGAGGCAGTGACAGGCGGCGATGCCGGCTTCGAGGTGATACGAGCTGATGGTTTCGCCGGTCGAAGCCGCGCCGAGGGCGAGGATGCCTTCTTCGATGAGTCGCGCATCCCACTGGCTGCGGTCTTGATGATGCAGGCGCACAATTTCTCCCGCGGAATTCATGCGGGCACGCAAACGGGCCGCGTTGAGGCACATGAGGGCGAGTAATGCCTTGGTGGACGGTTGTGAGGTCGCTGGGTGCTCGGCGAGCAAGCGCGTGAGACGGATGGCTTCGTGACAAAGCTCCTCGCGGATGAGTCGGTCGCCCGAGGAGGCTTTGTAGCCTTCGTTAAAGAGCAAATAGAGCGCGGCGAGCACGCCATCGAGTCGCTGGGGCAGCTCGCTGGCATCAGGAACGGCAAACGGCAGCCGTAGATCGCGAATGAGCTGTCGCGCACGCACGAGACGTTTGGCGATGGCGGCTTCGCTGGTGAGAAACGCCGCGCCGATCTCCGCAGGGCTCAATCCGCACACGGTGCGCAAAGCGAGCGCGAGCTGGGCCTCGATGGAGAGCTGCGGGTGAAAGCAGACGAAGAGCATGCGCAGCGTGTCGTCGGTCAGGACGTGCTCGTCGGAAGGTTCATAGCGTCTAAGCCAGCGTTCCTGCTCGGCGGTGATCTGCGCTTCTTTGCGTTGCCAGTTCTGTTCACGGCGCAGAGCATCGAGCGCGAGGTTTTTCGCGGCCTGCGTGAGCCAAGCAGCAGGATTCTCCGGAATGCCGCGATAGGGCCAGGTTTGCAGCGCCCGCACGAGCGCCTCCTGCACGACGTCCTCCGCGAGTTGCAGTCGATGCGTGCCGAGATGTGCGGCGAGCGAGGCCACGAGTCGCGCCCCTTCGCGGCGGAAGAGATCATCCGCCACGAGAGAGGGACTGCGTTCGCCGGACTGGCTCATGCGTTCATCCTTCCGCGGGCGGCCCGCCTTCGACAAGCATCGCGAGATGCAGCAGTGATTCCTGCCAGCCGAGGTAGCACATCTCCTCGGGGATCACTTCAGGCACTCCAGCCTGCGTGACGCTCAACTCGGTGCTGCAGGAGACAGCTTTGAGCTTCACGGTGACCTCGATGGTGCCGGGGAGGTTCGGATCGTCGAAGACATCGGTGTAGCGGATGAGTTCATTCGGCACGAGTTCGAGATACTGACCGCCGAAGGAGTGCGTGTGGCCGTTGCTGAATTGCGTGAAGGCCATCTTGAAGGTGCCGCCGACTTTGGCGTCGAGTTCGAAGACTTTGCAGGTGAAGCCATTTGGTGGCAGCCAGCGAGCGAGTGCGTCAGGATCGAGGAAGGCTTTGTAAACCAGCTCGGGCTTCGCTTTGAGCACGCGATGGAGTCGGATGGTGTGAGTGTTCATGTCGGGTGGGAGCTACTTCATCGAGTGCAGGCCGATCATGTTCCCCTCGGTGTCGAGGATGAGCGAAATGAAGCCGTAAGGCGCGATGGAGAACTTGTCGCGGAACACCTGACCACCTGCTGCCGCGGCGCGTGAGGCCTCGACGCCGCAATCCTCGCACGAGAAGTAGATCAACGTGCCGCCTGCGCCTGGCTTGAAGCCGTCCATCTTGCACAGCGTGCCGCCGGAGCCTGGAGCCTGGTTTTCCATGTCGGAGGGAAACATGAGCATCTCGAAGCCGCCCTGCATGCTGTCTGGAGTCGGCAGCGGCTGCATCTGGATGTTGAGCACGGTTTCATAGAAGGCTTTGGCACGAGTCATGTCGGAGACATAGATCTCGAACCAGCCGACGGGATTGCGTTTGGGATTCATGGTGGGGATGGAGTGGTGGAATGTTGGAGTGATGGGAAGAGTGAGGCTACTTGGTGGTCGTGGCTGCTTTGATGTCGGCCATTGGCCGGCAGAGATCGGCGATGGGGCGCATTTCGATCTGCGCACCGTAGGCGAGGATCGGACAGGCTTGCGCCAGCTTCACGGCTTCGTCAGTGGAGGCGACGGAGAGCAGGAAATAGCCGGCGATGGCTTCTTTTGACTCGGCGAAGACGCCATCGGTGACGAGGCTTTGCGCTCCGGAGATGATTTTGCCCTCCTCCATCAGCGGCTGGGCACCGCGGAGGATGCCGCGGCTTTGCAAGCCCTCCACCCAGCCATAGAAATCGGTCATGACGCGCTGCAACTCGGCGGGCGAGAGGCTGCTGTTCCAATGCGTGCCGCGGATGAGGAGCAGATGCTCGCCGGTGGTTTGTTGGTTGTTGGGGTTCATGAATCGGTCGCTTGTTGAAAGGCTTTCACGGTCAGCTCTCGGGATCGAAATGGAATTCGCGGAGTTCTTGCGAGCAGCGGCATGCTTGAGCGAGCTTCGTCGCCCAGTGGATGGCGACCTCGCGGGAGGGCAGATCGAGGACACAGAAGCCTCCGCTGAGTTCCTTGGTCTGCGGGTAGGTCTCGCCTTTGCTGCTGCCATCTGCGGCGACCATCAGCGGGGCAACGCCCTCGTTGAGGCCTCCACCGAACACATAAACGCCGGCGGCCTTCGCCTCGCGGATGACATGGTGGGATGCCTCGCTCACCGCAGGCAACTCCTCGGCCGAAACCTTCATGGCAGGCGCAGGAAAGGAGATGAGGTATTTCATTCCGTGGGCGTTTCGTTCGTGTGGCGATAGGCGGAGCCGCGCTCGGACTCGAGCGGGCGGATTTCGTAACGGATGCCATGCGCCAGCACAGCGCTTTGCGATGCGATGGCCGCTGCGGCGGCGAGACTCTCCGCGACGATGATCCAGTAGCCGCCGATGACTTCTTTTCCTTCGGCGAAGGGACCATCGGTGCGAATGCCATCGCGACTCACCAGCGCCGCATCCATCGTGAGACGCGAGCCGGGCTTGAAGATGCCTTTGGCGATGTTTGCCTCATACCAGGCGTAAAACTGGTCGATTGCCGCTTCGATGTCAGCCTTGGAGGACGCCTTGTCCCACTGGCCGCGCGAGAGGAGCAGATAGTCGGAGGTCGTCGGCATGCTCATGGCGTTGCAGGTGCCGCTGCGGGCGCGGTGGCGAGTTTGGCGACCTCGGCGAGGCCTTTTTCGAATTCCGGGCCGCACATCGACTCGCAGTCGAAGACGAGGCTCATCAGCTTCGCGAGCAGGCCTTCGTTTTTGCCATACATGGCCCAAGTGACGGTGGTTTTGCCGCCTTCGTTTTTGAAGAGGTAATCGACAGTGCTGACGCCTTCCATCGGCTCCAGCCAGTCCATGCGCAGGCGGATGAGTTCGTTCGGTTTGCTCTCGGTGATGGTCGCCTTGCCTTTGCCGGTCAGTTTGCCATTCCAGGTCGAGATGGAGCCGACACCGGCCTCCGGCCCAGCGTATTCGACTTTCGCTTCGGGGTCCATTTTGAGCCACGGATTGAACTCGTTGAACTTCTTGTGGCTGTTGAACCGCACAAACACCGCCTCCGGTGGCGCGGCGATGGTGATGCTGCGCTCGACGCGGAAGTCGGGCGATTTGAGCAAGGCGGCGGCGATGACGCCGATGACGAGCACGGCGAGGCCGATGAGGATTTTCTTGAGCATGGTGGTGGTTGGGTTGGCGTGTTATTGGCGCGTGAAGATCACCGGCGGGCCACAGGGGGCGCTTTTGCCGTCTTTCCAGGACACGCCTTCGAGCTTGAAGTGGTTCGCGTCGAGGAAGGTGTAGGTCGCGCCGTGCATGTGCATGTCTTTGTTCACGTTCAGGCCGGGCGTGGGGGCCAGATCAAAGGTCAGCGAGTTGGCGGTCTGCTTGACCAGCTTCATGCGCGGCTGGTTTCGCAGCATGCAGTAGTGCGTCATCGTGAGCTTGCCATTCACGTCGTGATAAACGCTCAGCATTTCCATCGGCGTGCCACCAGCAAAGGTTTCCTGAATGACCGAATCACCCGCGATGAGGCGGAACTCGGTGTTCATTTTGCCCATTTCGGGCGATTCCGCCGACCATTTGCCGACGAGGGATTTCATGCGCTGAAAGGCGGTGGAGCCTTGGTAAGGCGGCATGTCGGCACAGGCTGCGTGTTTGTTTGAGCCGGACTGGCAGGAGGTGAGTGCGGCGAGGGCGGCGAGAGTGAGGAGTTGAGTGAGTTTGATCATGGGTGCGTGTTTGGAAGTGTGCTGGCGGGATGTTCCGACGAAGGTTCGACGAACGGCGGACGGCGAGGAGGACAGAAACGTGAAAAAACTTTTCCGCGGCTTGGTCAGCGGCGCTGCGTGAATTCCTCCCGATGAAGAATCTGCATCTGCGTGGGGTTCTTTTGCGTGAGGATAGCCACGCCGATAGCTTGGTCGCCATACCAGCCGATGCTTTCGATGCGGAGAGTCTGGCCTTGAATGATGAGGAGCGAGGCGGCGGGATGGTTTTGCGGCAGCCCGAGGAGTTGCATGGCCTCCTGCGGCGCGGTGATGGGCTGGTCGTCTTTGGTGTGATGGATGCCATCGCGTCCATCGCGTCGCTGCACGAGGCGCTGGGCCATGACGGGATTGGCCCCGGTGACGAGGGCGATGGTTTCGGCGCTGGCTTCGTTCACATCGAGCTGGCCGCTGCCATACACGGTGAAGAGCTGCCGCCAGCCGGGATAGGCGGCGTTGAGTTTTTCGATGCCGGCGACCATGTCGATCTCCTGCATGCTGCGGAAACGGCGGTTGAAAGGGCGGTTGGGGAAACCGGCTTGTTTGTAGTCGAGGGCCTCGGCGCTGTCGGGGCGGCGTTTGAGGGCGTCTTCGTCCGTCCAGTCCATCAAAGCGGCGACGAGTCCCTGCGCGGCACCGGGTTGCAGGCGGAAGTTTTGAAAGATCTGCTCCAGCCGCGGGGCGTTTTGATCGTTGAGGAGCATGTTGATGTTCAGGCGGCTCTCCTCGGTGGTCATGATGGCGCGGTAGCCCTCGCTGCCGTCTTCGCTTTGAAACTCGAGCAGCGGGTCCATGGCGGTGACGACGGGATGCGCGGCGATGGCGATGCCACGCTCGGCCATGCGGCGGGCTTTGAGCAGGCCGGTGCGGTTGGCGAGGGCCTGATCGTATTGCGAGGAGGTCAGCACCGTGGTGGCGACGGCAAAGGCGAGTAGTGTGATGACGGCGAGCACGATGAGCAGCACGGAGCCGTGCTGGCTGGAGGTACTCGGGCGGATGACCATGGCGGAGCGTGGCAGAATCGGCATACGGACGCAAGATGAAGGCTTGCCGTTGTGCACGCGGGCCGATACACTCGCGAAAACCTTTCCTTCGTATGATTTTGCTCCAAAACGCGGCCCAACGTTCCGGCATCGCCGATGCGGAAGCCTTCACCGTGGCCGCGCAGCAGGCGCTGACAGGCGGGCAGGCCTTTTTTCGTGATTTGATCGACCGCACCCGCGTGGATGAGAGGTCGTTTTTGCACCATCTGGCGGAGGACATGAAGTGGCCGTTTCTGGAAGCGGCGCAGACCGATCCGACCTCGGCGGCGGAACTGAAGGGCATCATCCCGGCGCGGTTTGCGGTGAAGCATCAAGTGCTGCCGGTGCGGTTTGATTCGAGTGCGCCGGAGGCTGCCGATGAGCAGGAAAAGCATGCCCGCCGCACGCTGGTGATCGCCTGCCATGATCCGTTTGATCTGGTGGCGAGGCAGGCGGTTGCTCGTCGGGCGACGATGCCGGTGCGCTGGTGCCTTTCGCCACAGGCGGAGGTGCTGGCCGGCTTGCAGGCGCTTTACGGCGTGGGTGCGGATACCTTTGAAGACCTTCTGAAAGGTCGTGAGAACACGACGACGGAAAATGCGGATGAGGCGAATGTGATCGATGCGGATACTCCGGATGCCTCGGTGGTGAAGTTTGTGAACCAAATCATCCGCGAGGCGTTGTCTCAACGTGCGACGGACATTCACGTGGAGCCGCAGCCGGACAGCCTGCGCATCCGCTACCGCGTGGACGGCATCCTGCACGAGGTGCCGGTGCCGGAGAACATCAAGCAGCTCCAGTCATCGGTGATTGCCCGCATCAAGATCATGTCGAAGCTCGACGTGGCGGAGCGTCGCCTGCCGCAGGACGGTCGTATCAACCTGAAGGTCGAGAACCAGTTCATCGATGTGCGTGTGGCCTGCATTCCGAGCGTGGAAGGTGAATCGCTCAGCTTACGTTTGCTGGGGCAGGAACGCTTCACCCTCGGCAAGCTGGGCCTGAGCGATGACTACCGGGCGAAGATTGACGTCCTTTTGAAGAAGCCGAACGGCATCGTGCTGGTCACCGGGCCGACGGGTTCGGGTAAATCGACGACGCTGTACACTTTCCTGAGCGAGTTGAACAAGGTCGAGCGCCGCATCGTGACCATCGAGGACCCGGTGGAAAACAAGCTCGCTGGCATCGTGCAGATCGCGGTGAAGCCGGAAATCGGCCTGACCTTTGCCGCTGGTCTCCGAAGCATTCTCCGTGGTGACCCGAATGTGGTGATGATCGGGGAAATGCGTGACCTGGAGACCGCGGAAATCGCCGTGCGTGCGTCTTTGACGGGTCACTTGGTGTTTTCGACGCTGCACACGAACGACTCGCTCGGCGGCATCACGCGTCTGGTGGAAATGGGCATCGAGCCCTTCCTCGTGAGCTCCTCGGTGCGTGCGCTGATCGCCCAGCGCCTCGTGCGTGCGCTGTGCGAGCACTGCCGCCGCCCGGCCAAGTATCAACGCGATGAGCTTTCGAGCTTCGGATTTCAGATTTCGGATAGCGACCGTCTTTTCAGCGCCACGCCGGGAGGGTGCAAAGCCTGCAGTAACACCGGTTACCGCGGTCGTCTGGCCATTTATGAGATCGCGCTGCTGTCACCCGCGATGTCGCACCTCGTGAACAAGCGTGCCTCGGAGTCCGAAATGATGAAGCAGGCCCGCTCGGAGGGCTTTGTGACCATGCGCGAGTATGGCTGGCGGAAGGTGAAGGAGGGCATGACCTCGGTCGAAGAGGTGCTGCGTGTCACGAGCGAGGACGCGGCTTGATCGACCTGTCACAATCGCGCTCGTTTTCTGTCAAAACGGGCTTCGTGTGCCGTTGAGCATGCATGGTCCGATTTGCCCTGCTCTCGTTGTTTCTTTCCGCCACGGTCTTTTCTGCCGACAAGCCGAATGTGGTGCTGCTCTATGCCGATGACCTCGGCTACGGTGATGTCTCTTGCTATGGCTCGAAGACGATCTCCACGCCGAACATGGATCGCCTCGCGGCGGAGGGGCTTCGCTTCACGGACGGGCATTGCGCGGCGGCCACCTGCACGCCGTCCCGTTTTGCGATGCTGACGGGCGAGTATGCTTTCCGCCAAAAAGGCACCGGCGTGCTGCCTGGTGATGCCAAACTGATCATCCCGCCCGGCCGGGCCACTTTGGCATCGGTTTTCAAATCGGCCGGGTATCGCACCGGTGTCGTGGGGAAGTGGCACCTGGGCCTCGGCGATGGCGGATTGGACTGGAACGGGCCGATCAAGCCCGGGCCGCTGGAAATCGGGTTCGATCATTCGTTCATCATGGCGGCCACCGGCGACCGCGTGCCATGCGTGTTCGTGGAAAATCATCGTGTGGTGGGGCTCGATCCGGCCGATCCGATCCAGGTGTCCTATAAAGAGCCGTTTCCCGGCGAGCCGACTGGCAAGGCGAACCCGGAATTGCTGAAAATGCACCCCAGCCATGGGCACGACATGGCCCTTTTCAATGGTGTGAGCCGCATCGGCTACATGAAAGGCGGCAAGTCGGCCCTTTGGAAGGATGAGGACATGGGTGATACCTTCACGGCCCAAGCGGTGAAGTTCATCGAATCGGCAGGGAAGGGCCCCTTTTTCCTCTATTTCGCCGCTCACGACCCACATGTGCCGCGGGTGCCGCATCCTCGCTTTGCCGGCAAAAGCGGCATGGGCCCCCGCGGCGATGCCATTTTGCAGTTCGACGACAACGTGGGCTCCATCTTGGCCGCTTTGGAACGCCTCGGCCTGAAGGACAACACCCTCGTCTTGCTCAGCAGCGACAACGGCCCGGTGGTGGATGATGGTTATAAAGATGACGCCGTGGAAAAACTGGGCGACCACAAGCCTGCGGGTCCGCTGCGTGGCGGTAAATACAGTGCCTTCGAGGGCGGGACGCGCGTGCCATTTATAGTCCGGTGGCCGGGCCGGGTGAAGCCGGGTGTCAGTCACGCTCTGGTGAGCCAGGTGGACTTCCCGGCGAGCTTCGCGGCCTTGACCGGCCAAAAAGGCCCCGAAAGTGCCCGCGACAGCCAAAATGTGCTGGCAGCCTTGCTCGGCGACGACGCGACCGGGCGGCCGGAATTGGTGGAGCAGGGTGGTCCTTTGGCCCTTCGGCAGGGAAAGTGGAAATTCATCCCGCCCACCCCAGGTCCGGCCAAGAGCAAAAACACCAACAGCGAGATCGCCAACGCCCCCCAGCCGCAGCTTTACGACCTGTCGAAAGACCTCGGTGAGCGTGAAAACCTCGCTGGGACGACCCCTGAACGCGTCAAACAGATGGCCGAGGCCCTCGAAAAGGCCAGAAAACCGGCGGAATGAGCCAGCACGGTCATCCCACCCTTGCCGAAAATGGAAAAAAAGTGCTAAAGTCCCTAATTCGAGGCCATCCGCGCCCGTTCCCCCCGACGGCAGACTCTCCCACACCGAGTTCTTTCACCCATCATCCCACTATGAAACTAACCACAAAACTGCTTGGCAGTGCTGCTTTCGCGGCGCTGTTCGCCGGTTCCGCTATGGCGGAAATCCGCACATGGACAGACGTCCGTGGCCGTCAGGTCACGGCATCCTTTGTCAGCCTCGAAGCTGACCAGATCACGCTCCAGACCGCAGATGGAAACACACACCGTTTCCCCCTTTCCAACCTCTCGGCCGAAGACCAGGCGCTGGCCAAGAAAATGCAGTCTGCTGCTCCTGCCGCGACTGCCGGTGCTGATGGGCAGCCAGCTTATCTGGCCAATGCCACCGTGGCCCAGGCCGCTTCAAACATCGACCGACTTGTTGCCGCAGGCCTCGTGCGTGCCAATCCGGAGCGCGTCAAGCTCGGCAAGCCCCCGATCACCAATTTCAACGCTCCGTGCAATGACGAGCAGTTCGTGCGCCGGGTGTACCTCGACATCGTCGGACGCATCCCGAACTACGATGAGGCGACGGCTTTCATCAACAATCAGGCCAAGGACAAACGCGCCAAGCTGATCGACATGCTCCTCGACAGCGAGGGCTACAACAGCCACATGTTCAACTACATCTCCGAAATGCTCCGCGTGAAGGACGATTTCGGTGGTGGTGACAACGTTCGCGGCGTTCCTTACATCAACTGGCTGCAGCAGCAGATCGCCAAGAACACACCTTGGGACAAGATCACCTTCGAAATGCTCACCGCCACGGGCAAGATGTGGGACAAGAAGCCTGACGGCACCTACAACGGTGCTGCTGGTTACCTCCTTCGCGATTCCGGGATGACGCTGGACAACCTCGCGAACACCCTCGCCATCTTCTTGGGCACCGATGTGGCCTGCGCCCAGTGCCATGACCATCCGTTCGCTGACTGGACTCAACGCCAGTTCTACGAAATGGCCTCCTTCTTCGGCGCCACCAGCACCCGCTACCAGCGCCGCGCCCAAGGCCGCAAAGGCAAGGACGGTGCGCAGATGGTGGACATGGGCCAGAAGCTCATGCCGGAGATTGAAGCGATGATCGAAAAGAACGGCGGGGACCTCACCCGTATCCGCAACGGTCTGCAGAACTACATTGGAGCCAACCGCTACGCCATCAGCGACCTCGAAACCAACGGCCTGAAGCTCCCGCACGATTACAAATACAAGGACGGCAAGCCCGGCGACCCGGTTGAGCCGAAGTTTGTGACCTGGAGCAAGGACGACAAGAACCTTCCTGCCTACAAGCAGAAGCTGAAAGTCGAAGAAAACCTTCGCCTGTCCTTCGCCAACTGGACTACTCATCCGAGCAATCCGCGTTTTGCCATGACCATCGCCAACCGCATGTGGAAACGTGCTTTCGGCCAGGGCATCGCTGACCCTGTGACGAATCTGGATGACCCAAATGCCTCGGCAAATCCAGAACTCCTCAAACACATCGCTGCTGAGATGATTCGCCTCAAGTTCAACCTCAAGGACTTCATGCGTGTGATCTACAACACCCGCGCATACCAGTCTGAAGCCACCACCGAGCACATTGCCATGGGCGAGCCTTACTACTTCCAGGGCCCCTTGCTTCGCCGCATGACGGCCGAGCAGACTTGGGATTCCTACATGACACTCGTTCTCGGCACTCCGGACAAGTACAAGAAGCCTCTCGAAGACCTCTACAGCAAGTCCATCGACCTCGACCTCTACAATCCGAAGCTCGATGCCCAGACCGTGCTCATGAAGTATGACGCTTACCGCAAAATGGGTGAAAAGGAACGCGCCCTCATGGGTGGCGGCCTTGCCGAAGCCGGTGGTGACATGATGATGGAAGGCACCAAGAAGGCCAAGGGCAAGGACGAGGGTTCCAGCATGATGATGGAAAATGCCTCACTGAGCTATGGTGGCATGGTGCTTCGCCGTGCTGCGGAACTCGATATGCCTGCCCGTCCCGGCCACTTCTTGGTCGAGTTCGGCCAGTCCCCGCGCAACCTCATCGATGGCAGCAGCAAGCTGGGTTCCGTCCCGCAGGTGCTCATGATGATGAATGGTGCAGCTCAGGAGATGCTTACCAACAACGACTCCTTGGTGTTCCGCACCATGGAGAAGGTGAAGAGCCCGCCAGAAAAGGTGGAGGCGCTGTTCATGTCCGTCCTCAACCGCCGCCCCACGCTGGCTGAAAAAGACATCGCCAAGCGTGCCCTTGCCACCGGTGACGATGGCTACGCCAACATGATCTGGGCGCTCATCAACACCCGTGAGTTCATCTTCGTTCAATAAACACACCAAACCAAACGCGCACCCCGCACACACCCCATGAAATCTGAACTTAACAAGCTCGACACACTCGCCCGCCGCGAGTTCGTCCTCCGCACCGCCCAGGCCGCCCTTGGCGTCACCGTGCTGCCCAGCATGCTTGATGACATCCGCGCCGCCGAAAGCGTCAAGTCGGGTCCTGGCACCCCTGGATTCGGCAAGGCCAAAAAAGTCATCTTCCTCTGGATGAGCGGTGGCATGAGCCACATCGACACTTGGGATCCCAAGACCGGCTCCACCAAGGGCCCGACCGATCCCATCAAGGGCAAAGGTGGCGTTGACTACCTTGGCGGAACCATGACCAAGACGGCCGCGATCTCTGACAAGATCACAGTCGTCCGTTCCATGGCCTCCAAGACGGCCGTCCATGAAGCTGGCACCTACATCATGAAGACCGGCTACGAACCCCGCGGCACCATCGTGCATCCCTGCATGGGTGCTTGGGCTTCGCACTTCTTCGGGCGCATCAAAGGGGTGAACCTCCCGGACAGTGTTATCATTAACAGTGGTAGTTCCTACCCGGGCGCTGGCTTCTTCTCTCCCTCGATGAACCCGATCCCGATTTCAAACCCGCAAGCGGGTCTGCAAAACATCCGCAGCACGACATCGGAAAACCAGTTCCAGAAGCGTATTTCGCTCATGGACGAGTTCGACTCGGCCTTCCGCAAGAAGTTCCAGTCCGAAGATGTGAAGGCCTATTCTGAGTTCTACGACGAGACGCTAAAGCTCATGAAGAGCGAGGACCTCAAGGCATTCGATCTCGCCCAGGAGTCCGCGGCCACCCGCGCGAAGTTTGGCACCAGTTCCTTCGGCCAGGGAGCCCTCCTTGCGCGTCGCCTTTGCCAAGCCGGCGTCCGCTTCGTCGAAGTCCAGTTCGGCGGTTGGGACATGCACAACAACATCGACCAAGCCCTCAATGGCACGGGTGCCACGATGGACATGGTGTTCGCCGCCCTCATAGAGGACCTCGCGTCGAATGGCATGCTTGAGGACACCATGGTTGTCATGGGCTCTGAGTTCGGCCGCACGCCGGATATCAATGAGAACGAAGGTCGTGACCACTTCCCGCTCGCCTACTCCGCCGTCTTCGCCGGTGGCGGTGCCAAGGCTGGCTATGTGTACGGTGCCTCCGATAAAGATGGCCGCCGTGTCGCCGACAAGCAGATGAGCCCGCAGGATTTCCAGGCTACCATTGGTCACGCCATGGGGCTTCCTGTGGACGAAGTGGTCATGTCCCCCACCAACCGTCCGTTCACGGTTGGCGACAAGGGAGCGCCTGCCATCGAAATCTTCGCCTGATCTTTTTCGATCAATTGCATTCAGACAAGCACCCGGCCGCATGGCCGGGTGTTTTTTTTGGCCGTCCAATCGCCTTGTCGAGAGCGGCAAAGCCTGCTCCTGTGCTTGGAGAAAGTGAATGTCGCCCCATCGAACGGAAGAACGTTTGCCTTGCGACTTCGGCACAAAGCCAGACATCGTCTTTAATGCGCATAAAAAAGCGGCGGCCATCTTTCGATGACCGCCGCGACGTTCGATTGAGTTTTTTTAAGCCCCCGCTTCACCACGTGGGCCACGGGCCGGACCTGATTGGCGTCCACTCATGCTTTGATCACGGTGTTGGGGCTCCTTCGGGGCGTTGGCACCGCCCTCGGGGGCGCGTGGCGCACCCTGCGGACCTTCACCACGATGCATCATGGGTGGGCGGGGGCCAGAATGGGGGCCAGAAGGGCCGGGTTCATGACGGAAGTTCTGCCCGCGAGGTCCTTGATGGTGCTCGGAGCGGCCTTGAGGGCCAAAGGGCGGCCGAGGGCCTCGGAACGATTGCGGACCACGACCATGATCGGGCTGGCCAAAGTGTCCGCGAGGAGCACCGAATCGCTGCGGAGGCATACGCCTTTCCATGCGCCCATGCGGAGGTCCGCCTTCAGGACGTTGGATACGACGCATCATCGGAGGACCTTCACGGCGATCAGGGCCACCCAAGGCGTGTACGCTGCCGCGGGGACCACGGAAGCTTTGCTCGCCACCGCGAGGACCTTCAGGAAGGTGCATCTGCGGGCCGCGGGGACCCTGGCCGAGATGTTGTGGCGAGCGCTGGCCACGCTGATCGGGATGGAATTGGCCCTGCGGATGGCCGCCACGTGGTTGATGGTCGGCCTGAGGACGGCCCATGTCGCGGCCCTGCTCGCGGCGAGCATGTTCATCACCATGAGGTCCTTCCGGGCGACGGGCGTGTTCATCGCGAGGACCGGAAGGAGGTGGCATATCGCCACGGCGGGCATCGGGGCCACGTTGAGGTTCTGGACGGCCACGATTGGCTTCACCGCGCTCAGGATTGCCGCGTTGCGGCTCCGGACGGCCGCGATTGGCTTCGCCGCGCTCGGTATCACCACGCTTTGGTTGCGAGCGTTCGGCCTCGGGATTGCCACGGGGGGCATCAGGACGGCGCTCGGGGCCGGGAGCCGGCGCATCGGGGCGACGAACCTCAGGCGATGCGGGCGGAGCCGCTGGTTTGGGAGCTTCCTGGGCCGGAAGCGAGGCGATGCCGATGGCGCAGAGGCCGAGCAGCATCAAACGATGGCTGGATGTGGTTTTCATGGCTTGAGTGAGGTTGCTAAAGCCGTGGGAGGTCGGCTGTTCATGGCATGGAACGCCGCCGCTCCGTGGTCGTTGTGTGCGAGGCCGGAAAAAATTGTGACACTGGCAGGCACCCCGCTATTCTCACGGTTCATCCAGCCCATTTCATGACCACCTCCAGCACCATCGAGCCGCGCATCGAGCCGGCCACCCTCGAAGACATGCCGCAGCTCGTGGAGCTCCTCGCGGCGCTTTTCAGGGAGGAGGAGGACTTCAAGCCTGACCCTGCGAAGCAGGAGCACGGTTTGCGCATGATTCTCGAGCAGCCAAATCGCGGTCGCATCTTTGTGCTGCGCACCGATCACATGGTGCTCGGCATGGTGAACCTACTTTTCACCATCTCGACCGCCGAGGGCGGCATGGTCATCTTGATGGAAGACGTGATCGTGCATCCCCAACACCGCCGCCAGGGTTATGGCGGGCGTTTGCTGGACTACGCCATCCAATTTGCCCACGAGAAACGTTTTAAACGCATCACGCTGCTCACAGACCGTATCAGCGCCGAGTCCCAGGCCTTCTTCAACAAGCACGGCTTCCAGTTCTCGAAGATGATCCCGATGCGTCTGGTGTTCGACGTGTGATCGTATCGAAACCCTGACAGCCTCATGCACAAGCCCGCGCACGCCTTCATGACCTGGCTTGACCGTCCGGCGGATGCCATGACGGCCTCTGAGATCGTGCCGGCGGCGCAGTGGTTTGTGGTCATCACGCTCGCCACGTTGTTTTTCCTGCTCGGATGCTTTGCCACGCTGATGTGGATCATCTGGCGGCGCACAGTGAATCCCCCCCCGCATGTGCGCCTGCTCATGGAGATGGCTGACGAGGAGGAAAGCCGTGAAAAGCAGGCTGCGCAGGGTGGTGATGAGGATACTCAGGCAGCCTGGGAACGTGATGCCGACTGGTGGCGTGGCGGCAACGGGGGATCCAATGCCTCATGAGCGAGCCGGGGATGTTTCACGGCTGGAGATCGCGTGTGTTTTACCTCACGCGAAACCGCCGCTTCCTCCTGCGCACCACCGGCACGATCATCGCGGCCGGGTTCCTGATCGCGAGCCTCATCGTCACCGCACGTTCAGGCCCGAAGAAGCCCGGCTCGCAGGTCTCCGTCGTCGAGCAAGGGCTGCAGGAAGGCTATGGCAGGCTGCTCGCCATGCCCGAGCCTGATCCTCGCGGGCTCGCGGCGTGGTTGCGACGGCAGATGATGGTGCTCGTCGGATCTGTGAAAAGTGACACGCCACCCCCCGCCGAGGCCTTCGATGCCTTTTCACGCAATGGCACCATCCTCGGTCGCAATCTGAGCCAGATCATCGACAAGCATACCGCTGGTGCCACAAAGGAACTGCTGCTCGATTTCATCCGCGGCTCGCTCGTCGCCGACTTGCCGGAAGGAAAGCTGGCACGATCACGCATCGAGAAGCTCGCACGGCGTGAACCGCCTGAAAGGCTCGCATGCGAGCTCATGGCAGGTTTTGCCATGCAAGTCGAGGACGCTTCCGTCGCCGCACGGTGGATGATGCGTGAGGGCATGACCTTTTCTGAGGCTGCGGAGGCACGGCGACTGGCAGTGAGTCTCGCGATCAATGCTGAGGACATTGAGAGCCTGCGGCAGATGAGAGCCGTGCCTGGCTGGATCGAGGCCTGCGAACCGCTGGACCAGCATCTCGCCGGCGGATTGATCCAGGACGTGCCGCTGCAATGGCGCGGGCTGTTTTGGGATCACTTCACGAATGTGCCATGGCTGCTTGTCGGCTTTACGCTCTTCGCCGGGCTCGTGTGGTTCATCATCCTCGTGCAGCATGATCAAAGGGATGCCTGGAGGTGGCTGCGGCCGCTGCTGCCCTTGCTCGCGGGCGTGCTCAGCGTGTGGCCCACGCTCACGATCCTCTTCTGGCAGGAGCAGGTGCAGGGATTGAAGCCCGGCGGGCCGTTTCCCCACGATCTTTGGTATTACATCATCGGAGTGGGCATGCGCGAGGAGGTGTGTAAGCTGGCTCTTTTCACGCCTTTTCTACCCTGGCTGCTGCGGAAGCGTGTGCCGGGGCGTGCCTTGATCACCGGCGCCCTCGTCGGGCTCGGCTTCGCCATCGAGGAGAATGTGCAGTATTATGCCGAGCATGGTCTATCGGCGGCCATGTCTCGCCTGCTCACGGCGAATTTCATGCACATCGCCATGACTGCCATCACCGCGCACAGCCTGTATCGCATGGTGCGGTCTCGTTTCGCGGAGGCGGGGCAGTTTGCCGCCACTTTCGCGGCCATCGTGCTCGTGCATGCCTTCTACGACTGGCTGCCGGGCTATGAGCCGCTGAGCGAAGAAGGCGGCTGGTTCTCCTTTGTCATCCTGCTCGTGCTCGCCTCGCGGTTTATCGACCAGTTGTCGCTCGAAACAGAGCCACGCCGCAGCACCTTTGCCTTGCGTGCAGTGTTCACGCTTGGCTGTGCTCTTTTGATCGCGGGTGTTCTCGTGTGTTCAGCACTCAATGCCCGCTCGATGGCCGGCGTGGCAGACGCGGCGAAGGACTGCCTCGCCTACATCCCGATCGCCTTTCTCTACTGGCGGCGTTTTGAGAATGCGTGAAAGCGGCGCGTGCAGGCCTGCTGCGTGCATCGTGCGTTTGATGCGGTGAATTTTGTGCCTTGTCGCTTGAGCCTGCGGCGGGAGGCGGCATCATCCGCGACCATGTCCCTCCAGTTTTACCATTACCTGCATCTCATCGGCCTCATTCTCGTCTTCGTCGGCTACGGCGGACTGCTTTCCTCTGAACGGGCCAAGTCGGCGATGATGTGGCATGGCATCGGTTTGCTCATCAGCTTTGTGTCCGGTTTCGGTATGCTGGCGAAGATGGGCATGAGCTGGCCCTGGCCGCTCTGGATTTGGATCAAGGTCGCTCTGTGGCTCGTGCTTGGCTTCCTGCCGGTGCTGGCGAAGAAAAAGATCCTCAGCGGTCCTTCCGTGGTGAAGCTCGCCATCCTCGTCGGTGCCGCGTTGGCCTATCTCGGCTATTTCAAGGCCGTGGGCTGATTTCACTCTTGGCGGGAAGCCATCGCGTGTGGCAGAGTACGGTTTCACAGCCAGAAACAGCCAGCTCATGACTCCCGCCGCCGCTCCCCCGGTCCTCAACCGCCCTTCACCGCCCTCGGTGGAGGACATCACGCGCATGATGCCGCTGGGGCGCTACTCAGTGCAGGCTCGCGTGGGCATGGGCGGCATGGGCACGGTCTTTCGCGGCACGCAGCTCAGCCTCGGCCGGCCCGTCGCCATCAAGGTGCTGCGAGTGAGCGATGGCTACGACTACGCCTTTGAAGACCGTTTTCGCCGCGAGGCCAAGGCGATGGCGCAGCTCAGCCATCCCAACATTGTCGCCATTTACGACTACGGCCACCTTGGCAGCGAGTTCCTCTACTTCGTCATGGAGTTCGTCGATGGCATGGACATGGGCGAAATCATGCGCCAAGGCCGCATGACCACTGATCTGGCCATCCAGCTCATCCCGCAGATCTGCCAGGCCCTCGAATATGCCCACTCGAAGGGCATCGTGCATCGCGATATCAAACCCGCGAACATCATGCTCACCCGCCAGGGCGAGGTGAAAGTGACCGATTTCGGCCTCGCGAAGAATTTCGTCAAAGCGCCCACCATGGTCACCGAGACGCACATGGTCATGGGCACGCCCGAGTATGCCTCTCCCGAGCAATACGACATGCATCGCGAGGTGGATCATCGAGCCGACATCTACGCCGTCGGTGTCATGGCGTATCAAATGCTCACCGGCGCGCTGCCACGCGGCTCCTGGCTGCCGCCCTCGCAACTCCGCCCCGGCCTCGATGCCCGCATCGACGGCATTTTGACCAAGGCAATGCTGCAGGACCGTGCCCAGCGCTATCAAAGCATCACCGACATGCGTCGTGCTCTTGAAGCCATTTTAGTGCAGCCACCCAGCCAGCCGCTCCAGCCCGCAGCTCCCGCCGCCACGCCGAGACCCGGCACGCAGCGCATCCTGCTGCTCGAAGACGACCTCCTCGTGCGCGACCTGCTCCGCCGCACGCTCGAGTGGGCCAAATACGAGGTACACGAGACCGGCGACGGCAAGGAGACGCTCCGCCTGTATCAAGAAGCGATGCAAAAAGGCCGGCCGTATGACCTTGTCATCCTCGACCTCACCATTCCCGATGGCATGTGCGGTCGTGAAACCATGATGCACCTGCGCCGCGTCGATCCGCAGATCCTCGCCATCGTCTCCTCCGGCTATCGTGATGACCCCGTGATGAAGGACAGCGCTGCTTACGGCTTCGCCGCCGCCTTGCCGAAGCCTTATCAACGCGAAGCGCTCATCCAGCTCGTGAACAGCGTGCTTGCCGTGGGCAGCAAAAAGGCCGCGTGATCCCTCACGCCACCCTCGCCGCGCCTTGCGAGTGCATCGCCTGCCACACCGCGTCCACGACGCGCATGTAGCAAATGCCTTCGAGGAAGCTCGGTGAAGGCCGCGGAGCCTGCAGATCACGCACGGCGGCGATGAAATCACGCTCGACGGTCCAGGTGCGTTGCAGCTCGGTGGGAATCGTCAGCGGCTCCAGCTTGCCGCCGCGTTTGCCGAGGCAGAGTTCATCGCTCACGAAGTCATAACTCAGCGTGCCCTCGGAACCGAAGAGCCACAGCTTGTCCGTCGGTGCATGCGCGGCCACACCGCTGAAGAGCATCGTGGCCTCCAGCCCGCTGCGGAACTTCGCCAGCACGCTCACAAAGTCCGGAATCTCCACCTCGATCTCGCCGCGCTGCGGGATGACCACGTTTCCACGTGCCTCGACCTCGACGATGTGTCCCAGCCACTTTTGCAGCACCTCGGTGTAGATGCCCAGCGTGAGGATTTGAATGCCGCTCAGCTCCGATTGCTGCCGCCAGTGCGCCGGTGCCTGCGGATCGAGCCATGAATCGCTGAAGCTGTGCAGCATCGCCTGATGCGGCGTGCCGATCGCCCCCTCGGCGAGAAGCTTCTTCACCAGCTCTCCGCCCTTCATGCCATGCGGCGCGGGACAAATCGCCGTCACCAACTCAGGAAAACGCATCGAGGCCTCCCACATGAGCTGCGCCTCCGCCAGACTCGATGCCATGCGAGCCTGCGTGAAGACATGCTTGCCGTTCGCCAGCGCCAGATTCGTGGCATCCGCATGGAGATAGGGATGAGCGCCGATCCACACGACATCCACATCCGCCGCCGCGCACACATCGCCCCAATCGGCCACCACTTCCGCCTCCGGCGCGAACTCGCGGCAAAACGCCTCCGCGCTTTCCACGCTGCGATTGCACACCTTCGTGATGCTCACGCCCGGAATGGCCCGCAGGCCCGGCATGTGCCGCGATTTGACGATGCCACCGGCGCCGATGAGGCCGATGCGGACAGGTTGGAGCTCAGAAGACATGGAGTGGTGGAGTATTGGAGTGTTGTTTGCGCATGCTCAATCAATACTCCATTACTCCACCACTCCATTCGCCTCCCGCCGTGACCCTCCGCCACATCTACATCTCTCCCGAGCACAACTTCTACGGCCACCACGGTCAGCCTGCGGGCACAGCGCCGATCCTTGAGGTGCCGGAAGTCGAATGCGTGGCCGGCAAAGGCCTGCGTGGCGACCGCTTCTTCGGCTGGAAAGAGGACTACAAAGGCCAGGTGACCTTTTTCGAGGAGGAGCAGTATGAGCGGCTCTGCGGAAAGTTTGCCATCACGCATCTGCCGCCCTCGGTTTTCCGTCGAAACATCATCACCCGCGGTGTGGACCTCAACACGCTCATCGGCGTCGAGTTCGAGGTGCAGGGCGTGCGCTTTCTCGGCACGCAAGAGAGCACGCCATGCTACTGGATGAACCAAGCCTTCGCCGAAGGCGCGGAAGAAGCCCTCAAAGGCCACGGCGGTCTCCGCGCCAAAATCCTCACCGACGGCATCCTCCGCGTGTCATGAGTTTCGCCGCTGTTTTGCTCTGCGGCGGCAAATCCACCCGGATGGGCCGTGACAAGGCCTTCATCGACTGGAATGGCCGCCCGCTCTGGCAGGTCCAGCTCGAAAAACTCCAACAACTCGGCCCCGAGCGTCTTTTGATCTCCTGTAGGGCAGAGCAAAACATCGTGAGTGATGCCGAGAGGGTCTTTGACCCGATTGACGCCAATGACGGCCCTCTCGGGGCCATCACGCGATGCCTCGAACTCGTCCAAACACCACTCCTCGTCCTCGCCGTCGATATGCCATGGATGACCGTCGAGTTCCTCCGTGATCGCATCCTGCCTGGCGGCTTCTTCCGCGGTCCGCATGGCTATGAGGCTTTGTGTGCCGTTTACGAGCCCGCGATGCTTCCAGTGCTTCAAGAGGCTTTGCGGCAAAAACAGCTCGCGTTGCAACGCGTCATCGAAAAAGCCACGCCGGCCATTCATGACCTCTCTTTCGAAGACGAGCTCTTTTTCCGGAATGCCAACACTCAGGCCGATTTGAGCAGCTCATAATCAATCGCGTGCAATCGCGGCTGCTTCGGGCCCATGCGCGGCACACAGTGCAAAAGGGCCTTCGTGTAGGCGTGCTGCGGATTCTTCAAAATCTCGTCCACCGGGCCCGTCTCGACGATTTGACCTCGAAACATCACCGCGACGCGATCTGCCACGCTGCGGATGATGCCGAGGTTGTGCGTGATGAGGATGATGCTCATGCCCAGCTCTTTTCGCAGGTCGGCGAGCAGGTCCATGATCTGCTTTTGAATGGTCACATCGAGCGCGGTGGTCGGTTCGTCGGCGATGAGCAGCTTTGGCTGGCAGCAGAGGGCCATCGCGATCATCACGCGCTGCTGCATGCCGCCGCTGAGCTCGTGCGGATAGGCGCGGAGACGCTTCTCCGGCTGCACGATGCCCACCTTGTCCAGCCAGCGAACGATCTCTGCATCGCGATCCGCTTTGGCGACATCTGGACGATGCAGTGCGAGCGCTTCGCCGATCTGCGTGCGGATCGTGAGCACGGGATTCAGCGATGTCGTCGGCTCCTGGAAGATGTAGGCGATCTCCTTGCCGCGAATTTTGCGCAGCTCATCCGGCTTCAAACTGAGCACGTCATGCCCCGCGAGCTTCATCTCCGCCGCGCGAATCGTCGCCGGAGGTTCCGGCAGCAGTCTAGCGAGCGCCAAAGCCGTCGCGCTCTTGCCGCTGCCGCTTTCACCGACGAGCGCCAGCGACTCGCCGGGCTGCAAAGTCAGATCAATGCCCTTCACCGCCTGCGTCGGCTCCGCGTCGTGACGACGGAACTCGATTCTTAGATCGCGGATGTTCAGGAGAGGCTCGGTGGGCATGGCGGAGAAGATAAGGGCAGAAGCGAGGGTGTCATTCGCGATCTCGGGCTCCCAGCATGAGCAGCTGCCCAAGAAGATGAAGCACGAGCGAGGCACCGAGCAGCACGAGGCCGGCGTTTAGGATGCGAGTGGGATCGGAGAGGGTTTGGGCGGCTTGAGCGGGCGTGGTGATCAGAAGAGGCTGGAAGGTGCGCATGACACCACCGGTGAGCGGTTGCGGATGCAGCGTGGCAATCGCGGCCAGCCACACGATGAGCTGGGAGAGTGTCTCGAAGCTCCACGAGGCGAGATGAAAGCTCTGCATCGCCACCGCTTGCCCGCGGAGCTTGCCAAAGCATGCCGGAAAGCTCATCACGCCGATCACCAGCCAAAGCATGAGCCACAAAAAATGCTGCGAGGCGATGCTCACGCTCAGCGCCAGCACCCACAACGGCCAAGGCAGCCAACTGATCGTGGCGAGAGGTCCCTCGCCGCTTGTTTGTGTGGTCGGCAAAGCATTGAACAGCGTGCAAAACACCGCGGAGAGCCACGCCATCACCACCACACCCGCGGCCACGTTCGCCGCTTCACCGGCGCGAATGGCCTGCGCCATCCAGCCGCCCCAGCCCATGAAGTGCAGCACGTCTTCAATGATGATCAGCCAGGCCACGCCATGCAGGCAGAGCGATTGCAAACGGGCCCGCAACGGCTTTCCAACGCCACCGAGCACCTCGCCAAACAACGGCACCGCGAGCACCAGTGCCAGCGCGAGGTATTCCCAAAGCTCCGCGCCAAACAGCAATCGCCAGTCCTTTAAATCTGCGTCGAGCTGGAGGGGCATCAAGGTCTCTACCGGCTTTCCCAGCGATCCAATCCACCAGCCCACGAGGCTCCACGCGAGGGCTGCGACAGGAAACAAGGCCACCGCACGTCCGAGCCAGGCCACGATCCGCATCACGACATCTCCACAAGCCTCCGCGAGCCATGACAGCGTGTAGCCCGCACTCACCGCGGTGAGCATGGCGAGGCTGAAAACGAGAGCGCTGCGTCCGCCGCGGGCGAGCAGAGCCGCATCGAAAAGCCCCGACCATCCGGCGAAGAAGCCCGCGCCACCGCTCACGGCGATCACGCAGGACGCCAGCATGCCGCCGAGCACGACGCGCACCGGCAGCCAGCGTGGCGGGTTCGGCAGGACGGTGGAGATCATTCGTCAGGCAGCTTCAATTCGAGCGAGGAGGGCGTGCGGGAAGGCGTCTTCGGCTTGAAGGCCAGCTCGCGCAGCGTCCACGAGGTGCGGGGCTTGTTCGCGGCCAGTGCGGCGCTCACCGCGGCATGATCGACGGTGTGAAACAATGGCAGCATCGGCTGCAAAGGCAGCAAACGGCCTTCGAGCTGCCTCACACGTTCACCGGCCGCGGCGGGCTCAAATTCGGTGGCGAGTGCTTCGAGCAGCAAATCGGTCTGCGGGTCCTCGATGCCGGCAAAATTGGTTCCGCCCGGTTTCGCCTGCGAGGAGTGCCACCACGGAAATTGATCCCACGAGACCTCAAAACGTTGCTCCAGCATCACCGCGTCGAATTCACGACTCGCGAGACGGCCCGCGAGCAAGTCCGCCGAGGCGAGTGTCTCCACGCGGATGCTCGCGCCAAGCTCACGCCACTGCGCGGCGAGCAGGTTTGCCGTCTGCGTGACCACCGGATCTCCAGTTACGAGCAGCAGGGAGAACTCAAACTTCCGCCCCGCATTCCGTCCGATGCCATCCACACCCGGAAGCCAGCCTGCATCGGCGAGCACGCGCTTCGCTTTCGCCGCGCTCCACGGCACGCGCGGTGCCTTCGTATGCAGCCACATGCCCGGCGGAAAGAGGCTGCCATCGGAGATGGTGTGCTTTCCTGGCAGCGTCGAAGTGATCGAGGCCACATCCGTGATCATCGCCAGCGCCTCACGCGTGCGCACATCGGCCAGCACGGGTCGTTTCGTGTTCCAAAGCACCACGAGGCGGCGATTCGGTGGCGTGAGGCAGGCGAAGAGATCATCATGGTTTCCCGCGATGGTCGCTGGCCAGACGAGGTTCGTGGTTTTCGTGCCGAGACCGACCTCCGTCATGAGCGGCGAGGCATTGAAGTGAAACAAAAAGCGCGGCGACTCCTGCTGCGTGCTCACCGGCGTGAGCGAGAGCGTGCGCGAGTCGAGATGCGTCAGCCGAAACGAGCCTGCGCCGGGTGGCGGTGAGAGATTGAAGGCCTTGTCATCATCCTGCTCATGCGCCTTCCACCACGAAGCGGGCAGCACCGGCAGACCGGCCCAGCCGCAGAGCGCAGGACCGTAGCGACTGCGGAAGACCACGCGGAGCTGGTTGCCGCCATTTTGAATCTCCATGTCCTGGATGTGGCGCAGCGCCTCGCGATTTGGCAGCAGCCAGGGGCGGCGGCTCACCTGCTCGATGGTGGTCTTCACATCCCACGCGGTCACGGGCGTGCCATCATGCCAGGTCTGGGCTTGCCGCATGTCGAGCGCCAGCACGGGCTCGCTGAGTGCGGAGACCTCGCCCATCAGGCCGATGCGCACCTCGGCAGGCACTTTCGCGGCCAAGTGACTGCGAAACTCATCCAGCAGCCGTTGCGCCGGGCCGACGGTGACGATCTCAAACGAATTGTCGCGATCAAACCACACGCGGCGGATCTGCTTCGCGAGCGGTGAGTCGGTGAAAAAACGCTGCGCAATGCCTCGCAGCGGCTGCTGCGATTCGACACGCCAAAACGCGACCGTTTGCGGCATGAGATCGGCGATGACTTCGAGTGCCTTCGAGGTGCCCGCATGCGTGGCGTCATTGAAATTGAGCACGAGGCTGTTCGCCACGAGGCGCACGGTGCTCAGATGCCATTCGGCCCAGCGGTTGCTCTCACCGAGCTGGGCTTGAAGCCGCTCCTGTGCCTGTTTCGCGATCTTTTCATCAGCAAACCAGCACGTCACATCCTGCGACCAGCGCCAGAGCTCGGCGAGCGCCGGTTGCAGCGTGCCATCGCCACCCACGCGCATGAGCGGCTCGTGGACGAGATCAATGATCTGACGCTCCGCCTCGGTGCGCGGCGCATACGGATGCAGCGCCGGTTTAGGATCCGTGAGCATCGCCACCACGCCCTCGCCACGCATCGCCCGCACCTTTCGCGATTGCTCGGAGGCCCATGAGGCCAGTGCCAGCACCACAAAGGGCACGAGCATCAAAAACAACCGCAGCGTGATGGTGGTGCGGGAGAGCTTGGGCTTGATTGTGTGCGTGCCGTCCTGGCTGAGCACATCCGCCGCCTGCTCACGAATTTCCTCCAGCTCCGATTCGGCAGCCTCGCGCTGCGCCACGGTGTCTTCGAGCAGCTCAGTCTCATTGGCGAGGCGTTTGCGGGCGGCGACGAGTTGCTCCTCCGCAGTAACGAGTTGCTGTTTGATGGCCTGCAGCTTCGTCTGCTCGCTTGCGGCGGCTTCGAGGGCTGCTTGGATTTCGGCGAGCTTCGTTGTTTTGGCGGCGAGATCGCTGTCGATGCCCGCAACGCTGGCGGAAAGCTCGATTTGCCGGTGCGAGGTCGTTTCATCGAGATCACGAAGACGGATCTTCGCCTCGTCCTCGCGGGCGAGTAGCTCATCGAGACGGTTTTGAGCCTCTTGCAGGCTGGCGGTGGTTTGCTCGTGCCTCGCTTCCAAGGCCTGAAGAGTGCTTTGGCGTTCATTCTGCGACGCCTGTGACTTCGCGACCGCCTCCTGGAGCATGGAGAACGACTCTTGGGACTGTCGTGCCTGCTCGCGGAGTCTGGTGGATTCGGAACGGGCTTCCTCGAGTTCGCGCAGCGCGGCCTCGGAGTGCGCCGCATACTCGGTCTTCTGCCTGGAGAGGTCATCGAGCAGCTTTTGAGCCTCTTCTGTGTCAATGGCCAGCTTTGCCAGCGAAGCGGCCTTTTCCTCCTGTTGGGTTGAGAGGGTCGCGATGACGCTTTCGGCCTTCCGAACGGCCTCTTGAACAGTGTCGAACTTTTCTTCGGCTGCGCGGAGGGCGGCCTGCTGCTGCTGGAGCTTCGTATCGGCGTCGCGAGCCTGTTGCTGCGTTGTTTCGAGTCGCGTGGCTTCCTCTTCGGCACGCTTCAGTTCACCAGCGACCTGCTGCTTGACCTGATCAAGGCGCTGTTTCGCGTCGGTCTCTTCCTTGGTGAAGGTTTCGAGGCGTGTGCGTGCCTCGACGATCTCTTTGGTGAGCGTTTGGAGCTTTGTCTCCGCCTCCGAGGTCTGCTGGCGGAGTTCGGTGAGTTTTTTCTCCTGCGCCCCAGCATCGCGTTGGAGGCCGTCGAGGGTCTCGCGGGCCTCTTTGATCGCCTGCTCCAGCTTGGCGAGCTCGCCCGATTTTTCGTCGTGCTTGGATTTGAGGGCTTCGAGCGCAGTTTGAAGCTCCTTCTGCGGTTGGTTGTCACCTCGAAGCGGAATGCGGGTGGTGGCGGTGGAGGGCGCGGAACGTTTGAAACGAAACACCGCGTGCAGCGGCCCGATGCTGAGGTGATCGCCATCGCGCAGGAGCTGGCTTTCGACGCGTTGGTCGTTCACGAAGGTGCCCGTGCGGGAACCGCGGTCCTTGATCTCCGCCGTGCCATCCGGATGCAGGATGATCTCCGCATGGTGGCGGGACATCGCCGAATCCTCGACGATGACATTGTTGTCCTCCGCCCGGCCGATGGTCATGCGCTCCGAGCCGGAGAAGACCATCTCCTGACCGTCTTCGAAGATGATGGTGGGCGTGGCCATGAAACGCGTTTGAAAAAAGGGGACGAAAAGTTTGGCGAACGTAGCGGAGGCCGGAAAACGCCGCCAGTTTGAATTTCCCTCCGTCGAAACGTATTTCAGCCGCATGAAAGCCCTGCTCTGCCTCCTTCTCTCGATTTCGATCTGCTCCGCCCAGGACTGGCCGCGCTGGCGCGGACCGGCGGCGGATGGGCGCTGGAATCCGTCAGGACTGCCAGCGGATGCCATTTCAAAAGAACCGCAGCGGCTGTGGAAGGCGGAGATCGGCGCTGGCTTTGGCGGCGTGACGGTTAGCGAGGGCCGCGTGTATGTGATGGACCGGCAGAAGCAGCCGAAGGAGGTGGAGCGTGTGCTGTGCTTTGACGCGGCGAGTGGGAAGCTGCTCTGGCAGCACGCGTGGGAGGTGAGCTATGGCGGGATGGACTACGGCACGGGGCCGCGTGCCTCGGTGAATGTGAGCGAGGGCCGTGCGTATGCGCTGGGTGCCACCGGCATGGCTTTGTGCCTCGACGCGGCAAGCGGCAAGGTCGTGTGGGAGGTGAATACCGTGGAAGACTTTGGCGCGAAGGTGCCGACGTGGGGCTTTGCGGCCTCGCCGGTGCTCGATGGCGGCCGCGTGCTGCTGCATGTGGGCGCGAAGAAGGGCAGCGTGATCGCTTTGGATGCCAAAACAGGCGCGGAAGTCTGGCGCGGTGGTCCTGATCCGGCCGGTTACTGCACGCCGGAGATCATCGCGCATGAGGGACAGCGACAGCTCATCGCCTGGGGGCCGCAGCACATTCAAAGCCTCAACCCGGACAGCGGCGCGGTGCTTTGGACCCATCCTTATAAGATCACTTACGGCGTGAGCATTGCCCAACCTCTCTACCACGACGGTGTTTTGATGGTTTCCGGCTACTGGCATGGCACGAAGGCGCTGCGACCCGACGCGGGCGGCGCGAAGCTGCTGTGGGAAAACGAGACTGACATCTGCGGCCTGATGTCCGCGCCGCTCTTCAAAGACGGCGTCGTTTACATGCTCGACAAAAACCGCGGCCTGCAAGCCTTTGAGCTGAAGACCGGCAAGATCCTCTGGAGCGATGACAACACGCTCACGCCGAAAGATCGCAATCCGCAGATGAGCCTGGTGTGGATGGACGAGTCGAAAAACCTCGCCGCGCTGCTCAACGCGAGCGGTGAGCTTGTTTATGTGAAGCTCACGCCTGAAAAACGCGAGGAACTCGGCCGCTGGCAGATCATCGGCAAAACATGGGCGCATCCAGCTTTCGCGGGATCGATGCTGTTCGCGAGAGATGACAAGGTTTTGGTGGCTTGGAGGCTTTGGTGAGTCTCACCGCCCCTCAAAGCGATCACGCCCCTTTGCCAGTGCCTCGATCTTGCGATCGGCGATGCTGCGTTTGAGCATCCAGAAGCCGCAATCGGGATGGATGAACTTCACTCGACCGCCACCGAGCTTCTTTTCGGCGGCTTCGATGCGGCGGGCGATCTCGTCGGCCGTTTCGATGTGGTTCACTTTGATGTCCACGACGCCGAGACCGACGCCGATTTTCGGATCGAGGTCCTTCAAGGCATCGAGATCGGCCTGCGGACGATGCGCGAGCTCCAGCACGAGGTGGTCGGCATGCAGCGAGTTCAAAAAGTGGATGAGCGCGGCCCATTCGCCTTTTTGGATCGTCTGGCCGCCGTAGTTGCCAAAGCAGAAGTGAACGGCTTTGCGGCCTTTCACGGCATCGAGCACGCGATTGATGCCTGCGGCGGCGATGGGCGCATCGGCGGGATTGCCGGGGATGTTGGCTTCATCGACTTGCACGCAGTCGCACTGCAATTCGGCGGCTTGAGCGGCCAAAGCATCGGCGATGGCCATGTTCAGCGCGGCGAAGTCGTGGTAATGCGTGTCGAGCAGCGTGCGGGCGAGCATGTAGGGGCTGGTGAGCGTGAATTTGAAGGCACCGCCAGCCACCTTCGCGGCGCGGGCGCAGTCTTCCGGCAGGTTCAGCACGCCTTCGGTGATCGGGCCACGCACCACCGCGGCCGGTTTGCTGCGAAAAGCCATTTCATGCTTCGCACGAAACGCCGCCGCATCCGCCCGGCCCACGCGGCTGTCGATGCCGCCGAGCTTGTGGACGAAGTATTCGATCATGCCGTTGGTGTCCGGATGATTGATGTCGAAGCGATACAGCTCGCCATCGGTGGGCAGGTCGATGCCTGCCTGGCGTTGCGTGTCGAAGACGACGCGGGTGGCATCGATGACGGCCTGCTCGCTGGGCAGAGCGGATAGCCATTCGGGAACGGGATAGGAGCCGACGGTGGTGGTCTGGATCATGAGCCGCTATCAACGCGGCGGATGGCCGCGAGACGCAGCAGGGTGCGATTGTCCAAAGCCGGGAAGGCTTCAGCCATGCGTCACGCGAGGCCGGCACGCACGAGGAGTGCCTTCGCATCGGGATCGCGGCCCATGAAGTCGTGGAAGAGCTTCGCGGGGTCCTCGCTGTTGCCTTTGCTGAGGATCTTGTCGCGGAAGTCGCGGCCGACAGCGGGATTGAGCACGCCTTCTTTCTGGAAGCGGGTGAAGGCATCGGCATCGAGCACCTCGGCCCATTTGTAGCTGTAGTAGCCGGCGGCGTAGCCCGTGGGGCTGCTGAAGAGATGGCCAAAGCGGCGGGCCATCGTGGGAGCCTCGGTTTTCAGCGCCATGAGGTAGCCATCGAGGATTTTCCGCGAGAGCACATCCAGGTCCGCGCCCTCGGCGGTGGCGTGATGCATGTGCAGCTCGAGGTCGAGCTTCCCAAAGCTGAGCTGGCGCATGATGTCGCTGGCGCTGCGGTAGTTTTTGGCGGCGAGCATCTTCTTGAAGAGCTTCGCTGGGATAGTCTCGCCGGTCTGGTAGTGGCGGGCGAAGAGGTCGAGGCTCTCGCGTTCCCAGCAGAAGTTCTCCAGCAACTGCGAGGGCAGCTCGACGAAGTCCCAGTAAACGCTCGTGCCATTCAACGAAGGCACTTCTACGCTGCCGCAGAGCAGGTGAAGCAGGTGGCCGAACTCGTGAAACACGGTGCAGACCTCATCATGGGTGAGCAGAGCGGGCTTGTCACCCACGGGCGGAGACATGTTGCCGCAAATCAGGCCGAGGTGCAGGCGGCGGTCGTGCTCGCCATGCGGCGGGACGCCCATCTTGAGGTAGTTCATCCAGGCACCGCCGC
The DNA here is from genome assembly GCA_016795465.1 of Verrucomicrobiaceae bacterium. Lineage (GTDB taxonomy): Bacteria > Verrucomicrobiota > Verrucomicrobiia > Verrucomicrobiales > Verrucomicrobiaceae > Prosthecobacter. The sequence goes on along the minus strand of JAEUHK010000127.1, from coordinate 194,966 downwards.
GCTTCGAGTCACGCGGATGCCAGTCGGCGAAGAAGGAGCCGATGTGCACACCCTTTTCATTGCGCACCTCGTAGAATTTGACCTGCGGATGCCAGACCTCGACGGGGCCGAGCTTGCCGGGCTGCGTGCTGGTGGCGGGACCTTCGGCGGTCTTGCCGGGCTCGATGTAAACGACATCGCGTCCCACGATGCGCAGATCGAAGACCATCTCCGCGAGGCGGAACATGCCGCTGAGCACCTTGTCGAGCGGGAAGTAGGGACGGAGCTCCTCCTCGTCGAAATCGTATTTCGCCTTCCGCTGCTTCTCGGACCAGAAAGCGACTTCCCACGGCTCAAAGAGGTCGGCGGCCTTGTGCTCGGCATCGGCGCGGAATTCCTGCAGCTCGATGGTTTCACGCTGGAAAGCATCCTGGACGCGGTTTTTGAGGTCCTCGACAAAGTTGAGGGCGCTGCGGCCATTCTTGGCCATGCGATGCGCGAGGATGTGATCGGCGAAATGCGCCTTGTCCATGATCTGCGCCTTCTCATGGCGGAGACGGAGGATTTTCCAGACGAGCGCGGTGTTATCGTGATCGCCGGTGCGGCCGATGGAGGTGGTGCCTTCCCAAACCTGGCGGCGGATGGCGGCATCCTCGAGGTATTCGAGCACAGGGATCATCGAGGGAGCCTTCAGCGTGAAACGCCACACCGGCTTTTCATCGCTGCCGAGACCCTTTGCAGCCGCGTCGGCACGAGCGGCATCGATCGCGGATTGCGGCAGGCCTTGGAGCTTCGCCGCATCCTCGATGAGCAGTTCCCACTTGTTCGTCGAGTCGAGGACGTTCTCGGAGTACTTCTGCGTGGCCTGGGAAAGCTCGGACTCGAGTTCCTCCATGCGCTTCTTTTTATCCGGCGGCAGGTCGGCACCGGCCTCGATGAAGCCTTCCATGCACTCGTCGAGAGCACGTTTGCGCACGGGCGGGAGTTTCCTGGCCTCCTCGGTCTTGCTGTAAGTGACAAGCAGGTCCCACAGGTGTTCGTTGAGCGGGATCTTCGCGTAGAAAGCGGTCACCTCCGGCAGCATCGCGTTGTGCGCCTCACGCAGGGCAGGGGAATTGCACAGCGAATCGAGATGGCCGACCAAGCCCCAGCTCTCACTCAGCTCCCGCGTGGCCTCGTCGAGGCCGAGCACGACGCTCTCGAAGTTCATCTTGCCGCGATCTTGCTCGATGACGGCATCCAGTTTCATCTGGGCTCGGGCGAGAGCCTCGCGGATGTCATTCTGGATGTGGTCAGGCGTCAGTGTGGACCAACGAATATGGAAGTCCTGCGTGAGGAAGGGATGGGCCATCGGTTTTTTTGAAGGGGGCTTGGGGGCCGCGAGTATGGCAGGGCGGGGGACGCGTGCAAACGACTACTCGCTGTCTGTCTTGCACATCAATCCGCCGCGGATGGCGAAGCCGCCAGCCGCACGCGACGCAGTTTCATCCATGCACCGGCCTCGCCCTGGCCCACGGGGTCAAAGCGCAGGCGGATCATGCCACCGCGATAATCTGGACTCTCAGCCAGCCGGATGACGTGCGTATGAAATGCACCATCGGCTTGAATGGGGAAGGTCATGGCGGCCTTCGCGGCAAATGACGCCTGGCCGTGAGGCTGCCACATGACCACAGCATGCTTTTGTTTCGTCTGAAACGCGGCCTCGATGATGAGGAACGGGCATTCTTCCGCCTTCCAGAAGGTCTGCGGGCTCACGAGTTGAGGATCGTCTTTTTCAAAGAGCACCTGCAAGTGCTCTTTGACCGGCCAGCCAATGTCCGCGGTGTTTTGATAATGCCAGCCCTGCCGGTCGGTGGCAAAAGTCCACGAGGGCGGGCCTTTCGGCTGCCACACCGCCGCACGCTCGCGAATCGTCTTCAGCGATCCGAGCACGAGTTCGTAGCGGAACTCATAATCGATGTCGTGATCGAGAATCTCCTGCCCCTGGCCTGCGAGGTAGCCGGTGCTGTTGCCATGCGTGTCATTCGGTCCCGGTTTGCCCGCAAAGCCGCCGGTGAAGTGCACGCGGCCCGGCGTGATCAACCCGAGGCCGTGATCGTTTTCATCCAGCAAGGCTGCCCAGCCCTCCGTGCCGGTCCAGAACGACCATGGATGCGTGCCATGCGCCTTTGGTGCGAGGCTGGCGGGCTCGCCGGTGAAAGGATGGGAGCCTTGATAGCTCATCACGCGATGAAACGCGGCATTCGCATACACGGCGGGCAGTTCCTGAAGACGCGCCTGATACTGCGTGTGATCCTCGCGATGGTTGCGCAGCCTCGCGCGTGCCTTCACCACCGGGCCTTCGAGTTCCAGCCAGACATCAAAGGTGCAATCGCCGGGCACATTGTTCAGCGGCCACTGCATCGGCAGGCAGGTAAGATGCAGCTTCTTGCCGTCATTTTCATGCGCGGTGACACGACTGGCGTTTTTGAAGTCATCGCCGGTTTGAATCGGGTTCCAGCCGATGTGTTTCCAGTGCTCCGCGGGCTTTTGGCCCTTCGCCTCGAACGGCACGGGGCCGGAGAAGAACGAAAGCTGCACCTGCCGCCCGAGGTCGTAGTTGTTGATCACATTTGCTCCGTCTTTCGTCGAGGCGAGAAAGGTGATCGCACCGCCGAGGTCGAGGTCCACGCCGAGCTTGATCGCGTCATTTTGCAGCCAGCTCATCTTTTCCGCGCGAACGGCGACAGAGCTGGCAAGGAGGACGCAAAGCAGAAGGCGGAAAGGCATGAGGCGAAAATAGGATCGGGAACGGCGCGAGGCATCCAGAAACATGTTTTTGCGATTTATCCCGAGCGCTCCTGTGCTGAAATGCCGCATGATCAAGTCATCCTCACGCCGCCAACGCCCTGCGTGGAGCGTTTTGCCTGCCAGCACAGATCGCGTGCCACCGCTGTGGCAGGCGCTGGCCGTGATCGGCCTCGTCATCGTGATCATGATGGTGCTCGCTGAGGCCACCAGAATCCGTCACAAGCCACTCGATGCTGAATCCGCCCATTTGGTGGACATCAATTTCGCCAGCGAGGCTGAACTCGACACGCTTCCTAGCATCGGCCCCGCTCTCGCGAAGGAGATCATCCGCTCGCGGCCCTACTCTACCGCTGAGGAACTGGAGCATGTGAAGGGCATCAGCAAAAAAATGGCCGCCCGGCTCCTGCCGCTGGTGAAAGCTGGCCAAGGACGCCGTGCGGCCGATCAATAAGTCAGTCGATTACTCGCTCTTTTTCTTCGCGGGCTCGGTCTTGCCTTTGCCCTTCGCGGGAGCTTTGCCCTTGGCTTTCTGCTTCACACCCACGTTGAGCTTCACGATCACGTCATTGCCTTCCGCGGCCTTTTTGGCGGCACCGCCGACCCAGGCACCCGGCTTCACCGCGTCGATAGAGGAGGGCTTGTCGCCGTTCACATACTCCGTGCTCGCATTCACCGCGAACTTCACCTCCGGAGCGTCCGCTGCATCACTGCGAACAAGGGTGAGCGTGCGTGAGGTGATGGAGACCACCTTGCCGTAAAAGGGAAGGGTGTCGCCATTGGCTGCCTTCTTCGCGGCCTCCTTCTTGGCGGGAGCATCCTTGGCCGGAGCCTTTTTGGGAGTGTCAGCAGCGTTGACGGATGAGACGGCGAGAACGGCAAAAGCCACGACGAGGAAGCGAAGAGCGATTTTCATAGCGGGCGGATCGTCTCAAAACTGTCGAGAAATGACAAGGGCAATTTTCAGGCCCGGCGTAGGTGCCTTAATGATTAAACACAAACTCCGCCGAGTTCAGCAAGCTCCACAGCACGTCCTCGACCGCGGTCTGGCGCGTCGCGTCCTTCGCGGTGAAGGCGCTGGTGGCGATTTTCATCTCTTCGGCATCGGGGAGGCGTGAGAAGCAGGCGAGGTAGAGTTCTTCGACGATCTGCTCGGGCTTCGCGTCGCTTTTGGCGAGGCGGGCGGCGCGGCCTTGGGCGTTCACGAGCATGTCCTGCAGCTTCGTGGAGTTCATGAGGTGCAGGGCTTGCACGACGCTCGGTTTGGCATCGCGTTCGCAGGGGCATTCGGAGCTGGCGTTGGGACGGCCAAAGGCATCCATGAACTGGCTTTCGAGCTTGTGATTCCACGTTTGCTTCGCCAGCGCATCGGGCGGCAGGCCGGTGAAGGTCTCTTTGACCTCGGTGACGGCGCACACGGCATCGAGCAGCGTTTCAGCGGGCAAACGACGACGGTAGCTGCGGCTGTAGTTCTTCAAATCGGACGCGTTGGTCTCGTTTGGCAGGCTGCTGAGGCGGTAAATCTGCGAGCGCATGATGGTGCGCATGAGATGTTTCAAATCGTAGCCGTGCTGCACGAAGTCGGCGGCCAGCCAGTCGAGCAAGGCGGGATTCGTGGGCGGATTCGACGCACGGAAGTCATCCACGGGATCGACGATGCCGCGGCCCATGAAGCTGGACCACACGCGGTTCACGATGGCGTGCGCAAAGTGCGGATTCTTCGGATTCGTCATCCAATCGGCCAGCACGGCACGCGGGTCCTGCGATTCGGCGATGGGGATTTCCTTGTCGGCGGGCGGACGCGGCTTCAGCGATACTTTGGTGACGGGATGCTCGATGCTGGCCGTGCCGGGCGCGAACCACCACTGCTCCGGCTCGCCGCTGATCGGCGCGGAGATGCCCTGGCCCTTGCGTTTCATCTGCGTGAAGAACGCGGCCATCTGGTAGTAGTCCGTCTGGTCCCACTTTTCGGTCGGGTGATGATGGCACTTCGCGCATTCCAAACGCACCCCGAGGAAAATCTGGCCGATGAACGTCGCCGCGTCGATGGGCTCGCGTTTGTCACGCCAGATCGCCACGAGGCCATTCTTGTGCGTGTTGCCCTCAGCGGTGAGGAGTTCCGTCACGAAGCGGTTCCACGGTTTGTTTTCGCGAAAACTCTGCCGGATCCACTGGTCGAGCAGATAGACCGGCTTCACGCCGACTCGCGAGGGATTCGGACGAATGAGATCGCCCCACTTGATGGCCCAGTGATCGGCCCACTCAGCGCGTTCGAGCAATTGATCGATCCACTGCTCATACTTCGACGGATTCTTGTCAGCGAGGAAGGCGCGGGCCTCCTCCACGCTCGGCAGCATGCCGATGGCATCGAGCGAGGTGCGACGGAGGAACTCCGCATCGCTGCAGGTGTCGCTCGGCAGGTAGCCGACCTTTTGCAGACGGGCATAGACGAGCTTGTCGATCTCATTGCGCACCGGCAGCTTCGCGTAGCGCTCGGCTGGCAGCAGTTTTTCCGCGGGCACATCCGCGCGCGAGATCGCCACCTGCCCCATGTAGCGCGCCACGATCACCGTCTCGCCGCTTTCAGTCGAGGCTTTGACTTTGCCGGCCTCATCCACACTCGCGATGGCCTTTTCGGAGGAAATGTAGTCCGCCAACGCCGTCACATCGCGAGTGGAGCCGTCGCTGTATTTCGCGGTGACCTTCAGCGCGAGTTCCTCGCCCTTGCGATACGTTTTCTCGCCCGGCGTGATGGCGATCTCATTCAGTGTTGGCTGATTCGGCAATTCAAACGGCATGCCCTGGCGAATCCACTCCGCCACCGTCTTCGCCCACTCGGAATCCGGCTCAAATCGCTGTCCGCCCTCATGCTGCACGCGCACGGTGGCCTTTTGAAGAATGAGGCTGTCCTCCGGTCGCGCGGGAAACACGCGACGACCTCGCGAGTCGTTCACGAACTCCATGAAGTCGCTCTTCGTGTCGAAAGCGAAGATGGAGAGCCGGAAGCCAGCCTGTCCGCTCGACTTCGCATGGCAGGAGCCGAGGTTGCAGCCTGCTTTGGTGAGGATGGGGAGGATGTCGCGGGTGTAGGAAAGAGAGTGGGACAGGTTTTTAACCTGTCCGGCTTGGGACTGAACAGGTTGCAAACCTGTTCCACTTTCCAGCTTGGTGACGTTCGCCTTCTCATCGAGTTGCACGACCTTGCCGCTGTCGAGCGCGGCGAACGTCGTTTTACCATCCGAAACCGCCGCATACGGCACGCTTTCGAGCGCGACGAGCTTCTTCGATTTGCCGCTGGTGAAGGCGAGACGGACGCCGTCGTGGCTTTTGAGCTCGGTGATGTTGAAGACGTTGCCGCTGTCGGTGAGGTAAGTGAGCGCACTGGAATCAGCGGACCACATCAGCGCATTCACGGGCGCGGATTTGTCGCCGAGGAGCATCAGCATCTCCTTCGTGGCGATGTCCCACACCTTGAGTTCCTTGTCCGCGCTGCCGGTGGCGAGCCATTTGCCGTCATGATTGAAGGCGAGCGCCGTGATGTGGCCGACGTGGCCTTCGATCTTCGCGATTTCCTTCAGCGTGGCCGCATCCCAGACCTTCGCGAAGTTGTCCGCGCCGCCGGTGGCGATCTGTTTGCCGTCTTTGCTCAGCGTGAGGCTCAAAATGTTGTCCGCATGCGCCTCGATGGTTTGCGCCGGTTTCGGCTCACCGAGCTTCCAGCGATGCAAAACGCCCTTCACGCCCGTGGGGCCGTCTGCGACGATCAGCGTCGCCTTGTCGGCAAGGAAGGTGAGGCCTGTCACGCGGCCTTCGAGCGGCGCGGCGAGCGTGTTCGCGATTTTCCAATCTGCCGAATTCCACACCAGCACGCTGCGAAAGCCTCCTGCGGCCAATCGCGTGCCGTCGCTGTTCCAGGCGAGCGACTGGATGACATCCTGGTGCCCTTCCAACGTCGCGATGACCGGCAGATCCTTCGTTTTGGCATCCCGCACGACCACGCGATTGCCAATGCCCGCCGCGAGCCATTTCCCATCGGCGCTCAGCGCCAAAGTCGTCGCTGGAGCATGTCCTGGCGGCAACGCGGCCAATTTGTCCGCCGGAGTCAGCTCGCCGAATTTCTTCAACGCCGCCACATCCCACGCCGCACCGGCCTGAACCCACGATTTGAGCAAATTGATCTGTTTTTCCGGCAACTGCTTCTTCGGCGGCATGTGCTCGTCTCCCGTCGCCGTGAGCGAGGAGATGATTTTGCCCGATTTGATCACCTCGAGGGCCGATTCACGCGTTTCGAGCGAGAGATCGCCTTTTTTCTTCTCCGCGTTGTGACAGCCCATGCACTGCGTTTTCAGCAAACCCATCGCCTGGGCCGTGGGCACACGTTTTTCCTCCGCAGCGAGCGAAGTGACAAGAATCAGAGGCAGAAGTCGGCGAAGCATTTGGGGGTGCCAAACTACGCCCTGAGTCCGCCGCCTCTTGCCCGCCTCACACGTCGATTACCGGACCGGAGCCGGGAGTGGTCTTGGTGGCGAGCCATTGCTTGTACTTTTCGAGGTCCTGCTCGACGAGTTTCAGGCAAAAAGCGATCACCGCAGCGTCGTCGAGGTAGCCCACGCCGAGGATGAAGTCGGGGAAAAGGTCCGCGGGGTTCAGCACATACAGCAATGCCAGTGCGACGGCGGCGATGGCCCAGTAAGGCGTCTCGCGGTAGCGGCCGGCGGTGTAGTCTTTGATGAGGCTGAGCATCAATTTCGCCTGCTCGAAAAACTGCTTCAGCCGCGGGAGCTTGTCCTCGATGTCCTTCGCCCGCTGATTGACCTTGGCGATGCTGACGTCGTGGTTGTGGCCGGGTTCGGGAGTCGCTGGCGTGCTCATGCCGGAAATCAAGAGCAGGCGTGGCCTTTGTTCAATGCCGTGTTTGATTCCGCGCTCTTTCGGCAAAGGGCTTGCCATCAAGGCCTTCGCCATCGTAACGAAGCCGCGTGAACCCGGCACGATCTCAGGTCAATGAAAGCATCCAGGGCCTGCGCGGAGCCGCGGCGCTCACGGTGATGATCGTGCATGTCCACTTCATGGCGGCGAAGGGCGGTCTCACCACGCTGATCGATGCTCCATGGATCGACCATGTGGGCCCGTATGCGGTAATGCTGTTCTTTTGCATCAGCGGCTATCTCATCATCAGCACGCTCTCAAAGCATGGCGATGTGGGCCGCTTTGCTCGTAATCGCGTGATCCGGCTCTATCCCGTCTTTGGTCTGCTGCATCTGGTGATGTTCAGCCTGGGCCCGTTCATGAATTATGAATGGATGGGCGAGCTTCGTGGCTGCCCGCTCGACTGGGCGGGGCACTTCATTTCGAATCTGCTCTTCCTTCCCGGCCTCTTTGACCTGCCCATTGCCCAGAAGAATGCGTGGTCGCTCAGCTACGAAGCCGCCTTTTACGTCATCGCGGCGGTTTTGTTCGTGGGTTCACGGCGCTGGTCCTTGGCAATGGGCAAGGTTTGGGTGCTGCTCGGGCTCGTGGCGGCCTCCTGCGTCCTCGCGTCGGAGATCAAGGTCGTCTTCTTCGCGGTCGGTTCGCTGGTGTGGTGGCTGGAGCGTCATCAGCGTCTGTATATCCCTTTCGCAAGCCTTTTGGGCCTCCTTGGCTGCGGTGCCGGATTCGTTTTTTACTATCACGGGCACATTCTCCTCTCGGCCGTGTGTGCGTTTCTTTTCTTCGCCGGGCTCGCTTTGCAAAAAGGATGGGCGGCGATGGCGCTGCGCAGCCGTTTCCTCGTCTGGCTAGGCCAGGTGAGCTACAGCCTCTACCTCATCCATCCTTTCGTGCTCGATCCGCTGCGTCGCGTCTGCGTGAAGATGATGGGCTCGCTGCCTCTGGGCACGCTTCATCTGATTTTTGTGCTCGTCGGCGCCTCCTCAGCCATCCTCGCGGCCTGGCTCAGCTACGAACTCATCGAGGTGCGGCTGACCCAGTGGCTGTTTCGTCGGAAGCAGTGACTTTTTTCAATTCGTTTGCCGCATGGCGTGCTTGCCTGCACGGTCCGTGAGATGACTTTCACCATTCAGCGTTTTCGATTTCATGTTTTGCCGATGCGGCTGCGGTTTCCGTTTAAATATGGGATCGCGAGCATGACGGTGGTGCCGCATGTGTTTGTGAATGTGGATCTGGTGGTGAACGGACGCGAGGTGAGCGGGCTGAGCAGCGAGGGGCTGGCGCTGAAGTGGTTCACGAAGAACCCGGAGACGCATTTCGAGGCGGATTTGTGCGAGATGATCGCGGTGATCCAGAATGCATCGCGCATCGCGAGGCTAGCGGCGGAGAAGGTGACGGGCTTTTTTTCGTGGTGGCAGGCTTTGTATGCGGAGCAGGCGAACTGGGCCAAGGTGCGTGAGGTGCCGCCGCTGCTGGCAAACCTCGGCGTGAGCCTGATGGAGCGGGCGGTGCTGGATGGCATCTGCAAGGCGCTCGGCAGGCCGTTGCATGTGGTTTTGGCTTCGGAGGAGCTGGGGATTGATTTGAGTGCGGTGCGCGGTGTGAAGGTGGGCAAGGCGCTGGTGGAGCGTCCGCTGGAGCGGGTGCATGTGCGGCACACGATCGGCCTGGGGGATGAATTGCGGGCGAGTGAGATTTCAGAAGCGGAACGCGTGAATGACGGGCTGCCGCAGGCGCTGGATGAGTCGATCAGGGCTTACGGGCTGTCGTTTTTCAAAATCAAAATCTGCGGGAAGGCGGAGACGGACCTGCCGCGGCTGCGTGAGGTGACTCGCATCCTCGTGGAGAACTGTCCGAATGGCTTCAAGACGACGCTGGATGGCAACGAGCAGTTCCACGACCTCGCGAGCTTCCGCGACTACTACGCAATGCTGCGGGCGGAGAAGGCGCTGGAGCCGTTGTTTGCGCAGTTGCTGCTGATCGAGCAGCCGCTGCATCGGGCGAAGGCGCTGGGTGATGAGATGGCGGTGCTGCGTGAGTGGAAGGACATGCCGGGCATGATCATTGATGAGAGCGATGGCTCGCTCGATGATCTGCCGCGGGCGCTGGAGCTGGGCTATCGCGGAACGAGCCACAAGAACTGCAAAGGCATCGTGAAGGGCCTGGCGAACGCGGCGCTGCTGCGCACGCGGCCGGATTCGATCCTGAGCGGCGAGGACCTGTGCAGCATCGGCCCGGTGGCGATGCTGCAAGATCTGGCGGTGCAGGCGGCGCTGGGTGTTTCGCATGTCGAGCGGAATGGTCATCACTATCTCCGAGGGCTGAGTGTGTATCCTGAGGCCTTGCAGCAGGATGTGTTGAAGGCGCACGACGGGCTTTATCAGCGTCACGCGGAAGGTTTTCCGATGCTGCGCATCGAAAAGGGTGAACTCGACCTTTCGAGCGTGAACGCGGCGCCGTTTGGCTGCGGCGCGATTTTGAACATGCAGCCGTTCGAGGCGCTGGATGCGTGGATCAAGCGGGGTGGGCTAGGGGAGTTGTGAGACGTGAGAAGTCAGAAGTGTCAGTCCAGTCAATCAGGTCACAGGGGCCTGCGAAGCCTTGACCTGACTCGAAGCCCGTGACACGGCGAGATCCTCGCTATCGTTGAACCACATGAAAATCCCTCCTGCGCTGCTGCTGCTCGTTTTGATCCTCTGCGGAGGTGTGGCGGCGTTTTTTCTGAGTGGTGAAAAGACCGCGCCGGCGGCGGAAGGGGTGCTTTTGAGTGATCGCGGCAAGGGCGGCGAGACGGTGGAGGATTTGAAGAAGCAGATCGATCTGCTTTTGGGCCAAAACGAGTATCTGCAAGGCCAGGTGCAGGTGCTGCAGGATGAGAATGCGCAGCTCATCCAGAAGCTGGGCACGCTGGGGATGAAGGGCGGTGCTCAACCTGCGGCCATGGCGGCGGATGATGGCATCGCGCCGGACTTTGTGGGCATGGGTGTGGACATGATGAAGCTGCGCCAGATCAAGGCGCTGCCGCTGGTGACTTCGCCCGCGACCGAGGCGGAGGTGGTGGAGGTGGTGCTGGCCTGGCTGCGTCGCCTGCAACCGGGTGATGAAGCGCAGCGACAGGCCCGGGCGCTGGCGGCACTGGGCTGGATTCCGCAGGAGATCGATCCGCTGCCGCTTCGAGCCAAGCTGCTGACGCGCCAGCTCGGCGGCTGGTATGATTCGGAGAACGACACGATGCTCGTCATTGATCCGCAGAGCGATCCGCCGCCGTCGGCAAAGCCGGACGAGCCGCTCGCCGTGGCGTTTGGCCAGCTCCTTCGCGAGTATGAGCCGATCCTTTTTCAGCCGCAGCATGGTCGCCTCTCGACGGATGAACGCACGGCTCGTGAAAGCCTGCTGGCCGGCGATGCGGGGCTGACGCGTTTTTTGTTCTCGATTCAAAATCCGAAGGCGGAGCCGAAGTTCGACATGCCGGCCGAGGACCCGGATCATCCGCTGAATCAGGTGCCGATGCCGGTCTTCCTGCGGGAGATGGCGATGTTTCCCTTCATGCGCGGCTTTGAGTTTGCGCAGGCGTTGCACAGCGCGGGGGAGTTTCCGCAGCTGAATGCCGCCTACAGCCGCCCGCCGGTGAGCACGGCGGAGGTGATCGAGCCGGAGCTTTATCTGGATGCGGCGGCCCGCGGATCGCAGGTGGAGGTGAGCCTCAAATCGGTGGCTTGGAATGGCGTGGAGCCGTTTTGGGATGACCGGCTGGGGAAGTTCGCTTGCGTGACCGTTTTGCGTGCGCACAACGAAGATGGTTTCGCCGCAGAAGGTGCTCGCGGTTTGCTGGTGGATCGGCTGCTGGCCTGGCAGGCCGGCGCGGATGCGAAACGCCATCACGCGGCCTGGCAGACGCTGTTTCAGGATGCGGAGTCGGCGCAGGCCTACTTCAAAGCGATGTCGAAGGTGCTGGTGGAGCGTTACGCCCTCGAAAAGGCACCGGAAGAGAAAGCCGGCGGGATCGAGTTTGCCGCGCAGGACCGCTTTGTGAGCTTGAAACGAAACCGTGAAGGTCAGGGGGTTCTCCTGATCGACTCCGCCACGGAGGCGGCGCGGAAGGAGATTGGGAGTTTGATCGAAGGAGAGACGAAATGACCGCGAGACGTGTGTTTTACTCGGGAAGAGTCCAGGGCGTGGGCTTCCGCTTCAGCTCGAAGCAGACCGCTCGCGGCTACGATGTGTGCGGCTGGGTGAAAAACCTGCCGGACGGCCGCGTGGAGCTTCATGCGCAGGCCTGGGAACTCGACGAGGTGGACGCCTTTCTCAACGGCATCCAGGAAAGCAGCCTCGGCTCCCACATTAAAGAACGCGACATCCGCGTGGTGGCCGCGGAGACCGGCCTGCGGGGCTTTGAGATCATCCGGTAGGCCGTTTCAAGTTTCATGGTCCACGTCTCATGAAACCTGAAACTTGGAACCTGAAACCTACCCCGTGATCACGCCGCCAGCAGCCGCTCACGACCCGCGACCGCGAGCTGGCGGGCGAGGGCAGGCATGTAACGGGCGATCTCAAAGGCGAGCACTTCGAGCTGGGTCTCATTCACCGGCTCGTTTCGAGTGGGGCGCTCGGTCATTTTGACCTCGGCGATGACTCCGAAAACACTGGCGTTGGCTTGAAGTTCGGCTTGCGCAGGCATGGCGTGAGGTGGTTAAATCTTAGTTGGTGGCGAGCACGAGCTTGCCGTCGTTCATGATCCATTTCCGGCGTTCCAGAGCGCCGTTGTTCAGCATGTTTTCGATCGCGTTATTCACAATCATCCGCACGGCGTCCGCCGGGCTGCCGCCGAAGGTGCCCTTCAGCGTCAGGTCATCGAGGTACTGCCGGATCTGGGGCGTGAAAGCCACCGTCACCGGGGAGGACTCGAAGTTGTTGGAGGGCCGTGCCATGTTTTAGGCGAGTAAAAACCGAATAATAATGCCATTTTAATTCGAGCTTGGCCTGAAGGTCAAGTTTCGATCCCATTCTTTTCGGGTTTTTATCGGGTTAAAACCCGCCCTTTTGTTTAGCTTTTCTTAAACATCTGACTTCTCGCGATGGAAACCGGCCCCTCGCGGCGTTTTTGGCAGCCCCTTTTCCACCATGAAACGCTTCCTCATCGCTTCCGCCGCCTCTGTGGCCGTTCTCGCCGCTGGTTTCACCTCGCTCAATGCTCTCGCCGCCGAGGGTGATTGGCAAAACTGGTTCGCCGATGGCTCGCTTCAGGGCGGCCAGGTCATCAGCGGCACGGCGACATACAAAGTGGAAGATGGCGTGCTCGTTGGCACGACGGTCGATGGCAGCCCGAACACCTTCCTGGCCATCGGGCCGTTCAAGGACTTCGAACTCGAATTCGAGGTGAAGGTCGATGACGAGCTCAACTCCGGCGTGCAGGTCCGCAGCCATATCGCGAAGGAGGGCGATCCGGCCCCGGAAGGTGTCAAAAACGGCAAGCCGCTCCCCGCTGGCCGTCTTTTCGGTCCCCAGTGCGAAATCGCCATCAACGGCACCGCGGGTGACTTTTACGACGAGGCCCGCCGCGGCACCTGGTGGAGCATTTTGACCAAAACGGAGGCCGTGCGCACGGACGCTGCCAAAGCCGCCTTCAAGAAGGGCGAGTGGAACCACTACCGCATCGTCGTGAAGGGCGACCACTACCAGAGCTTCGTGAATGGCGTGGCTACCGCCGATTTCACCCAGCCGGGCGATCCCGAGGGCTACATCGGCTTCCAGGTTCACGGCATCAAAAAGGGCACCGGGCCCTACAGCGTGCGCTGGAGGAAGGTGAAGTTCCGCGAGACGAAGTAACTCGCCCGAGAGAACCAATTTTGGTCATGCTCAATTGACCATCAAGCTGCCTTTGATCTTGCCACGGGCAGCGAGGGCGTTAGTGTCGGCCGCGCCAGTCGCAAACCACACTCCCGTCACATGCCCAAACGCAAACCGACCGCCAAAAAGGCCGCCGCTCCCGCCGCCAAGTCCGCCCCCAAGTCTGGAGCCGCCGCTGCCTCGAATTTCGACCTCGCGCATATCCGCGAGATCGTCGGCCTCATGGCCGACAATGACCTCTCCTATTTCCACTTCGAGCAGAAGGAATCGAAGCTCGAAATCCGCCGCGGCTCCGACTTCGCCGCCGCGGGCGACCTCTTGAAGCACCTGCCCGTGCCCGCCGCCGCCCCGGTGGCGGTCGCCGCAGCTCCTGCTGCCGTTGCTCCCGTCGCCGCTGCCCCCGCTCCGGCTGCCGCCGCCGCTGCACCTGCCGCGGCCGCCGCTCCAAGCGGTCCTGCCGGCCCCACCATCAATTCGCCGATGGTCGGCACCTTCTACCGCTCCGCCGCCCCCGGCGAAAAAGCCTTCATCAATGTGGGCGATCAGGTCGATGAAAACACCACCGTGTGCATCATTGAGGCCATGAAGGTCATGAACGAGATCAAGGCCGAGGCCCGCGGCACCATCGCCCGCATCCTCGCCGAAGACGGCAAGCCCGTTCAATACGGCCAGCCTCTGTTTGAACTCAAAGCGTAAGGCCTAGGGCAAAGGGCGTAGAGTCCAGAATCCTGTCTCCGCCCTTCCTGCCGCCAACGCTTTTCTCTGCCTCTGACTCTCGTCCTACGCTCTTAGCCCTTTGCTCTAATGTTCAAAAAAGTCCTCGTCGCCAATCGTGGTGAAATCGCCCTTCGCGTCATTCGCGCCTGCAAAGAACTCGATGTCAAAACTGTCGCCGTCTATTCGGAGGCCGATGTCGATTCCATGCACGTCCATCTGGCCGACGAGGCCATCTGCATCGGGCCCGGACCCAGCACGGAAAGCTACCTGAAGATCTCCCGCATCATCTCCGCGGCCGAAATCGCCAACGTGGACGCCATCCACCCAGGCTACGGCTTCCTCTCCGAGAAGGAGGAGTTCGCGGAGATCTGCGAGAAGTGCAAAATCAAGTTCATCGGGCCGTCCGCCAAGGTCATCTCGATGATGGGTGACAAGAACGTCGCCCGTGATACCGCCCGCAAGGCTGGCGTGCCCATCACGCCTGGTTCCGACGGCATCATCACCAGCGAAGAAGAGGCCCTCGCCTGGGCTCGCAAGATTGGCTACCCGGTCATGATCAAGGCCACCGCCGGTGGTGGAGGTCGCGGCATGCGCCCCGTGCTCAACGAGGCCACGCTCATCTCCAGCTTCCAGGCCGCGTCCCTCGAGGCCATGAAGTGCTTTGGCGACGGCTCCATGTACATGGAAAAGCTCGTCGATAAGCCCCACCACATCGAATTCCAGATCGTCGCCGACTCTCACGGCAATGTCGTCCATCTCGGCGAGCGCGATTGCTCCATGCAGCGCCGCAACCAGAAGATCATCGAAGAATGCCCTTCGCCGAAACTGCCTGAAAAGCTCCGCAAACGCATGGGCGATGCCGCGGTAAAGCTCTGCAAGGAAATCGGCTACGAGAACTGCGGCACCATCGAGTTCCTCGTCGATAACGCCTGCGAGAACTACTACTTCATGGAGATGAACACCCGCATCCAGGTGGAGCATCCCATCACCGAGGAAGTGTATGGCTGCGATCTCATCAAAGAGCAGATCCGCATTGCCGCCGGTCTCCCGCTCTCCGAGCATGTGCTCAAGGCCCAGCCCCGCGGCCACTCCATCGAGTGCCGCATCAATGCCGAGGATCCTTTCCGCAATTTCGCCCCCAGCCCCGGCAAGATCAATCTGTGGTACACCTCCGGTGGCCGCGGCGTCCGCGTCGATACGCATGTGTATGCCGGCTACAGCGTGCCGCCGTATTACGATTCGATGATCGCCAAGCTCATCGTCACTGGTGCCACGCGTGACATCGCCATCCGCCGCATGCGTCGTGCGTTGGGCGAGTTCACCGTCGAAGGCATCAAGACCACCATCCCGCTCCAGAGCAAAGTTTTGACCACTTCTGACTTCCAGAACGGCCAGTATGACATCTCCTGGCTGGAGAGTTTCCTCCGCCAGGAAGGCCTCAAAGCCTGATCGGGAGATTTTCTTTATTCGGCGACAACGTCCTCAATAGGCGTTGTCGCGTTTGAAGAAGGTGAGGGCCATGATCTGGATGTCGAGCCACAGACTCCAGTTTTCCAGATACCACAGGTCGCACTTGATGCGCTCACTGAGGTCCGTGTCGCCACGGAGACCATTGATTTGCGCCCAGCCGGTCATGCCTGGTTTCGCGGTGTGACGGGCATTGTAATGAGGAATCTCGTGTTTGAAGCCGGCGATGAGTTCCGGACGCTCCGGACGCGGCCCGACGAGGCTCATTTCACCCTTCAGCACGTTCCAAAATTGCGGCAGCTCGTCGATGTTTGTGGCCCGCATGAAGGCTCCTACTCGCAAGCGGCGTGGATCATCCTTCACGCACCACTGTGCACCGCTCGATTTTTCCGCGTCGAGTTTCATCGAGCGGATTTTGATGATCTCAAAGGGCACGCCGTTGTAGCCCCAGCGACGCTGACGGTAGAAAACGGGTCCACGCGACTCCAGCCACACCAAGGCGCTGAAAAGGCCGATGATCGGTGCGCTCAAAATGAGGCCCACTGTGGCGCCGATGATATCAAGCAAGCGTTTGGCCATCACATTGATGGTGTGGTCCAGCGGAAGGCGGGTGATGCCGAGGATCGGCGTGCCTGCGATGGTCTCGAGGGCCAGCCCGGAGGAAAAGATACGGAACACGGACGGGATGACCTTGAACTGGATCATTTCCCGCTCGCACAGATTGGCCAGTGCGATCATTTGGTCACGAGCACCGTGCAGGTCCGCCACGATGATCATGTCCACCGCGTGGGTGCCGATCAATCGCTCGACCTCTGCAAGGCTGCCCAGGCAGGGGAAATCATGGGGGGGGGAGGACTCGGAGGTGTCATCGGGGTGGATGTTCAGCCAGCCGACGATGTCATAGGCGCTGGCATGATCGCGTTTCAGCGTCCGCCAGAGCGAGTCGGCCTCTTTATTCCAGCCAACGAAAATCGCCCGCTGCTGCAGAGCCTCGACGCGTGCCGGGGCCCGGAGGAAGCTCAAGAAAAGGGTGCGCCAGCTCAGAAGGAGCAGAAGAGCACAGGCACCGTTGAGGGCCATGTAAACGCGGGAGATGGCCGGTTCGAGTTTAAGGGCCAGGCTCATTGCGAGGAAGCCTGCAGTCCAGATGAGCACGCTCTTCGCCACCCGGGAGGTGATGATGCGGCTGCGCAGCAGCACATTGGCCTGATAAATGCCCTGCCAGCCGAGGACGAAGACCAAGGATACACTGCCCAACACGATGTAACCCACATATTGGCGGAGGGACATGGAGTCTACGATGCCGAGGTCACGGATCGCGGTGTGGAAACGGAGACCGTAGGCGGCGAGCGCTGCGACCACGGCCATGATCCAATCGCCGATCACTGACACGACCACCCACCAGTGGGGCGAGACCTGTTCCTTTTCCCGCCAGAGGCGACGGGCCTCCAACGCATCCAAAAGGGCGGCGTTAGACTGGGCCGTGTAACTGGCAGAGAGGGTCGGGTTCATGTTATAAAAACAAGGTTATATTCTGTGGTAATTCTAGTGGATCAACACATCTCCGCAAGACTTAAATATGGCAAATATGACAAATTTCTTCTGCTTGCACCTATTTCTCTCTTAATTTTGAGAAAATTGACTCAATATGCTGAATCAAACTTCAGTTCGTCTGTCACCTGCCATGCTGCCGCGGCCATGTTTGGACATTCCAGACTCCACGTGGCGCAATCCACGCAGGATCAATCCACGAAGCTGAACTCGTTCAGGTTCAAAATGACGCGGCAGGCATTTTCGAGGCCTTCGCGTTTCGCGTATGCTTCGAGCGCGGTGAGCTCTTCCGCGTTGGGCTCGCGGGCGAGGGCTAGCAGAAAGGCTTGTTTTACGCTGCCGGCGTGTGTGGCGAAATGTTTAGCCATGCTAACAGTGAGACCGTTGTTCATCATCGCGAGCGCTTGCAGGGGGCTGAGAGATTCGTTGCGCTTGTCCACCCGCATGGACGGGTCAGCGCAGTCGAGCACGGTCATGAAGGGCTGCTGCTGGCTGCGCACGATGAAGCGGTAGATGCTTCGGCGATGGCTCTTCGGGTCCTCGGGATCGTGCAGATGATATTCGTAGTGCGGCGAGTGCTGCGGCTTGTCGATGACAAAGTCTTGAAAGCTCGGCCCACCCATCGTGAGGTCGAGTTTGCCGCTGACGGCGAGGATGGAGTCGCGAATGGCCTCCGCGTCGAGCTTGCGGCGGGTTTGGCGGGCGTAGAACGAGTTTTCCAACTCGTTGGCTGAACGAGTTGGAAAACTCGTTCGACGATACGCCTCGCTCATCACGATGAGCTTGTGCAGCTTCTTCAAACTGCCGCCGAGGTCGTCGCGAAAGGTCACTGCCAGCCAGTCGAGCAACTCGGGATGGCTCGGCTTCGCGCCCATGCGGCCGAAGTCGTTCGCGGTCTCGACGAGGCCGCGGCCGAAGTGATGCTGCCACACGCGGTTCACGATGCTGCGCCAGGTGAGCGCGTTGTTCGGATGCGTGATCCACTTCGCCAAAGCGGCGCGTCGTGCGGCTTCATCCTGACCGCGAAGCTCAAAAGGAATGTCGAAGAGACCCGCGAGCGCCTGAATCGTGTTTGGCCCGACCTTCTGCGCGGGTTGTTTCATGTCGCCTCGCTTGAGCACCTGGATCGTGCGCGGTGTGCCATGCGTGCCTTTGAAGGCACCGCTGCCGTAGTGAACGGCTCCGGCATACACTTTCTGCGGAGCAGGCAGCGCGGGAAGAGAATCGCGCTCTTTTCGCAATGCGACGAGTTGCTTCTTCGTCGCTTCATCCGCTTGAGCGAGCATCAGAGCATCGCGCTGACGGATGAGATGCTTTTTGTCCTCCTCGCTGCGGCTTTCCGGCGCGATGCCGTCGGTGAGGTTCGTCTTCCGCCAGCGTGGCGGGGCCTCGATGCTATCAAGCGAGCTCACGGGCTTGCCTGCGGCTAGATTGGGGCCGGTTTTGCTGTCATAGACCTCCAACTCGGCGAGCGCGAAGATGTAGTCGCCTTTGCGCAGCGCGAGCTTCACGGCGGTGACGCGCACAAAGCGACCCGTGACGCCATCATCGCCCGCGGTGCCGGTTTCGAAGGGCTTGAGACCGGGATTCGCGAAATCCTGCATGAAGGTGACATCGTGCTTCCGCCATACGAGCGACACGCCGGTTTTGAATTCGGGATCGTCGCTCACTTCGATTTTAAATCGCACGGGGAAGCCGAAACCGCCGCCGATCTTGCCGTAGTCGTCGTAGCAGGGCTTCAGCACGATGCGCTCGACCTGCACGCTCTTGCCGAGATCGACCTGCACCCACTTTGTGGCGTCTTGAGTCGGCGAAATGGCGCTGTGCCAGCCGAAATCGGGCTTCGCGTTCGGATTCGAGCCTTTTTCCGCTGCGCCGTCGATGCGCTTGCTGAGCGCGGTGTAGGCTTCACCGGCTTTTTGCTTCAATGGAGCCTCCAAGGCCGCGATTTGATCCGCGAGGCGTTTCTTCTGTTTCTGCAACGCGGCGAACTTCTGCATCGACGCGTCATCCGGGTAGTAATCGACCTCCGTGCGGTCGATCGCGGCAAAGACGGCCTGCAGCGAATAATAATCCTCCTGCGAGATGGGATCGAATTTGTGGTTGTGACACTGCGCGCATTGAATCGTGAGGCTGCACACGGTGCCGATGGCGTTTTGCACCATGTCATCGCGATCCAGATGCCGGGCGATCTTGCCATCGAGCTTCGTCTCCGGCACCTCCGCATGCCCGATGTAGTCCCACGGCCCCGCCGCGATGAAACCCAGCGCCGTGATGCCATCCACCGTGCCCGGATAGAGCGCGTCTCCGGCAATCTGCTCCTCGATGAAGCGGGCATACGGTTTGTCGTTGTTCAGGGCGCGAATGACATAATCCCGATACGGCCAGGCATTCAGGCGCGGCTTGTCTTTGTCATAGCCATGTGTCTCGCCGTAATGCACCGCATCCAGCCAATGCCGCGCCCAGCGCTCGCCGTAGCGGGGTGAGGAGAGGAGTTTGTCTACGAGTGCCTCATACTTCTCATCCGTCAGATCGGTCAGATCGGACGGATCAGGCGGCAGGCCGGTCAAATCGAAAAAGAGCCGCCGAATGAGTGTGCGTGAATCCGCACGAGGAGCCGGCGTGAGACCTTTCTCCCTCAGCTTCGTCTGAATGAAAGCATCCACGCTTTGTCCTTGGGGCTTGGAGAGCGGTTTAAAGGCCCACCAGTCTGTTTTGTCCTCCAGCTTCGCGACATCGACGCCGTCCGGCCAGTTCGCGCCCGCATCGATCCAGCGTTTCAGCGTTTCGAGCTCCGCTGAGCTCAGTTTCGACTTCGGCGGCATGGGCGTGTCTTTCTCCAAGCCACTGACGAATCGGAACAGCGTGCTTTCCGAGCTTTCGCCCGATTTGATGTGCTTCAAGGCCACCGACTTGATGTCGAGCCGGTAGTCGTTCTTCTGCTTTTTGGGGCCGTGGCACTCGTAGCAGTGCTTTTCGAAGATCGGCCGCACCTCGCGCACGAAGTCCACCGCGAGGGCGGACGTCGTGGCGAGGGTGAAAAGGCAGGCCAGGCGCATGGGCGATCAACCGTCGATATTCCAGCCGTCGCGATACTCCTTCTTCATGAAGCCGTTTGCCTCGGGCGTGTCGGGACTGGTGCCGGTGGCGCCGTCGTAGCTGATCTTTTTGCCGGTGCGGTAGGCCACGAGGCCGAGGAGCATCATCTCGATCATGTTGGCGCTGTAGCCGAAATCGCAGGCGGTGGGCTTGCTTGGGTCTTTGCAAGCATCGAACCACTGCTTCTGGAAGTTGCCTTTGCCCACGTCGGGATACTGGTCCTCCTTCTTGCGCGGCTTGTAGTAGCTCATGTCCGCGTCATCGCCGAAGGGGATGATCATGCGTGAGTCGAAATCGGCGATGATGAAGCCTTTCGTGCCTTTGAACATGGCTCCGTGGCCGATCTTCGAGAGGTCGATGCTTGGCTTTGGCGAGCGCGGCATCGCGCCGCCCTGATACCAGCTCACGGTGATGGGGCCACGCCAGTCGTTGGCAGGATGCTCAAAGTGCGATTCGCACATCACGGGCGTGACGTCGGAGTTGAAGGCATCGCCTTTCGCCTCGGCGGAGGTGGGCAGCTTCGCGTCCACGGCATTCCAGAGCAGGTCCATGGTGTGGCTGCCCATGTCACCGATCTGACCGGCGCCGAAGTCCCAGAACATGTTCCAGGAGAGGCAGTTCGCACCGGCACCACCGACGAAGTAAGCAGGGTTGTAAGGATGGAAGGGAGCTGGGCCGAGCCACAGATCGTAATGGAAGCCCTTCGGCGGCTCGCCCTCAGCCGGGAAGTAGCCGGGCTTCGGGATCTGGCGGTTGCCCCAGGCGTAGGCGGCCTTCAGCTCGCCGATGGCCCCATCGCGGATGAGTTCTTTGACGCGGTTGAAGTTCGGCTGCTCGTGACGCTGCATGCCCACCTGCGTGGCGAGCTTACCCTTTTTGGTCTCCCACGTCGCACGCACGGTGCGGGCTTCGTTCACGGTGATGGCCAGCGGCTTTTCCATGTAGCAATGGAGGTCGCGTTTGAGTGCCCAGTTCGCGATGAAGGCATGCGTGTGGTCCGGCGTGCAGCAGACGACGGCATCGAGATCCTTGTGGTCGAGGCACTTGCGCCAGTCGATGTAGGTCGTGGCTCCGGGGAAACGCTTCAGCGCATCGGGAAAGCGGGCCTCGTTGATGTCACACAGCGCGACGACGTTTTCCTCGGCGATGGAATTGTAGTGCGCCAAGCCGCGGCCCCACACGCCGATGAGAGCGACATTGAGTTTGTTGCTGGCGGCGTTCTGGCCGAAAAGCGGACGCGTGATCATGGAGCCGGCGACAAGGCCGGCCGCGCCGACGAAGCGACGGCGTGACAGGGGGGCGGGGGAGGGTTGGGTGCTCATGGCGGGAGAGATTACGCCGTTTCGCGGCGATTTTGGCAAGCCTCATGTGGGGCAAGTCCGGCCTAAAACGACGCAATTTGAGCGGCGCAGCCTTCCTAAAGCGTTCTAAGCTGGGATCACACCACCCGACGCCAACCATGAAAAAGTTCCACCACCTCATCGCCGCCATCGATTTCACTCCCGCCTGCCGCGTGGCCCTCAAAGAGGCCGTCATGCGTGCCTCGCAGGATGGAGCCCGCATCACCGCCCTGCATGTGATGGACAGCTTTCTCATCCACGAGCTGAAGAAAGCCCTCTCGCTGGAGCCGGCGCAAATCGTGAGCGAATGGACGGAGCGCCTGCGGAAATTCATCGCCGAGAGCGAGGTGGGCGCGGAGAATGTGCGCTGCGAGGTGCGCATCGGTCATCCCTTCACAGAGATCGCGGAGTTCTGCAAAGCGCATGAGGCCGACCTGCTCGTGATGGGTGCGAAAGGCTCCAAAGACGAGCCGCATCGCATCGGGGCCATCGCCGCGAAGTGCATCCGCAAAGCTCCTGTTGATGTGCTCGTCGTTCGCGAGGATGCGCAGTCGCCGCACAAGAAGATTGTCACCTGCGTGGACTTCTCCGAGAACTCTGCCAAGGCCGTGCAATGCGCCCTGCACCTCGCCGCGCTCGATGGCGGCAGCGTGGATTGCTTGCACGTGTATCAAAGCGCCATCGCCATGTCCTTGGACTACGGCGGCTTCATGCCAGCCATGCCCGCCGCCATTGATCCTCAGGCTCTGGCGAACTGGCAGACGCAGCTCGAGGAGTTTTTGCAGCCCTTCACGCGTGAGAAAGGCTCCGTGGCCGTCACGCCGCTCGTCGTCGAGCGCATGAACATCCGCGAGAGCATCCTGGAGCATGTCGAGAGCGTGGGTGCCACGCTGGTGGTGCTCGGCACACGCGGGAAGACCGGGCTGCGCGAGTTTTTGATCGGCACCACCGCAGAAAAAATCGTGCAGCATGCTCCCTGCTCGATTCTGGCCGTGAAGCCGGATGGCTTTGCTGCCGCAGCAGATTGAACCCTCTTTATGAAAAACAAACCCAGCATCGCTGAATTGCAGACGGCGCTCCAGGCCAGCGAGCAGCGTGCCGCGGCCATCGTGGAGACGGCGGTGAATGCCATCATCACGATTGATGAGAACTGCATCATCGAGACGACCAACTCCGCCACGGAGCGACTCTTCGGCTACACGCGGGATGAGATGGTGGGAAAAAACATCATGATGCTCATGCCGGAACCCTTCCGGTCCCGGCATGATGGCTATGTGAAGAACTACATGCGCACCGGTGAACGGCGCATCATCGGCATCGGCCGCGAGGCTTTGGCCATGCGAAAAGACGGCAGCGTCTTCCCCATCGATCTCTCTGTGGGTGAGGCCCTGCTGCCCAGCGGTCGCCGCGTCTTCACCGGCATCATCCGCGACCTCAGCGACCGCAAAGCGCTGGAGCACAAGATCGTGCACATCAGTGAAGAGGAGCGTGCCCGCATCGGCCGTGACTTGCATGACGACCTCTGCCAGCAGCTCGCCGCCATCGGCTGTCTCGCGAAAGTGGCGCAGAAACGCCTCGCCAATGCCGGCAGCGAGGAGGCGGCCAGTTTGGAAGAGATCGTCCGCATGGTCAGCGAGGCCAACACCCGCGCCCGCGAGACCGCGCGAGGCCTGATGCCGGTGGTGCATGACTCCGGCGGCCTGATGGACGCGCTCAAAGATCTCGCGGGAAGCACGGCGAGGGCGTTTGAGATGCAGTGTGACTTTCGTTTCGACAATCCGGTGAAGGTTCAGGACACCCAGACTGCCCTGCAGCTCTTCCGTGTGGCCCAGGAGGCTGTTTCCAATGCCGTGAAGCACAGCCAGGCCACCCGCGTCGAGATTCACCTCGCCCGGCAGAACGGAAACATCGTGCTCACCGTGCGTGACAACGGCGTCGGCATTCCGGACAAGGCGGCCAAAGGCACCGGCATGGGCCTCTTGACCATGAGCCATCGCGCTCAAATGATGGGCGGCACCGTCAGCTTCAGCTCCAGGCCGCAGGGCGGCACCCAGGTCACATGCAGCGTTCCCGCACCAACCAAAGCCCCGAAACCGTGAAACGCGTCATCCTCGTCGATGACCATCCGATCATGCGCCACGGCCTCGCGCAGCTCATCCGCATGGAAAACGGGCTCGATGTGTGCGGCGAGGCCGGCAGCGCCCGCGAGGGCCTGGACCTCGTGAGCAAGCTCAAGCCCGATCTCGCCGTGATCGACCTGACGCTGCCGGATAAAAACGGCCTCGAACTCGTCAAAGACATCCGCGCCATGCATCCGAGCACGGTTTGTCTCGTGCTCTCCATGCATGACGAGTCTCTCTACGGCGAGCGCAGCCTCCGCGCCGGTGCCCGAGGCTATGTGATGAAGGAGGAGGCGGCCGATCATCTCATCACCGCCATTCACAAAATCATGTCAGGCGGCCTCTACGTCAGCGAGACGCTTAATGCCCGCATGCTTGAGCAGATGACCGCGCCAACCCGTGCCAAGGCCGCTGGCATCGACTCCCTTACAGATCGCGAGCTGGAGATCCTCGAGCTCATCGGCAAAGGCGTCGCCACCAAGAATATCGCCACCCAGCTCAGCATCAGCGCCCGCACCGTCGAGGCGCATCGTGCCCATGTGAAGGAAAAGCTCGGCATCACCGATGGTGCGGCCTTGGTGCGTTATGCGGTGCAGTGGGTGGAGACGCGGTCCGGCGTGTGATGCCTGCCATCACTGAAACCGCTCGATTTTCACCCGGCAGAGGCCGTTTGACCTCGTGAGTCCTATCATGGAGGCCGCCTTGGGGGTGAGGTCAATCACCCGCCCGCGCACAAACGGCCCCCGGTCATTCACACGCACCACCACCCAGCGTCCGTTGTGCAGGTTGGTGCAGCGCACCAGGCACCCAAAGGGCCAGTGGCGATGCGCAGCGGTGAACGCCGCGGCGCTGAAACGCTCCCCGCTGGCCGTGCGCCGGTCCGTGTAGAGGGAGGCAAGGCCGTGCTGGGTCTCGACAATCCTCGCTCCGCTGCGTGGCGAGGGTGATTTTGAACTGGAGCAGGAAGAAAGGCCTGCACACAAAAATAGGAGAATAACAAAAACCGAATGACGAAGGCCTTTCGTCATTCGGTGAGCGGTTCGGAGCAGATGTCCGCCAGCGATCATTTCTTCGCGGCGGTGTCTTCCGGATGGATCAGGCCGTAATCGCCGTCTTGGCGACGGAAGAGAATGGCGAGCTTGTGGTTCTGCTGGTCGTGGAAGACCACGAAAGGACGCTGGCTGATCTCGAGGTCCACGATGGCCTCGTCGGGATAGAGCGGGCGGATCTTGTAGGACTCCTCGTGGACGTAGGCCGGCGTGACGTGCTCGTCCTCGTGGTGCACGGCCTCCTCGTGGAAGACCTGCTCCTGGATGTGGCGGATGGAGCCTTCCTTGCGCGGGCGGTGGCTCTTGAGCAGGCGCGTTTTGAACTTCCGCATGCGGCGGGCGATCTTGCTGATGCTCTCGTCAATGGAGGCGTAGATGTCCTCGGTGACGGACTTCACTTCGATGACGATGTGATTGGCGCAGAAGAGGATGATTTCAGCCATCTGGCGGTGGTGCCCCTGCACGTCGAGGACGACCTTGGCCTCAATGATGCGCGGATAATCGAGATGGAGCCCCTCGATCTTCTTATGAGCATACTCACGAATGGCCGGGGTGATCTCGACGTGGCGGCCGGTGACGACGATGGGGAGGTTGACGTTGTGGACTTGCATGGTGGTTTGGGGTTGAAAGTGGAACGATTGGAAAACTGGCGGTTTGGCGGCGGTTGTTCAAGGCGCAATTCCGAGCCTCACATGGTGAAATCTTGTCCTAAGTAGAGCCTGCGGGCCTCGTCGTCGTTCACGAGGAAGTCCTTGGTGCCATGGCGGCGGACTTTGCCCTCGAAGATGAGGTAGGCGCGATCGACGATGTTCAGGGTCTCGCGGACGTTGTGATCGGTGATGAGGATGGCGAGACCGGCCTGGCGGAGCATGCGGATGATCTCCTGGATCTCGCCGACGGCGATGGGATCGACGCCGGAGAAAGGCTCGTCGAGCATGAGCAGCTTCGGCGAGGTGACGAGGCTGCGGGCGATGGTGAGACGGCGCTTTTCACCGCCGGAAAGGGTGATGGCAAGGTTGTCGGCGACATGGTCGATGCCGAACTTTTCCATGAGCGACTGCGTCTGGTCTTCTGCTTCCTGTTTGGAGTATCCCTGGGTCTGCATGACGCCGAGGATATTGTCCCGCACGGTGAGGCGGCGGAAGATGGACTCCTCCTGCGGGAGGTACCCCATGCCAAAACGCGCCCGCATGTACATGGGCTGGAGGGTGGCGTCCTTGCCGTCAAAGGTGACGCTGCCGCCATCCGGCCTGACGAGGCCCACGATCATGTAGAAGGTGGTGGTCTTGCCAGCTCCATTCGGGCCGAGGAGGCCGACGATCTCGCCTTTTTTGACCTCGATATCCACGCCGTTCACGACGGTGCGGCCGTCGTAGATCTTTTTCAGCCCCTCGGTGTGCAGCAGCATCTCACCTTCGGGCACGGAAGAGCCGTCAGACATGGTGGAAGAGGAGTTGCTGGCAGGGCTTTCAGGCATCGGCGGGCTCGATTCAGGGCCGGGCTGGGGCTGCGGGCGTGGTGGCGGGGGGCTGGGAGCCTTGCGCGGCTTTTTCATCAATGAGGGTGGTGCGGAAGAGGCCGCCATCGGCCTTTAAGCGGCCTGCCTGGTCAATGACGATGACGCAGCGCGGATCGGTGGCCTCGAGGAGCTTGTTGCCGCGCTGCACGGAGGGCCAGCCGCGGAGGGTGATTGCACCGGTTTTGCCGTCGTAGATGGCCACTTCATTGCAGTGGCCGATCTGGAGCTCGCCCTGCTCGTCGAATTTCTCGATGGTGACCATGGGACCGCGGGCGTAGGCGATCTCGATACCGGTATCTTGGGCCACGGAAGCTCCGGCGGCCTTTTTCTCCGACCGTGAGGCCAGGATGTCCACGTCGTTGGAGGCCTTCTTTTTGCCGTCGGCACCGGCTTTGTCCTTCTCCATGTGAATCTCGAGTTCTTCGCACTCGATGTAGGCATTCGGGTGACGTGCGCGGACGTTTCCACGGTAGATGCCGATGCCGGTGTTGGCATCGAAGTAGGCTGATTTGGTGGCGGTGATCTCGGTGCGACCGTTTTTGGCCTGGCGGGCTTCTTGAGGATCATCAAGGACCAGCGGCTGAAGCTTGCGAGGCTGCGGTCCGACCTGAGGAGGCGGACCCGGAGCGGCTGCTTGTGCTGGAGCGACGGTTTCCTGCGCTGGTGGAGGTGTCTCGCGGCTCTGCATGGCACCCTGAACGGTCTGGATTGCCTTCTGGCGCATTTCAGCGGCTTTGGGATCGGTGGCCATCTGGAGGGCTTTGTCCTTCAAATCGGCTGGAAGAGCCTCCATCGCGGCCTTGGCGGCTGCTTCGGCCTTCTGGCGTGTTTCATCGGAAACGCGGTCTTTGTTGCCATCAATGGCCTTTTTGATGGTGTCGATCAGCCCCTTTTTCTTTGGCTGCTCGGGTGCCGGCGCTGGCGACTGCGCGGCGAGGCCTCCCGCGAGCAGGGCGAGGCAGGGAAGGCATGCGAGTGTGAGGCGGCTGTTCATGGCTTGCCGGGCAATGGGATGACTGGTCACTCGCTGCTTTTGGCGCGAGTGTCAAAGATGACGGTGCGGATGTTTCCTTCCATGAGGCCGCGGTTGTTGGTGGTGTCGAAGATGAGGCTGTCACCCTCGATCTGCATGTCTTTGAGGCTGACCCTGCCACGTTGGGTGCTGCGCAGCGTGGAGGTCTTCATGTTGTAAAACGCGGTCGGCAGGGCGATACGCATGTTACGCTTCGGATCGATGCTGAACTGCTCGAATACAAAGCCCTCCGCATACAGACGCTCCTCGTCCACGCGGCGCACGACATCGGCGGTCATGACCGAGCTGCGGCGGCCCGTGGGGTCGAAGGACGGCAGGACGGCCTGCTTGTTTTCGACGCCGAGGGGGATGTTTTGAGAAAGGACCTCGGCAAGGCTTCGGTTGTCCACCGCCTGCTGCGCTTGAAGCATCAACAGGCAGGTGCCGAGGCTGATCACGATGACAGCGGTGATTCGCTGCATTGTGCGGCTAGGCGATGGAACGCGTGATGGCATGAATTTGACGCAAGGACTCGACGACGGAGGCGATCTGCGAAAGAGGAATCTGGTTCGGGCCATCGGACATGGCCTTGGCAGGATCGGGATGGGTCTCCATGAAGACACCATCACAGCCGGCGGCGACTGCGGCGCGTGCCAGCACGGGGGCGAGCTTGCCATCGCCACCCGTGGCGGTGCCGAGACCGCCGGGACGCTGCACGCTGTGCGTGGCATCCATCACCGCACGGAAGCCGAGCTCCCGCATCCAGTAGAGCGAGCGCATGTCGGCGACGAGGTTGTTGTAGCCGAAGGTGGTGCCTCGCTCAGTGAACATGAAGTTCTTGCAGCCTGCCGCAGCGAGCTTGTCCGCGATGTTTTTGACATCCCACGGGGCCATGAACTGGCCTTTTTTGACATTCACAGCCCGGCCGGTCTCGCCAGCGGCCACGATGAGGTCCGTCTGGCGGCAGAGGAAGGCGGGGATTTGCAGGAGGTCGATGTATTTCGCGGCCAGGTGAGCTTCCTCGGGCGTGTGAATGTCCGTCGTGACTGGCACACCGAATTTTTCGCCTACTTTGGCCAGCAAGGCACAGCCAGCTTCGCAGCCGATGCCACGGTAAGAGGATATGGCGCTGCGGTTGGCCTTGTCGTAGGAGGCTTTGAAGATCCAGCGCCAGCCAAGTTGGCGGGCCATCGCGTCGATTTTCTCGGCCACATCCCAGATGAAGGGCTCGCTTTCGATCACACAGGGGCCGAGCATGAACACGGGCTCGACACCGTCCATCGTCACAGATCCAATTTGCACCACCGGCAGGTCAAACATCCCGAAGAAATTGTTGAGGGTTCAAACAGCGGCGGGCACTCCACCACTGCATGTGCGAGAGTAACCGATCCCTAGGCACTGACAATGAAGGATTCCTCCTTCTTGTCCCCGACTCGAATTTTTCAGCGGGCTGCCATGGAACTGCCACGAGCAGTCGTTCCCATCGGCATCCGGCCGACATACTCGCCGTTCATTTCAATGCGACGCGCACGTTGCTCGATGCTTTCGGGGCGGCCGGTTGCGGGCAGGTTGTTTTCAGAAAACAGGCTCATGGCCTCCGCACCAGCCTCATCAAGCAAACGAAATGGAAGTGTATTCATCAAGCCGCCAAGCGTCTGGCAACTGGTGAGGGAGGCGGAGGCAAGGACGACGAGAGCGATACGGCGAATCAGGGACATCACGGTGGCGTTTATCATGTTGGCCGAAATCTGTAAACAATAACCTTTGCGGGCTTCCGGTCCTATTTCTTTGCAGCCTCGTCTCGCTGCTGGATGAAGGCGGCACGGGCGGAGAGGTAGGGGTCAACGGCGTCCTTGGTGGCAGCGTCGTATTTCTCGAACTGGTCGGGCATGGAACGGAGGGTGTTGGAGGGCGGCGGGATGTACATCCAGTCGTGATTGGCATTCCCCTTGTAGAAATAGAGTCCGTAGTTGGCCGGATTGGCCGCGTAATCACCGGCGAGGCCCACAAACTCACGTGTGCTGCTCGGTCCGAGCAGCGGGAGGACGATGTAAGGACCATGCCCAAAGCCCCACTTGGCCAAGGTTTGTCCGAAGTCCTCGGCTGGGATGTCCGCGATATCGGGGATCTTGTCCGAAACGCGGACAAGGCCGCCGACGCCTGCCATGGTATTGATGACGAACTTCTTGGTTTCAAGGCCAGCTCGTTCGCCCTTGCCCTGCAGCACGCAGTTCACGACTCGGACCGGGTATTTCACGTTCTCGAAGACGTTATCGACGCCCCTGCGGAAAAACTTGGGCAGCACCTTCTCGTAGCCCTTGGACAGTGGGCGGAAAAAGACAGTGTAAAGGCCGTCATTGAGCCAAAAAGTGGCGCGGTTGAGCTTTTCGAGCGGGTCAGCCACCTTCCCGGCATCGGCATAATCATCCAAATGGTCCGTGGCTTCTGGCTGTAACGGCCTGGCCCCGGCTTTCGTTTTGACGGCGACATCCGCGTTCACGACCGCTTTCGGGGTGGCGCAGGACGCGAGGAGGGCTGCGGACAGCGTGAGGAGGGCGGTGGTTTTCATGACTGCTTGGATACGGAGGACTCGAGCGATTTGATCACGGCCTCGGCGCCACCCTTTTTGAAAGTGGCATCAAGTTGCGAGCGGTAATTGGCGATCATGCTGACACCTTCGATCACCACATCGGTGATCAGCCAGCCGGGCTGCTCGATACGATAGGTGACGGTGTAGCGGTTGCCCTGGTAAACGACGGTCGTTGGCACATCGACGCGGCCGGAGGCCGGTTCGGTGGCCGCCCGATACTGAATTTCCGGCATCTGTCCCGGCGTGAACTTGTTGGCGTAGGTGCGGATCACCAATGTGGTGAAAAGCTGCGTGGCCTTGGCCTGCTGGGAGGCGTTGAAAGACCTCCAGCCTGGACCCACGGCGCGACGGGTCATCGTTTCAAAGCTGATGTAACGCTGGAGCAGCGGGCGGACGCTAGTGGCGATGGCAGCCTTCGTGCCGGAGCTGTTAGCCACTGCCAGTACTTGGTTGACCGCGCCTTTGAGTTTCGCCTGTGCCTCGGCACTGGCTGCCGGGCAGATGCCAGGGGAAACGGCGAGAGCCAGTAGAAGGATAATAAAAGCGCGATGAGTCATGGGGGAGGGGCTGGTGCTTCTTGTGCCGCGTCTTCGGCCCCCTTGTCAACACTTCCGAAGGCCATTTTTCCGATGAGGGACTCGAGATCGACCGAGGCTTCCGTGTCCACGATGCGGTCACCAGGCTTCAAATTCGTCTCATCCGCCCCGGGAGCGATGGCGATGAATTTGTCACCGATAAGGCCGGTGGTCTTGATGGAGGCGATCGAGTCCGTGGGCAGTTTCAGATGGGAAAGCACGCGTAGAGTGACGATGGCGCTGAAGTCCACCGGGTCCACACGGATGCCATCGACGCGTCCCACGGGCACACCAGCGACGACCACATTTCCTCCAGAACTCAAGCCTCCGGCATTCGTGAACCGCGCCTCGATCACATAAGTGTCACCGCCCATCAATGCACCGGCACCGAGCTTCACGGTCAGCCAGGTGATCGCAGCGATGCCGATGGCGACAAACAGGCCGGCTAGCAATTCGAGCTTGGAGGTTTTCATGTGGGGAGGAAAGGCGACGGTCTGCTCATGATGCTGCCTCCAAGTGCTTTCTCCAAGTTCTTCTTCGGTTTTGTGCGGCAACTTTGAGGCCTCGCCCGCGTTCTTTCGCGGCCATGCGCCTTGCCCGCCTTCTTTTGCCGCTATTCTTCGTCCCACTGGCTCACGCCCAGGTGACCTCTGAAAACAACGACCGCCTTCGCGAGGGGCTGAAGAAGTATCCCGAGTCGGACGCCAATAAGGATGGCATCCTCACCATGGAAGAAGGACTGGCGTATTTGGCGAAAGTGAAGGGTTCGAAGGGCAAAAACGCGCCGAAAGCCTCTGCCGGTGCTTCCAAGCCCGATGTGGCTGACGTGGCCTATGGCTCGCATGAACGCGACAAGCTCGACCTTTACCTTGCCAAGGGCGCGAACGGTGTCAGCACGCCGCTCGTGGTGCTGATTCATGGCGGCGGCTTCCGCAATGGAGACAAAAGCCGCTGGGGCGAGGACAAGGCCACGAAGGAATTGCTCGCCCAGGGCATCTCCTGTGCCGCTTTGAACTACCCCTTACTCGATCACATGCCGATTCAGGACATCCTGCGTCACTGCGCTCGTGCTGTGCAGTTCCTGCGCAGCCGTTCAGGCGAGTGGAAACTCGATAAGACACGCTTCGCCGCCATGGGCGGGTCCGCTGGTGCGGGCACCTCGCTCTGGCTTGCCACTCATGACGACATGGCGGATCCGAAAGCCGATGATCCGGTGCTGCGCGAGTCCACCCGCATCACCTGCGCGGTCTGCAATTCGACTCAGGCCACCTACGACGTGACTCGGTGGGAATCCTTCCTCGGGGCTCCGAAGCCCGAGTTCCGCACCAGTGAGGTCGAAGCAGCCATGTTCTATCACTTGCCCTCATTCACTGAACTGGCCTCAGAGAAGGGCAAAGCCATCTTGAAGGAGTGCGACATGCTTTCCTGGATCACGAAGGACGATCCGCCGCTGCTCATCAACAATGCCCAGGTCGTCGCAACGCCCTCCAATCGCGGTGAATGGCTGCACTGCATTCATCATGCCCGCGAAGTTCACAAACACTGCCAGACTGCCGGTGTGCCTTGTCTGGTCCTCCAAGACATGACCGGCGACAAGCCAACGCCAGCCAGCTTCCTCGCCAAACATCTGCTGCAGACCGCGAAGTAGATCGGTGCACAAAAAAGCCGCCGGGCAGACAGGCTGCGCGGCGGCTGGATCGTTTGAGGACGATGAACTTACTTCGCGGGGACGGCGAAGACCTGGACTTCGCAGTAGTGGTTCATGTCGGAGGCGGTGTTGCCGTTGCTCCAGAGGCGGACGTAGCGGGCTTTGGCGCCCTTGGCGTCGATCACGCGGCCGTGATTGGTCTCGATGTAGGCAGGATCTTCGCCCTTGCCCATTTCGGAGGAGTTGTCGTGGTCGCTGTTGAAGAGGGTGGTGACACCGGTCTTGAACTCAGGATCGTCGGAAACTTGGATGAGCACGTCGATGTAGGCCTGGGCCTGCTTGTGGTAGTGCCAGACGGCGATCTTGGAGATGTCGTGAGCCTTTTCGAGGTCGATCTGGACCCACTGCTTGCCGGGCATGAGCTCGACGAAGTTACCGTCGGCACCGTCGGCATCGCCGTCGGTCACGAGGGTAAGATCGCCGATGATCGGGGCGGAGTCGGAGGAGGTGACCTTCTTGCCCTTGGCCACGTTCACGGTGCCTTTCGGGGCCATGAAGCTCTTGATGACCTTCGTAGGATCAGGCTTTTCGAGGTTCGGCAGCGCGGTGGGGACTGGCGTGCCGATGAACATTTCCTTCGGGAAGGTGAGCTTGATTTCTTCCTGGTCGCCAGCAGGAGCCGCGGCGGCGGCAGGAGCGGCACCGGCGGCAGGAGCCGCGGCGGAACCGGACTTGTCAGACTTGCCGCAGGCGGCAAGGGCGATGGCGAGCGTGAGGCCGCCGAGGAGGTGCAGTGTGTTTTTCATGGGGGAATCGGAAATGACGAATTCAGAATGGCGAATGAGGAAGGGCTCAGATGGCGAAGTCTTCGGGCTTGAACATGTACTTGGCACCGAGCTTGGCGGCCTCGTAGGCTTTGAGGACGGTGACGCAGGATTTGTAGGCCATGTCCACCGGGCAGGTGAGGTGGGAGGGCTTTTTCTGCTGCACGGCTTCGATGAAATTCTGCACATGCGGGCTGTGTGGCTTGCGCTGGAGCTTCACAGCGAGATCCCACTGGGACAGCGCCTTCGATTCACGCACGTCGGCCATGCTCACGGCACCGTAGGACGGCGGCTTGGGCTTGTCCCAGTCACGCGGATGCTCCCAGAACTTGTTCTTGGCCTTGTCCTGCGGCTTCACGATGGGCGGGTTGTTCCCGAGAGCGATCTCATCCCAGGACACGCTGGGCTCGGCGTAGAGCTGGTTGCCATTGGTGTCGAGTTCCGAGATGATGGCGGTGCCTTGCACGCCCATGTGCTTCTCATAGGCCCCCTGGGAGCCGGTGGTGGTGAGCACCTGGTAGTAGGCGCGGAGCACACCGAGAGGGGTGTTGAACTCGTAGATGCACATCATGTTGTCCGGCAGCTCATACTTCGGACGGCCGTCCTGGCCGTCGTAGTAATCCACCGCGCCGGTGGCGATGACGGACACGGGGTTGGCCTCATACATCCAGTTGAACATGTCGATCTGGTGCGCACCGAGGTCGGAGAGCGGGCCACCGCCGTATTTGGCAAAGTAACGCCAGTTGCGGAATTCGAAGATGTTGCCGTAGCCGTATTTGTTCAGGACATCGTTCGGAATGTCGTAGCCCTTCACCTCGCCCTGCGGCTGGGAGCCGGAGACACCACGATTCCACTGGGCGTAGCAGTGGGTGACGCGGCCGAGCACACCCTTCTTGATGATGTTTTCGCGCAGGTTGATGTAACGCGGGTTCGAGTGACGCTGATGGCCGATCTGGAAGACCTGGTTCGGATACTCTTTGCCAGCCTTCGCCATGTCGAGGGCACCTTCGATGCTGTTCGACATCATTTTTTCGCAGTACACATGCTTGCCCTTCGAGAGGCAAAGACGGGAGAGCGGGGCGTGGAGGAAGTCCGGCGTGGCGATGAAGACCGCCTCGATGTCGGGCTGCTTCTCCAGCATGGCCTCGACGTCGTCGTAGATCTTCACTTCGCCGTCGATCTGATGCTTGTTTTCACCGAGGAAGCCGCCGCGGGTCTTGGCGACGGAGAATTTCCAGATGTCGCACATCGCAACCCATTGGATGCCGGGCACGTCTTTGGAGGCCGTGCGGAGGGCATTACCCTGGGCGCCGCAACCGACGAGGGCGCACTTGATGGTGCGACCGGTGGCCGTTTCCTGGGCGATGGCGGATTTACTGGTGGCAAGATGGATGGCACCGCCGGTGAGGGCGGTGGTGCGCAGGAAGCCCCTGCGGTCGAGGAATCGGGAAAGGGGAGCGGAAGTCGTGCTCATGCGGGATGTCGCGTGAAGGTTAAAACAAGGACGTGCCGCAGGAGGCGGCACGCAGGAGGCTTACTCGGCCTTCTTCTTGCCGCGGAGGATGCCGTCGAGGGAGAATTTTTTCGCGTGGGCGGTCATCAGGCAAAGCGCCACGAGGCCGACGGAGAGGCCGATGTTCACGACGAGCTCGGTATCATCAGGAAGGCAGGCCAGACCGAAGCCGAGGGAGAGGAAGACGAGGCCGGCGGCGAAGAGGCCGAGCTCGGTGAAGATACCGATGGCGGTCCAAACGCCCACGAGGAGGAGGACGTAGCCGATGGAGTTGGCAAAGGCGTTGCACATTGCCTCCGGCAGGAAGCTATTGGTGGCCATCAGCTTGGCGATCGGCGGAGCTTTCAGCTCGGTGTAGTTCGAGATGCTGAAGGTCGTGGTCTCACCATTGCCCCAGCGGAATTTGTCCAGTCCCGCCATGAAGAGGCGCATGCCGACCCAGAGACGCAGCAGCAGGTGCGCGTAAGCCGGGGCGAGATTGGAGCAGCATTTGTGGGCGTGGGAGCTGTCAGACATGGTCGGAGGGCGTGTGGTTGTTATGGGGAACTGTGGGAGATACGGAACGGAGAGGGGACGCGGATTCTGGCGGGTTGAAGACTGAAATCCAGCGGAAATTCCATGCCTGGCAACCGTCGCGAACATGCATCCGATCAAGCTCTGCCGGGCTGTGGCAGCCTCTTTGCTTGCCATTTCGGACAGAAACACCTACAAAGGGCCGGATTTTATCTTTTCCATCTCATGAGCAGCACTCTCACCACTCCGCAACTCCCTGCCCAAGGCATCCTCGAACCCCTCGGCGATGAGGATCGCGACATCCTCAGCGGCTATGGCGAATTCCTCCCTGTGCAGCCCGGCCAGCATTTGATCGAGGAAGGCATGCAGCAGAGCAGCCTGTTCTTTGTCGTCTCCGGCAAATTCCACGCCACAGCCATGCGCGGTGGTCATAAAGTGCTCCTCGGCCCGGTGCAGAAGGGTGAGACCCTCGGTGAGATCAATCTCCTGGACCCGAATGTGGCCTCCGCCACCGTCACCGCGGTCGAATTTTCCCAAGTCTGGCGCATCGACGGCCAGAGCCTCGAGGCCTACATCAATGAGTATCCGCGTTCGGCGGCCTGGCTCTTGATCGGCGTCGGCCGCACCATCGCTCACCGCCTGCGTGCCGTGAACGAGAAGATCGCCTCCTTCTACAGCGCCTGATCCATCCGCCTGCACGCACCGCATGGATGGTCTGCTGCCATTTCCCGCACACGACTGGGCTTCGGCCGCGCAAGTTTTCTTCCTGCTCGCCATCGGGCATGCGTTGATGGACTACCCTTTGCAGGGCGAATTTCTCGCCTCGTGCAAAAACCGCCATTTTCTCATCCAGCGTGCCGATCCATCCCGCCCGCCCAGCATCTGGATCGTCTGCATGGCCTGCCACTGCCTGCTGCATGCCGCCGCGGTGTGGCTCATCACAGGCTGCGTGGTCCTGGCCTGCATCGAGTTCGTGCTTCACTTTCTCATCGACGTGGCGAAGTGCGAAGGCCTCACCAGCTTCAATCAGGACCAGCTCCTGCATTTTGGCTGCAAAATCGCCTATGTGGCCGCGGCGGCCCTTTGGTGAGTTTCAGGTTTCAAGTTCCACGTTTCACGGCACTTGAAACATGAAACCTGAAACTTAAAACCTGCCCCGATGCAACGCACCGCCATCCTGAACGTCGTCGGCCTCACCAGCAGGCTCATCGGCGAGCACACGCCCGCGATCCGGGCCTTTTTGGAGCGGAACCGCATCGCGAAAATCGAGCCCGTGGTGCCCGCGGTGACCTGCACAGCCCAGGCCACCTATTTGACCGGCAAAATGCCGCGTGACCACGGTGCCGTGGCAAACGGCTGGTATGACCGCGAGTATGCCGAGCACCGCTTCTGGAAGCAGCCGGAGCAGCTCGTGCAGGGCGAAAAGCTCTGGGAGGCCCTGCGCCGCGTGGAGCCGCAGTTCACCTGCGCGAAGCTCTTCTGGTGGTACAATATGCATTCCACCGCGGACATCGCTATCACCCCGCGGCCGCTCTACCCGGCGGATGGTCGCAAGGTCTTCGACATCCACACGCAGCCCATGCCGTTGCGTGAACGCATCAAAAAAGACCTCGGTCCCTTTCCGTTTCGCAGCTTTTGGGGCCCCGGCAGCGACATCAAATCCTCCATCTGGATCGCCGAAAGCGCCAAATGGATCGAGGAGAAGCACTGGCCCAGCCTCAGCCTCGTTTACCTGCCGCATCTCGACTACAACCTGCAACGCGTGGGGCTCGACATGGACAAGATCCGCTTTGACCTCCGGCAGATCGACAACGTCGTCGGCGATCTCATCCGCTTTTACGAGAAGCGGAACATCAAGGTCGTGCTGCTCTCCGAATACGGCATCACCGATGTTTCGCAGCCGGTGCATCTCAACCGCGTCTTCCGCGAGAAGGGCTGGCTTTCCATCAAAGACGAGCTCGGCCTCGAAACACTCGATCTCGGCGGCTCGAAGGTCTTTGCCATCGCCGATCATCAGGTCGCGCATGTCTATGTAAACGACGCCAGCATCTTGGCGGAGGTGAAGAGCGTGCTCGAAGCAACACCCGGCGTCGCTCAAGTGCTCGGCAAGGTCGAAAAACACCTCGCTGGTCTCAATCATGAACGCAGCGGCGACCTCATCGCCATCGCTGATGCGAAAAGCTGGTTCACTTACTACTACTGGATGGACGATGCGAAGGCACCCGACTTTGCCCGCTGCGTGGACATTCATCGCAAGTGCGGCTACGACCCCGCCGAGCTCTTCGTCGATCCCACGATCAAGTATCCAAAGCTCAAGATCGCCTGGAAACTGCTCAAGAAGTCCCTCGGCCTGCGCATGCTGATGGATGTCATCCCGATTGATGCCAGCCTCGTCAAGGGCAGCCATGGCCGCATCCCCGAGGACACTGGCGACTGGCCCGTGCTCATCGGTGACTTCGATGCCTTCCCGAAGTCAGGCACCCTCGCCGCCAACGAGGTCTGCTCCCATCTCTACCGCCTCTGCTCCCGCGGCCAAGGCTACGGGAGCGTGGGGCTTTAAGCCCTCCGCCAGCGCTGGAAGGTCTCGATGGCCTCATACTCCGCCAAACCGAGGCGGTCGTATTGGCGGGCGTTTTCGCGATTTGTCTCAGGCGCTTCCTTTTCGAGGCTGCTGAGAGCGCTGTAGCGATTGATCGCATTGGTTTTGCGCTCGATTTGCAGCGGGCTCATCGGCACCGCCATGTCGATCTCGTGGGGTTCAAGGGCACGTTCCTTGCCGCGATACAGCCACAGGCTGCATGCACCGGAGAATTCCTCGCCGCCACAGGCCTGAAGACCGTTCATGATGAGGCGGAAGGTGATGCCGCTCACGCTGCTCGG
Source organism: Verrucomicrobiaceae bacterium (assembly GCA_016795465.1). Classification (GTDB taxonomy): domain Bacteria; phylum Verrucomicrobiota; class Verrucomicrobiia; order Verrucomicrobiales; family Verrucomicrobiaceae; genus Prosthecobacter. The sequence goes on along the minus strand of JAEUHK010000127.1, from coordinate 157,004 downwards.
GTCAGCGGCATCGCCGGTGAGATAGATCTGATGCGGTTTTTGCTCCAACAGCAGCTTCTTGAGCGCATCGACATCGGCCTGCGTGCTCTTGAAGCGGCGGTAGCGACCCTGCTCATAAAAAGGCAGATCGAGGAAGACGACCTTGTCATGGCTCAAACCGACCGCATGGGCCGCGTCGCGCAGTTCACCACGAAGAATGAGGCCTTTGAGTTGGCGCAGCAGCGGTGTGTCCTCACCGAATTCGCCCTTCGCCTCAAGCTGGGAGAGCGCTTCCTTTGCGTAATCCACCTGCGGCTTCCAATCGCCCGGCTTCACGGAGTTCGAGGCTAGCTCAAGCAGCGTCTCGGCGAACTTGTCGGCCTCACTGTCTGGCACGCGGAGGCTGCCGGAGGTCAGTGAAATGAGGCGCACGTCGTGGCCTTGCTCGATGAGGCGGTCAATCGTGCCGCCCATGCCCACGATGGCATCCTGCGGCTCCGGCGAGAAAACGAGGCAACGCTTTGGATACGGCCGCGCACGCTCGGGGCGGTAGGTGTCGTCCTCGTCGGGCTTGCCGCCGGGCCAGCCGGTGATCGTGTGCTGGAGCTGGTTGAAGATGCGGATGTTCAGTTGGTAAGCCGGACCTTGCTCAGAGAGCAGATCGCTCAGGCCGTGCTCGTTGTAATGCTCGTCGATGAGCTTCAAAACAGGCCGCGTGGTCTTGAATGCCTGCCACACCATCGCACGACGCGTCTCACGCGGCGTCCACGACACGGGGCCGACCAGCCACGGCAGCTTGATGCGTGTCAATTCACGCGAGGCGCCTTGGTCGATGAAGAAACGAGCATCCGGGTGATCTTGCAGGAAGGACGCGGAGACCGCCTCGCTCATCGGGCCTTCGACCGCCTTAGCCACGACGCTGGCCTTGTTTTCACCCCACGCCATCAGCACGAGCTTTTTGGCACGCAGAATGGTTCCGACACCCATAGTGATGGCAAAGTGCGGCACGTTTTGCTCGCCGCGGAAGTCACTCGCCGCGTCCTGCCGTGTCACACGATCCAGCGTGATGCGGCGCGTGAGCGAGTCGCGGCTGGAGCCGGGTTCGTTGAAGCCGATGTGGCCCGTGCGGCCGATGCCGAGGATCTGCAAATCGACACCGCCCACGCTGTCGATCTTCTGCTCATAGTCACGGCAGTGGTTGAAGACCTGGTCGCTCGCAATCGTGCCGCTCGGGATGTTGATGTTCGCCTTCGGGATGTCGATGTGATCGAAAAGCTGCTCCGCCATGAAGCGGGCATAGCTTTCCGGATGGTCCGCCGTGAGGCCGAAGTATTCGTCGAGGTTGAAGGTGATGACGTTCTTGAAGCTCAGCCCTTCCTCTTTGTGCAGACGGATCAGCTCGCGGTAGAACGGCACCGGCGTCGAGCCCGTGGCCATGCCGAGCACGGCAGGTTGTCCGGCCTTGTTCTTGGTGGTGATGATCTCCTTCACCTCCTGCGCCAGGGCTTTTGCGGCGGCAGCGGAGTCGGCGTGGATGATCGTCGGGACTTTCTCGAAGGCTTCGGCTGGGGGGCGGATGGACATGGGGGCGCGGTTGGTGGAAAAAAGATGTGCATACAGTTCTGCGGGCAGGGCAGGGGTCAACCTCCCTCTCAGTGCAGATGCAGAACCGACGTTGCATCAACGCAACGAAACGCGGAAAGTGATCGAACTCGCACGCGCCCGAGGCTTGGCGGAGCTCAAATCGACTTCGAAGGGCTTTTGCGTCGTGTTACCCGCCATGTCTTCGAGCTCGGGATCGATGGTGATTTGATGGTCGCCGGCTTTCCAAGGCTTCTCGGGCATGAAACGCCACTCGATGCGTTTTAGGTCGATGACCTTTGCTTCGGCCTGGACGGCGATTCCGGGCACCTGGAGAGCTCGTTGGAAGATTTGAGGCTCAAACAGTTCGTCAGTGATCACCACGAGCGGATCGAGGGTCCCAGCCTTCGGCGCATGCACCTGCCAGCGGGCGGGATCAGGCTGCTCGTGATCCGCGGCGATGGGTTCGAGGGTAAAAACGCCTTCTTTGCCCAGCGAAACACCACTCGTGGACCTCCACTGGCCGGAGACGACGAGGCGGTAATGCTCTCCAACTATCAAAACAGGTCCTTCATCGATATTCAGGTTCACGCCGGTTTTCTGCCGGCCCGGATGCAGCATCACGGTGAGCCTTTTCCCATCCGGCGACCACAATTCGGTCTCGCGGAAAGCTCCCGCGACTTCCTCGCCGTTCCGCCGCTGCAACGTGAGATGCTTCAAGAACACGCCCTGCTCCATTGGCTCCGAAAAATCGAGGTAGAGTTTCAGCGTGTTTGCAGGGATCGCGACGGATGCGGGAGAGAGGTCCACATAGGGCGGATCGTCTTTTTGCGGATCGCGAGTCACCCAATGCGTCGAGATCGAGCCATTGGGCAGCGATAGCTCGACACGGTAGGTGGCACCTGCCATGAATGGAACTGCGGGAACAAAGATCAGCGTGCCGCTTTGCTGGGTGGTTGTTCCAAAAAGCAGCTGGTTCGAATCACCCCGATAAACTTTGAGGTCTGCTGGAGAAGAGAGCGGCAACCTGGCTGACAGCCGCTTTTCCGAGATTTCCACAGGCGGCGGAGCCAAGGTCAGTGCCGGTGCGGTCAAAGACAGCATTCGAACCGCTAACAGGACGCTAACAAGACGCTGATAGATGATTGGGATTAGCGTCATGTCAGCGTCTCATCAGCGGTTTCTAAACTTGTCTCAAGGCAAGGCGGCCACTTCCAGGCTCAGCGTGCCTTCGTTGTCCTTCAAAACGATGGCGCGTGTGTTGTCGAGCTTGTCGGCTTGGACGGCACCGAAGAGCGAATCGACGATCTCGATGCCGTCGGGGCCTTTGGGGGACTTTTCATCGCGGCGGGCGGCGTTTTCGTTGGTCTGCGGGGCGTCGAGGTAGTCCATGCTGATGCGGGCTCCCCACATCTTGCTGGGGCCGAAGGCGTTCTGTTTGAAGCGTTGGGTATGCACGACGAGCCAGTCCTTGCCGCTTTTGTCGGTGTAGCTGAAGAGATCGAGCGGGCGGTTGCCGCTCCCGAGTTCCACCATGCTCACGCCTTTGACTTGAGCACCGCTTTGCAGGTCATCGACTTTGAATTTGGCCACGGGCGTGCAGGCAAAGGCACCGACGACAAAGGTCTCGCCGTTTTCGGAATACGGGATGAAGCTCTGGATCGGTGCCTTGGTCTCCCATTTGCGATGAGCGACATGGTAAGTCTCCGCGCTGAAGACATTCGCGGTGCTTCCATGCTTGATCGGCACGGGAATCGTGAAGATGCGGGATGCGAATTCCTCGTTGCAGGTGCCGGTGGCAAAGACCCGCGTGCCGTCAAAGGCCACGTCGGTGATGTTCGTGACCTTGCTGGCGGTGCCGCCGGGCAGCGTGATGCGTGCCCACGGGAGGTTGGCGGTGTCAAAAGGTGCCACCTTGCCTGCCGCATCGACGGTGACGATGAGCACGGCATTGTCCGGGCGACGCTGCACGGCGAGGTAAACGCGTCCGCTGGCCGGATTCGCGGCGAGGTCTTTGATGGTGATGTCCTCCTTCTTCGCGCCGAGTCCGCCCGCGATCACGCTGCCGATGTCCGCCACCGGCTTTTCCAGCACCTCCTTCTCGGGGCCGACATCGCCCGTTTGAATGGCGACGACGCTCGCGGTGCCCGGTTCGGCAACGAGCAGCAGCCCGTTGGGGCCAAAACTGATCGATGAAAGCGATTTGAACTCCAAACCGCCTGTCTGCGGAGATTCGATGAGCGAGGGCGAAACAGCGACCGGAGCCGCGGAGAGGGCCGAAAGGGCCAGAAGGTTAAGAAGAGCGGATTTCATGGCGGGTAAGAAACGGCAAAAATGGCCGGACCTCGCCGGAAAGCAGGCATTTCCTCGACACCTTGCGGGAATGGGGCTTGGTTAGTCGTTTGGTCGTCGTCTTTCAACCACCCCGCCGCTGATGCCCACCGTCCAATTTGCCCACGAAAAGCTCCTCTGGCTCCTGCTGCTGGTGCCGGCGCTGCTGCTTTTCAAACTGTGGCTCGATTCACGTGCTTCACGGGCCGTGCAGGCCTTCACCGCGGCTCGTTTGCGCTCGGTGCTCGTCACCGGCGTGTCGGGCGGGCTGTCGTGGACGATTTGGGCGCTGTATGTGCTCGCGATGGCCTGCCTCGTCATCGCTGCGGCGAGGCCGCAGTGGGGCACGGAGAGCATCGAGAGACCGGATAAAGGACGGAACATTTTCATCGCGCTGGACACGTCCCGCTCGATGCTGGCCCGGGATGTGGCGCCGGACCGCCTGACGCGCGAAAAGCTGGCCGCGCATGATTTGATCATGGAGCTCAAAGGGGAGCGCATTGGCCTGCTGGCCTTCGCAGGACGTGCCTACCTCCAGGCGCCGCTCACGACGGACCACGATGCGATCCTCGAGTCGCTGCAATCCTTTGACCACACGGTGATCGAGTGGGGTGGCAGCAATCTGGGCGATCTGCTGGACGTCACGCTGCGTGCGATCAAGCCGCTGCCGAAGAGCAATTTCGTGCTCATCATCTTCTCGGATGGCGGCGATGCCGATGCCAGCCTTACCAACACGATCCAGAAGCTCACCGCGGCACAGGTTTCCGTCATCACGGTGGGCGTGGGCACGGAGGGTGGCACGCTCATTCCTGATCCGAACGTGCCGGGCGACTACATCCGCGACGAGGCGAACAACGTGGTGCGCTCGAAGCTCGAAAAGGGCGTGCTGCAGCAGCTTGCCAGTGCCACCGGCGGCCGCTTCATCAAGCTGGGCACGCAGCCGCTCAGCCGTGATGCCATCGCCCCGATCATCGCCCGCCTGCGTGAGCAGGAAAACGCCACGCGCAGCCTTTCAAAGCCGATTGAGCGTTTTGCGTGGCCGCTGGGCTTCGCTATACTTTCGCTCATGATCGCCTGGATCCTCAGTTCTCTCCCGCGTCGCAAGCCGCGGCCTTCGCTGGCCGCGGGCGTGCTGGCGGCGCTCGCCCTCAGCAGTGTGAATGCGGATGCCGGTTCGCTGGCGGCCTTTGTGCGTCAGCGTGGTGGATCGCCGGAGGAGGCGCACGAGGCGCTGAAGGAGAAGGACTACGAGAAGGCGCGTGACCTTTACAGCAAGCTGCTCGAAAACAGCAGTCTCCCGCCGGCCACGCTGCCCGAACTGAACTACGCCCTCGCCCTCGCCGAGCATCAACTCACGGATTACGACGGCTCCGTGCGTCATTTCAGCGATGCGCTGCACTCGGGTGACAAGGGCCTGCGCACGCGGGCGCACCGCGGGCTGGGGCACACGCTCTATGATCAGGGCTCACGCGGCTTGGCGAAGCAGCCGAAGATCACCCTGCAGCGCTGGATGGATGCCTTGAAGCACTTCGATGCCGCTTTGGAGCTCGATCCGAACAACAAGGAGCTGAAGGAAAACCGCGACCACGTCGCCAGCATGCTGGAACTGCTGCGCAAGCAGCTCGATGAGATGCAAAAGCAGCAACAGCAGGGCAACCAAGGTCAGAAAGGCCAGCAGGGCGAAAAGGGCCAGCAAGGTCAGAAAGGCGAGCAAGGCGAGGGACAGGAGGGGCAAGAGGGCCAGGAAGGCCAGCAAAGCGGCGATCAAGGCGATGGCGAAGCTCAGAAGTCCAAACAGACCGGCGAGAAGAAGGGTGATGACGATGGCATCGGCGGCAAAGATGCCAAGAACCTGCCCCAAGGCCGTCTCCAGGCTGCTGGTGGCAAGGATGGCGAGAAAAAAGATCCCAAAGGCCAAGGCGGCGAAGGCGAGGAGAAGGAAGGCGAAGGCAAGGATGGCGAGAAGAAAAGCCAGGAAGTCGCCGGTGGTGACAAAAAGGGCGAAGGAGCCGAGAAGGAACGCAAAGGCCGCCGGAATGCCGCCACGGGATACACACCCGGCGAGGCCGAGGGGCTGCTCCGCCAATACATGGATGAGATCACCGGCATCCCCATGGGAAACCGCCAGACGATCCCGCCACCCAACCGGAAGGACTGGTGAACCCGCGTCCTCGTTTGTCTTTCATACCTCATCTTTTCCCCGAATGCCCTTCCGCCTCCTTTTCGCCCTCCTGCTCGGCTTTTCGATGCCTGCCGCTGCCGCCACCGTGCGGGCGTATGTGCAGCCTTCCACCGCGCAGACGAACCAGATCGTGAACTACGTCATCACGGTGCAGAACGGCCAGTTGCAGACAGTGCCTCAACTCCGCCTGCCGGCGCAGATCGGGATGAATTCCGCTCTTCAGCAGTCGCAGAATGTGGTGATCGACAACGGCGTCCCGCGCATGTCGATGAACCTCACCTGGCAGATCGCCGGCACGGAGCCGGGCGAGTACACCATCCCGCCGCAGGATCTGCTCATCGACGGCCAGACGCTGAAGACCAACGAGGTGAAATTCATCGTCACCGAGGCTCCGGCGAGCCCGGCCGCGCCTCAAGGCGATGACTTGACCACGCCGCTCTTCCAGATCGAAGTGGGTAAAACGGAGCTCTATCAGGGCGAGGTCGTCCCGCTGAGTGCCAGCCTGTATATTCCACGTCGTGTGGCCTTGCGTCGTGTGGGCCTGATCGATGTCACGAAGAGTGATTTCGCCGTCGCACGCTTCCCGCAGAACGCGGATCAAAGCGAGACGGTCATCAATGGCATCGGTTACATCGTGTACACCTACCGCACCACGCTTTCGCCGCTGCAGGCGGGTGATTTGAAGGTGGGGCCGGCCAGCGTGGAGCTGGTTTACGAGGTCTTGGATGAACGCCAGCGCATGCCTGGTTTCCCCTTCGGTGCCATGATGAGCATGGGCGAGCCTCGCAAGCAGGTCGTGAAGAGCCAGGAGGTGAAGGTCAAAGCCCTGCCTCTGCCCGCGGAAGGGAAGCCCGCGAGCTTCACCGGTGCCGTTGGCGATTTCAGCATCCAGGCCTCGGCCTCGCCCACGGAACTCGGGGTGGGAGATCCGCTCGCGGTTGAACTCATCGTCGAAGGCATCGGCAATTTTGATGCGATCAATTCGCCCGCTCTCACCCAGCCGGAAGGCTGGCGTAACTACCCGCCGCGTCGTTACAATGTCGATGGCCCGCAGGACCCGAACCAGATGGCAGCCTTCCTGCCGCCGGGCAGCCCTCGGCGCATTGGCTTCTCGCAGGTGTTTGTGCCCGAAAAGCAACACACGCAGCTTCCGCCCTTCGAGCTGACCTTCTTCAGCCCCACTCAGAAAAAGTATGTCACCGTCAACACCGCGCCCGTGGCTCTCAATGTGAAGCCTGGCACGGCTCCTGCCGCCGAAAGTGGAACCGGCGCCGCCACCAACATCGAGCCTGCGAAGCCACCGCCTGTGCTGCAACCGCGTCCGAACCTCAATGATATCCTCACTCGCGTGCCGGAGCAGCCACGCTGGCTCTCCGCGACGCCGCAGGCCTCCGTGCTGGCCAGCAGCCGCTTCTGGGCCGCGCAGGGCATTCCAGTCCTCATTCTGTCATTCGCCACTTTTGCCGCTTGGATGCGCAAACGCCGCGAAAACCTCACCACCGGCCTGCGTGGCGAGCTTTTGAAGCTCTGGACCGGACTCGAGGAAAGCGGAATCGATGACCGCACCTTCCTCCAACGTGCCGCGTGGTTCATCCAGCGGGCGCATGAAGGCAAGGACACGCTCGATGACGATGCCAAGGAGGTCATGGCACGCTATGAATCGCAGAATTTCGCCGTCGCGAACACCTCGCCGCTTTCGTCTGCCGAGCGTCGCAGCATTCTCGGCAAGCTCCGCGGGTTGCTGCAAGCCGCCGCGGCATTGCTCGTGTTCGCCTTCACCTCCAGTCCGCTGATGGCCGCCGGGCCTGACGAGGCCGCGAAGCTCTACCAGCAGGCACGCGAGCACCTTTCGAAAAGCGAGTTCACCAAGGCGCAGTATGCCGCCGAGCGCATTTTGAAGCTCTCCCCTCCGCCGCTCAGCGCCGAGGTCTTCACCATTCTCGGCCACACCCGCTTCAAGCAGGATGATCTGGGCCGTGCCGCGCTGTGGTATCAACGTGCCGCCCTGCTTGATCCCTCGAACAGCGAGCTGCGTCAAAACCTGCGCCTGCTCGACGAGCGTCTGCGTTACTTCACTCTCGCGCCGCAATCTCCGCTGGCGCAGTGGAGCCTCATGCTGGACAAAAACATGTGGGTCATACTCGCCGCGGCAGGTGGCTGGTTGATCGTGCTGGCGCTTGCCTGGCGAGTGTGGATGGGACGCGCCTCGCCGCTGAATGCCGGCAAACGTCTTGGCGTGTTGCTCGCGATCTTGTGGGGCTTTTTGATCCTGATTCCTTCCATCACCTTCGCCGCTGTGCGACCACTGCCTGCGGAACGTGTGCGCGATGTTTTCGTCGTCACACAGCCTGAGGTCAGCCTTTACGCCGCTGCCACGGCTACTTCCGCATCCAATCTCGACCTGCCGGCGGGCAGCCAGCTCCGCCTGCTCGAGAAGCGTGGTGCCTGGAGCTATGTCGAAGTGCCCGTGTCAGCAGAAGAGCCCACTCGCGGCTGGGTCGATACCTCCGTCATCCAGCCCTTGTGGCCTTGGGATGAGGCGCTGCTGCCTTGAGGGCCGTTTTTCATTCCTCGCCGTGCTGGCACAAGAGCAGCCAGAGGTGCTGCGTGTCACTTTCCGTGATGCCAGCATGGGCTGCGAGAGCTTCCTCGTCGAACAGGCGGCGTCCCTGCGTTTTGAGCGTGCGGTTGAAGAAGGCCTTCAGGCGTGTGGGCGTCGTTTGATGCTTCGCGGCCAGCTCTTCCTGTGTCGGCATCGGCCGCGGCGGCCAGCGATCCATCAGGCACACCGGCAGTAGTTCACGCACGAGGGCGCCGTTCCCTTTGTCATCGTGCTTTTGTTGCAGGCGGGCACGGGCTGCCCGCCAGATCTCGCGGGCCAGCATGAGGTCAAACGTAGGCTCCGGGGCCAAATGGGCGAGGTGTGCGGCCTGGTAGCTGTGCTCCGCGTGCTCGGGATCAAACTCCACCAACTCGTGCCCACCGCCGCGTTTCAGCGCTGAGGCCGCGGTGCGGTGGCTGGCCTCCATTTTGCGGAAGCAACTGATCAGCCAGGTGCTCAGGCGTGTGCCACGCCCCGGGTCAAAACGCCGCAGCAGATCGTCCCGCACCACTTCGAAGAAGAAATCCTGCACGCGATCCTGCGCATCGTGCTCCTTCAGTCCCATCGAGCGGGCATAGCCATAGATCGCCGGGTAGTATCGCAGGCAAAAACGTGCCACCGAGGTCTCACGCGTGCTGGCATCCTCGGCACGCAGGCGTGCGATCAGCGTGCCGGAGGTCGTGGGAAAGAGTCTGGTTGGTCGTTGGGCCTGGTTGGGGGGCAATGACATGGAGGATCGTATTCTTAACCCAACCATCAGTGAATGGTGATGATGGGTTAAAAAATGTTTTTTGCGGTTCGCGGCAACGTTTACCTCTGTCATCGCTTTGTCCATCCTGCCTCCCATCTCGCTGCTTTCCCCCTTTGGCTGGAGTCATCGCTTCGATGACCTCCAAAAGATCGGCTCGGGTGCCATGGGGCAGGTCTGGCGGGCACGAGAGGTCGCCACCGGCCGCACCGTGGCCCTGAAGCTCCTCGACCCCGCCCGCAGCGGCGATGAGCAGACCCTCGCCCGTCTCGAAATCGAGGGCGAGACCCTCACCCGCCTCCGCGAGGCCGGTGCGCATGAGCATGTCGTGCCCATCCTCGACTTCCAAATCACCGATGAGCAGGCCTGCATCGTCATGGAGTTCATCCCAGGTTTGAACCTCAAACGGTGGTGCGAGACGCATCGGCTGCCGTTGCGGGATCGGGTGAAGCTCATCGCACAGGTGGCGCGTGCCGCCGGGTGGTTCCACGGCCACGGCATCGTGCATCGGGATCTGAAGCCCGCGAACATCCTCGTCAGCAGCCTCACGCGGCAGCCTGTCATCGTCGATTTCTCCATCGCCAAGCAGCAAGAGGGCCTCACCCTCACGCTGACCAATGAAGCGCTCGGCACCGCACCCTACATGGCTCCGGAGCAGATTGATCGTGCACGCGGCCCTGTCTCACCCGCCACAGACGTTTACGGCATCGGAGCCACGCTCTACGAGCTGCTCACGCAGGTGCATCCGCACCCCGGTGACCTCACCCAGGTCGTCCGCCGCCATGCCGAGGAGATCCGCCCCGCGCCGCCCTCCGCGCTGAATCCCGACATCCCGCGTGATTTGGAATGCGTCCTCCTCAAGGCGCTCTCCCACCGCCCCGCGGATCGCTATTTGGATGGCATCGCGCTGGCCGATGACCTCGACCGCTTCCTCACTGGTGAACCGGTCCATGCCCGTCCGCTGCCGCTCGCCACACGCTTCGTGCGCCGTGCACGGAGAAAACCAGCGCTTACCGCCGCGCTGGCGGCGTGCGTCGTGCTCGGAGCTTTTGCTCTCTGGAATGTGCAGCGGTCTGGTGCCCAGCGGGAGCGGTTTGCCCTGCAAACCCGCCTCACCACGGCGATGCAGAACACCGTCTGGAATCAACCGAGCCTGGAGGAAGCCGAGACGATCCTCGCCGCATTGGAAACATCCAGCGCGCCCCTCGCCGCGCAGATCCGACAGCGCTTTCACGACGACGTGGTGCGCGACATGGAGTCCCGCCTCCAGCAGAACCACTTGCGGGAGGAGGACTACACCTGGCTCCGCACGCTGAACACCTGGCTGCAACCCCGAGCCCCGCTCCATGCCAGCCGCCTGCAAAGCCTGATCACGGAGCGTGAGGGGCGGTGGGAGACCCGTGCGCAACTCCGGGCTCCCTTCAGCGATCTCCAGGGTCTGTTCCCAAGAAGCGAGGTCCAGGTGACCGGCAGTCTGCTCTACCCGGCTTACGATGGTCCGCCGGAGGTTCCCTCACCGATCACCTTCACTGATTCGGTGTCCGTGCCTTCGGAAGTCATCTTCACCTTCCAAGTGGATGCGCACGACTATCACCCGGCTACCATCGTCTTCTACCATCAGGGCGCACGAGTGGCCGCCGGGCTGTATCGGGTCCGCCACCTCAGCACCACCATGCGCGGCCAGATGCTCAAAGATACCTCAGCCGACCTGGAAAGCTTTGTGCTCACCTTGAAGGTGAACCAGGACGACATTCGCACCCTGCACATCCCGGATGTGCATCTGCTGGACCAGCCTTTCCGCATGAGCGTGCGTCTGGAGCGGGACTGGGTCGAAGCCCGTGTCAATGAGCGCCACAGTTTGCGTGCGGATTTCGTTTTTACGCAGGCCAGCGCACAGGCAACCAACTACTGGCGGTTGAACTGGCCCAAGAACCTCGGCCTAAAAGAACTTACCCTGCGCACCCGTCGCGCCGATGCCATCAGTCCGCTGGAAGAGGCCGACCTCGCCGCCATGCAGGGGAGCTATGCGGAAGCCATCCGCCACTACGAACGGCTGCGTGGCGATCCGCAGTTCGGTGCCGAGGCTCGCTACAAGACCGCCGAGTGCCTTTTGCTCCAAGGCGAATCTGCCGAGGCCCTGCCGCTTTGGAAATCCCTCGCCACAGGTCCTTCCAGCCAGTGGCGAGATCGCAGCCTCATTCGATTGTGGATCCACAGTGTCATCTCCGAATCCGGTGATGCGCACCGCTACCTGGCGCTTCTCCCTGATCCGCTGCCCGCTTCGATGATCGGGCATGTCAGCCAGAAGCAGGTCGATGTCATCAGCCAGGCCTACGCCCATGTCGGCATGAGCAGCGCTCTCCCGAGGGTGGATCCGATCAGGATCACCGAAGCCACCAAGGCATTCCGGCTTCTGCGCCAGCCGCCCGTGCAGATCGCCTCCCGATTCGCTCTCGCCCACCATTCCGCTGGTCTGGATCGGGAAAGCTATTCCCTCTATTGGGATGGATTGGATGACGCCCTGCAGACGGTCCGCACTCCTGACGACATGCGTGCCGTCACTAACTGCCTCGATCAATCGTGCCGCATCCAGCCTTCTGAGAGCAATGTGTCTCTGGCCAGTAGGCTCAACCAGTGGAAAAAGAAGAGGCCGGATGATCCCACCGTGCAGGCCCTCTGGCATATGGAGCAGGCCCGCCGCGCCGCTCGGGGGCGGAATCTTCGCGGTGCCATCACTCTCATTCAAGAAGCCAGGCAGTTGCGGCCTGAGGAGATGGACAATCGCATCCACACCAGCCTCTGGCTGCTCGAAGGCATGCTTTATCGTCTTCAAAACACGGAGGACCGCGCCCAGAGCGCCTGGCAAAAAGCCCGCTCCATCGCCCAAACCGTTACGATGAGAAGCCCGCTGCACCTCATGGACCGCGTCATCCTGGGCAGCCTCGCTCAAGCCTGGGATTTGCGCATGGCGGGTGACCTGCTCACCACCCTGGCCGGTCGTCATCTCATCGGGGAAGAGCAGACGAAAGCCAAAGCTGCCTTCAATGGCACTTTCCTCACCGATCCCGCCTGGCTCACCACCTTCAACGCCGTGCTTCAAAGCGACGAAGGCCGGCAATTCGCCGAGGACTACGTTCTCTGCCGTCAGCCGCCGCGGGAGCTCGTCCGGTGCTTTTACCGCCTGCTCTTCGAGCACTACTTCCTCACCACTGCCTTCCCCCAGGCCACGCCGGAGCAAACCGCTCGCGTGCACCAGATCGTGGGCAGCCTCGTCACCGAAATGGCCATGAACCCGCGTGGCGAGATCTCCCACCTCTACGCCTACCTCCGCGCCTGGAACGACCCTGCGGCCGCGAAGACCCTTTTCGATGCCATCTACCCTTACAGCCCCGTTTTGATCAAAGACATGCAGTGGCTGCTCCAGCAGAGGCACCCACGTTGAGGCGCTGGCATTGTTCGCCGCTACTTCAGCTCCTCGATGAAGATCGAGTAGTGGTGGGGGCTGCCGTGGGTGCCGAAGACGATGTCGTTTTCGCCTTGTTTGAGCTCGGCGCTGATCTTGCCGCTATCCACGAAGACCTGCTCGCCGTTCACGAAGGTGCCCAGCTTGCTGCCGCGGTCGCGGAGGACAAAGTGGCCGTTTTCGAAGTCGATTTCGCAGTGGCTGCGGGAGAGCTGGTAGGGGGCGTGGTCCTCGATGGAGTATTCGTTGCGGGAGAGGGCGTTCACGCCGGTGTCAAAGTAGGCGCGGCCAATGCGGAAGGGCAGCTTGGTGATGGTGGTGGACTTGCCATTGCCATCGACAGGTGTGATGCGCACGCGGAAGACGGGCTCTTTCGCCGTTGATTTCGGCGGAGGCGGCACTGGCGCATGGCCGGAGACCTGGAGCAGGAGGTCGGTCTTGCGAATGCGCTCAAACAGCGTGGAAAGGTAGGTGTGGAGGCGGTCCGGGTTTTGCAGGAAGTAGGACTCAAAGTCCGTCTCCGAGATGCTTTCCACCAGCGTGGCCTCCAGCGCCGTGGCGGTGGCCGAGCGGGGCCGGTCCATGATCATGCCCATTTCGCCAAACACTTCGCCGGAGCCGATTTTGCCCAGCACCTGCTTGCCATGAGCTGTGGAGACGCTGATCTCGACGGCTCCATGCACGACGTAGTAGGCATCGTGGGATTTTTCGCCTTCTTTGAAGATGATCTGGCCGGGGTTGAAGTGTTCGGAGGGCATGGGAAAAAGGAGATGCTATGAGGCGGCGTAGAGATGGTCAAGCATTCCGTGTTTTCTTCAAAGCTCACGCACGACCACATGTCGGATGCGGGCGGTGGTAAAGTAGCTGGCAAAGCCGAGCGGCAGGCACTTCGAGATCTCGCCGTAGCGCAGGCCAGTCTCGCGGCCTTTGAGGCTGACATTCACAAACGGCCGACCGTCGATGGTGATGGTGAGGTTTTCATCCTTCAATTCGATGCGCACGCGATACCAGCGGTTGTTTTCAAAGGCGAAATTGCCCCGCGTCATGTTCTCGCTGGCGTCGAGGCCGTCGATGCTGGAGACGCCGGTGAGTCTTCCGCCCCAGCCGCCGATGATGAAGGTCAGGCCGGAGTCCCGCACGGGAAAAGTGATGCTGCCAAAGAAGTCAGCGCCCTCCGCCCGCATGGCCTCGTATTCGATGATGTAGCGATCACGCGGCACGCCGAGGCTTTCCCACGCGATGAAGGTGATGCCCGTCATCGGTGCGCCAATGCCGGTGGTGATCTCACCATCCTTCACGAAGGCCTTTCCCTGCTCGTCCATGCCAGAGGCACGCCACGACGCCGCATGCGGGGCATCGAGCAGACGCCACTCGCGTTTTGACTCCGTTTTGCGACCGCACTGCACCAGTGCCAGCACGAGGCAGGCGCAGAAAAAAGGGCGGGAATGAAATCCCGCCCTCCAAAGATGCTTCATTACTCGATTCATCAGCCTTTGATGTCGTAGCAGGAGATGAACTCCTGGTCGCGGAGGTAGAGCTTGCCGCCGCTGACCACGGGATGCACCCAGATCTTGCCCTTCGGATTGCGTTGGGAGGATTTAGCTTCGAGTTCGAAGCTGCTGACCTCTTCCCAGCCTTTGTCGCTCACTTTGACGAGAGCCACGGTGCCTTTGTCTTCCGACAGGCAGATAAGATGGCCATCAGCGGAGGTCACGGCACCTTTGCCGATGCCCTTGTCCTGCCACACGATCTCACCGGTTTTGAAGTCCTGGCAGGTCCAGCCGCCTTTGTCGCTGTGGCCGTAAAGCTTGCCATCGATGAGGATGACGCCGCCGTGGTGGTTCACCATGTTGGTGTTGGCATAAAGATCGACCGCATTGCCGCCGTCGATCTTGATGGATTTGCAGCCCACGCCGTAACCGGCGGCCACATAGACCTGGCCATTGCTGTAGATCGAGGTCGGGATGACGGCGGTCTTGCCGGGGAACTCGCTCTTCCACAGCACCTTGCCTTCTTTCGACACGCCGAGGATGCTGTTCATGAGGAGCTGCACATACTGGCGCTGGCCGCCGATCTCCGCGGGGATGATGGAGGAGTATTGGGCGTTCTCCGTCACATCGGAGGTCTGCCACTTCACCTTGCCCGTTTTGGCATCAAGGCCGGCGATGGCACCTTTCGAGCCGCCGGGCGTCACGATGACGAGATCACCATCGACGAGCGGAGACTCGGTGTAGCCCCAGCCTTGCAATTTGCCGCCGAGATCCTTTTGCAGGCTCACGCTCCACTCCTGCTTGCCGCTGGTAGCGTCGGCGCAGACGAGATCGCCCTGACCGGCGATGGCATACACTTTGCCACCAGCCACGGTGGGTGTGCTACGAGGGCCATCACCCCAGCCGTTTTTGTAAATCGGGCCCACAGTGAGGTCCCAGAGCTTTTTGCCGGTGGCGGCGTCAAAGCAGAGGAGCTTCTCCTCGGCGTCAAAAAGGCCCATCGTGTAGAGCTTGCCGCCCACGACTGCGAAACCGGCATAGCCGAGGCCGCCTTCCTCATTCACCCAGGCACGCTTCGGGCCGCCCGCGGGCCATTTTTTGAGCAAACCGGTCTCGGTGGAAATGTCATCGCGATTCGGGCCGCGCCACTGCGGCCAGTCACCGGCGGCTGAGCCACCACTGCTGCTACCGCCACCGAGAAAGGCCTGATCTTCCTTGCTGAGGCTGGCGAGAGGCAGGGAGATGGTCGTGCCGTTTTCGCGTTTGAGCGTCACCTTGCCGTTTTGCACGCCAACGAGCTCGGCTTTGATTTCGTGGGCACCGGAAGCGTCCTTCCAGGTGCGGAGTTCAGCACGGGCGATGCCGCTGGCGGCGAGAAGGGCGAGGAGAAGAAGACTTGCTTTCATGAGAGGAGAGGATGGCGCGTGAAAAACGCCGCCGCCAGTGAAGTTCTTAGCTTCCGCGGCCGCATGAGTGCCTGGAAGGTGGCGGAAAGTTTGCGAAGGGAGGTGAACTTCGAGCGAAAGGCAGCTTCAGTTGTCCGTTCATCCCCCATGCGCTTTCTTTTGTTTGTCCTTCTTGCCGCCGCTGCAGCGATCGCGCAGCCTGAGTGGGCCTCGTCCTTGTCGAAAGACCAGGTCGGCCAGCTGAATGTGCCAGCATGCGTGCTCGATTTCGAGCTCGGCTGGAACAACACCATCAAGGCCGGCACGGCCCGCGTGACGGTGCAGGAGGCGGGTCCGCGTTACTGGCGTGCCTCGGCACAAGCCGCCAGCACCGGCTTTGCCCGCACGCTGTGGAGTTATGACTGCACGATGTCCTCCATCATCAGCCGCGAGACGTTGCATCCGCTTTTCATGCAGCACAGCGAGACGGATCGCAGCGAGACCTGCCGCTACCGCGTTTCCTTTCAGCCGCGCCGCGTAATCACGGAGTCCACCGTGCTGCCGCACAAGGGCACTGCCTCCACCGCCACGCATGTGTGCGGCTTTTCGCCCATCGAGGACCTGCTCTCGATCATTCTCTATGTCCGCAGCCTGCCGCTGGCGAATGGCGACAGCGTCACGCGAGTCGTGCAGCCCTGGGACAAGCCCTACCTCACGACCTTTGAAGTGCTGGGCCGCGAAAACATGAAGATCGAAGGCGCTGACAAGCCCTGCATCAAGCTCGCCGTGAAGATCCGCAAGATCGACCGTGATAACCTGCAGCTCTCCAACTACAAGAAGATGAAGACGGCCACCATCTGGGTCTCCGATGATGCCGAACGCCTTCCCGTGGAGATGCGGGCGGAGATTTTCGTCGGTTACATGTCCTGCCGGCTCACGGGAAAAACGCTTCTCACTGGCTCCGCCGCCCAAAGTGCCGCGCCGAGCACCGCCAGCATGTTTGTGAAGCCTCCGATGCCCTGAAATCGATCCCGCCAAGCCTCATGCGCCTCCTCGCCTGCCTGTTCTCCCTCGTCGCCACCTTCGCCACCGCGGCGGATCTCACGCTCACGGCCATCGATGGCACCACGCAGGTGCTCCCGGCCTCCGCGGACGGAAAGCCCACGCTGCTCTTCTTTGTCTCGCCCTTCTGCTCCACGACGAAATCCTTCGCCAAGGAGATCCAGCAGATCACCGTCGATCATTCGGCCAAGGTGCGCGTGCTCATCATCGAGTGCGATCCAGAGGTCACGCGAGACATCGCCATCGAGCACGCCACCGTGAATGAATTCACCGCGCCCGTGCTGCTCGATGCCGACCAGGCGCTCACAAAGCTCGTGAAGGCCACCATCACGCCCGAGGCCGTGCTTCTCGATGCCAAAGGTGCCGTCTATTACCAAGGCCGGATCAACGACCTCTACCTCGGCCCCACCAAACGCCAGCGAGCCGCCACCACCCGTGATCTGCGTGACGCCATCGAAGCCCTGCTCGCCTCCAAACCTGCGCCACAGCCGCAAGCGCCGGCGCAAGGATGCAAAATCAGTGTGAAGTAGAGGGCGGACCTTCCGCATTCTGGCGAATGTGCCTACGCCACGTCATGGAGGCTCCTTCGCCAGAACGAGGCATCGAGCGCTCAGCCTGAGCTTCTCACAGTCTTGACCATGCGCGGCGGCGATGTAGCGCGGAATTCCGATTCCGCGAAGGTGCCGACTCGAAATCGGAATTCCGAGCTACAGGCCGCGTCGCATCAGGCTCAGATATCCTGACCAGGAGGGACGGGTATGGTCCCAATCCGTGTTTCCCACAGATTCAAGGAGGCCCACAGATTCCTTTTTCAGGCAATCTGTGGGCCTTCCCGAATCTGTGGGAGATCATTCAAGGTTCATCTTAATTCCACGTCAGGTCGTCCGTCTCCACGGCGGGTAAGGATGTTTGAGGCCTGTGCCATTTTTCAAAGAGAGTGTGAGAAATGCGGGTTAGAAACAGCCAGCAGGCGTCACGCTCCGCCGCTCAGGGTTTTCATGATGAGCATCAAAGGCTGCATGAGCAGCGCAGTCATCACATGGGCGGTCGCGACCAAGAAGACCACGCTGACAAACATCACGATCCACACCTGTTTGGCACTGTGGAGGGTAAAAATCGCCCACGCGGTGGCGAGAGCGATCAGCCAGATGATCCCAGTGGCCTCCAACGGGTGATCGAGAAGCATCAGCGTCATTGCGGGCAGCTTGTTCCTGCTTCCCACCATGTCTTCGAAGACCCTGCCGATCTGCGCGGCAACATGCTCCGCGCCCTCACCGGCAAGCACATCGGCGGTGTTCAGGTGCTTCTGGTTGGTTGCCTAAATGAATATTCATTCTTCAGCGTCTCGTTAGGAAAACATTGTTTCGAGGGGCGGCACCGAATTATACCGGAACAAATTCCGCAATAAATCATGAAGTCCCACCACTCATGGCCGATGCACAGCCGGGCTGACCACCTGGATGCGGAAATCCTATTTCCTGAGGGCGCGATGGGTCTTCACCTCAGCGGCATTTTTCCTGCGTGTGGGCTGAAAAAAGGGGGCGTCCCCTTTTTCTGTGGGATGGCCCCCGTTTTTCAGGTGAGCGCCTCCTTTTTGTCCGGGGGCAGCCCCTTTTTCGGCGGGATGGCCCCCTTTTCATTTTTCAGCGCCCCCTTTTTTCATGGGGGTGCCCCCGTTGGGTTTTTCACTGCCCCCTTTCTTTCCGGGGGCCATCCCGCGGCGTTTTTCACTGCCCCCTTTTTCCAGGAAACCGCCCCCTTTTCGTGGTTTCGGCGCTTGTTGGCCCAGCGGAGGGGTTTTTCGGGCTTTTTCAGCCTCGAGCCACAGGTGAGCGCCCCATCCGAACCGAGGGCGAGAGGGCTTGCGAGGCAGAATCTGCGCCCCAGGCAGTTCATGTACGGCAGGCTTGGATTTCCCCGGCACCACGCCCCATGCACTCCGCTCTCGGCGGGAACGCAGCGACCTTATGCGACTGCTTCACTTCGATGCCATCAACCCGCACACCGGCCGAGGTTATACCTTCGACGACCCGAACCTCTTTTTCGGCCCCGATGGCCTCGGCTATGCCCGTGAGCCGGGTGATCCCGGTTTCGTGCCCTATGTGATTCCCGCTCATCCATCCTCCACCATCCAACGCCCCAACCGTATGAAACGCCAGAACTACTTCCCCACCCGCCAGGCAGACCAGGCCGTCTGGCTGGAAAACTTCCGCCTGAAGCTGGCCCTTCACGCCGCCGCCCTCGGCCTGCCCGCCCCACGCGTGGCAGACATCATCGCGGATGCCCGCTGGCTGGTTTATCTGCTGGTCTCCTGGCTGGAATCCGTCCGCACGCATGGGAAGGCCGCCACGAACGCACTGGAGCAGGCCATGAGCGGCAGCGGCCCGCTCACCCTGCCAGTGCATACGCCGCCCGCGCTGCCGGATGGCGTGGTGGCACGCCCTGCCGGGGCGCTGGGCCGCATCTTTGATCTGGTGGCGGAATTGAAGGAAAACAACGCCTGCCCGGAGCCGGTATGCGTGGATCTGGGCATCCTCGGATCTGTGGAGACCACACCGGACCTCGCCCAGGTGCAGCCGGACATCACCGCCATCGTCTCCGCCGCCGGGGTGCAAATTGGCTGGGGCTGGCAGGGCCTCGCCAAGTTCCTCGACCAATGTGAAATCCAGGTGGACCGCGCCGACGGCAAGGGCTGGGTCGTCCTCACCTACGACACCACGCCCGGCTACCTGGACACGACACCTTTCCCCGCCGCCCTCACGAAATGGAAATACCGCGCCATCTACCGCGTGGACGACCACCAGGTCGGCCAGTGGAGCGCGGAGGCGAGCGTGAGCGTGGGCGGGTAAGGTATTGGCTTGCACTTAACTCCTGATTCAAACTAGAACCTGACTGTGATGATGAATCCGAAATTGTTACTCTCTTTGTTGTGTGGTGTTTTATTCATGGGTGGCATTTGGTTTTTGACTCATCTTTCTGATCCTGAGGCTCCCTTGCCGATAGGAGATGAGAAGGGAAACAATACGGTGGAACGTGCTTCATCGCCTGATTGGCCCACGGGGAACAAAGCACCCATGCCCGGGTCGTCCAAGCAGCTGCTTTCGGAGGCTGGCTCAGCATCGCTGCAGGCTATCCGCCTTCCGGTAGGTTCGGGCCGGTTCGATGCAGAGGGATTTGAGATCGTGGACTGGCCTGCCGGGAAGCCGCATTACGAAGGTGAACCGGTGGTGGCAAAGGTCACGACAGGCAAAAGCGGGCGCAAACTGCATCTGGAAGTCAATCAAATGGGAGAGTATCCGCGGGTACAGGTCGACGCCGGAGAAGCGGTGAACGTCCGCATGCAGTTTCAGCGATCCCCTGCAGAGATGCCTCTGGCATTGACTGCTCAAGATGGTGGCGGATTGGCGGGCAGCAAACCTTCACAGAGCGTGCGGCTTGCTTCAGACCGCAGCGCCACCTTTGAATTCACAGCGGGGCAGAATGACGGTGTTCATCGTGTGACGGTCGCCACACCGGCGGGCGAGGTCAAGACATTCGATTTTTGGGTGGGGCCTTTGAACATCATGCGCACCACCGCCCAGCGCTGAGCCTCATCACGCATCACTTTCTTTAACACACCCATTCTTTCCACTATGAAGATTAACCTACCCACTTGGTTTTTCATCGGCACGCTGGGCATGGCCTCGGCGCTTTATGCCACCAATGGTAACCCGTGCGCCAATCAATCTCCCGGCAGTCCTTCACAACCACCTTGCGGCGGCGGCAGCAGTGGTGGTGGCAGTAGTCCCTGCCAGAATGAAGATAGCAGTCCGCCGCCAAGCGATTGCAATTCGACGAATGTGTTCAGTGCCTACAGCGGGAACTCGCACCGCCGCATTGTTGATCTATCGGTTTTTGGATCAGTGGGGCAGATGCCGCTGCAGTTCATGCGGTATAGCAACACACGGCAGGCCCCACAGGCGAGCAGTCAGAGCCGTTTCGGACGTGAATCCGTGTGGACGCACAATTATCAATGGTTCATGCGGGATGGGGGAACTTTTAGCAATGGGCAGCCTTCCTTGAGGGTCGGCACACCGAGCGGAGCGGATTTCACTTTTGCCCAGGACACTGTTGATCCGACCCTGTGGGTCGGCACGGCCAACGCCAACTGGGAGATTCGGCAAAACGGCACCGAGTTTGCCGTCCGAAACATGGGTGGTGAGATCTTCCGCTTTCAAAAGCGCACGAACACTTCCAGCGGTGCTGTCTTTTACCGCATTGAGAGCATGGAGGACTCCATCGGGAACAACTATACGTTCAGTTACAGCAACGTGAACGACACACTGGTCCGCCAGATCACGGACCCGAGTGGTCGCTGGTTGAAGGTCACCTACCTCAATCAAGGTGGTTTCGCCCAGCAGCGTGTCACCCTGGGCTCCAGTCCTGCGGAGAGTGCTACGGGTGTTTGGAACGAAGTCACGGTGACAAACACCACCGCCTGCCGCTTCCTGACATTGTTCTACGCGAATGACTTCACCAATGATCCGGCCCTCCCGGTTTCGGAGATCGAATTCTATGATGAGAACAACAATCTGATCACCGGCACGCCGTTTGGCAGCGATCCCTACTGGGTGGATGATCCCATGAATCCCACGGAGCACGAGAGCGCGAAGGCTTTCGACGGAGACACCGCCACCTATTACCGCTATGCCTACATGAGGAACGGCTATGTGGGCCTCGATTTGGGAGCGGGTGTGACGAAGCGGGTGAGCCGGATTCGTTATTTCATCCCTTCGGGCGTTGTGGCAAACGTAGCCGCCGCATCGTTCATCGGCATGAACGAGATCAGCAGCTCCAATTTCGTCGTCAAGGAGGTGCAGGCCAGCGACGGACGAAAGGTTATCTACAACTACTCCACCTACGAAGACCCGAGCACCTGGTTTCGCTGGGGCTATCTGGCCTCCGTCAGCTATCCTGACAGCAGCGTGGCGCTCTACTCCTACCAGCAGGTGCATGACTACACACGCCCGATCCTCCAGCACAGCATGGACCCGCGCATCGTGGGCCAGGGAGGCATCATTGAGTATGGTTTCGATCCTGATACCGCCTTGGGATATGTGAGAGAGGAGCGCAGCGGGCTGACGGGAGAGGTGATCGCCAGCACCGATTTCATTTCGGCGCACAAACCGCAGGCGGTGTATGCGAACGGCAACACGGTGACATTTGAATACAACAGTGCGAACGCGAACATCACCAAATTCTACGACAGCGCGGGCCGCACCACGAATTTTACCTTTGATGCAGCAGGCGCGGGTCACGTCGCCACACGAAAAGACGCCCGCGGCTTCACCTACAGCTACACCCGCACACCCTTGGGCAATCTGCTCTCCAAGACACACCCTGATGGTACGGTGGAGTCCTGGACGCGGGACAGTCGCGAGCGTGTGCTGAGTTACAGCCTCAGCGGTCCTGGCATTGCCGCACGCACCACTACCTACACGCGGGACACCAGCGGGCGTGTGACTCGGGTGGATTATCCCGATTCCAGCTTCGAGGAATGGACTTATAACAGCTACGGCCAGGTGCTCACCCACCGACAGCAGAACGGCGGCATCGAAACCAGCACCTACTCGGCGAATGGTCTGCTTCTGACCTTCACCAACGCTGAGAATGAAACCACTACCTATGCCTACAATGCTCTCGATCTGGTCCAAAGTGTTACCGATCCGCTCTCCCGCGTGACCTCCTACACGCTCAATGATCGGGGGCAGATCACCACGGAAACCCTGCCAGCGGTGGGCGGTGTCACCTCGACGAGGGGCTTTGCCTATGACGACTACGGGAATCTCATTTCGCAAACCAACGAGCTCAACCACACCTGGACGCGCACCTATGATGAATTCAAGCGTGTCATCGCCATCACGGATCCGTTGGGTCGCACCACCACGATCAGCTATGGGGAGCCTGGCGGCGGGTGCAGCGCCTGCAACAAGGATGCCAAGCCGGTGCTCATCACCCTGCCTTCCGGCAGGCAGACCAAGTATGGCTACGACATCGTCTGGCGGCTGCTCACCCAGACGGAGGGCTATGGCACGGCGGAGGCCGCCACCACGACCTACGCCTACGACTCCAACGACAACGTGCGGACCATCATGGACCCCGAGGGGCGGATCACCACGATGACCTACGACAACCGGGACCGCCGCCTCTCCGTCACGGACCCGCTGCTCCGCCGCACGGACTACACTTACGATGCGGCCAACAACCTGCTGATGCAAAAAAGGCCCGGCTCGGTGACCACCACCTTCACCTACGATAGCATGGATCGCCGCCTCACCACCGTCGATCCGAAGCTGCAAACCACCAGCTTCCAGTATGATGCAGAGGGGAATCTGACTAATCTCACGGACGCACGCGGCAATACCTATGTGCATGCCTACGATCTCGAAAACCGCCAGACACGCCTCACCTACCCGGACACCAGCTACGAGGATTGGACTTATGATGACGCGGGGAACCGTGCCACCTACCGCACGCGCGCCGGGCAGGTCATGACGGCAGGCTTTGATGCACGCGATCGTGAAATCGCCCAGAACTGGAGCGCGGGGGCACCGAATATCACGCGCAGCTTTGATGCCGCCGGCAGGCTGCAAAGCAGCAGCAATGGCAGCGCCACCACCAGCTATTCTTATGACAGCGCCAACCAGGTGCTTTCCGAGACACAGGCCACCGCCGGGGCACCTGCCGCATGGACCGTGAGCTACACCTACAATGCCGATGGCCTCCGGCAGAGCCTCAGCTATCCCAGCGGGGAAGTGGTGGAAACCACCTACACGGCCCGGAACCAGATTGATGCGATTTCAGCCGGTGGTCCACCTCCGGTGGTGGATTACGCCTACCATCTCGATGGCACGCTGGCCTCCAAGACGCTAGAAACCGGTGCCGTGGCCGCCTACGGCTATGACGCCGCCAACCAGCTTCTCAATGTGACGCACAGCCAAGGTGCCACCACGCTCCAGCAACGTGACTACACCTACAACAGCCGAGGCCTCCGCACCGCCATGCAGGTCAACGCAGGAACTTGGGATGTCTATGGCTATGACCTCACCGATCAGGTCACCAGCGTGAGATACAGCTCCGCCACGAGCACCGGCACCACACCGGCCAGCACGCTCACCTACACCTACGATGCCGTGGGGAACCGCACGCAGGTCCGCCGCACCGCCACCGGTGCCACCACCATCACGAATCCCTACGGCACCGCCAACAGCGTGAACCAATACCCCACAGTCAACAGCGGCAGCCTGACCTACGACGGCAACGGGAACCTCACCAGCGCCCCGGCGAACTTCCTGGGGCAGAGCAGCGCCCAGAGCGCCAGCTACGATGCCCGCAACCGCCTCATCAGCATCACCACCAGCAGCGGCACGGTGACGCAGGTCTATGACACGAAGAACCGGGTCGTGAGACGCACCATCAACGGCATCACCACCTACTTCGTGTGGGATGGCTGGAACCTCATCGAGGAGCGTGATGCCGCTGGCAACGAACTCCGCCGGTATGTGCATGGAGCCGATGTCGATGAAATCCTCGTGATGATCGACGCCGGCGGTGCCCACTACCACCACCACGACGCTCTAGGTAACGTGATCGCCCTCACCAACGGCAGCGGTGCCCTAGAGGAAACCTACCGTTACGATGCCTTCGGCAGGGTCACCGTGACCAACGCCAGCACGAATGCCACGGCGGACAGCTCCTTCTTTGGCAACCGTTTCCTCTACACGGGCCGCGAGTGGATCGCGGAGTCGGGGCTGTATGACTATCGGAACCGGGTGTGTTCAGCGGCGCTGGGGAGGTTCATGCAGACGGACCCGATCCTGTTCCAGGCAGGGGACGTGAATGTGTATCGGTATGTGGGTAACAACGTCACTTTTTGGAAAGATGCCTTTGGACTCGATATTGTGTTGGCTGGTGGTGGGCCACAAAAGTCAGGTGGGCAAACGTGGGTTGGAGCCGCGGCAACTGATGGTGAAAAAATAACAAACATTAAAGATTCTGATGGCAGGACTGGTAACACAGGTCTGCCAACCTACACCAGAGGCGAGAAGGTTGGCGATTCCAACGGAGCACAAATCACAACGAACCAACCAGCTACCCAGATTGAAATCGATTACACAGATAAGGACGGCAACAAACACACCAAAACTGTACAAACGTTAACGGAAAGTGACTCGGATAAGGGTGTGTATAGCAGTGAATGCAAGGTATCCGATAGCATTCATCTTCTGCCGATCCCTAATCCTCAGACCAAGCTAAAGAAAGTAGATAAGGCGTTTTAAAATGAGATTTGTGCTGCTGCAGTTAATCATGACGGGCTTGGTGCTTTTAGGTTTTTCGAAAGCCGACCAAATTCCGGTGTTATTCATTCAAAACACCCATGTAGAGCATGAACTAATCCAAAAAGCTGCCTGGCACCCAAGGCTGTTCACTGACGAAGCTCTTCAGAGTGAGGTTGGAAGCATGATGTCGCTCTTCTTCGATGACCTGCACTCTCCCGCTTATCTCACTTGTTCGAAAGGCAAAGACGGAAAATGGAGCGCCCCAATCCGCCTTATCACGTCAAAGACTCATGATGAAGGCCAGTCCTGGCTAAGGACAGTGAACAGTGTAAATGTAAATCATTGGGTGTTTTGGCCAGTTAATGCTAATGCTCGCTTTGCAGCTTCATTCGACCTTGTCGATCTATTCGGCTGCGTGGCAGATGATGCGCTTCATGCCGTTGTGGAGAAGCTTGATACACGTGGTGTTCTTGTTCTGCCATTTTCGGGTATTAATTTCGCAAAAATCAAGAATCTGCCCTCTAAGATCACCAAACTCGTTGTCTACAATTCGCTTATCGATGAGCGCTTCAATCTTCTGTTAAAGGACATACAATCATTGAACGAGGTTGTTCTTTGGGGGTGTCGCTTACAGGGGGGCGACGAGACGAGTAAAAAACGCGAACACCCTAGCGTGGTTGGAAAAAGAGTGTTTTCCAATGCCGCGAATAAGATTGTTAAACTTAGTGTCATTCAGTGCTCAGTCGCTTTGGTTGAGGCCATCAGTTGGCAAAGCATGGAACGTTTACAGAGTCTTGAAACAACAGAACTGTTCTTTTTCAAACAAGAAGCCAATCTTGATGTCCTCCGCAAACTTTATGGACCGATCGAACTGACCATGCCGGCGTTCCCCAGTTTGGGGTATGTGCATTTTTACAGGTCTGCCAGATATTCGACATGGAGCGCAGCAAAGATCCGGCAGCATTTTAGTGACAGTAGTGGTCTTGGCTTTGAACTGTTCGTTGATTGACACGGTTCGATGGATCAACCTTGGTCCGCTTCTTTTGGAATGGTGAATGCATTCAAGTCAGGTTAATCTCGGCAAGGTGCCGGGCACATGCTGTTGTCCGGCAAGCGCCCGTGCAGGGCTGCAAAATCAGCGTGAAGTAGAGGCGGCTCCATTTTAGCGGGCAGTTTTTAGTTTCCAAAACGCGGAAGCTTCGTTTCAATCGGCGCACCTTGTCCGAGCCGCTTCCATCTGTCGATTCACGCCGTTACGACTGCCCGCAGTGCGGAGCACCGGTGCCGTTCCGTTCATCCATCGCGGTTTTCGCGGTTTGCGAGCATTGCCGCTCCGCGGTGGTGCGGCGGGATTTTCAGTTGGAGACCTTCGGCGTGATGGCGGAGTTGCCGCCGGACCTTTCGCCGTTGCAGATTGGCACGAAGGGATACTACGCGGGCCGTAGTTTCACGCTCATCGGCCGCCTGCGCCTGCATTGGGGCGATGGCAGTTGGTCGGAATGGTGCGCGGATTTTGGTGGCGGGACCATCGGCTGGATCGCGGAGGCCATGGGCTTTTACATGGTCAGCTTTCAGCAGACCGTGCCGGAGGCCGCTCAGGTGAATGTAAACGTGCGGGCAGGTGACCGTGTGGTGCTCGCAGGCCAGAGCTGGCTGGTGAGCGATGTCAAAGAGGCACGCTGCATTGCCGCCGAGGGCGAGCTGCCCTTTGCAGTGGCCCCGGATGCTGTGCGCACCGGCATCGACCTCACCGGGCCGGATGGCGGCTTTGGCACGCTCGAGGTCACGGGAGACCAGCGCACTTTTTACGCCGGTCATTACGCTCAATTTGAAGAGCTGAACTTCACCGAGTTGCGCAAAGTGCCCGGCTGGGATCAGCAGGCGGAGATCACGCGGCATCAAAGCCGTGCGGAGAACTGCCCGAGCTGCGGTGCGCCGGTGCAAATCCGAGCGGAAGGCCTTTCGATGTCCGCCGTGTGCGGCTCCTGCGCCACCATTCTCGACACGTCGAAGCCCGGTCTGGCCGAAATCGGCCGCGTGATGAAGACCACGCTGCAAATCAAGCCCGTGCTGCCCATCGGAGCCCGCGGCGTGCTCAAAGGCGACACCTGGGAGGTGATCGGCTTCATGCGCCGGAAGGACAAATGGTGCTCGTGGGATGAATTCCTGCTCTTCAATCCCTGGCTCGGCTTCCGCTTCCTCGTGACCTTCCGTGGGCACTGGTCCTTCGTTCGATTGCTTCCCGGTCATCACACGGCAGATCGCTGGGAGGGCGAGCACTTCGCGCTCTTTGCCCGCGAGGAGGTGACCACGATGAATGTGCTGGGCGAGTTCTACTGGCGGGTGCGCTCGGGTGAAAAAGTGCAGCTCACAGACTACATCGCGCCGCCACGCGTGCTCTCGGCGGAGTTCAGCAAGGAGCTCAACGAGGTCGCGTGGTCCGGTGGCGAGTACATCGACCACGAAGAAGTCCGGCGAGCCTTCCTCACCGATGGCACGCGGCTGCCTTTTCCGAATGGTCGCTACCTCAACGAGCCAAATCCGCACCTCGAGCGCTGGCGTGGCATGCGCGGCACCTTCTTCTTGGCACTCGCGGCCTACATCCTCATTCAGCTTCTATGCCTCAGCTTTGGCACGCGGGTGAAAGTGCTCGATGAGGCGGGGCTGGCCTATCAAAACACCGCCACGGACAAAACCATCGTCACGCAGCCTTTCACCGTCAGCGGAGGTTCCGCGCCGCTGCATGTGCATTCGGAGGCCGGCATGATTCCGAGCGGCGGTTACCTCGCGCTGAAAGGCAGCCTCGTGAATGCCGCCACGCAGCAAACCACGCCCATCATGCTGCCGATGACGAACTATGCCGCGCACTTCGAGGAGCATCAAAGTGATGTCACCCTGCCTGCGGTGCCCGCCGGGAAATACTACCTCCGCTTTGAGCCGGACGCCGCGAACAGCGTGACACGGGCACCCATCCGCCTCACCGTGCAGCGCGGCGGCCTCTTCTGGTCGAATTTCTGGCTCGGCCTCGCCGCCATCTGCCTCTGGCCGCTGTGGGTGCTGATGCGCTCGTGGAGTTTTGAAAAGGAACGCTGGATGGAGAGCGAATTCAATCCCTACACCGTATCCAGCGATGACGATGAATGACCAACAGGGAACCGTGAACCGAGAACCATGAAACATCCGCTCTACACCGTCTTTGCCATCGCCTCGTGCCTGTACCTCGGCCTCGCGAACCTGCGCGGCTGGAATTTCTTCACCTCGACCGCCAATCGGAACTCCTTCTCCAGCACGAGCTATCGCTACCGTCCGGCCATCAATACCAGCAGCAGCGGCAGTTCGGGTGGCTGGTTCTCCGGCGGCGGCTTCCACAAGTGATCTGATCCCCATCTCTCATCCCTGATCCCTCATCCCACATCACGCCATGGACACCGCCATCATACTCAATTCGCTCATCTACGCCCTGCTCGGGGTGGTGATCTTCGTCACCAGCTTCGTCATCGTGGACAAGCTCACGCCCTACGACCTGTGGAAGCAGCTCGTGGAGGAGAAAAACACCGCGCTGGCCATCGTCGTGGGCGCGGCAGCGCTCGGCATCTGCATCATCATCGCCGCGGCGATCCATTGATCATCCCTGATCCCTCATCTTTGATCCCATGCCCCTTCAATTGCTGCGCGAAATGCTCCACACGCCCGTGCTGGACATTTTGCATCATTTGAAGCGGTCGAATGGCATGACCGCCGGAGAGCTCGGCAAGGCCATGAAGATGAGCTACATGGGCGTGAAGCAGCATTGCGATGATCTCGTGGGCAAAGGCATGCTCGACACCTTTCGCCGCGCAAAGGGCTCCGGCAGGCCCGAGAAGCTCTACCGCATCACCACACGGCTCGATCCGCTCTTCACCGATGGTGGCCCGCAACTCGCGCTGAACCTCCTCGGTGCCGCGCAGAGCGTCTTTGGCGAGACCGCGGCTGCGAAGCTGCTTTACACACTCTTCCAGGCCAAATCCGATGCTTGGGCCACCAAGCTGGCCGCGCACGAGACGCTTGAAGCCAAAGCAAAGACGCTCGCCCGGCTGCGCACAGCGGATGGCTGCATCTCCGCGGTCGAGCAGGATGCGCAAACGGGCACGCTGAGCCTCGTCGAGCATCATCAGCCGCTGCGTGAGATCGCCTCCGAGCATGAGATCGTCAATGAGCTCGACTGCGAGCTCATCGAGCGCTTGTTGAATTGCGAAGTCAGTCGAACGGTCGAGGAAACGTCCGGTTTGGTGCGTATAACTTTTCGCCTAAACCCACGCTAGCCCCCGTCTTTTTTCGCATGCTTCTTCGCTCCGTCCTGCTCTGCCTCTCGCTCTTTTCCGCCTCCTGCCAGTATCAAAACACGCTGATGCCCTCGTGGCAGCAGGACACCACGTTGATCTACAATGGCCAGGCCGCGGCCCTCGCGCAGCAGGCCACCACTCCGCATCTCGTGGCACGTGCCGTGTATGCCGCGCCGGGACACATCGAGAAGCTGCTCGCGAAGCAGGATGACTCACCCGCGCCGGTGCAGCAGCTCGCCGTGATGGGCGATGGCACCTTCGCGCTCGGCTTTAGCGATGCAGCCACAGGACAGTTCCTCGATGTGCAGGAGTGCGGCGGCATGCTCTTCGTCACCGGCCTGCACAACCAAGCCTATCGCATCCACATTCAAAACCTCACGCCCATGCCGCTCGATCTCGCCATCGGTATCGATGGAAAGGACATCTGCACCGGTCGTGAAGCCTCGTGGTCCCGCTCCAGCCTCCGCGTGGCCGCCAAGCAATCGCTGCTCATCGACCACCCGCCGCATGGCAAAGCCTCCGCGTTGCTGTTTGGCAAGGTGCAGGGCGATCAGGCCTTGTTTGAAACGCATCCATCCGGCACGAAGGGCCTCATCCAGGTCGCCGCGTGGCTCTCGCGTGATGCACCGAGCGTTCCGGGGCAAACTTTGCGTCCCACGCAGTATCCGCCGCTGAACCTGCTGCCCGGTGACCAGCCCGTGCAGTATCGCTGAAGCCTTGAAAGCCTTCGTCACTGCCTTTTTCCTCGTTTCGAGCATGAGCGCCGCCGTTGAGCCTCTAACGATCCCCGCGGCCTTTGCGGCCCGCTTGCCATCAAACTGCCGCCAAGTGCTTCTTTGCCTCGCGGCGGACTCAAAGGCCACTTCGGGCACTTTGTGGTGTTTGGAACGTGAAGAGCCTGCGAAGGCTTGGAAGGCCCGCGGAGCTTCGATCAGGGTCACTTTGGGACGTCACGGCCTCGCTTGGGGCATTGGCGAGCATGCAGGCCGTGCGCCGCGTGGCATCGAAAAGAAGAGGGAAGGGGACGGATGCTCGCCCATCGGCGTTTTTGCTCTTCCGCAGGCCTTCGGATCACTCGCGAAACCTCGTGGCTTGAAGCTGCCATGGCTGCGATGCACCGCGCACCATCTCGGCATTGATGATCCGCGATCGATTTACTACAACCAGATCGTCGATCACCGCGTGGTGGCGTGCGATTGGAACCATCCCGAGACGATGGTGCCATCGAACGGCTGCTACCAACTTGGTGCCGTCATCGCGCACAACCCCGCGAACAAGCCCGGTGTTGGCTCCTGCATCTTCATGCATGTGTGGCAAGCCCCCGGCGTGCCCACCTCCGGCTGCACGGCCATGAGCCTCGATGAAATGCGCCGCGTGCTCGTGTGGCTCGATCCCGCGAAGCAGCCGCGGCTCGTGCAGGCGATGGTGGAGTAGCGTGTTAGCTCTGGGGCGGTTCCTTGCGCAGCTTGCGTTGAAGGGAGCGGCGGTGGAGGCCGAGGGCAGCGGCGGTTTGCGTCACGTTGCCGTCGTTGTCGTTGAGCACGCGTTGAATGTGCTCCCACTCCATGCGGTCGAGAGATGTCGGGGCGATTTCGGCTTCGTTCAGCGGCTGGGTGGGATCGCGTTCGAGCGCGGCGAGGATTTGATCCGCATCGGCGGGTTTGGTGAGGTAGTCCCACGCACCCTGGCGCACGGCTTCCATCGCGGTGGCGATGCTGCCATAGCCGGTGAGCATGAGCACGCGCAGCTCGGGCCATGCGGCACGCAGCTCACGCAGGCAGGCGAGGCCGCTGGCACCGGGGAGTTTCAAATCGAGCACGGCAGCCTGCGGCTTCAGCTCCGCGGCAGCAGCGGGCGCGGTCTCCGCGGACTCGGCGGTGGCGACGGTGCAGCCGCGGTCTCGCAGCGCTTTGGCGAGCCGGTTCAGGTAGATCGTTTCATCATCGACGAGGAGGATGCGCTGGAGATCGGGATTCATGAGACGAGAGAGGCGGCGGGCAGGTGCAGGATGGCGATGGTGCCGCCGCCCTCGCGTGGGAGGTGTGTCATCTCACCGCCGAGCTGCGTGGCGAGTGTGCGCACGAGGAAGAGGCCGAGGCCCATGCCCTGACGCGGTGGTTTGGTGGTGAAGAAGGGCTCGCCGGCATGCTTTTCAGCCACGCTGCTCATGCCGGGGCCGCGGTCGAGCACGGCGAGGAGCAGCTCGTTTTCGCTGAGCGTGATTTCGAGCTCCACGGGCTTGTTTTGCTCATCGGCATCGCAGGCGTTTTGCACGAGGACGACGAGAGCCTGCACCACCGGCAGACGTGGAAGGTTCAAGACGGCACCCTTCGTGTGATCGTGGGTGATGAGGCGCGGCAGCAGCGGCGGCGGCAGGGCGTTTCGGACCTCGCGGATGAGTTTTTCCGCGGTGCAGGGCTCCGCGGGATCGCCCGTGCCGGCGGTGGAGCGGCGGTCGAGCCGGTCGAGGATGCCGCGGCAGCGCTCCACCTCCTGACGAATGAGCGTGGCATCCTCCAGCGGGCCAGTTTGACCGTTTTTCGCGAGGGAGATCTCCAGCTCATGCGCAGCCACGGCGATGGTGCCGAGCGGTGATCCAAGCTCATGCGCCACACCAGCGGCGAGAGCGGCGAGGGCGCTGAATTGATCCGCCCGTGCTGCACGTGTCTCCGCGGCCGCGAGGTCGGCTTCACGCATTTGCAGGCTGCGAAGCATGCGCCGAACAAAATAGGCCACGAACAACGCCGTGAGGAAAAAGGCCACCGCCATGCCCTGGAGGTGCAGGCTGTAGGCCGGGCAGCCGATTTCGCCGATGCCGCCGGGACCGCGCAGGGGGATGCCATTGTAATAGACGAAGAAATAGGCCGCGGTGGCCAGCGCCACGATGGCAGTGAGCCCTCGCAGGCTCAGTGACATGGCCGCGAGCGCCACGAGCACGAGGTAAAACGAGGTGAAGGGATTCGATGCGCCGCCGGTGAGGTAGATGAGCGCCGTGAGCAGCAGCACATCGCCGGCGATGACGGCCGCCAGCGTGCCCTCGCCCTGCCTCCACAGCGATTTGGCAAAGAGCTGCAGCAGCACGTTCGACAGCGCGGTGACGCCGATGATGGCAAGCAGTGGCATCCAGGGCAGCTCAAGCTGCAAAATGACACCGGTGATCAGGATGGCGGTGATTTGCGCAGCCACACCCACCCAGCGCAGGCGCAGCAGCCAGCCCAGGGTGATGTTGGTGATGGTAGGAACGCCCGGTGGAGGCATGAAGGATTCAAAACAAGGCCGCGAGGAAGACGCCATGAAGAACCCATGGGTGCGACAATAAGCCGCAGGGCAAGCCCGGCTTGAATCCGGCACCTCAAACACAACGCCTGCGGCGCAGCACGAGCAGCATGCCGCCCAGACCGGCCAGCAGGGCACGGGAGGGCTCCGGCGCGGGCGTGAGGTCGATGTGGCCGAGGATCATGCTTTGGCTGATGGTGGCTCCAGTGGAGCTTTGGAAGAACTGATACCAGTCCGAGTTCCCAAACTTGTAATCGCCGGTGAGGTGCAGGTTTCCGTTCACCGTCTCTTCCGTCACATTCGTCAGCTCAAAGATGCTGCCAGCACCGGCACCTGAGGTGGCGTAGATTTTCCAAATGTTGTCCGCCGAGTCCTTCCGCAGCGCGAGATGCTCCCACCACACGGAGGCACCGGGTTGATTGAAGTCGCTCGTCGCACGGAGGGAGCCTCCGAGGCCGATGTAACCGAAGGGATTGGTGGTGGAGTTGTAATCCGTAATCTTGTGATTCGCGGCGAAGCTGTTCGTGCCATAGCTGTTTACCAGCATGGGGATGAGCGTGCTCGCCAGCGGCGCGGTGGGGCCGGTCAGGTAGCTGCTGGGATACGCCGCGGCCACCCAGGCGGTGCCTTCGAAGCGGTCGGGAAACATCCAGCGCTGGCCGGCGATGTCCGCGGTGGGACCAGAGGCACCGGTGGGCACGCCGCTGATGTTGGTGTAGGCCTCGTTCGGGGCCACCGTGGCCCACGCAGCGCGGTCATAGGTGAAGTAGGCCGTGCCGTTGGCGGTGGTGTTGGCGAGCACGGCGGCGGAAACCGGGGCGGTGCCCGCGAAGGCAAGCATGGAGATGGCAACGAGAACGCGGTTCATGATGGTTCACGCTCGTAGTACATCGTGTCCGACGTGGCGAGAGTGATTCATGGACTGCGACCATAAGCCGCGGTGTCTGCACTCGCCTGATGAGCTGAAACGCAGGTGCGACACTATGCCACAGGGCAGGCTGCTAATGAGGATGCTATCACGAGCGGCTCTCATCCCATCCGCCATGCACACACGCATCTTCCTTCTCTCGCTTGTCCTCTCCGCCGCCTCCGCTCACGCGGCCACTGTGGCGGTGACCCAGGGAAATCTCTCCATCGACTACACCGGCATGCAGGCCGGGCTTTTCCTCAGCAGCCCGAATCACTTCAATCAAGCCAGCTCCAACATGCTGACGGCAGCGCAGGTCGAGAGCACGCTCGCGGGTGATGTCTCCTCCTTCACTGGCTTGCAGTTTGGTGTGAACACAGGTGCCCCTTCCAGCCCAACAGGACGCTTCATTCAAGACACGACGATGACTTATGATGTCTCGAACCTCACCGGCACCGTCGCCGGGCAGGTGGGCCTCGGTGGCGTGGATCGCTGGGCTTACTTCTTCGGAGGTAATTTCCTCATGGGCGACTACTCGCTCGAGTTTTCGGCATCACGAGCCACGGGAGCGAAATCCGGCTGGTATCTCGAAAACCACTACACCTTTGGCATGATTGCCTTCGATCTCGCCAATGTGAACACCGTCATTGATGGCGACAACTTCACGCTCTCCGGGGACCTCTTTGTCTCGCCTGAGTTCGCGACAAACTTCGGCGCGTTCAGCGATGGCAGCCTCGTCGCCGGTGCTGACTACGGCAATTTCAGCTTCACCACGGCTCCCGAGCCTTCGCGTGCGCTTCTCGGCCTTGCTGGCCTCACGGGCGTGATGATTCGCCGCCGTCGCAAAACCGCTTAATTTGCCTCTGCGGTCCATGATCCACCGCCATGTCATGCAGGGTCGCTTGGTTTGGTGCGCCTGCTGGCTGGCGGTGGTTTCTTTAATGGCACAGGAGGTCACGGTGCAGCTTCCGGATGATCCGGATGAGGTGATCGAGCTTGGCACCGTGGTCATCGAGGCGGAAAAGGAGAAGCCCAAGGCATGGGCACCCGGTGTCACCACGGCCACGCGTTCGAGCGTGCCGCTGAATCGTGTGCCGCAATCCATTCAGGTGCTCTCCCGCGAGCTGATCAAGGAGCAGGATGCGCAGACGCTTGGTGATGCGCTGACGAATGTCTCCGGCGTGGTGCCGGTGAAGACGTATCAATCGCTCATCCTCAGCCCGCTCGTGCGTGGCTTCGCCGCGGAGCTGTTTGTGGATGGCATGCCCGGTTACAGCACCACGTCGTCGATGGACACCGCGACGCTGGTCAATGTGCAGGCTTTGGAGGTCATCAAAGGCCCCACGGCGGCGCTTTTCGGCGGCGGCGTGGGTTCGCCGCTCGGCGGCATCATCAATGTCGTCTCCGTCGATCCTCTCAAAGAGCACCAGTACACCTTTGGCTACCGCGGCGGCAGTTGGCAGACGCGGAATCCCTTCGCGGATCTCAACGTGCCGCTCACGAAGGATGGCTCGCTGGCCTTCCGCGTGACCGCGGACTACGAGGATGCCACCAGCCACATCGACGAGGTATTGCAGAAGCGCTGGTCGGTGAATCCCACGCTGCGCTGGGAGATCACACCGGACACCGTTTTCACCTTCCGTGCGCAGTTCAGCCAGCTCGACATGCTGGAGTATGCCGGCCTGACCGCAGCGCTAGTGCTGCCACCTGCTACCAACAAGGTCGCCGCCTACGCCGGGCCATCGGTGGACCCGTATCGCTACACCGGCGCCGTGAATTCCCCGCTAAGCACGATTCGGAACACACGGCTGCTCGCCACGCTGAAGCATGCCTTCTCGCCGCACCTTGAGTTCAACCTGGCCGCGCAATACCTGCAAAACAGCTTCGACGAGTATTCGATCTACACCTTTGCCAGCGCCCAGTCGCCGCTGCCTGCCACGCCGAGCGTGTATCCGGTGCTCAGCGGCTACCTGCCGTCCGATGCGATGCAGTACACCATCAATGCCTGGCTCACCGGCCGCTTCGAACTCGGGCCCACGAAGCACGAGCTCATCCTCGGTGGTGATCTCGACTTCACGGAAAGCATCGCCGCGCTCGGCTTCAGCCATCTGCGCATCAATCTCCCCGCCCCTTTCCCGCCGACGATTCTGGCCTCGCGTGCTGGTTTCATCGACTTCGCCGTCCCTGGCAGCACCATCAACTATGTGCAGCCTGCCATCGTGGACCGCACGCAGAACATCTTCCGCACCAGCGGCATCTACCTCCAGGATCATGTGACCGCGTTTGAACGCGTCCACATCCTCGCCGGGCTTCGTTTCATCCAGCTCGACGTCGATCATCAATACAAGACCGACAACACCCTCGGAGCGCCCACGAAATACGAGGAGCGATACACCGAGATCGCGCCGCGACTCGGCGCGGTGATCGATGTCGCGGGCGGTGTCTCGCTCTTCGGAGCCTATTCGGAAGGTTACCGCGGTGTGTTGAACTACACCGGCAAGGAACCGCCCGTGCCGGAAACCTCCGAGATGCTCGAAGGCGGCCTCAAATTCAAAAACGATGGCATAGGCATCTCCGGTGCAATCGCCGGCTATCATCTCGTCCGAGAGAACGTGCCCACCGCGAATCCCTTCATCCCCGGCAGCACGCAGCAGGTGGGCCAGCAGCGTTCACAAGGCATCGAAGCCGATCTCGCGTGGGAGCCTGATCCGCGTTTTTCATTCCTCGTCGCCTACGCCTATACCGATGCCCGCGTGACGGAGGACGTGCCGAACAACATCGTCACCGTGGGCAAGCAGCTCGACCGCGTGGGCAAGCGTCTGCCGCGTGTGCCGGAGCACGCCGGCCGCGTGGCTGTGCGCTACCGCGTGCAGGAAGGCCTGCTGAAGGGGCTCGGCATCGGTCTTGGCGTCACCATGGGCTCGAAGCGGCCCGTCAGCCTCACGAACAACTACTTCACGGATCCCTACTACGTCGCCGATGCCCAGATCTCCTACGAGCGGAAGGCCTTCAAGGCCGCGCTCTCCATCTCGAACCTCACGAACCACTTCTACTACGAGCCCTATCCCTACCTCGGCGAGGACGTCGTGGCACCCGCACGGCCGATCACCTTTGCCCTCACGCTTTCTTACACGTTCTGAGCCATGAAAACGATATACCTCCTCGCTCTCGCCAGCCTGATGGCCGTCTCTTCCACCCTTGCGGTCACCATTCCCGTGACCTCCGGCTCCATTGTCGTCGATTTCGATGCTGCTGCGCTCGCCAGCGTCAACATCGGCTCCGATCCAAACATCGGTGGACTCATCCTGGAGGAGTTTTTTCGAGGTGACGAGGATCGCAACCGCACGCGGACGCAGATCATGACCGATCATCTGGTGCCCAATTACACCGCCATCCCTGGCAACAGCCGCAAATACGAGATCAATGGCACCACGGTGACGAATCTGGCCGGACGCACCCGCAAGCCCAGCACCTTCAGCTACGATCCGGCGAACGTCGCCGGCACCGCCACGGGCGAGATCGGCCTCACCGGCGTCACCCGTTTCATCGGCGACTTCACCGGCGTCTTCGTCCTCGGCGATTTCACCTTCCGTCGCGATCCCACACGCGGCTGGATGTTTGTGAACTGGTTCGACTTCGCGGACGTGCCCGCCTTTGAAACCGCAAACGTCACCGTCACGGCCACCGGTGGCAAACTCATCATCACCGGTGATGTCACCATCTCCCAGGAGTTCGACCTGTTCTTCCTCCCCGGTGATCACGGCAAGGACATCGGCAACTTCCGCCTCGAAACACCGCTCGATACCTCCGCTCCCGCATTGCCGGTCATTGCGCCGGCCGGTCCATCCATCGCCAGCAGCGGCTTCACCATCGGCGTCATCGGCAAAGGCAATGCCATCTACCAGCTCCAGTGGTCCAGCAACCTCACCGACTGGTTCACCGTCGGCCCCAAGGTCAATGGCACCGGCTCGCTTATCCAGTGGACCGATAACGGCCCGCCTCTCACGCCATCTCCGCCTGCTGGCAGCGGTCTGCGCTTTTACCGCCTCATCGAAGATTGATTCCAGTCATGCGCCCTCTGCTTGTCTCATTCATCGCCTCGGTGCTGCTGCCTCTCACGGCCCCGGCGGTCACTCTTTCCGTCACCAGCGGCACAGTCGTGCTCGATCTCGATCCCGTGGCGCTCGGCAATCTGAACTACGGCACCGATCCCAACATCCGCGCCCTCATCCTCGAAGAGTTCTTCCGTGGTGATGAAGACCGCAACCGCACCTACGACCAGATCCTCTCCCAGCACATCGTTCCCAATTTCACCGAGATCCCCGCCCAGTGCCTCAAGTGCGAGATCAATGGCACCAGCGTCACCAATTTGAACGACCCGCGTCCCGGCCCGCAGCGCCACCGCGTGCCCAGCACCTTCACCTACGATCCCGCGAACGTCACCGGCACCGCCAGCGGCGTCATCGGCCTCACCGGCATCACACGCTACATCGGCGACTTCACCGGCGCCTTCGTGCTCGGTGATTTCGACATCCGCTACAACCTCTCCGCCACCGAATATCCCGACCCGAATCGCGGCTGGGTCTTCGTGAACAACTACGCCTTCATCGGCGTGCCCGCGTTTGAGACCGCGAATGTCACCGTCACGGCCACCGGCGGCAAATTGGTCGTCGAGGGCGATCTGACGATGTCCTACGAGCTCGACCTCTACTTCTTCCCCGGCGATCGCGGCAAGAAGATCGGCACCTTCCGCCTCGAAACACCGACCGCAGCCGTCACGCCTCCTCGCATGCCTCTCCTCACGCCCAACGGCGGCGGCATGCGCATCGATGTCACCGGCAAAGGCAATGCCTGCTACCAGCTCCAATACTCCACCGACCTCATTAACTGGAATTCCATCGGCACCAAGGTCACCGGCCGCGAGCAACTCATCCAGTGGAACGACAACGGACCGCCGCTCACGCCTTCCTCACCGGCTGGAGCACGCTTCTACCGACTCATCGAAGACTGAATCACCATGAC
This sequence comes from Verrucomicrobiaceae bacterium, assembly GCA_016795465.1. GTDB lineage: Bacteria > Verrucomicrobiota > Verrucomicrobiia > Verrucomicrobiales > Verrucomicrobiaceae > Prosthecobacter. The sequence continues at coordinate 118,336 of JAEUHK010000127.1, read as the reverse complement.
CGACCTCACACCCGCCACCCGCCGTGCCTTTTTGAAGGCTCTCACCGCCGCCAGCGGCCTCATCGGCCTGCGAGAGGCCTCCGCTCAAAGCGATGCCGAAAAGGCGCATGCTCGCGCGATGGAGCTTTTGAAGCCCGGCAGCGAAAAAATCGCCATTTTGATCTATCCCAGCTTCACCGCGCTCGATGCCATCGGCCCGCAGCACATGCTCGCGGGCATGACGGGAGCCAGCGTGAAATTCATCGCCGCCACCTCCGATCCGGTGAAGACAGACAGTGGCTACTTCATCACCCCGCAGCTCACCTTTGACCAATGTCCCGAGCAGCTTGATCTGCTCCTCATCCCCGGCGGCACGCTCGGCACCATCCAGGCCATGGAGGACAAAAAGGTGCTCGATTTCGTCACGCAAGCCGCCAGCCGCTCGAAGCGCATCGGCTCTGTCTGCACCGGCTCGCTCATCCTCGGTGCCGCTGGCTTGCTGAAAGGCAAACGTGCCACCTCCCACTGGCAGACGCTGGACCTGCTCCAGATTGCCGGAGCCACACCCGTGGCCCAGCGCATCGTCCGTGATCAAAACGTCATCACCGCCGCCGGTGTCACCGCAGGCATCGACCTCGCCCTCGACCTCGTCCGCGAATATCGCGGCGATTTTTATGCTCAAGGCGTCCAACTCCTCGCCGAATACGACCCGCAGCCGCATTTCCCCAAATCCGGCAACGCCGGCACCGCACCCAAAGAAGTCGTCGATCTCCTCAACCACATGCACGCCGGTTTCATGACCCAGTGGGGTGAGAAGCTCGGGAAGGTCATGGAATCACGGAAGCGGCAGTGAACTCGGTGCGCATCCATGCTTTCATGGCTGCTTGAGCGAGATGATTGGCGCATCCGGAAACCTGCCAATAGACTTTTCAGCAAACCTCAGCCCCCATGAAGATGAAGAAGACCGATCTCAAGAAGGAGTGGAAGCACCTCTACGGCCCGTCGGCCAAAGAGGTGGTGGAGGTGGATGTGCCGCCGCTGCGCTACCTCATGGTTGATGGCCAGGGCGATCCCAATACCTCGACGGATTATGCGCAGGCGGTGGCGGCGTTGTTCACGGTTTCCTACAAGGTGAAGTTTGCTGTGAAGCGCCACACGCAAGGGATCGACTATGCGGTCATGCCGCTGGAGGGATTGTGGTGGGCGGATGATTTGTCCGTATTCACCGCGGGTGACAAATCACGCTGGAAATGGACGATGATGATCCTGCAGCCGCCCTTGGTGGAAACGTCGGTGATCGAGGCCGCGATGGCGGAGGCCGGGCAGAAGAAGGACCTGCCGGCGCTCAGCCGGATGCGGCTGGAGGAGTTCTGCGAAGGTCGCTGCGCCCAGGTGCTGCACATCGGCCCGTTCTCGGAAGAAGGCCCCGCCATCCGCCGGGTTCATGAGTTCATCGAGGGCCGAAGCTCGCTCAGCGGCAAGCATCACGAGATCTATCTCAGCGATATCCGCCGCGCTGATCCAAAGAAATGGCGCACCATCATCCGCCAGCCGATGCGGTGACAGCATCCCGCCCCACCCACGCAACAGGCGTTCTGCTTTTGCGACAAAAGTCGAGGCTCGGACGTGCGTTTGATTTCAACCCATGATTCGCTGTCTTGCCCTGCTTTCCATCCTTCTCCTGCCACGACTCGCTGCTGCGTGGGGAGCAGGACATGATGATGTGGCGCGTGAGGTGATGAACCGGCTGCCGGAGGTGCTGCGGGGGAAGTTCACGCCGGAGATCGTCGAGGAGGCGATCAAGCATGACAGCCATTACCCGGACAGTTTTCAGCCGTTTTTGCCCGAAGAGGTCGGAGAGAAGGCCATCGCGGCGCTGAAGCAGGCAGGACTGAAGTCGCGCTACGATCTGCACCTCGATCATGGACGCGTGGCGGGCTTTGCGCAGCTTGTGGAGGCGATCCGCGAGGGCGATGCGGCGCACATCGCGCATTGGATCGCCTCGCATTCGCACGTCATCGCGGACATGGCGGCGTGCAATCATGATCCCATGGTGCACACCGCGACCTACGGCTGGGGGCCGTGGAAGGTGAAGCTGCCGCATGAGGGTGATTTTTCAAAGGTAGCTCCGCTGCTCGATCTCGGCGGCTCCGGTCACGACACCGCTGGCGGCGCGGAGGTCTTCGCGGCCGCGATTGATCGTCTCATGCTGCATGACGATGGTCGCGATGCCGCACGGCAGATTCAGGAGCTGCTTCTCTACGGACAAGAAGGCGCACGCTTTTGCAGTCCGCGCGGGGTGAAGGTGCTGCAAGGCGCGGCGGCCTGGATCGACACGCAGGACCTGAAGGGCCGCGAGCTACTCTGGCAAAACATCGGCGAGCTCGGCGCCTGGGCCGTGGCACGCACGCTGCGCGATGTGGAGGTGGCGATGCGTTTTGCCAAAGACGGCACCCAGGTCCAGCTCACGCCCGAAGCCACCGCAGCGGCGAAAAGCACCATCGAGTCGCTCATGCGCGAGCGTCGCCTGGATGAAGACGCGCTCTTTGCGCCGGTGCTGCGGGATTTGCAGGCAGGTGATGCAAACATCACCGGCATCGTTTTGGAGCCCACATGGGACATGAACGATGCCATGCTCGGCTTCTCCAGCCGTGTGCAGAGCGCCGCCACAGTGCGCACGCTGCAAAAACTCGGCCGCCCGCATGCCACTTTCGATGTGCGGCGATTGCTCGCGGCGGGTTTTCCAGAGCCGAAGCTGGTGCCGCTCATGATCCTCGTCGCCACGCAGTTCAACAGCTACCACTGGATGAAGACGGACGTGCTCGAAACGGCGCTCGCGGACTACCTGAAGCGCGGCGGACGCGTGCTGTGGATCATGGGCCATGGCGGATGGCCGAAGAAGGTTTTCGAACCCTTTAGCAACACCCTCCAGCGCACCGAGAAAGCCTACCTGCCGGTGCCGGGGAAGCGCTTCACCGGCTCCAAACTCATCGCGCATTTGCCCGGCGATCCCGCGTGGCAGATCGTGAACACGCCCGAGACTCCCGCTGGCTGGCAGCGCCCCTACTGCCCCTGGCGTCTCGAAATCAAGGCCGACAGCACCCTCGAACCACTGCTCACACTCGAAAGCGAGGGCGTGCAGCACCTCGTCGGTGCCTGCACCACGGATCATCGCCTCGCCCTGCTGCCGATCTATGCCGTGACGCCGTATCTCCTGAGCGGCGAAAGCCGCGTCACCTCGCCCGCCGAGCCGGAGCTGGATGAAGCGAGCACCACGGTGCTGCTGGGAGTGATGCAGAAGATGCTGAAGTAGTCACCTCGCGCTTAAACCTCCATTTTTTCCTGCCATGAGTCCGACCACCCGCCGTCACTTCCTTCGCGCCTCCGCCGCACTCGCTGCCTCATCTGGCATCGTGATCGGCGAGGAGAAACGTCACGCTAGGACGCTCGACGAGGCGTATCGCGTGCTCGGCTTTGATCCGAAGGCGGCGGGGAGCTTCATGGCGCTGTGGATGGCGGACATTCATTATGGCATCGGCGAGGCACCGGCCATCCTGCCGCCCATCATCGCGGAAATCGAGCGCATGAGCACGCGACCGGCTTTCATCGGCATCGTGGGCGATTTGATCGTCAGCGCCTCGCACAGCTTTGGCACCGTGCCCGGCGAAAAAGACCGTGCGCTGGCCCTTGATGAGTTTCGGGCGTTGAAGAAGCACAGCGATGAACTCGCCCGCCTCGCGCCGCTGAAGCTCACGCTCGGCAATCACGACACCTACCCCGGCGAGAGCGATCTCGGGCTCTTCCGCAGCGTGTTTGGCGACACACCCGTGACGCATGCGTTTGAGGAAAAGGGCGTCGCCTTCATCATCGCCAACGGCGGCTCCTGCGGACGGCTCAGCGAGGCGCAGGAGGCGTGGTTTCAAAAGGAGGCGCGGCGGTTGCATCGCGATGGCGGCACGCTCGTCACCGCCATCCATCAGCCCTCCGTCGGCTCCGTGGTGAATGAGCGCGGCATCACCAGCGCCGTGCGCCGCGGCTTTGACGGCCTGCGTGGCGACCTGTGGGTCATCGGCGGCCACATTCACACGAACTCCGACCGTGTCCTGCGCATCCCCGGCGGCGAGCGGCTCGTGAATGCCTCCATCACCGCCGCGAATCCGACCGTGTGGGGCACGGAGCGTCCCGGCTACTGGATATGGTGCTTCCGCGATGGCCGGCTCATCGGCCGCCTCTTTCGCAAAGTGGCCGATGAAGTCGAAGGCTGGCGCATCGAGAGCCCGAGCGTGACCACGCGTGAGCAGTCGCTGCTGCTTCCGTTTGAAAACGAGCCCGACATCCTCTGGAAAGTGCTCGTGGGCGAAGGCGACGCCCCCTATCGCACCGCGACGAAGGCCGCGTGGTGTGAAAACTACTGGGCCTATGCCAAACAGCTCGACTACCGGCTCCCGCTCAGCCTCGCGAATGGCAAAGCCACGCGCTGCACCATCCTCGCCGCTCCGATGGCATCGAAGGGCCAGACCTTGCAAATCAGCACCTCCGCCGATGGCCAGACCTGGCAGCCCGCCGAGCCTGAAAAGAAGGACAGCCATTACACACTCCGCATTCCGGCGAACTGTCTCGCCAACGGAAGCCTCCATCTGCGACTGGAACGCTGCGCCGTGAGCGGCTTCGCGCTGAGGGCGTGAGGCATTGCGCAAAGAGATCGTCGGTGCAGCGTTGAGTCTTGGCAACGTGTCCGCTCCGGGATTGGATGGGCTGGTCGGATTTTCGGGCAGGTGATCAAGGAACGAAGCGGGCCGTGAGCCGCGTGTTCACACTGTTACCGCTCCTCCACCCAGCTCGGTGCCGGGTAGCTGCCGAGGATCTTCGCACTCGCGGAGGCGCTGCCGAGGCCGCTGATGGCTTCTTGGATGCCGGTGTCTTCGAAATGACCGCTCACTTCGAGGAAGAAGCGGGCCTGGCGGCCATCGCCGGGCATGGGACGGTTTTCGATCTGGCGGACGTTCACGTTTCGCGAGGCAAAGGCCTGCAAAATCTCCATCAGCGAGCCCACGCGGTCGCTCGCATCGACCATCAGCATGGTGTTGTCATTGCCCGAAGGCGGTCCGCTGCGGCGGCCGAGAATGATGAAGCGCGTTTGCGTGGCATAGGCCTTCGGTGAGGAGGCGAGCACTCGCAGGCCGTGCAGTTCCGCACCGAGCGGTGTGCCGAGCGCGGCAATGCCATCCTCGCGGGCGGCTTCCTCCGCGGCGAGGCTGGAGGTGGCGCTCTCGATCAAACGGGCACCGGGAAACTGCTCCACCAGCCACGGACGACAGTGCGCGATCATTTGCGGATGACCATGAATCGCGGTGACGGGCTTCGAGGCATCGCGCAGCATCACAGCGGCATCGGCCTTCCACAAAATCTCCGCGTAGATGCGCAGCTCGCTGCCCGCCAGATGATCGAGCGTGTGATGCACCGCGCCTTCGCTGGAGTGCTCGATGGGCAGCACGCCGTAATCGACCTCCTGCGCCGCCACGCGATTGAAAACGGCTTCCGTGCTCGCCTCCGCCACATACTCGACGCAGTGGCCGAATTTGTTCACGGCCACCTGATGCGTCCACGAGCCCGCCGGGCCGAGGTAGGCGATTTTGAGGCTGTCTTCGAGAGCCAGCGCGGCGCTCATGATCTCGCGAAAGATGGCGCGGATGGCCCGCTCGGTGAGGCGGCCCTTTTGCTCGGCATTCAGCGTGGCCAGCTTGCGCAGCAGCTGGTCCTCGCGACCGGGCACATAGATGTCGAGGTCGTCCTTGCGCTTGATCTCGCCCACCTCGTGGACCAGTTCGGCACGCTCGTTGAGCAGCCGCAGGAGTTCGCGGTCGATGCGATCAATCTTCGAGCGGACTTCGTCGAGGGACATGGGTGGCCGCAAGGTGCTCAAGGTGAGGTGTTATTCGCCCGCAGGCGTTTCTTCCGCCGCTGCGGGTGCTTCTTCGGAGGCCACCGGGGCCAGCGCGAGCTGCTCGGCAGGCGATTCAGTATTTTGAGCCTGCCCTTCCTCGGCGGTGGGCAACTTCACGCGGCGGAGTTCCTGCGCGTTGGGCATGTCGTCGAGCGATTTGACGCCGAAATGATCGAGGAAGGCCTCTGTAGTGCCGTAAAGCAGCGGGCGGCCTGGCAGGTCGGCTCGGCCTTCGATCTTCACGAGGCCACGATCAACGAGCTGCTGCACCATCGTGTCCACCGACACGCCGCGGACGGCTTCGATGCCCGCCTTCGTGATCGGCTGGCGGTAGGCGATGATGGCGAGCGTCTCCAAAGCGGGCTGGCTAAGGCGTTGCACCTTTTTGCCCGGATAGAGGGCGCGGCACCACTCGGCATACTCGCCGCGGGCGCAGATGCGCCAGCCGTTGGCGCGTTCGACGATGGTAAAGGAATGCTTCTCCTGCTCGTAACGGGCGATCAGGGCATCGAGCGAGGCGCGGATGGTCTCCTCGGTCACCTCGGCCAGCGGGGCCACCCAGTCCGGGACGGGGGCACCTTCGCCGGCCTCGCCGCTTTCCGTCGCGGCCTGGAGGATGTCCTTGGCCGTCTCCTTCACCGCCGTGCACATCTGCGGCACGCCCAGGGGCTCCTGGGAGGCAAAAAGTAAGGCTTCAACGATCGAGTTCAGTTCCATGCGAAAGGCCGGGAATCTCAAGCGAGGCGGGGCGGTGAGTCAAACCTAGAATGCCGCGCCCACGAAGAGCTGCCTCAGAGGCTTGGCGAGACTTTGAACCGCATGAAGACCTGCGTGTTGCCCATGGCAGGCACTGTGAAGACGTGCTGGGGAGGCACACCAGTGTCCGGCACCGGCAGCCAGCTCGTGGGAGCGAGCGACGTGCTCCATTCGGCTTCATAAACTACGCCGGAGACATGAGCCGGCTGGTTGAATACCACGGTCAGGTCTCCGCCGTTCCTGGCGGGCAGTGGCAATTGCCCGGCTGAGTTTTGGCCCGGATGAAGGCCAAAGGCATACTCGAGGATGTTTGCCACGCCATCGTGGTCAACATCGGCGGTGTCTGCCGCGTTGCCGCTGTTCGCAGAGCTTCCGAAATGCGTCTGCCGCCAGTCCGAGATCGGTAGCAGCACGGTGCCGGTGAGTTGGATCACATAGGGGCTTTCGTCGCTGTCGTTGGTGGCGATGGAAAGCTGCGCGGTCTTCGTGCCTGTGCCGGTCGGGGTGAAGTTCACGGTGAACGTGGCTCTGTCACCGGTCACGATCAAGTCGCGTGGCTGGGCCACGATGCTGAACAGCGCCGCATCAGGACCGGTCACCGCCACCTTGGGCAGACCGTTCAAGAGCAGATCGTCCGTCCCGCTGTTGTGAATGGTGAAAGTCAGGCTGGAGGTGGCATTCGCAGCCACACCTCCAAAGTCGCGAGAACTCCCGCTCGGCACCTCCGTGGGTGACGGCTGGCGGAGAACGATCTCAGGTTCGGCGGTTTCCGCTCCGACCGTGGAATTGGCCGCCGACACGACTCCGGCCCAGGAACCAAACTGCACGGGTGGGATCAGTTGAAAAGGAGTGGCCGCTCCCGCCCCGTAACACCAATGGGGGCTTAGCAGGTCCAGTCCCGAAAGATCACTTCGAGGAGAAAAACCACCGCTCCCGACCTGGTCGCCTGGGTGAGACCCGACGATGGAATTGGCCGCCGAAACAAGGCCGGCAGTCATCTGGCCACTTAGGCCTCCGATCACCGTGACGGCTCCGGCATTCATCGCAGGCCCGTGGTCCCAAAGCGGGCTCTGAGCGATGAAACCGTGCACGGTGGAAACACCGCCGATGTTGACGGTGATGGGAAAGACACCGCCGCTGCCGATTTGATCGCCCGTCGAGGACCCGACCAGTGAGTTGCCCGCCGAAACCACTCCGGCAATCGGGCCAGTTCCTGGGGCGACGACGGTGAAAGCACCGGCATCGACGGCGCTGCCATTGTCCCATTGAGGGCTGTAAACCAGAGCCCTGAGAGCGTCGCTGCTGCCGAATACTGTGATGCCGCCGCTGCCGATCTGATCCTCCGCCGAAGAGCCGACCAAGGAGTTCGACGCCGAGACGGGTTCGCTATCAGCGGGGCCGGGCCCTATTTGAGGCCAGAATGTGACAGCTCCTGCATTGATGGCACTGCCATTGTCCCATAGCGGGCTGCGAATCAAGACGCCTCGCGCCGCAGTCTGGCTGCCGAGAATCGTGATGCCACCGCTGCCGATCTGGTCGCCGGACGTGGAGCCGACGATCGAATTCGACACCGAGACAATCCCAAACGAAGGTTGCGCGGCTCCTGGCGAGGGGACGGTGATAGTGATAGCTCCCGCGTCGATGGCGCTGCCATTATCCCACAGCGGGCTTTGGATAAGGACGGCTAGCGCCCCCGAGCCTGGCGGGAAGCCAAAGATGGGGCTGATATCGAGAATCGTTATGCCACCGCTGCCGATCTGGTCGCCAGATGTGGAGCCGACGAATGAGTTTGAGGCGGAGACAACTCCGGCGACTGGACCGAAGGCAGGATGACCGAAAGTCACGGCTCCCGCATCCGTCGCAGGCCCATTATCCCACTGGGGGCTGTGAACCAAAAAAACGCCACCACCTAGCAGCGTGATACCACCGCTACCGACCTGATCCCCCGCCGAGGAGCCGACAAAGGAGTTTGATGCTGAAATCACTCCACTGAACATTCCCGGTGACAAGAATCCTAAGGTGACAGCGCCCGCATCGGCGGCGCTGCCATTGTCCCACAGCGGGCTTTGGATCAGAAAGCTTGATCCGGGGCCACCGACCAATGCTGTGACACCACCGCTACCGACCTGATCCCCCGCTGTGGAACCAACGAAGGAGTTTGAGGCGGAAATCACTCCTGCCACTGGCGCGAAGGCAGTTGGAGCGAAAGTCACGGCTCCCGCGTCCACAGCTGACCCATTGTCCCATTGCGGGCTACGAATCAAAAAACCGACGTCACCCAGCGGCGTGATGCCGCCGCTGCCGATCTGGTCGCCAGCTGAGGAACCCACCAATGAGTTTGAGGCGGAAATCACTCCGGCAACCGGCCCGAAGCCAAGATGACCGGAGGTCACGGCTCCAGCATCCGTCGCAGGCCCGTTGTCCCATTGTGGGCTACGGACCAAAAAACCCGGTCCCAACAGCGTGATACCGCCGCTGCCGATCTGGTCGCCAGCTGAGGAACCCACCAATGAGTTTGAGGCGGAAATCACTCCGGCAACCGGACCGAAGGCAGGATTACCGAAGGTTACGGCTCCCGCGTCCACCGCAGGCCCGTTGTCCCACAACGGGCTGAGGATCGCTAGACCGGGTGTGATGCCACCACTGCCGATCTGGTCGCCTGCTGTGGAGCCGACCAATGAGTTTGAGGCGGAAATCGCTCCGGCAACCGGACCAAATTGCGCGGGAACCCCCATCGATACCGCACCCGCATCCGTGGCCGTGCCATTGTCCCACAACGGGCTACTCACCACAAACCCTGAAAAGGAATCACTGCCGAACACCGTGATGCCGCCGCTGCCGATCTGGTCGCCTGCTGTGGAGCCGACCAGCGAGTTGGCCGCAGAAACCACTCCGCCGAACGGACCAAATTGCGCCGGAACCCCCATCGACACTGCACCCGCATCCGTGGCCGCGCCATTGTCCCACAATGGACTGCGAACCAGAAAACCTGCATAAAGACCATTGCCGAACACCGTGATGCCACCGCTGCCGATCTGATCATTTGCCTTGCTGCCTGTCAGCATTCCCAAAATCTGACCGGTGCCTGCTTGATGATGGTAAACAGCACCAACATCGGGCACTGGCGGCGAGCCTGGCAGGTCGTAGTCGGGATCAACGACGAGGTAGTCGCCATTCGGCAGGGTGACCGTTTCGGCACCACTCAACGGAAGAGTAAGAAGCCACCATGCTCCCAACGCAATCACACTGATGGCCACAGGCTTGAAGGCCTGTAGCCACCTGCCACGGATGAGGGGAACTCTTGAAAACATGCAAGCGTTCTATCTGGGAGTCATTCCTTGTGTCAAGACGGCAACGAAGCCTGACGCGTGTTCTTCGTCACGAGCGCCATCAAAGCCTCGACGAGGCCGCCATTGGCACCACCGCCGTTCACGAGCACGTCGGGAACGACGCGGAGGTTCTTCTCGGCGATGATTTGGAAGAGCTGCATGAGGGCGTAGGTGTCCTGGCCGACGGCTTGAATGCCGGCGTAGTGGGCTTCGGCTTTGGCCTGGCCAGTGCTGCGGATGGCATCGGCTTCACCGGAGGCGCGGAGACGCGTGCTGGTGGCATCGCCCTCGCTCTTTTTGACGGCGGCGCTGGCGTGGAGCTCGGAAATGCGAACGCCTTCCTCAGCGCTGACGACTTGGTTCTGGATGTCGGCGAGCGAAGTCTGGCGAACGAGCTGCTGGCGCTGCTTTTCGGCGGCTTCCTGCATTTCGTAGGTCTTGCGATGCTCCTCGGCGATCTTGCGGTCGGTTTGAGTCTTCATGAGCGACTCGGGCGGCGTGATGTCGCCAATGAGCGTGTCGATGGCCTCCACGTCGTATTCACGCAACGCGGCGGCGATGTGCATCGCGGCCTCGTTTTGACGCTCGGTGCGAGCGCTGAGGAAATCGAGCACGGTGTAGGCCTGGGCGCTGTTGCGGAAGTAGTTGCCGACAATCGGCTGCAAGGCGTGATCGATGAGATTTTGCACGGAACCGGCCCGCGAGATGACTTTCGGCGCTTCATTAGCTCCGATGTGGATGATTTGCGAAACGTCGAGATTGAAGGCGAAACCATCGCGTGAGCGCACGGTGATGGAATTGAGCTTTTCGTCGAATTGATGCGCCTCGGTGCGGTTGGCCCAATTGAGCACGATGTTGGTGGTGGGCACGAGTTCGACGCGCATGACGCGTGTATTCACCGGATGCTTGCCTGGCAGCAACGGGCGCACCCACACACCTTTGTGACCGACTTCAACGAGGTCGCCGTGTTTGAAATCGGGACCGCTGACGTCTTCGTGCAAATTCCCGACGTAGCTGATGACGACGCCGACATGGCCGATGGGAATCTCGACCATCTCCACCTGCTCGACATGCGCGAACCACGGATTGAGGTTCCACTGGCCGCTGAGCAAAATCTGCTCCTGCAAACCGCGTCGACCTCCGGCGCTGAGAAAGGCCTGCGCGTCCTGGAAGTTGTTGTGACCCGTCACGATGGGGCCCGCGATCTCGCCCTGCTCGATGCAGGCACCGTCGAGCGTGGTGACGATGCCGACTTTGTCCGGTTCGATGTTCAAGATGCGCAATGAGGCTGGCGAGATGCCGTGTTCATGGCAGTTCCGCGTGGTGAGCACCTGAAACAGCGCCGGATTGATGCGATATGAGCCTGCGGTGAGCACGCCGAGCTGGCGGCCTTTTTCACCGCCGTTTTGGAGGAAGGCGCGGGCATCCTGAAAGTGGTCGCACTTCACCACACGGCCCAAGATGCGCTGCGGCGGGATCGCAGTGCCCGTGCGGGCGACGACGAGCGCGAGCTCGCCCTGCGGCACGATGACCATGGGCATACGCTGCACGCTGTACTGCCATTTCCAATAACCGAAGTGCAGTCCCGGCGGCAGCGTGTCCGCCTGGAAACCGGCCTCGCCATTCAGCGCGATGATTTCGCCCGGCGGCAGGCTGCGCATGGCAAAGCGTTTGATGACAAGGCCGACCTGCTGTTCGCCGATGTGCACGACGCCGAAGACATTGATGATGAGAAAGAAGAAGAGGATGAGCGTGGCCCACCAGTAGGTGAGCATGAGATGGAAGAGAGTGTTCATGGAGAAATGGAGTGATGGATGGGTGGATGATTGGATTGGTGGATGGAAAAGGGTGTGTCAGACGAGTCGGACGTGTCAGACCCGTCGGACGAGATGGGACGGGGCGTTTACTTCGTGATGAGATCGAGCCGATGGCACTGCGGGCAGTGCCAGGCGCTGACTTTGCGGGCTTCGCGTTTCACGCCGAAGCACCATGCGTGGAGCTGGCGCAGGATGGTGATGTCCATCGGGGTGGGACTGACCCAGACGTTGTTTTGCAGGAGGCAGCCGCGTGTCATCTCGCAGCCGCAGTCGCGGCAGGTGGCACGGGCACGGATTTCCACGGGACGGCTCAACGGAGCCGTGCCGCAGGAAGCGGTGAGGTTCATGGATGTGTTGGTTTCTGTTCTGACAGGGAAACCATGGTCCCGATGCACTGGCACCGGGCAGAGGATCGCCCTTCCAAATCGGCCTGCGAGGTTAGCTGTCGGGCTGGTCCTTGGAAGTGGACTGGTCAGCGGTTACCCGCCTTCCTTCGCCCCGCCCTGCGTCTTGCGACTCAGGGAGTTTGGGTCCCCCGTGCCACCACTCAGGAAGGAGCGATGACTTCGGCTGCGCCGCAATTCACGCGCGGCGCACGCGTTTTGTCAATCTTGTCGATATGCGCTGAATGAACAGCGCGGCACTTTGGCGCAGAAATAGCCTTTGGAGCATCGGCGTTGGTTTCGCTCATGAATGCGATGGTGAGACTTTCGATGCTGCTCGGGTGCTTTTGCATGCCCGCGAATGCCGCGTGGCTGGCCGGTGCGGCGAAAGCCGACATCACACCGGCCGAATCGGTGCCGCTCGCGGGTTATGGAGGCAAGACACGCATGTCACAACGTGTCGATCATGCCATTTGGTTGAAGGCGCTGGCAGTGCGTGATGACTCCGGCGCCACCTCCGTGCTCGTCACCGCGGATCTGGTGGGTCTCAGCGACAAGATGATCGCCATCATCGCGAAGAACGCGGCGGAGAAGCATCACATCCCGCGTGAGCGGCTGATCCTCAACACCTCGCACAATCACTCCTGCCCGGTCACCGAGGATGTGTTGTGGCTGTATTATGAATTCACACCTGAAGAAGCTGCGGCCAAGGATCGCTACACGGCGATGGTTTACGCGAAGTATGATGAGGTCATCGTTGCGGCCATCGCGGCGCTCGCACCCGCGGAGCTTCGTTTTGATCAAGGCCTCGCCGGTGTGGCGGTGAACCGAAGGCGCTCGCGTGGTCCGGAGAGTCGTGCGTTTGGCGGGCAGGTGGATCAAGACGTGCCGGTGATCGCGGTGAAGGCGGGTGATGGCCTCAAAGCCATCGTTTTCGGTTACTCATGCCACACGACGGCTCTCGGTGGCTTGAGCATCAATGGCGATTACGCCGGTTTTGCGCAGCTCGAGCTCGAAAAAGCCTTTCCCGGCTGTGTGGCGATGTTTGTGCAAAACTGCGGTGGTGATGCAAATCCGCTGCCACGCATCCGCGGACGCGATGTGGAGGCCGTGGAGCTGGCGGGCATGTATGGCCATATCCTCGCCGAGGCCGTGCGGCAGGTGCTCGCAGGCACGATGACATCACTCAGCGGCCCTTTGAAGGTGGCGATGGGCGAGACGGAGCTGCCGTTGCAACCTGGCATCCCGCTGGAGGAATTGAAGCAACGCCTTCCGAACCTCACTGGCATGCCGCGGCGGGAGTTTGAGCACTTCATCCGCCAGCACGAGACCGCGGGCGGCACGCCGGATCATGTGCGCTATCCCGTGCAGGTGTGGCGCTTCGGGCCAGAGCTCACCTACATCGCGCTCACGGGCGAGACGGTGGTCGATTACTCGCTGAAGTTCAAAGCGGCGCAGGGATGGAACACGACATGGGTCAGCGGTTACAACAATGACCTGCTCAGCTATGTGCCAAGCCTCCGCGTGTTGAAGGAAGGCGGCTATGAAGGTGTCACCGGCATGTTTGAATACGGCCATCGCGGGCCTTACACGGAAGCGGTGGAGGATTTAATCACGGCGAAGGTCATGGAACTGCTCGAAAAGGCACGTTGAGCGGCCGGAGAAATGGCAGGAATTCATCGACAAGCGGGGCAGGATGCGCCAAGAAGCCCGCCCCCGAATCCGCCCCATGAACGTTCCGCTCACGGACATCGCCGCTGCCATCCGCACGGCATCACGCATCGCCATCACCGCCCATGTGCGGCCGGATGGGGATGCCGTGGGCTCGCTGCTCGGCCTCGTGTTGAGCTTGCGGAGCATGGGCAAGCAGGTCACGGCGATTTTGGAGGACGTCGTGCCATCGAACCTGACCTTCCTGCCCGGCACGGAAACCGTCATCCAGCCCGATTGCGGCGTTTTGGACATCGATCTCGCCATCGCACTCGATACCGCCACGCATGAACGCATCGGCGAAGGTGTCGTGAAGGCCTTTTCCGCCGCGCCGAAGCTCGTGAATATCGATCACCACGGCACGAATCCCGGCTATGGCGATCTCGCGCACATCGACACCACGTCGCCCGCGGCCGGCCAGATCGTGTATGACCTGCTCGTCGCGGGTGCTTTCCCCATCGACGATGCCGTGCGGCAGAATCTCTTCGTCGCCATCTCGACGGACACAGGCAGCTTCCAATTCTCCAGCACGAATGCCCGCACGCATCGCATCGCCGCGGAGATGCTCGAGGCCGGGCTCGACACCGCACGCCTCGCCACGCTGTGCTATCAATCCTTCCCCAAACGCCGCATCGACCTCCAGCGTGCCATGCTCAATGAGATGGCCTTCCGTGCTGGCGACCGCATCGCGAGCTGGAACCTCACGCAGAAGCTCATGCGTGAGATCCAGATGCAGCCCGGCGATACCGAGGGCCTCATCGACACCATGCGCAGCATCGACAGCGTCGTGGCCTGCGTGATCTTTGAAGAGCTCGAAAACGGCAAAATCCGCGCCAGCTCCCGCTCCAAGGATGCCCGTGTCAATGTTTCCAACGTGTGTGTGCTCTTCGGCGGCGGCGGGCACCCCATGGCCGCCGGAGCCCGCTTGCGCGGTCCCATTGAAGAAGCCGCCTCCAGATTCCTTTCCGCACTCGAAGATGAAGTCCGACGACTCGATTAACGGCGTGCTCCTGGTCGATAAAGGCCAGGACATGACCTCTCATGACGTGGTGGCCGTGGCCCGCCGTTGCCTCAACACGAAGAAGATCGGCCATTGCGGCACGCTCGATCCGATGGCCACCGGCATGCTCATTCTCGTCGTCGGCACTGCCACCCGCATCCAGGACCTCCTCATGAGCGAGGACAAGGAATACACCGGCACCATGACGCTCGGTGCCACGACGAACACACAGGACGCCGAGGGCGAGATCGTGGAGCAGAAGCCTGTGCCCGATTTTTCCAAGGAGGACATCGCCGCCGCCTTTGATCAGTTCCGTGGTGACTTCTACCAGACACCGCCGATGGTCAGCGCCGTGAAGATCGACGGCGTGCCGCTCTACAAGCTCGCCCGCCAGGGCAAGGAAGTGGAGCGCGAGCCGCGTTTCGTCCGCGTTTACAACTACGAGCTCACCCGCGTCGAGATGCCGCAGGTCGATTTCCGTGTCGTGTGCAGCAAAGGTTTCTACGTGCGCACTTACGCTCATGACATCGGGCAAAAGCTCGGCTGCGGCGCCCACCTTAGCGCCCTGCGCCGCACCCGCAGCGGTCATTTCACCCTCCAGCCAGGCAAGCACGTCACCTTTGACATGCTCAAAGGCGGCCAGCGGGATGCCTGCCTCGCCTCGATGCTTTCGCTTTACGACGTGTCGAAGATGCGCGGAGCATGATGGCGGCACTTCTGACGAAGTTTTCGCTTCTCTAGTTGCCCGCCCTCTGGCAAAAGTGCGCTGCGCATGCCCGCCTTTGCCTACACCGCTCTCTCCGCCTCCGGGGAATCCAAAAAGGGTTCCCTCGACGCGGCGGATCGTGGCGAGGTGGTGCGAAAACTCGCCCGCATGGGCCTGCGAGCCAGCTCCGTGAAGCCGCTCGGTGCTTCCACCGCGCCCGCGGCCAAGGCGAAGCCCAAAGATGGCAAAAAAGCCGCCGCTGCCGCCGCGAAGGATAGTGCCGCGCCTTTCGCCGCCCTTTGGCAACGCCTCAAATCCGGCGGAGGCGATAGCAGCAAGGTCCATCTCAAGCACGCCCAGGTCATCGCCTTCACCATTGAGCTGGCGAATCTCCTCGCCGCCGGTTTCCAGATCGATCAGGCCCTTGGTGCCATGGAAAAGAGCAGCGATGCCACCACGCGGGACCTCGCCGTGCGTCTGCGTGAGCTCGTGCGGGATGGCATTCCGCTCTCCTCGGCGCTGCCGCAGGTCTCCAGCAGCTTCGGGCCGTTGTTTTGCAGCATGATCGCCGCCGGTGAGAGCAGTGGCTCGCTCGATCAGATCCTCGACCGGCAGGTGAAATACCTCGGCATGATGGAGGAGCTGCGCTCCAAATTCCTCGGCGCATTGATTTACCCTGCCTTCCTCGCCGCCACCGGCCTCACGCTCGGCATTGTGATGATCACCTACCTGCTGCCGAAGCTTTCTGTGCTCATCAAAGGTAGCAGCAAGGCCACGCCCATCCTGCTCGACTACATGATGAAGCTGTCCGACTTCCTGCGCAACGAGTGGTGGCTGTTGCTCATCGCCATCGGCATCCTCGCGCTGGCCGGTGTGATCCTCGCCCAGATCCCGTCCGTGCAGCTCGGCTGGTTCAAGCTGATGCATCACACGCCTGTGATCGGCGATTTGATGAAGTCGCGGCATGAGCTGCAGTTCCTCGAAACGCTCGGCTCCCTGCTGCACAGCGGCCTCGCCATCACCCAGGCGCTGCACTTGCTCAAAGGCACCATCAGCAATCCCTTCATCCGCCAGCAGTTCGAGGGCATCGAGCACATGGTGCAGGAGGGAGAGCACCTCAGCACCGCGCTTCAGCGGGCCAAAGCCCTGCCGCCGCGCTCCATCGACATGATCCGCCTAGGAGAGGAAACCGGAAACCTCGCCGAGGTGGCCACAAAATCCGCCGCACGTCTCGACGGCCAGTTCAACCGCCTCGTCGAGCGGGCCACCGCCCTCATCCAGCCTTGCATCCTCGTGGTCATGGCCGTAGTCGTCGGCAGCATCGTCTATGCCGTCATCGACGTCGTCTTCGCCACGCTCCAGCAGATCGGCAAACGCTGAACCTTTTCATCCCAACCTCGTCATGAAAAACACCCTCCGTCCGTCTCTCGTCGCCCGTGGCTTCACGCTGCTCGAAATCATGGTCGTGCTCCTCATCATCGGCCTGCTGCTCGGTGTCGTCGCCGCCGGCATCAATGGCTTCCAGGCCAGCGCCGAGATCCAGGCCACCGATGCCAAGCTCCAGAGTCTCACTGGCCAGCTCACCTCCTACCGCTCCCTCGCCGGCCAGTATCCCACCTCCTCGCAGGGCCTCATGGCGCTGCACAAGAATGTTGGAGGCATGAAACGCTGGACCCAGATGATCAAGAACGAGGCCGATCTGAACGACGTCTGGGGCCAGAAGTTCTTCTACCGCTATCCCGGCAGCCACAATCCCACCGGCTTCGATGTCTGGTCCTCCGGCCCCGACCGCCAGGACGGCACTGATGACGACATCGGCAACTGGTGATCTGCCATGAAGCTCTGGGCACGCTGTTCTTCTCATCCTTCCGAAGAAGGAGTGTTCCAAAGCAGCGTGTTGGAAGAGGCTCCGAGCCTGAATGCATCTCACGCAAAGGCGCAAAGGCGCAAAGGCCTGAAAATTTCAGGGAACCTTTGCGCCTTTGCGCCTTTGCGTGAGACCTCAAATCCGTTCACAAACCGCTGTGGCAGTCATAAGCGCAAACATCCCGGCGGCTTCACGCTCCTCGAGATCGCCGTCGTGCTCATCATCGCCTCACTGCTCATCGGCGCGGGCTCGGTCATGGTCAGCGGCATGATGAACGACCGCGCCGTGCAGAAAACCGTCTCCGGCATGGAGGCGCTGGGTGTCGAGGCCGTCAGCCGGGCCGCCACCTTCCGCCGCCAGCAGGTCCTCTCCTTCCAAAAAGACCGCTGCGACCTCTACGACGAGACCGGCGACCTCGTCCGCAGCGTCGAGCTGCCTGATGGCGCGAAGATGCTCATCCATCGTTACTACGCCAAGGACTTTACCGAAACCGAAGGCCAGACCGTGCGCATCCTCCCCGGTTGCCTCATGGAGCCCATCGAACTCATCCTCAGCGATTCCGACGAGGAGTTTCAATTCGCCCTCGATCCTCTCACCGGCGGCTTCAATCCGGATGCGTAACTCCAAGTGAAGCGGGCACTCCTGCCCGCCCCTCTTTCGATCCCGATTTGTCTGAGCCGGCCTCTTCGCCGCGTTTGATGAAGCACTCATGCGCCGTTTCTTCTTCCTCCTCCCGCTCGCCGCTCTCGCCCAATCTGCCCCGCCGCCGAAGGCTCCCGTCGTCCCCACCGACCTCGCGCCGCAGATCGAGACGCTGAAGCCCGGCGTGAAGATGACGCTGCTCGCCGAGCATCCCGCGCTCGTCACGCCCACGGGCATTGATGTGGATGAAAAAGGCCGCATCTGGCTTGCCGCGTGCCACACGCACTTTCGGCCGGAGGGTTACGAAGGCCCACAGCATGACGAGATCCTCGTTTTCGATGCCGACGGCAAAAACCGCCGCGTCTTTTACAACCAAACCGATGCCACCATGCACGTCGAAGTCGGCCCCGATGGCTGGATCTACCTCGCGGAGCGGGATCGCGTGCTGCGCGTGAAGGACAGCGATGGCGATGGCACCGGCGACACCGAGGAAAACCTCGCCACGCTCGACACCGTGGCCGATTATCCGCACAACGGCCTCAGCGGCATGGCCTGGCATCCCGATGGCGGTCTTGTCTTCTCGCTCGGCGAAAACTTTGGCAAAGACTGGACGCTCACCGGCACCGATGGCGCGAAGGTCAGCGGTCGCGGTGAAGGTGGAGTCTTCCGCTGCACCACCGATGGCAAAGGCCTGCGCCGCATCGCTCGCGGCTTCTGGAATCCCTTTGGACTCCTCGTGCGTGCCGATGGAGAGATTTTTGCCGCGGAAAACGATCCTGGCAGTCGTCCGCCTTGCCGCTTGCTGAATGTTGTCGAAGGCGCGGACTACGGCTTTCAATGGGTCTATGGCAGCGCGCCGGTGCATCCCTTTGTCGCGTGGAATGGCGAGCTGCGTGGCACGCTCGGCATGGTGCATCCGAGTGGCGAGGGCCCCTGCGCGGTGGTGGAGCTGGGTGGTGGTGTGTTGGTGCCGAGCTGGAGCGATCACAGCATCGACTACTTTCCGCTCACGCGAAAAGGCGCGGGCTACACGAGCGAAAGGGTGCCGCTGGTGCGTGGGAGCGACTTTTTCAGGCCTGTTTGCATGGCGCAGGGGCCGGATGGGGCGTTTTACCTCACGGACTGGGTTTTTAGCTCGTACCCGATTCATGGCCGCGGAAGGCTTTGGAAGCTGGAAATCGGAAAAGAGGCCTGGATTGCCGAAAAGCAGCCTGAAACGCCCGAAGCCGCTCTCGCCAAAAAACTGCGCGAAGGCCGCGAAGTGCCCGAAGTGGCCGAATTGCTCAAACTGGCTCGTGGAAGTGACAAATATCTCGCCGACGCGGCTTTGACCGCGCTTTCGAGATCCAAACTGAGCATCGAAGCCGTGAAAGCACTCGCGCCTCAAGATCGCGTGTGGGCCTTCGTCGCGATGCGACGTGCTGATTTGAGAGATGCGAAGTGGGTGCGTGCCTTCTTCGATGATTCCGATGCCGAAATGCGCTTCGAGTGCCTGCGCTGGATCGCCGATGCCGTGCTCAAAGAATTCCAGCCGCAGGTCGAGGCCATGCTCAGCGACTCCAAGCTCGACTTCCGACTCTTCGAAGCCGTGCTCGCCACTTGGAACACGCTCCGCGGCGATCCCGGTGCTGGCGTCACGAACCCCGAAGTGCTCGTCGAGCGCATCACCGATCCCAAAACGCCCGCACGCCTCAAAGGCTACGCTCTGCGCCTCGCGCCGCCGACGCACAAAGCGCTCACGCTCGATCTGCTGCGGGGATTGCTCGCGCAAGACGATGAAGTGCTCAAGCTGGAGGTGGTGCGCACGCTGGTGGCACGCCGGGAGCAGGCTGACCTGATTGACCTTGCTGACGATGCATCGACTGCGCCGCGATTGCGTGTGGAGGCTATTCTTGGCATCGATGATACCGCTGTTCTGCAAAAGCTCGCCCAAAGCGATAATGCCATTATCCGTGAAGAAGCGCAGCGTGCTCTGCCACGCTCCATCACCACCAACCGCCCTGCCTTCGATGATACCGCCGCGTGGCTCAAACTCCTCGAAGGCCAAGGCGATGCCGAAACCGGCCGCCGCATCTTCTTCAACAGCAAGGTCGCCCTCTGCTCCTCCTGTCATCGCCACAGCGGTCGAGGCAACGTCGTCGGCCCCGATTTGACCCTCATCGCCCAACAAGGCGACCGCGCTGCCATTCTGCGCTCCATCCTCGAACCGCACCGCGAGGTCGCGCCGCAGTTTTATCCCTCCGTCGTCGAGCTCAAAGACGGCACCACCTTCACCGGCATCCTGCTCCGCTCCTCCAGCACCGAAGTCTTCCGCGACCTCACCGGCAAAGAAAAATCCTTCCCCGAAGCCGACATCGTGAAACGCACCGAACTCCGCACCTCCCTGATGCCTCCCGGTTTGGTGATGACACTCACCAACGAGGAACTGCGCGACCTGCTGGCTTTTTTGACGGCTCGGTGAGCGCCATCACAAGACTTGTACCGTGAATGGCGGGTGGAGGCTCGCGGCAGCGTTTTGGAGTGCTCCAGCCCTCTGGAGCTTTCCGCAGGCTTGGCAGCACTCGAAAGCGCCGGAGGTCCGGCGCACTCCAGGACGCTGGCGCGGCTGCGGCGCTGCCATCGCATCATTACGGCTGGGTTTGTCCTTGTTCCGGAGCAGGGCGTCGATGGAGTTGGTCGAGAATCTTCTGAAGCTCGCTCGTTTTGGCGATGTATTCAGCGGAGCCATCGAGCCTTGCCACGACCATGGGTGCTTCTGGGCTCGTCTGAGATGAAATCAGAACAACAGTAGAGGAATCATCCGTTTCCGAGACTCCAGCCCCAAGGTAAATCCAAGGTGCAGACGGCTCCTTTCGAGTCACCTGACTGAAAAAGACTTTTTCAGTGCCAACCACGCCAGACTGCATCAGTGCCTCCAGTGAATCAGGCCACCTTCCGTTGTTTTTGTCTGCATGAAGCTTGCAGGCCATCACAACTTGCCTGGCATTGCTAATAGAGCTCATGGCAAACGACCGGCTCATGTCTTCAAACCAAGGCGCTCGAAACAACCAGCCCGTTTGGTGAACGATGCCCACCGCGGCGATGCTGGTGGCAAAAAGCAGGGTGAGCAAGCCGCACCAGGCCACCGACCAGCGCATCGGCCATGGTTTGCCGGTCAGCTTGGGCATCAGGAAATGAAGACCTGTCACGCCGAGGAGCAGTGCTCCGATGGAGCACAAGATGGGTTCCAGGCTCCACGAGAGCGCCGGGAGCACATTCCGAAGATGGAAGAGCCAGCCAAAGAGCAGTCGAAACGGAGGCTCCAGAAGCTCGATTGCGCCTGCGAGCACGATGAGCAGCACCAGCGTGATCACGACTGTCCGGCCGATGATCTTCAACCAGCGAAAACGTGGCGGCGCGTGCCGGGCGATGATGTCATCCATGACAGGATCACTCACGGCAGGAACTCCTTTCGCACGCGTTGATCGAGTTCGGTTGAGTCCATGAGAAGCAGGCTGGTTTCACTTAGGAGCACCCAGCGTTTGGCTCCATAAGAAGCTGGTTCAAAAGCGATCAGCCGGGCAGGAGGAGTGAAGGTGCGGCCTGGCATGTAGGCCAGCCATGTGCCCGACGGGTCGATGCCCTTCCAAAGAGAGGTGTCGAAGTCCGGCGCGAAGAGATGAGGAGGCAGTTTGCCATCGTGTTTGGCCGCGTAATCCCTCAGAGCATCGCGCAGGCGGGCCATCGCGCTCATCCGGGCGGCTTCGAGCATGGATTTCGTTTTGTCCTCGGGTGTCGTGAGGTTGTAGCCGTATCCATTTCGGTCCCAAGCACCCGGTGTGAGCAGTTCACGGGCACCCGAGATCATCGTGAGGATGAAATACATGAACAGCCCCGCCACCACGAGCACAGCGAGCGATTTCTTGAACGTCAGCCGTGGCATCCAGGAAAAATCCCGTGCCAGCACATTCCACACCCAGCGGAACATCAACGCGCACACCACATAGATGGCGAGAAAGAATGAGATCGAGTCCAGCCTCGCTCCTGCCACATCCGTTAGCCGCGGGGCGATCATACCCGCCTGCGCATTGCCTGTCAGGGCGGCAAATAGGATCAGAATGGTTTGGTTAAGCTTCACTCGCAGCAAAACTACCAGAAAGCAGAGGGGAAGAACAAGAGAGATTCTCGACTCCCGTTCTAGCATCATGAAACCACTCCTCTTCCTCATCGCCGCCCTCGCGGCTCCTGCTCAAGAACCTGCGCAGCCGGCCGAGTTCGAGCATGCGGGCGTCATGGCGGCTTGGAAGGCTTACGCGGAGGTTTTGAGCTTTGGAAAAGGTCAGACGCTCGCGTTGCTCGATGATGGCTGCACGATGTCGCGGCCGGAATGGCAGGGAGACAAGGTGAAGGTCACTTACGATGCGGTGGATGGCGACAACGATCCCAAACACGAGGGGAAGGGCTACCACGGCTCCACCATTGGCATTCCGTCGTCGGTGAATCACGGCGGGAAGCGTGGCGTGGCCTACAACAACCAGCTCGCCATCGTGCGCAGTCTCGAATGCTGCCACTGCAAGATCGCGGACAGCGTGTCGCTGGCCAAAGCGCTGCAATGGGTCATTGATCATCATGCGGAGCATCGCATCACCACGGTGAATCTTGCGCCCGTGGATGATCAGGAGCACGCGGAGCCGGTGCCGACCGAAATCGACGCCAAACTCGCGAAACTCCGTGAACTCGGCATCTGGGTCAGCGCGCCGGCGGGCAATCACAACTTCACCAAAGGCATCTCGTGGCCCGCGAGCCAGCCAAATTGCTTCGCCATCGGCGCGGTGAAGCCGGGGAAGGATGTCGTCACGCTCGACCGCAGCGCCAAAATCGATCTTCTCGTGCCTGCACTCGCCACCAGCAGCGCAAACGCCATCCTGTGCGGCTCGGCGATGATTCTACGCGAGGCGATCGAGAAATCCGGCTACGACTGGAAACCGCACGGCCCAGACCTTGCGAGCGCGATGATGAACATCTTCCAAACGACCGGCGTGGAGGTGAAGGACGAAAAAAGCGGACTCAGCTTTCGGCGGCTCGATCTGATGGCGGCGTTGAAGCAGGTGATCGGACACTGAGAATCTCAACGTGCCAGACCGACCACCGGCGGTGCCTTACGGCGGACGCCGATGTAAACGGGGGAAAGCTGGCGTTCGAGGGGCTTGCGTTCGACGGGGAGGAGGGTGTTGAAGGCGGTGAAGTGCCAAGGGCCGTCGGCGGTGCGGATGGAGTATTGCAGGGCGCGGCCGCCATCGAGGAGCGTGGCGTGCTGCACATCGAGCTTGCGGGCGATTTCGGAGACCTCGGCCACGTTCATCACGCCGCCATCGCCGCTGAGCACGAAGACGATGGTGCCATCCCGCCGCATGCCGCCGAGGGCGCGGTAGGTGATTTTGGAGCCGTCGAAGAACTCATCGGGCTTCAGCTCGACGTAAGGGAAGATGGTATGGTTCTTCATCACGGCAGGATAGACCTGCGAGCCTTCCTGAATGGGGCCGGGATTCTCCACTTCGAGCGATTTGGGGCCGAAGAAGGGCTTTCCGCCTTTCACGAAGAAGCAGCCGCTCCAGTCGCCAAACGGGCTGTTGTGCCGCAAGCCGTCGTGATAGACCCAACCCATCGGTTTGCCGCTCGGGTAGCGGAAATTGGCGGTGATGGAGAACCACAGGTTTTCCGAGTCCATGCGCTCGCGGGCCGTGGTGACGGCAAACTGCGGGCGAAAGGTCGTCATGAAGTCGAAACGCTCCGGCGAGATGGTGACGACGTGCACCTGGGCACCGAAGATCTTCTGCACCACGCTGGCGCGGAGGCCTGCCTCACGCCGCACATGCAGCGAAGACCAGCGGAGGCCGGGCTCGGAGTGTCGTTCAATGAGCGCGGCGGCGAGATCGGCGGGCGTGAGGTCGTTCGGGGCTTTCCAGGCACCGCGTTTGAGGCGGATCTTCAGCGGGATGCTCTCCGCCTGCCGCACGGCGACGAAGACGAGGTTGCTGTTGAGGTTGTAAAACATCTCCGCGGCGGCATACGCGAGCACGGCGACGGCGAGGACGACGAGCAGCAGGATCTTGAGCCAGCGGCGCTTTTTAAACATGTGGGGGCGGCGCTGAAAGTGCTGAAAGGCATCGCGTCTTCAAGACACAATGTGCCGCGGCAGCACGCGATCGAGCACCGTGGCGAGATCCGCGGTGGTGGCGATCGTGTGCGTGGCCTGCACGCCCGGCTCGTGATGGCTGAGGATGCGGAGGGTGGAGGGCACGCCGGCATTGATCGCCATCTGGATGTCGCGGTCGTGATCGCCGACGAGCCAGCTTTGCGTGAGATCGAGTTGATGATCCTTTTGCGCCCGCAGGATCATCTCGGGGCTCGGTTTGCGGCAGGTGCAGGAGCCGGAGAGGTGGGTGCAGGAGTAGATGCCATCGAAAGCAGCATCGGCGGCGGCCAGCGTGCGCTGCATGCCGGCGTGGATGGCATCGAGCGTGGCCTGGCTCATGAGCCCCTTGCCCACGCCCTGCTGGCTGGTGACGAGGATGAGCTGAAAGCCACGCTGCTTGCAGAGGGCGAGCGCCTCGACGATGCCGGGGCTGAGGTGAAAATCCTCCTCGCACAGCACATAGCCTTCACCGGGAGACACATTGACCACGCCATCGCGGTCAAAGAACACGGCGGGCCGGAGCGGGGAAGGGGAGTCAATCATGCGGCGGCGAGGATGGCGAGCCTTTGCACGGCTGCAAAGGCCGCGGCATCACTTCGCGAGCACGAAGTCATCCGGCTTCAGGCCCTGCTTGTTGCCTTTGAAGCCATACATCGTGGGCTGGTAATCGCCGACGAGGCTGGCATCCGCCTTCTCCGGCACTTCGAGGCCGAGGCCCCAATACACGCCGTTGATCACGAGGCGGCGCAGACCCTCATCCGTGAGGTCAGTGGCGGCTCCCATCGTGGTGCAGAGGATCTTGTTTTCGCCGCCTTTGTCGTTTTTTACGCTGCGGGTCCAGGCGACGGGCATCATGGGGCTGTTCACGTCTTGCTCGACCTTCGCGGCGGTGGCCTTGCGGTAGCTGGCAGGTGGTGTGTCCGCCGTCATGCCCTGCAGCACCTGGCCGCGGGCGAGGATGACGGCATCAGCGGGCGGGGCGGCTTCATACACGTCGGTATTGCCAAAGAGAGAGCTCACACCACGCAGCACGGGATGGGAGGCATTCGCGGCCTCGATGATGCCTTTCGTAGCCTCGACCTTGTGCTTGCCCCAATGGCTGACCCACGTCTCACCGAGCACTTTTTCGCCCCAGCCGCCATCGGGGTTGTTCCAGTTCCAAACGGCGAAGGGGCTGTCCTTCGGATAGCCGCTGAAGGCATGCGTGCTCGTGCGCAGGGCGATGATGGGCACGCCGCGATTGATGGCTGCCTGGAATTTACCGCTCGTAGCCACATCCCAATGCCGAAAGCGTAGCAGCATCACGATGGCGTCCGCGGTATCGAGGGCCTCCGGATGGCTTAGACTGCCGCCGGCACCGGGATCGATCTCGCCTTTGTCATTGAGGCTGAAGAGTACGGTGCATTTGAAGCCATGACGCTGGCTGAGCAGCTTGCCGAGCATCGGCATCGCCTCCTCGCTGCGGTATTCCTCATCACCGGAGAGCAGCACGACATGCTTGCCAGCGGCCTTTCCGGCAGGTTCATAGACCACATGATCCGCGGCGGGCAGCAGCGGGGAGAAAGCAAGGGCGGCGAGGAGGGAGAGCGAGAGTCGTTTCATGGCTGGCGGGCGCATCAAACGCCGCGGCGGAGGGGGTTCTTGTGATCGTTTGGCTCAAAACAAGGACACCGCTTTGGTCCTTGTGCGGAGGGGGGCTTTTCGCTACGCTCAGCGCTCTTCAATCGAATGGAAACTGCTGTGTCTTTGCGCCGTCTGGGCGCCTGCCTGCTGCTTGGCGCGGGGCTGGCTGCCACGGCGTGTGCGCAGGAGGTGGCGGCGCTGCGGTTGAACTTCGAGCGGTCGTGGATCGCGGCTACGCTGGGGCCGGTGAAGCGGCAGATGTCGGAGCTGGCCGCGCTGGAAAAAAAGCTCGCGGTGGCTCGTGACTACGACGGAGCCATCCGAGCCCGCGAGGAGCGGTTGAAGCTCCAGCATGAGATCGAGCGGCTCGACAAGGAGCTGCTGCTGCTGCAATCGCGTGAGGTTTCGATGAAGGCCGCGGAGCTGGGCGACAAGATCACGCTCTCGATTGATTCAGCCGTGCTGAAGGAAGTGAAACGCGAGGGCGGTGCCATCACCGGCTGGACGCGACCCGGTGCCTCGGCGGAGTGGAAGCTGCCGGCGCTGCCGCCCGGCGGTTACGAAGTCGTGCTGCGCTATCGCTGCGGTCCGCTGGAAGGTGGTAGCCTCACGGCCAAGGAATCCCGCTTCACGCTCACGGGTCCCATCGAGACCACGCTCAAAGGTCCGGAGGATCGAAACCTCGGCACGCTGAAGCTCAGCGAAGGCTCAAGAACGCTCACTCTCACCGCGACCACCGTTTTCAAAGACAACCTCATGCAGCTCCTCGGCGTCACCCTGGTGCCGGCTTCCCGTTGAATCCCTTTCTCATGCGTTTGCTGCTCTCCAGTTTTGACTCCCCTGCTTCGGACGTGAAATCCGCAGAGATGTCTCACGCAAAGGGCAACGTTCGCAAAGGTTCCCAGAGGCTTTCAGGACTTTGCGCCTTTGCGCCTTTGCGTGAGATTTTCTTCGCCTTGCTCTTTGCCACCAGCCTTACCGCGCAGGAGCCAGCGGATCTAGTCGAGGCACGGCAGGCGTTGTTGAGCAAGGCGCTGACCGATTCGCAAAAAGTCACCGAGCAGTATGTGCTGGCTCTCGCGGCTCGCGAGACGGCGCTGGCGGCGGCGGGGGATTATGAGCAGGCGAAGCAGTTTCAGCAGCGTCGCCAGCAGCTTGAGGCGATCTACCAAGGGGTGGAAAGCACGAACGCGGTGGCGCTTTCGCTGGTTGGCACGCGGCTGATGGGTTCGGCGCAGGCCTCGGGCGAGTCACTGGGCAATTTTCGTTCGAGCGGCAGCGGCGTGGAGTGGTCGCTGTTTCGTCTCACGCCGGGAAAGTATCGCCTGGAGTTCGAGGCGAACATGACGGATGCCCCGGTGGCCTTTGCTTCGGCGAAATTGCAGCCGCAGGAGAAGGCGGTGTTCGAGTTTGGCGAGGTGACCGGCCTCGCGAGCGCCTCAAACAATCGCGTCAGCGTCGAGATCGCACGCAGCGCCGACGAGACGACCTTCGCGAAGGTGCAAAGTGCGGAGATGACCTTCACACGCACGCCCCTCACGCTGCGCCTCGTAGCCGCGAGTGGTTATCCCGCAAACATCCTGAGGCTGCGCGGCCTGAAACTCGTCCCGGTCACGGAAGCCGCTCCGCTGGCTCAAACAGAGCCCGTGGATGCGAAAGCGGCGCTGGAGGCCCTTCGCTCGACTTTGGCCAGTGAACTCGCGGAAGCTCAAAAAGCTGTCTTGGACGCTTATCGGACTGAATTGGAGCAAATCGCCTCAAAGAATCAAAACGAGGTGAAGACCGAGTTGAAGCGTCTGGAGCGTCTGGCGGAGAAAAAGGACGAGAAGCCGCGGTTTTCGCCACCACGCTCGCTCGCGGATGCCACCGGGCATCTGGATGGTTTCGATGAGGTCATCGAAGCCACACTTGCCGACGGTGAGCCCGAGACGGGTGACCGCTTCAACGTGCTGCACGAAGGCCGAGAGCGAAAGGTGCGCCTGCTGTGGGTCGTGTGTCCGCCCGTGAAGAGCGATGACAAATCGCTCAGCTCCGTCGCGACGAGGTTTCGCATCGACACGGAGGATGCGCTGGCCGTGGGACGAGCCGCGCAGGAATTCACCGCCGGCTATCTGCGTGGCAAAAAGCTCCGGCTCGTGGCCAAACCTCCCCGTGAAGGCACCGACTATCTGGAGGCGCTGGTCTTTTTGCCGGAAGTCGGCCTGTATCAAAATGTACTGATCGATCAAGGCCTCGCCGCGCTGTATGTGCCACCCGGAAACAAGAGCGGCATGGGCGAGAACACCTTGCTGAAATCCCTCTTCGCCCGCGAGCAGGCCGCGAAGACCCGCGTGCCGCCCTCCGGCGCCTGGGCGCTGAGCCACGAACATCCTTCGAAGAAATGATCCGTGCCTGCTTCATCGTACTTTTTGCCATCGCCTCCTCGCAGGCGCAGACGACTGCGCCCGCCACGCTGGAGCAGATGGAGGCCATTTATCAGCGGGAGCTCAGCACACGACACATCCCGCTCATCAGCCAGTATCTGATCGGGCTGCAAAAAGCCGCGGCGAGTGCCACCGACAAGGCACCCTACCTCGCCGAGATCGCCCGCGTGCAGGAGCTGCTGAAACGCGGCGGCGTGATCGACCTCGCCACGGCTCGTGCGCAGCCAACCGCCGGTGGCGCGATGCCGATGCCCATGCCGGAGGCACCGCCGAAGCCGAAGGAAGCCGCGCAGGCCGTCATCGCCCTCTCGCCCGCGCTTTCAAAGGGCAGCGTGTCCGTCGAACCGACCGCGAAGATCGGCGAGATGGAGTGGCGCGTGGAATTCATGGCCGCGGGCAGTTACGAGCTGCACCTCGAGTATGCCTGCCCGGTGCTCTCCGCGCCGCTGAAGCTCGTGGTGGACCTCGCCGGTCAGCAGATCGAGGCCGAGCTGCCGGTGGAAAAGGTCACCAAGGATGCGGAAACCTACCGCGTGCTGCGCCTGGGCCGCGTCACCTTGCCCGGCGACCTCCGCGCCCGTGATCTGCGCATCACGGCGGGTGACAAATCGAGTTCCAGCCTCATCTTGCGCCACCTTTTCATCACGCCGGCCAAACCGGCCTCGTAGCTTTTTCCCCTCTCGCATGCACCGCCTCACGCTTTCGATCTTTGCCCTGCTGTCCCTCGCGGCGATGCCCTCGTGCAAGCGCATCCAGGACAAGCTGGAGCGTCTCGCGGAGAAAAGCGGCGCCCTGCCGCCGAAGCCCGCGCCCAAGCCGGCCGAGCCGCAGCTCACGCCCGAGCAGGAGCTCATCGAGAAGAAGCTCAAGGATTCCGCCATGCTCGAAGCCGCCGCGCCGGAACCGGTGATTCCTGCCGCACCCGCCTTTGAACTGAACAAGTCCGCCACCGTGTCGATCCTCGGTTACCACGACGTGCGTGACCGCGGCGGCAGCCCGATGCTCATCGCGGGCTCGAAGTTCCGCGAGCAGATGCAGGCCATCAAAGACTCGCAGATCCCCGTCATCCCGCTGGCTGATGTGATGGCGTGGAAGCGTGGTGAGAAAAACATCCCGCAGGAGGCCATCGTGATCACCTTCGACGATGGTTGGGAAGGCGTGTACACCTACGCGTATCCGGTGCTGAAGGAGTTTGGCTTCCCGTTCACGGTCTATCTTTACAAGAAGTATGTGAACATCGGCGGCCGCTCGATGAGCTGGGCTCAAATCAAGGAGATGATGCAGCACGGCTGCGAGATCGGCAGCCACAGCGTCTCGCATGAGAGCCTCAAAAAGAAGCCGAAGGCCAAAATGACCGACGCCGAGTATCAGCAGTGGATTCTCTCCGAGCTGAAGGACTCGCGTGAGTTCCTGGAGCAGAACCTCAAGGTAAAGATTCCCTCCTTTGCCTATCCTTACGGCGTCTTTGACGATGCCATCATGGAGACCGGCCTTCAAATTGGCTACGAAAGCCTCGTCACGGTGAACGGCCAGAAGGTCGGCTGGGAGACACCGAACGGAAAACTCGGCCGCTACATCATCCACGGGGACAGCGACACGAACTTCAAGCTCGCCACCAGCTTCCGCGGCCGTGGCGATGTCGCCTCGAACAAGTTTGTCCTCGCCGATGCGAAGGACGAGAGCGGCAAATTGATCGTCGAACTCACCCCGAAGCCCGACGCCACCATCACCGACCGTCGCCCGCTCATTGAGGCGAACCTCTCCAACGCCGGTGCTGTGCTTCCCGAGAGCGTGAAGCTCCGCATCGGCGGCCTCGGCACCGTGCCAGCGCTTTACGACGAAGCCTCGAAAACCGTGCGCTACCAGTTTCCCTATCGCATCCGCCGCGAAGAGGTCGTGGCCTCATTGACCTACCAACGCCAGGACGCCCCGCAGGCCGAGATCATCAACTGGCGCTTCAAAGTCGATCTCGCCGCCTCCTACACGCCGGTGGCAGCGGAGAAGTGAGGCATCATGCGGCGACAGTGAGATGTCATTGTTGCGAGGGTTGCGTCTTGAACATGAGAGAAGCTTCAATTTGACGCGGTGAATGGCTCACCCGTGAGTACCTGCACATGCAGCGTGCCGTCCCATCCTCAGGGCAGCGAGTCGAGCGTGTGCTGGCTGCATTCACTGGAGGCATTCAGCGCCCGCGGGTCTCGCTCGGCTATCGTGCCGGGGTGCTGCTGGTGCTGATGGCCATGCTGGTGCTGCCGTTGATCTACCTGATGATGGTCGGCGGCGTGCTGCTGGTGCTCAAATGGCATCTGGTGGAGCATCTGAGCTGGACGGATCAAACAAGCGGAAGGCTGATGGTGTGGCCTTGGGGGATGTATCTCATGGTCGCCGCGATGATTGGCGCGGTGGTGGTGTGCCTGGTGAAGCCGCTTTTTGCCCCGGCCAGCAGAAAGCCGCACCTATTAACTCTGGATGCGCGTGGCCAGCCGGCGTTGTTTGCGTTGATCGAGAGGATTTGTGAACTGACCGGTGCACCGATGCCGCGTGAGGTGCATGTGGATGCGGATGTGAATGCCTCGGCAAGCTTTCGCCGCGGGTTGTTGAGCTGCTTTGGCAATGATCTGGTGCTGAGGATCGGGATGCCGCTGGCAGCAGGAATGACCGCCCGGCAGTTCACCGGCGTGCTGGCACATGAGCTGGGTCATTTCGCGCAAGGTGCAGGGATGCGGGCAAACTATGCGGTGAGATGCATCCACGGCTGGTTCGCCGATGCGGTGTATGTGCGGGATGGCTTCGATGATTACCTGCAATCGTTCACCGACGATGATGACTGGCGTGTGGGGCTGGTGGGAAAACTGACGCAGGCCATGGTGGGGACGAGCCGGCTCGTGCTGCGTGGTTTGATGATGATCAGCTCGGCTCTCAGCGGCTACATGTCACGCCAGATGGAGCATGATGCCGATGCGTATGAGGCCGAGGTGGCGGGGAGCGAGGAGTTTGCCCGCACGGCGATGAGGCTGCGTGTGCTCAGCGCGGCGCACGAGAAGGTGCTGGCGGATGCGGAGCGTCTCCATCGCCAGCGGGAACTGCCGGATAATCTGCCGCTGATGCTGCGCCATGTGGAGGCAAAGATGCCCGCGCCGCTGCTGAACAAGCTGCAGGACCTCAGCCGTGATGAGCCGGCGCCATGGTATGCCACGCATCCGAATGACCGGGAGCGCATCCTCTCGGCGAAGAAGAGGCAGACTCCGGGTGTGTTTGCCTGGGAAGCACCGGCGAGCGAGTTGTTTGAGGACTTCGATAATTTGTGCCGGATGGTTTCGGTCTATTGGTATGAGGCCGAGCTGGGGATCGATCTGGATGGTGTGCAATTGCTGGCGGTCGAGGGCGCTCGTCAGTCCCTGCAAGCGGACGACAAACGCAAACTTGCCCTGCAACGCTTCTTCGGCGCGAACGTGGATGGATTGCAAATGCCTCCGCTGCCTGCGGCGGCCGCGGAGCACTGGCAGGAGGCTTGTCACGCCGCCCAAAATGCCAAAGCAGGCTACGAGCAGCGTGTGGCGAGAAATGGCCTGGTGAAGGAAAAAGCGGTGCAGCAGGCGGCTGGCATCTGTCTCTTGGACGCGGGCTATGCGTTGGAGCGTCTGGCGTGCTTCGAGCTGAACATGATCTCGCCAGTGCATGCCCGACAAGGGCTGGAGCAGACGCTGGCGGAGCGTCGCACGCTGCACGCGGAGATGCGCACTCACAAGATGCCGGCGGCCACCCGTTTGGCGGCGGCTTTGGCCTGGCGTTACAGCCATGAGGCGGGCGTGCCGGATGCCTGGCGGCAGCGGGTGTGCGGATTGGTGAATGCTCAGCGCGTGCTGTCGCAGGTGAGTGATCGCATGGACGAGGTCACCCCCTATGAGCGGGCAGCAGCCATCCTCACCGAGGTGTATGAGGCGCAGGGCAATCGCGAGATCCTTCCTCAAATCCAGATCATCGAGACGAAAATCTCCCGCCTGGTCGCGACGGTGATGCCCGCCTTGCAAAGCACGCTCGATCCGCTGGATGAGGCACAACGCCCGCTGGCAACCACGTTGATGGGTTCCACGGACATGACCGGGCAGCCACGCATGCTCTTTTCACAGCTCGAAAATGCCGTGCAGGGTCAGCTTTGGAGAATCGGAGGCGAGCTCGCCATCATGGCCGCCGACGTGGAGGTGACCTGGGAGGCTGCGGCGAGAGCGCCTCAGCCGCAACCAGTGACCTCCCTCATGCAGATGGAGATAAGCACGCCTCATTCAGCCATGGCGCTCGCAGCTTGAAGACCTCTGCAAGGCTGATCCGGCCTACTTCGTCACATCGTAGCCGATTTTGTCATCGAGCCAGGCGCGGAGCTTGTCGAGGCCCTGGCCGGTTTGCGCGGAGACGGGATGGATTTTGACGCGTTTGAAGCGGTCTTTGAGATTGGCGAGGTGTGGCTCGGCTTCCGGGAGATCGCATTTATTTGCGATGATGCACCACGGACGCTTCGAGAGTTCCTTTGAGTAGAGCGACACCTCGGCGCGGACGGTTTCCAAGTCGGCCACGGGATCGCGACCTTCGGTGCCTGCGGTATCGACGACGAATAGCAGCACGCGGCAGCGCATGATGTGGCGCAGGAAATCATGGCCGAGGCCGATGTTTTGATGCGCCCCCTCGATGAGGCCAGGAATGTCCGCCAACGTTCCGCGGCGGAAGGGGCCGAATTCGATCACGCCGACCATCGGCTGGAGCGTGGTGAATGGATAATTCGCGATCTTTGGCTTCGCGGCGCTCAGTTTGGATAGCAGCGTGGACTTGCCCGCATTTGGAAAGCCCACCAAGCCGGCCTCGGCGATGCTGCGCAGCTCAAAGTGGAAGCGGCCTTCCTCGCCCGGTGTGCCGGGGGTGAACTCACGCGGGGCCTGATGCGTGCTCGTTTTGAAATGAATGTTGCCTTTACCGCCTTTGCCGCCTTTGCAGAGCACAAAGCGTGCGCCGACCTCGGTGAGATCGGCCACCGGCTCAAAGCGCAGGTTCAGCTCGCCAGTTTCAGGATCTTCTTCCTCGATGATGCGGCTCACGAGCGTGCCAGGCGGCACTTTATAGACTTTATCCTCGGCGCTGCGGCCGGTGCATTGGCGGCCCATGCCTTTTTGACCGTCCTCGGCGAGGAGGCGGCCGTTGAAGACATAATTGCGCAGGCTGTCCGTGCTCGGATCGACTTCGAGGATGACATCACCACCGGCTCCACCATCGCCTCCGTCGGGTCCGCCCTTGGGACGGAACTTGCCACGGTGGAAATGCACGGACCCGTCGCCACCTTTGCCGGCGCGGGCATAAACTTTGATCTGATCGACAAACATGAGTTGGGCCAAGACGTAGCGCCGATGCGGGGCGGGGCAATGGCGAGGTTTGACAAAGCGTCCCCGGCTGTGGAAGACTCACGGCTCGTGTCTGCCTCCAAAGTCCCATCCCCCCCTCGGAAGGCCATCTACCGTCTTTCCATCTACCTGCGCTGCTTGCAGAAGCTGCGGGACAATCGCGTGGACACGGTGTCCTCGGCGGCTTTGGCGAAGGCGGCGGGCGTGAAATCGACGCAGCTTCGCAAGGATCTGACCTATTTCGGCCAACTCGGCACTCGCGGGCTGGGCTACAATGTGGACTCGCTGCGCCAGATGATCGCCGATGTGCTGGGGCAGAACCGTCTCCAGCCGGTGATCCTCGTGGGCGTGGGGAACCTCGGCTCCGCGTTGCTGCGCTACAGCGGCTTCCGCAAGGAGGGCTTTGAGATCACGGCGGCCTTCGATTTGCTGCCAAAGTCTGCCGGGAATTTCTCCGTGCCGGTGCTGCCGATGACCGGCTTGGCCGATTACATCGAGAAAAACAACGTGAAGATGGCCATCCTCGCCGTCCCGTCGATGAACGCCCAGGCCGTGTGCAACGAACTCGTCGCTCACGGCATCCAAGCCATCCTGAATTTCTCCCCCACCGTGCTCGAGACGCCGGAAAACGTCGTTGTGAACAGCGTCGATCTCGCCGTGGAGCTGGAGAATCTGAGTTATTTCATCCGCTGAGGCCGCGGATTACTTCTTTGGAGCCTCGCCGCCTTCTTTGGCGACTTCGTCCTTTTTCTTCTGCACTTCGGCGGACTCGGGTTCGAGCAGCTTGGGAGCCTGGCCGCCTTTGGCGACGAATTTCAAGGCGACGCCATTGATGCAGAAACGGCGGTCGGTGGGCGTCTTGAAGCCTTCACCTTCGAAAACATGGCCCAGGTGGGCACCGCAGCGTTTGCACACGGTTTCCACGCGGCGCATGCCGTGGCTGTTGTCCACGCGTTCGAGCACGTTCTTGGCTTTCGAGCTGTCGTAGAAGGAGGGCCAGCCGCAGCCGGAGTGAAATTTCTCCGTGGAGGTGAAAAGCTCCGCGCCGCAGCAGATGCAGAAGTAGGTGCCCTCGCCCTGCTTTTCGAATTCCTTGTAGATGTCACCGAAGGGCCGCTCCGTGCCCTGCTGGCGGGTGACCTTGAACTGGTCCTCGGTGAGGATCTTTTTCCATTCGTCTTCGGTTTTGATGATCACGGGGGCGGTGGCGGTTTTGGGGTCGGTTTTGGGTTTATCCTCGGCGTGGAGGACGCTGAGGACAATAAGGGCGAGCGCGGCGGGAAAAAGGGCTTTCATATGCGGTGGCAACAAACGTGGGAGGTGGGTTCTTTTTGCGTATTCCGGGAATTCTTCAATCTGGCGGGAGAGCCGCTTGCGGGCCGCGGTGGTCACGCCATACATGCGCGGCCATGTCCTCTATCTTCGAACTTTTCTCCCTGCAAAATCAAACTGCTGTCATCATCGGCGGCACCGGCGAGCTCTGCGGCGCGATCGCGGAAGGCTATGCGATGGCGGGAGCCGAGGTCGTGCTCGTCGGCCGTGATGCCGCGAAGGCAGAAAAGCGTCTGGAAAACATCCACGCGGCCGGTGGAAAGGCTTACTTCGTGCCCGCGGATGCCGGACGGAAGGCTGATTTGCAGATTTTGCTCGATCAGGTGCTCGAGCGCAGCGGTGGCTGCCAGATTCTCGTCAATGGAGCGGGCGTGAACTCGCCCACGCCCTTCCTCGACATCCCGGAGGAGGAGTATGACCGGATCATGAACATCAACACGAAGGCCGTCTTCCTCGCCTGCCAGGTGTTTGGAAAGCATTTCGTGGAAAACAAGGTGCCTGCCTCGATCATCAATCTCGGCTCCATGTCCGGCCTCATCCCGCTGAGCCGCGTTTTCACCTATTCGATGTCGAAAGGCGCGGTACATAACTTGAGCAAGAATCTCGCCCGTGAGTGGGCGCCGCTCGGCATCCGCGTGAACACGCTGGTGCCCGGCTTCTTCCCGGCCGAGCAAAACAAGAAGGTGCTCACGCCGGACCGCGTGTCGAAGATCATGGGCCACACGCCGATGAACCGCTTTGGCGAGGCGAAGGAGCTCGTCGGCGCGGCGCTGCTGCTGGCCGCTTCGGGCGGCTCCTTCATCACCGGCCACGAGATGGTCGTGGACGGTGGTTATTCCTCGATGACGATCTGAGCCCCTCGCTCAGACGATTTCCGGCACCACGAAGGGCTCGCGATACTTGTCCTTCAGCATGCCGTTGGCGGCATCGTGGTCGATGAAGCGCTCCGCTTTGCCATCCATCTTCAAAACGGGGCCGAGGGTGAGCTTGTCCTTGGCCAGATCGACCTCGTTCTTCGCCAGATGCTCCTTCATGCGCTCAAAGGTCTCCGCTGCAAACCTGTCACCTTTGATCGTTTCGAGAATCGCGTCGGGATTCTGCGTCTGCCCGAGACGGTGGCTGATGTTCCCGGTGTGGCAGAGGGCGCTGGAGAGATGGCCTTCGAGGATGTCGGCATGCAGATCATCCACACGACGGCTGCGGCAGGCGTTGATGAAGTTTTTGAAGTGGTCCTCCGAGCCGGAGAATTTCTTGATCTCCTTGCCGTCCTTGTCGAGCGCCACCGCGGCGCTGTAGCTGCTCACCACGACGCTGCCGCCCTCGCACTCGACGATGACTCCCACGCCTGCGCCTTTGTATTTGTCCATGTCCTTGCTGTCCTTCGAGGAGGGCAAACCGCGGACTTCAAAGATGAGCGGGGCCTTTTCGTAGCCGTGGTAAATGATCTGCGTGTTTGCTGTCTCGCCATCGTCTTCATAGCCGAGGCGACCGCCCACGCTCCACACGGAGGGGGAGAGCTCCATCTCGCCGAGGAACCAGCGTGCGATGTCCATCTGGTGGATGCCCTGGTTGCCGAGGTCGCCATTGCCGTAGTCCCAGGTCCAGTGCCAGTCGTAGTGCAGCTTCTTGCGGGTGAGCGGCTTCTTCGGGCCGGGGCCGCACCAGAGGTCGTATTCGACGCTTTCCGGCACCGGCTGCTCGCCCTCGGCCTTGCCGATGCTGGCTCGGCGTTTGTAGCAAAGACCACGCGAGAGGAGAACTTTGCCGAGATTGCCATCCTGCACGAATTTGACGGCCGCGGCGAGGCCCGTGCGGCTGGAGCGGGCCTGCGTGCCGGTCTGCACGATCTTCGCGTGCTTCCTCGCGGCCTTCACGATCTGCCGGCCTTCCCACACGCAGTGCGAGACGGGCTTCTCCACATACACATCCTTGCCCGCCTGGATGGCCCAGATGGAGGCCAGTGCATGCCAGTGGTTCGGCGTAGCGATGCTGACGGCGTCGATGGACTTGTCGTCAAACACGCGGCGCATGTCGGTGTATTGCGTGACCTTGATCTTCTCCTTGTCGAGGGCCTGCACGTGCTTGCTCATCACCTTGCTGTCCACATCGCAAAGCGCCGCGAGCCTCACGCCCTCGTCTTTGAGGCCTTTGTAACCGCTGATGTGGCCTGATCCGCGACCGCCGAAGCCGATCACGGCCATGTTGATGGTGTCTCCGGGGCTTTTTTGCGCCCAGGAGGTTTTGGCGATGTAAAAGACGCCGGTGGAGGCGGCGACGGACTGGGTGAGGAAGCGGCGGCGGTTGGTCATGGCGCGGTCAATACGGCGTGACAGGCCGTGTTGTGGCAGACGCGTTGAAAATTCGCAGAAGCGAAGCATCAAGCCGCGCATTGAAATGGCGTGCGGTTTGCTGCTATAAGCACATCATGAATTGGGACATCAAATTGACCACGCAGACCGAGGAACTCCTCTTTGTCCTGCTGTGCATCGTCGCCGGGTTGCTGTTGATCGCCTTCGTCCGCATCCTGCTGCTTCTGCGTGGCAGGCGGAAGATGGTCGAGCGGACTGAAAAGCTCGAGCAGCAGATCCTCGACCAGCAAAAGACCATCCTAGATATCCGCTCCGATGCGAACGCCTGGCGTGGCGAGATGCAGCGGCAGTTCGATGCCTACCGTGCGGATGCCGCGAAACGTCTCGACGAGGCGGATGTGCGTGCCGCTGGCACCCAGAACCGACTCGACATCGCCACCGAGCAGCATGACCGCCGCGTTTTTGAGCTTCAGGCCTCGCTCGATGCCGCACGCCGCATGTGCGCGGAGCTTCCCGCGGCGAAGGCCCGCATCATTGAACTGGAAAAACTCCTCGCTAACGGTCCAGCCGAGGGCTTGAACGGCCATCGCACCTTTACCCAGGACGAGATCGAGGAACTCGCTGCGGCCACCAGGGCCGTCTCCACGCCCGGCCTGCCGATGCTGCCCTCTATGGAGGCGTTGCAAACACAGCCCGAAAGTGACGACGCATCC
This sequence comes from Verrucomicrobiaceae bacterium, assembly GCA_016795465.1. Taxonomy (GTDB): domain Bacteria; phylum Verrucomicrobiota; class Verrucomicrobiia; order Verrucomicrobiales; family Verrucomicrobiaceae; genus Prosthecobacter. Next base: position 80,241 of record JAEUHK010000127.1, on the reverse strand, counting down.
GAATCCGATGATTCGCTGTCGCTGCTCCGCCAGCGGAATGCCGAGCTGGAGCGTGCGCTGCTGCTCGCCCGCCGACGCAAACCGGCTGCACGGGCCAAAGATCGCAAGCGTTGATCGGAAGGTCACGTCCTGCTTGAAAGCGGCCGGGGAAACGTGACACTCGCCGCTCGCTCGATGCCTCCTTCCTCACGCCTTCCACGCCTCTTCATCTCCGGTGTCGAGGCCGCGTGCTGCCTCGGTGACGACCTCGATTCGATCATGAGCCGCGTCAGGGCAGGGGAGAGCGGCTTGAAGGCGCTCGCTGACTTCGGCCTGCCATCGAAACGCGGCGGCTGGATCGCCGATCGCAAACGCATGCTGCATCAGCGATACGGCCCGGCTAGTGCATTGGCCGTCGATGTCGCGAAAAGGGCCGTCGCGGCCCGCGGATGGAGTCGTGACGACCTCGCGGAGGCGTGTGTGTTTGCCGGCAGCAGCCGTGGCAATGCCGCTGGATGGCTCGATCCCTGGCCCGGACGCAAACGCCGCAAGATCTACGCTGCGAGCAACAACCTCCACAGCGAGATCGCCGCCGCGGTGAGCATCGAGCTGGGCGTCCACGGTGCCACGCATCTGCTCTCGAATGGCTGTGCCTCCGGCCTCGACGCCCTCGGCATGGCCATGCTGCATTTGCGACACGGTTTGGCAAAACGCGCCGTCGTCGTCTCCGTCGATCTGCCGCTCTCGCAGGCTCTTTTGGCCTCGTTTGCCGAATCCGGCCTGCTGAGTGCGAATGACGTGAATGATCCCTACTCGCCAAAAACGAGCGGCTTCTTCCCTGCGGAGGCCGGAGTGGCTCTTTTGCTCGAAACGGGCTCGAAACGCCCTTCCGATGCCTGGTGCGAGCTCGCGGGTTATTGGACGACCTCCGATGCCTACGACCCCATCGGTGCCGAACCGACCGGCGAGGGCATCACGCGATGCCTCGATGCCGCGTTGAAGGCTTTTTCGACTCAACGCGTCGCCGCCATCTGTCCGCATGCGAATGGAACGCCCGCTCAAGCTGCTGCGGAGGCTTCCGCGTTGAAGGCTGTCTTTGCCGATCAGGCCGAAAAATCCACGCTGCATCTGCTGAAGCCCTTCACCGGCCATTCACTCGGTGCCAGCGGCGCTCTCGAAACGGCCATCCTCGCTCATGCAATGCGCGACGGCCTTCTCCCCGCGAATCTGCCCAACCTCACCGAGCCAGCGAAAGGCTTCACCGTGCCCGCCACATCCACGAAGCTCGCCAAAGACGACCTCGTGCTGAATCTCAGCGTCGCCATGGGCGGGCACAATGCGGTGGTGGCGATGACACGCTGAGCAAGCAGCGCTGCAACTTCTGCCCGCTCCTCACGTTCTCTCGGCCCCACCATGATCCGACTCCTCGCTGCGCTTTTCTTTGTCACAACCGCCCTCGCCGCTGACCGGCCGAACATCCTCTGGCTCACGAGCGAGGACAACGGCCCCAACTACGGCTGCTTTGGTGACAAATATGCCGTCACGCCGAACATCGATGCGCTCGCGGCCCGCGGCATCCGCTTCAAACGTGCGTGGTCAAACGCCCCCGTCTGCGCACCGGCACGCACCTGCCTCATCAGCGGTCGCTGGGCTCCGGCGGATGGTGCGGAGCACATGCGCAGCCTCGTTCCCATGCCTGCCGCCCACAAAATGTATGCGCAGATCCTGCGTGAGGCCGGTTACTACTGCACGAACAACAGCAAGGAGGACTACAACTTCGACCGCGCCGAGGTGAACGGCAAAGATCCCGTGTGGGACGAGAGCAGTGGCAAGGCGCACTGGAAAAACCGCGCCGCCGGCCAGCCCTTCTTTGCCATCTTCAACGATCAAATCACCCACGAGAGCCAGATCCGCCGTCGCCCGCACACGCTCATCCACGATCCCGCGAAGGCTCCCGTGCCGCCGTTCCAGCCGGACACGCCCGAGGTGCGCCACGATTGGGCGCAGTATTACGACAACATCACGACGATGGACACCGGCGTGGGCAAAAAGCTCGCCGAGCTCGAGGCCGCCGGCCTCGCCGATGACACGATCATCATGCTTTATGGCGACCACGGCGCTGGCATGCCGCGTTTCAAGCGCTGGCCTTACAACACGGGCCTCCAAGTTGGCCTCATCATGTATTTTCCCGAGAAGTGGAAGCATCTCGCGCCGAAGGGGTATGCACCCGGTGCCGCCAGTGACGAGCTCGTGCAGTTCATCGACCTCGCGCCCACGCTGCTGAGCATCGCTGGCGTGAAGCCGCCCGCCTTCATGCAGGGCCGCGCCATCTGCGGCAGCCATCCCGCCGCCACGCCAAACAACTTCATCCATGGCTTCCGCGGCCGCATGGACGAGCGCTACGACTGCGTGCGCAGCACCACGGATGGTCGCTATGTCTATGTGCGCCAGCTTATGCCGCACCTGCCTTACGGCCAGTATTTGAACTACATGTTCCAGCAGGCTACCACCCGGGTGTGGAGTGATCTTTTCACCGCCGGAAAGGTCGATGAACTGCAAAGCCGCTTCTGGAAGCCCAAGCCCTCCGAAGAGCTCTACGACCTGCAAAGCGACCCGTGGGAGACCAAGAACCTCGTCGATTCCAAGGCGCACGCCGGTGACCTCGAGCGCCTCCGCGCCGCGCAGGATGCCTGGCTGCTGGAGGCGCGTGACCTTGGCCTCATCCCTGAGGCTGAGCGACTCGCCGTCGCGAAAGGCTCTGCACTGGCCGATGCCTTCAAAGACTGGCCTTTCCACAACATCCTCGATGCCGCCAAGCTCGCCGCGAATCGCGCCGAGGGCACCGAAAAGCTCGCGCCGCTGCTCAAGCATGAAAACGCCGCCGTCCGTTACTGGGGCGTCATGGGCCATCTCATCCGCGGCTCCGCTGATGCCGCCGCTTTGAAGCCGATGCTGCAGGACCCGAGCGCCAGCGTCCGCATCGCCGCTGCCGAGGCTTTGGGCGATATCGACACGCTCCTCGCCAGTGCCAATGTGGACCAAAAGCCCTACTTTGAAGCTCTCGAAGCTCTCAACGCCCTCGACCGCCTCAAGTCCCGTCTCGGCCCGAAAAAGGACAGCGTGCTCGACCTGCCTGCCAAGGCCCCGAAAACAGTCGAAAAGCGTCTGAAGGAGTATGTCGCCCGACTGATGGAGCACATCCGCGAGTAGGCTGAGCCTTTCCTCACGAGCTTTTGCTGGCTTCCCCAGCCGCGGCGGCTACCACTCGTGCCCCATGCCACGCCTGCTGCTGTTCCTCACCCTCCCCCTCTTCATCGCCGACCAGGTCACGAAGAGCTGGATCGTCGCGAACTTTCCCTCGCCCTTCGATCCGGCGGGCTATGGCGTCGAGCAGGAGGTCATCCCCGGCATCTTCTGGCTGCATCACGCGGCGAACACCGGCGTGGCCTTCGGCATGTTCAACGGCACCGCGTATGCGAACTACGCCTTCACCTTCGTGTCGCTCGCCGCGCTGGCCTTCATCATCGTGCTGCATCGCAAAGGGGCCTTCCCCGGCTGGATGAGCCGCCTCGCCGTCGCCCTGCTCGTCAGCGGCATCTTTGGGAACCTCACCGACCGCCTCTTCCGCGAGCACGCCACCGGCAAGCTCTTCAACGGCACCTTCTTCGACGGCTACGTCGTCGATTTCCTCCGCTTCGACTTCGGCTTCCCCCCCTTCAACCCCTGGCCCTCCTTCAACGTCGCCGACTCCTGCGTCGTGTGCGCCGCCATCCTACTGGCCCTGAGCACGTTCTTTGAGAAGCCGGAGGAGAATGCCGGGGCGAACTGAAAGGCGAATGCGGAAGGCGGAAAGCGGCCAAAATGCCCTTTCGTGAGTCCGGAGCAGAGTTTCGTGAGCTTCCTAGGCCGTTTCGTGTTCATCCCCCGGAGTTTCGTGAGCTCTCCCAGCGGTTTCGTATTCATCCCTTGGAGTTTCGTGAGCTTGCTGAGCAGTTTCGTATTCATCCCCTGGAGTTTCCTGAGCTTCCCAAGCAATTTCGTGTTCATCCCTTGGAGTTTCGTGGGTTTCCCGTGCGGTTTCGTGTCCATCCCCTCGAATTTCGTGTGCATCCCCTGCCGTCTCGCCGGTATGGCCCGGCGTTTTGTTGGCTTGCGAGAACCGAATGCGATGTTGTGCCCCTATCCCACGAGCTCCTCGGGCGTCCCGCCCTGGATTTTCGGTTTGCACCAAGCCCCCGGAGTTCCTAATAAGCGCCTCCCCAACCCTTTGCTCGTAGCCCTCAGCCCTCCGCATCCTGCCTGTGGCCAAAAAATCTTCCTCCAAGCCGACTGACGCCCATTCTCCGATCCTGCCCTCCGCCGCGCCGGTGGAGCACAAGCCCGTGGACGATCTCTACGGGGACTGGTTCCTCGATTACGCCAGTTATGTGATCCTCGAACGCGCCGTGCCGCACATCCACGACGGCCTGAAGCCGGTGCAGCGCCGCATCATGCACTCGCTGTGGGAAAAGGACGACGGCCGCTACAACAAGGTCGCGAACATCGTCGGCCATTGCATGCAGTATCACCCGCACGGCGATGCCTCCATCGCGGACGCGTTGGTGCAGCTCGGCCAAAAGGAGCTGCTCATCGACACCCAGGGGAACTGGGGCAACACGCTCACGGGTGACAACGCGGCGGCGCCGCGATACATCGAAGCCCGTCTGTCGAAGTTTGCCCAGGATGTCGTTTTCTCGCCGAAGGTCACCGAATGGCTCGCGAGCTACGACGGCCGCAACAAGGAGCCGGTGACGCTTCCAGTAAAATTCCCGCTGCTGCTGGCGCAGGGCGTGGAAGGCATCGCGGTGGGCCTGTCCTGCCGCATTTTGCCGCACAACTTCATCGAGTTGTGCGATGCGAGCATTGCCGCGCTGCGTGGCGAGGAGTTCAAGCTGCTGCCGGACTTTGCGACGGGCGGCATCATGGACGCCACGGAATACAATGACGGCCAGCGCGGCGGTCGCGTGCGAGTGCGTGCAAAAATCGAGCAGGGGCAGAAAAAGAACACGCTCGTCATCACGCAAATCCCGTTTGGCACGACCACGGGCGGCATTCAGGACAGCATCGTGGCCGCGAACGACAAAGGGAAGATCAAGATCGCCCGCGTTGACGATAACACAGCCGAAAACGTCGAGCTGGTGATCCAATTGCCCGCCGGAGCCGATCCGGACCAGACCATCCAGGCGCTGTATGCCTTCACGGATTGCGAAGTGTCCATCTCACCGAATGCGGTGGTCATTTTCGAGGACAAACCGCGCTTTGTGGGCGTCACCGAGTTGCTGAAGGCCAGCGCCGAGCATGCGAAGGATTTGCTGCGCCAGGAGTTGGAGATCCAATTGGGCGAACTCGAGGAAAAATGGCACTTCAGTTCGCTGGAGAAGATTTTCATCGAGAACCGCATCTACCGCAAAATCGAAGAGTGCGAGACCTGGGAGGCGGTGATGGCCGCGATCTGGAAAGGCCTCAAACCCTTCCTCGGAGCCCTCAAACGCGAGGTGAATGACGACGACGTGGCGAAGCTCACGGAGATCAAAATCAAGCGCATCTCCAAGTACAACAGCTTCGAGGCCGACGAATACCTCAAGAAGATCGAAGACGACATCGAGAGCGTGCAGAAGAACCTCAAGCAGCTCACAAAGTTCACCATCAAGCACTTCGAGCGCCTGCGCGACACCTACGGCAAAGGCCGCGAGCGCAAGACCGTCATCGCCGGCCAGCTCCAGCGTGTGGCCGCCGCCGAGGTCATCATGCAGAACGAGACGCTCTACCTCAACGCCAAGGACGGCTTTGCCGGCACCAGCTTGAAGCGCGAGGGCGAGCCGATCTGCAAATGCTCGCCGCTCGACGACGTGATCTTCTTCACCAAGGAAGGCACGATGACCGTCACCAAGGCGGGCGAGAAATTCTTCGTCGGCAAGAACCCGCCCTACATCAGCCTCTTCAAGAAGGACGATCAGGCCGTTTACAGCCTCGTGTATCGCGACGGCCGTCAGGGCAACGTCATGGCGAAGCGTTTCCGAATCGGCGGCATCACCCGCGACAAGGAATACATCCTCACCAAAGGCACGCCCGGCTCCACCGTGCTCTATTTGATCCGCCACGAGACCGAGGAGGAGAGCAATGCCTTCACCGCCGTCGTGCATCTGAAGCCCGCGCTCTACCTGCGGAACCTCCAGATCAAATTCCCCTTCAACTCCATCGCCATCAAGAACCGCGACTCACAGGGGAACATCATCACCAAGCACAGCGTCGATCGCGTCGTGCGCGAGCCGAAGGCGGGCGAGGGGGCGTGATGGCAGGTATGGGGTCCGTTTTTGTCATTGTCGTTTTTCCAGCCGCGTGGTAAAAACGCGGCCCGTTTCGCAAAATGCCCCTCGTTTCCCGCATTCTGGCCGTGTTTGCCGCCTCCGCCGCCCTTGGGCTGGCGCAGGAGGCTTTGCCGTTGCCGCAATCGGTTCTGCCACGGGCGGAGGTGCCGGGTTCCGCGCCTGTTTCAGGCCCTGCGGTCTTCATCAAGCCGACGAAGAGCATCAAGCCGCCGGTGACCGCTGCTCCCGCGGCTGGCACCTCGGCTGCGGAAGTGCCGCCGCTGCAAATCGTGTCCACGCCTTCGCCGGACACGCGTTTGCGTCGCTTGGTGGTGGTCGATGCCACGATGACCCCGGAATCCATCCGGCAGATCATTCTCGCCAGCGGCCAGGGGCGCGTGCCCGTGACGATGGCTGGTGGGGTCTCCGCTCCAGCTCCTGTTTTGACGGATCTCGCCGGCTTGTTTGGCTCGACCGCTACCGAGGAAACCCAGAAGAAGGTCATAGAGACGGTGAAGAAGGGCATGGGCTCGTCCTCGCGCCCGCTGAAGCGGGTGGAAGTGGTCGGCTGGGTGCCCAGCCACGGTGTGATGGCCATCGCGGTTTATCCCGAGAGCTGATTTCTCTCTTCTCGCGCTGCCTCATGTCTTCCAAACGCCTTCGCAGCGAACCTGTCGCCGAAGCCGTTTCGCCCCCGGAGCCTGCTCCCGTGCCCGCGGCACCGAAAAGTCCTCCCCGCGTGCTTTTGGCCGAGGAGAGCCTGCCCTACCGCCGCGTGATTCGCGAGGCCTTGACGGCCTTTCGAGAGTGCGAGGTGGATGACACGCCGAGCGGCGAGCATGCCTTTGAGATGGCCCTGCGCCGCGAGTACAGCCTCTTTATCTTTTCGATCCCGTTGCCGGACCTGAAGGGCGACATGCTGGACCGCTTGCTGGCCAAAGCCTACCCGCTGGCGCATCCCGGCCGCCACACCGCGCCGCCGGTGCTCTACCTCACGCGGCCTGCGGACCACCAGCTCTATGAATCGCTGAAGCGTGATGTCCGCGTGCGTGGCAGCCTGCCTTTCCCTCCGCGCATCGATCAGCTGCTCGCCGCCACCGCGGCTCTCCTGCCAGCGCGAAGCACGCCTGCCGCCCCCGGCTTGATGCCGCCGCCGCTCTGATTCGGCATTCGACATTCCGCATTCGTCATTTATGAGCCAGCGACATGCTTCACTGGTTCTCCAACGACCGCTTTCCCCTCTACCTCGCGCCGATGGCCGGCGTGACGGACGTGGTCTTTCGCGGCATGTGCAAAGAACTCGGCGCCGATGTGATGGTGACCGAGTTTGTCAGTGCCGAAGGCATCCTGCAGCGGGACGACCGCACGCGGCACTACACCGAGTTCGATGAGGCCCAGCGCCCCATTGGCGTGCAGCTCTTCGGCTCCGATGGCGTGCACATGGGCGAGGCCGCGCGGAAAATCATCGACTGGAAGCAGCCCGACTTCATCGACATCAACTTCGGCTGCCCGGTGAACAAGGTCGTGGCCAAAAACGGCGGCTCCTCGCTGCTCAAAGACTGCCCGCTGCTGCAAAGCGTGGCCGCGGAGGTCGCCAAGGCCGTCCCCATTCCCGTCACGGCGAAGATGCGCATCGGCTGGGACGCGCAAAACATCAATGCCGTCGATGTCGCCCGCATTTTGGAAGACAGCGGCATGCAGGCCATCGCCGTCCATGGCCGCACAAGGGCTCAAGGCTATACCGGCGAGGCGGATTGGGAGGTCATTGATCAAGTCGCCGCCGCCGTGAAAATCCCCGTCATCGGCAATGGCGACATCCACAGCGGAGCCGATGTTCAGCGCCGCCGGGCGCAGACACGCGTGCGTGGCATCATGATCGGCCGTGCTGCCATGACAAACCCGTGGGTGTTTCAAGAAGCGAAGCACTTCCTCGCCACCGGCGAGCAATCGAAGCCCGCCAGCATCGAGGACCGCTTCACCTTCATGCGCCGTCATTGCGTCGCCGCCATCGCGCACGACGGCCGTGGGCGCGAGTTCGAGATCCTGCGCAGCATGCGCAACCGCCTCATGAACTACACCAAGTCCATCCCCGGCGGCAAATGGCTGCGCCAGCACTTCAGCCAGGTCGCCAGCCTCACCCAGCTCGACGACATCCTCGCGGCCTACTTTAGGCATCAGGAGGAGGTACACCGCCTCTCCGAGGCGGACGAGTAACAGGTAATAAGTCAGAAGAAGCACGTCATGAATCGGATTCTCAGACACTGTTTCGGGTTCTGCATCGCGATGATCTTGGCGTTTCTGATCCTGCAAGTGAGCTTGGGATTCGTCATGAGCCAATACATCGGCAGGGAGGAGATGTTGCTGACGCGGATTGGCGGATGGATCAGCTCTGCCATGCTTTGGCCTTTCGGCTGGATACCCGTCGGGGCTCTTCCGGAAGGGCCATCGGCCTTCATCATTGTTTATGTTTTCTGGGGCCTGTTGTTTTACGCGGCGTGGCTTTTCTGGAAGCATCGGCATCTTTGATTCCTCATTCGACATTCGGCATTCGTCATTCACTGTCCGCACCCCATGTTCCGCGCCGTCCTCACGTCCCGTCTGCAAGCCGCTTTCACCGCGGCGGGCATCGAATTGCCTGAAGGCTTCACGCCTAATGTCGTCATCGCCTCCGACACACGCTATGGCGACTACCAGAGCAATGCGGCGATGGTTTTGGCGAAGCAGCTCAAAGCCAACCCGCGTGCCCTCGCGCAGCAGATCGTGGACAAGCTCGACGTCACCGACCTCTGCGAAAAGACCAGCATCGACGGCCCGGGCTTCCTCAATTTCACGCTGAGCGCCGCCGCTTTGGCCCAACGGCTCGCGGTGATCGTTTCGGATGACAAAGTCGGCGTTCCAGTCGTCGCGCAGCCGAAGACCATCGTTGTCGATTTCTCCGCGCCGAACATCGCCAAGCCGATGCACGTCGGCCACATTCGCAGCACCTTCATCGGCGACTCGCTGGCCCGCGTGGCACGCTTCATCGGCCACAAGGTCATCACCGACAACCACGTCGGCGACTGGGGCACGCAGTTCGGCATGATCATCCACGGCTGGAAGACGCAGCTCGACCAGGCGAAGCTCAAAGCGGATCCGATTCACGAACTCGTCAGCGTTTACAAAGCCGTCAACGCCGCCACGAAGGCCGATGAGAGCGTTTTGGAGACCTGCAAAACCGAACTCGTGAAGCTCCAGCAGGGCGACGTCGAAAATCTCGGCATCTGGAAGGAATGCGTGCGCCTCACGCTTGAGCAGCTCGAAAAAGTGTACAGCACGCTCGATATCAAATTCGACCACTACCTCGGCGAGAGCTTCTACAACGACGCACTGGCCCCGCTGGTGGCCGACATGCTCGAAAAAGGCATCGCGACGATCAGCGAAGGCGCGACGGTTGTCTTCAGCGATGGCAGCGTGAAACCTGAGAACGATCCTTTCCTCATCAAGGAGAAGGATGAGTGGAAAGCCGCGCCGTGCATCATCCGCAAAGGCGACGGCGGCTTCCTCTATGCCACCACGGACCTCGCCACGATCGACTACCGCGTGAAGGAATGGAAAGCCGACGAGATCTGGTATGTCGTCGGTGCGCCGCAGCAGCTCCACTTCCGCCAGGTCTTCGCGGCGGCTCAACGTCGCGGTGTGACCACGAAAATGACGCACATCGCCTTCGGCAGCATTTTGGGCCCGGACGGCAAGATGTTCAAAACCCGCAGCGGCGAGACCGTCGGCCTGCTCGAAGTCATCGACGAGGCCATCGAACGCGCCCGCGCCGCCGCCGACGAAAAAGACCAGGGCCTCAGCGCTGACGAAAAAGACGAGATCGCCCGCATCATCGGCTCTGGAGCCGTGAAATACGCCGAACTCAGTCAGAACCGCCTCACCGACTACAAATTCAGTTGGGACAAGATGCTGTCGCTGCAAGGCAACACCGCGCCCTACCTGCTCAACGCCTACGTCCGCACCCGCAGCATCTTCCGCAAGCTCGACGGCGCTGTCACGCTCACGCCTGATCTCGCGATCACCGAGCCCGCCGAGCGTGCCTTGGCGATGAAACTGGCCCAGTTCGCCGAAAACGCCCACGACATCCTCGACGACCATCGCCCGAACCTGCTCGCGAACTACCTCTACGAGCTCGCTTCGGCTTACCATGCGTTCTTTGAAGCCTGCAATGTGCTGCGAGCCGAAGGTGTCGTGAAAAACACCCGTCTCACGCTCTGCGAAGCCACTAGCCGCGTTCTCAAGACCGGCCTCGGCCTCCTCGGCATCCAGACGACGGAGCGAATGTGATCAAACCTTCTTTGGCTTCGGCGTATCGATGGCCGCTGTTGAATGAGACGTCTTCCTCATCGTGCAGCCAGGTGTTGAAGGCGTTGGCTGATCGGGAGTGGGGCGTGGCCCCGGCGGAGGAACATCGGCGATCAGGACAAGGGCACCGAGGGTGGGAAAAAGATGGCGTTTGATGCTCATGGCGGACAAAATCATGACGATTGGCGAGAGACACGTCAATCCTCATCATGATGAATTCCCCCACACGGCTCGTGACAGCATCAGCGGCCCTTCTCGCGCCGCTGGACCGTGCCAGACGGGTCATGTTGAAGAAGCTTGGCCCTATGGCGAAGCCCTTCATCAGGCGGCGTGAGCTGCGTGTGATGGCGGCCGGTTGCGGTGTTGTCGGCTTTTCCCTTGCTGCCACCATGATCTCCCCTTTTTGGCTGCTTGCCCTCGGTCCTGTCGTGCTCGGTGTGCCGCACCTTCTGGCGGATCTGCGTTATCTGGTGCTTCGGCCGGGACTGCATCGCCGTCGCAAATGGTGGCTGCCAGTGGGCATGCCGCTGATCCTCGCGGGAACTTCCAACTTCACGATGACAAGCGGCCTGACCGCGTGCGCGGCCATGGCACTGCTCGCTCGTGGACATGTCAGGCGTAAAGTGATCGCGCTTGGCATCATCCTGGCACTGCTGGTAGCAGTCTGGTGTGTGGGAGACCTTGCTGCATTGGCTTTTGCACACGCTCACAACTTCATCGCTGTGATGCTATGGTGGTGCTGGCGACCACGAACAGCCTGGCGCGGGCAGGCCCTTGTTCCTCTGCTGTTCCTTATCGCCTCCCTTTCGATATTCGCTGGTTGGCTGGAACCATTGTCTCAAGGGCTTGTTTGGCAACCGAATGGGCTTGGTCCGGACTACCACCTGTCCTTTCTCGCGCCTGACATGTCGGCACCATGGGGGTTGCGATTGGTGCTGCTTTTCGCGTTTGCCCAATCGGTTCATTATGGAGTTTGGTTGCGCCTGATTCCTGAAGATGACCGGCCGCAGGAGACACCGCGCACGTTTCGTTCGAGCGCTCATGCTCTGCTTGCCGATCTCGGGACGCCGTTGTTCGTCACTGCGCTGGTCGTCGCCTTGGGCATTGCCCTTTGGTCAGTATTTGATCTCGCCTCGGCGCGGGAGAGCTACCTGCGCATGGCGCTCTTCCACGGCTATCTCGAGCTTGTCGCCGTGACATGGCTATTTGTAGAGGGGTCGGCCAAACAGGAGGGGTTTGAATGAGTCTGCACGATTGGTCGGGAGCCTTTGTGCTGACGCAGATGATCGAGGTGCCAGTCTATCTCCTCTTCAGCAGCACTTTGCCTTGGAACAAGCGGCTCTTGTTTGCGTTCGGCGCGAGCACGATCACTCATCCGATCATCTGGTTCGCCCTGCCGTGGGCTGCCATGCCGTATGCGGCATCGGTGATCTTGGCGGAAGCCTTCGCCATTTCTGTGGAAGCTATCTGGGGACGAGCATGGCACGTGCGGCGTCCGTGGATGGCATCACTGATTGCCAACGCTCTTAGCGCAAGCATCGGCATGTTGGTTCGTGATGTCTGGACATGCTGTTGACTGGCTTGGTGTGGTATCTCCGAGCAGGCGGTTCAGCGTCTTTAGCACAATAGGCTCGCCGATTTGCATGAGCTCGCGTTCGGCGAAGAGGGTGTGGATGGTGGTGTCGTAGGGCGGAAAGGTGCCGGTGCGTTTTTCGGCGAGGAGGCGGACGTAGCGGGCGGCGCGGTCGATGAGCTTGTTGTTGCTCGGTTTGACGTAGGTCATGAGGTTGTCGAGGTAGCGGCCCATGCGGCCCATGACGAGGGTGGAGTGGATGTTGATCCACATTTTGAGCATCAAGTGCGTGTGGAAGAACGGCGCGGCGAGCGTCTCGATGTGGTGATGGTCGCCGAGATGCCATTCGATGCGGCCTGCGCCGCCGCGGAGGGTGAAAACGGGCTGCGCGATGCCGCCGAGTCGGCGCTGGCGAATGGTGGCGACGTTTTGGGACATGTCGTAGCAGCGCAGCACGTCGGCTCCGGCGAGGTGGCGGACCTCGGGCCATTCGAGCGTGCGAGGTTCGCGGCCGAGAAGATGCTTCCAGGCGGTGAGGGCATCGGGCGCATCAGGCAGATAAAAATGGCACCAGGAGAGCGGCGCGTGCGGATCGTCCTGCTTTTCAAACGGGGCGAGGCTGAAGGTGGGCGCACGCTCGGTGGTATCGGTGACGACGGTGATGCCAAACGGGCCGCCGTCATACATGAGATGGCCGTTTTGGGTGTAGAGCACAGATTCGCGTTCGATGAAGGGAGCGAGAAACTGGCCGTCGTTGGCTTCGACGAGCTTTTGGAGGCTTTTGACCTCATCGAAGGCCTTGGCGGGATTTGGGGCGTGAAGCAAAGCGAAGCCGATCGCGGCCTCGAGCACGGTGCTGGCCTGCATGCGGGTGCTGCCGCTGATGGCCATGGGGCCGACGGCGAGGTTCAGCTTGCGAATGCGCGGGTTTTCCAAGACGCGGCGGGATCGCTCGGCAGCGCGGGCGAGCACGTCATCGGGATTGCAGTAAAGGAACCACGGTTGCGTGCGGGAGAGTTCGGTGGCGCGTTCGGTGGCTCCGATGACCCACGGGGTCTCGCCGCCCTCGGTGGGGCTGATGAGAAGGTCGCCGTCTTCAAAGCCGAGTTCCTCAAGCTGCCTCGCGCCATACTCGGGATGGTCCTCAAAGGTCTCGATGGCTTTGATGAGCGCGAGATCGCCACCAGCCATGAAGGCGCGGACGCTGTCCTCACGCGGCCAGGGCAGCACGCCTTGCCGGCAGAAGATTTCGAGACTCAGCGAGAGCCTGCCGGTGGCACCGCAGCCGCAGAGATAGACGCGTTTGCCCTTCGCAAAGGTTTCACCAATGGCCGCGGCGAGGTCGATGAGGCCTTCGCGGGCATTTTCAAACCGCTTCAAAGCAAGCACATCGACCTCACGCATGAGGTGCAGGGCCTCGGGGAGGTTTTCGTTCGCGAGACGCGAGAGATCCGCGGTGAGCGGATGCTGCGCTTCGGTTTCGAGGCTGCCGAGTTGGAAGTCGGCGGCGATGCGGAGGAAGTCGTCAGCGGCGCTCATGGTGGGAATTTCGACCGAGATGCGCCAGCCGCGTTCGTGGGGATTCACAGGTTCCAGAAGTTGCCGCTGCCACCGGCGGGCGGGCGTTGATTCATGGACGAGCGTGAATTGTAGCCATCGTAGTAGCCGCGGTCGAAGTTGCTGCGCTTCCGCGGATCGTAGCGGCCCACATGCGCGGCGGGATCGGCCACGCGGCCGCCCACGCGGTCACGCAGGCCGTAGTCGTAGCCCTGCTGGTAGGCCGCGTCGGTTTCCGCCGGGGCGGGCTGCTGCTGCGGGTAGCCGCTACCTTGCGGTGGGTAGTAGGCAGGGGGCTGGTTGAGGTTGTTCAGGCTGCTGCTGCTCTGCGAGTAGCTTTGATTGTAGCCATCGCGGTAGGCCATCTCCGTGCTGCGGTCGAAGCGGGAACTGCGGTAGCGGTTGTAGTTCTGGCTTTGGCGGCGCTGCGCATCGGCCTGGCCATCCTGCCAGCCGCGTTCGTAGGCCATCTGGTTCATTTCGCGTCCCTGATCACGCATGTCCTGGCGATACTGGCCGCCGTAAGGATCTGCATACGGATTGACTCCCATGTTCATCATGTAGGGATCGATGCAACTCGGGAGCAGGACGGCGAAAGCGGGCAGCAGCAGGTATTTCATGGCCGCGCATCGTATGGTTGAGCTCACACGGGCGCAAGGAAGCCTTTGCCAGCATCGTAAAAGCCGCCCACCTTTGGAGCCCCCACCCACACTCATGAACAACCGTCGTCATTTCATCCAGTCCGCGGCCGCCAGCGTCGCCGCGCCTTTCATCCTCCCGTCCCGTGTCTGGTCGCAATCGGCCAATGGGAAGATCCGCATGGGCTTCATCGGCCTCGGCAAGCAGATGGGCGGCCTCATCGGCAAATTCCTCCAGTATCCCGAAGTCGAGGTCGTGGCCGTCTGCGACGTCTATGACGTGCGCCGTGATCTCTACAAGAAGCGTGTGGATGATCATTACGCAAAGAACGGTGGCACCGGCAAGCCCTGCGAGACCACCGGCGACTTCCGCCAGATCACCGAGCGTGCGGACATCGACGCCGTGTGCATCGCCACGCCGGACCACTGGCATGCCATCATCACGAACAGCGCCCTCAGCCACGGCAAGGACGTGTATTGCGAGAAGCCGCTCACGCACAACATCCACGAGGCCGTCTCCGTGGTGGAAACCGTCAAGAAGCACAACCGCGTGCTGCAGACCGGCTCCATGCAGCGCAGCAGCAAGGAATTCCGCATCGCCTGCGAGCTCGTGCGCAATGGCGTGATCGGCAAGGTCGAGCGCATCACCATTTCCATCGGCAATCCTGCCAAGCCGAACGCCTATCCTGAAGAGCCGAAGCCCGAGGGCCTCGATTGGGACATGTGGTGCGGCCCGGCCCCGCTCGTGCCCTTCAACCACGAGCTCTGCCCCATCGGCGAGAGCAAGGTCTTCCCGAACTGGCGCAACACGCGTGAATTCGGTGGCGGCATGATCACCGACTGGGGTGCGCATCACATCGACATCGCCCAGTGGGGTCTCGGTGAGGATGGAAACGGCCCAGTGGAGGTCAAAGCACCCGCTGATTACGAAAACGCCAAGCGTGGCTGCCAGCTTATCTACGCCAGCGGTGCCGTGCTCACGCACGCGGAAGGCAGCCACGGCTGCACCTTCCACGGCACGCTCGGTGAGGTGAATGTCGGACGCGGCAAATTCGCCCTCAGCCTCGGTGGCAAGGAAGTTCATGCCTTCCACGGCAAGGACAAGACCGCCGGCACGTCGGTTGATCGTGAGGTCGCCCTCTCGGAGCGTGAGTTCCTCAAGGACAAGAAGGTCTCGCTGTATGAAAGCAAAGATCAGATCGCCGACTTCATCGCCTGCGTGAAGAGCCGCAAAGATCCGATCTGCCCGGCCAGCACCGGTGCCAGCAGCGCCATCGCCTGCCACCTCATGAACTTCGGCTACTGGTATGGTGCGAACATCAAGTGGGACCCCGCCGCGCACACCTTCGTGAGCGGTGGCGATCCGAAGTGGCTCACCCGCGAGTATCGCGGCGAGTGGAAGGTCTAATCCATCCTGCAAAGCATTCAGCGGGAGCCTCGCGAGGGGCTCCCGCTTTTTTTGGCGTGAAGGACTCACCGATTCTGGCGAGGCTTTTTTCATCGACGGACCATCGGGCCGTGTTTAGCCTCGTTGCATGAAGGCTCTTCCCTTTCTGTTTCTGCTCCTCGCCGGTCTGCTGCATGCCGAGGACGCTGCGTATCCGAAACAAGCCATCGCCACAGTGCATCCGCTGGCCACGCAGGCCGGGATGAATGCCTTTGCGAAAGGTGGAAACGCCATCGACGCGGCCATCGCGGCTGGTTTGACGCTCGGCGTGGTCGATGGGCATAACTCCGGCATCGGCGGCGGCTGCTTTTTCGTCATCCGGGCCGCCGACGGCACCGTGACCTGCATCGACGGACGTGAAATGGCACCCGCAAAGGCGCATCGCGACATGTATGTCATCAATGGCAAGCTCGACGATGAGGCCAGCAAGACCGGTGCTCTCGCGAGCGGTGTGCCTGGCTACCTCAAAGCCTGCGCCGCGGCTCAAACGAAGCATGGCAAGCTCAAGCTCGCCGATGTGCTGCTGCCTGCCGCGGACATCGCGGAGAAGGGTTTTCCGATTGATGAGCCCTATGCCCGCAAGCTCGCCGCCACCGCGGCGAAGCTGGCGAAGTTCCCCGCCTCCGCCGCCATCTTCCTCAGAGAGGGCAAACCCATCGAAAAGGGCCAGCAGCTCGTGCAAACGGACCTGGCGGCCACTTATCGGACCATCGCGAAAAACGGCATCGAGTGGTTCTACGAGGGTGAATTTGCCCAAAAGACCGAGGAATGGATGAAAGCGAATGGCGGCATCACCACCGCCGCGGATTACGCGGCCTACAAAGCACCGGAGCGCGAGGCGATTCGCTCCAAGTATCGCGGTTATGACCTCATCACGATGCCTCCGCCCAGCTCCGGTGGCGTGCATGTGGCGCAGATCTTGAACATCTTGGAGCATTTTCCGATCCGCCACTTCCGTGCGAGCAGTCGCGTGCATGTCATCACGGAGGCGATGAAGCTCGCCTTTGCGGATCGTGCGCATTGGCTGGGCGATCCCGACTTTGCGAAGGTGCCGCGAGGCCTCGTCGATCCCGCTTACGCGGCCGAGCTCGCCAAGAAGATCGACCTCGATCATGTGACCACCGTTTCCGGTCACGGCATGCCACCGCATTGGGAAGGGGACATCTTCGGCAAGCACACCACCTTCCTCTGCGCCGCGGATGCGGAGGGAAATTGGGTGGCGCTGAATCAAACGATCAACACCGCCTTCGGCAGCAAGGTCGTCATTCCCGGCACCGGCGTGCTGTTGAATGACGAGATGGATGATTTCGCTGTGCAGCCCGGCATTCCGAATGCCTTCAAGCTCGTCGGAGCCGAGGCCAATGCCGTCGCGCCCGGGAAACGGCCGCTTTCCAGCATGAGCCCGACCATCGTGCTGAAGGACGGACAGCCTGTCATCGTCACCGGCGCCGCTGGCGGCCCCACGATCATCACGCAGGCCCTGCTGCTGCTCACCCACATCATCGACGATGGCCAGCTTCCGGCCGCCGCACTCGCCGAGCCGCGTTTTCATCATCAATGGAACCCCGATGAGCTGAAGATCGAAAAAGCCTTTGGCGATGAAACCCTTCAACGTGTCGAGAGGCTCGGCCACAAGCTCGCTCCGACAACCAGCTTCGGTGCCTGCCAGGCGATCTACTTTGATGCGGAGAAAAAGCTGTTTTTCCCTGCTCACGATCCTCGCGTGCCGGGCAAGGCGGACGGGCGGTGAAGGCGATAAGGTGGTGCAGCAGAGGTTGGAGTACAGGCTTTAGCCGACGCGAGTGTCTTTTTAGTTTTCGTATCGGCTAAAGCCTACACTCCAACTTACGTGTCGATGGCTGGGATAACTCGCCCTCGGCTTAATCCTCCTTCAGCTTCCGTCGCAGCGTCGCGCGGTTCATTTGGAGGGCGGCAGCGAGGCGGGTGGGCTTTTGGTCGAAGCGTTGGAGGAGGGTTTCGAGCATGGCGGCCTCGACGGTTTCGAGCAGGTCGTCGTAGGCGGGCATGCTGTCGTCCTCGCCGGTGGTCTTTTGGTCGAGCCAGGCGGCCAGCGAGCGTTTCATGCTCTCTTCGAGATGATTGGAAGGCTGGCTGGCGGTGAGGTGCGCGGGCAGGTGATGCGGCAGGATGGTGTTTCCACCGCAAACGGCCGCCGCATGGGCGAGCGCGGTTTGCAGCTCGCGGACGTTGCCGGGCCACCCGTGCCCTTTGAGGGCGGCGAGAGCCTCGGCGGACAGCGCGAGATCACCCGTGCGCGAAGCGGCGAGGGCCGGGATGTCTCCCGTGCGCTCGCGGAGCGGCGGAAGGATCACGCGCAGCACGGCGAGGGCATAAAACAAATCTTCGCGGAAGGTGCCGGCGGCCACTTTCTCGGCCAGATCATGGCTGGAGGCGCTGAAGAGCCGGGCGCGGAGTTTTCCGGTGGTGAGACGATGCATGAGCGCGGCCTGGAGGGGCTTTGACCAGGTGCTGATCTCGTCGAGGAAGAGCACCCCCTCGCCGGTTTGGGTGATGGCATCGTCGAGCGCGGCCTCGGCACGGTCATCCGGCCATTCATCGGCACGGAAGGTAGTGAGCGGTTGCTCCGCCCGGGCACTGTGACGATGGATGACCTCGGCGGCGAGGCTTTTGCCGCTGCCGGGCGGGCCTTGCAGGAGCACGGGGGTATCGCAGCCGCTGGCCTGCGCGATGGCGGCAAAGGCTCGCTGCATGGGCTCGGTGCTGCCGATCATCGTTGTCTCGCTTCGCGGCGCGGCTTTCACCGGCGCGAAGACCTCGCGGATGGTCCGCTGGATGGCGGCGAGGTCGAGGGGCTTCAGGAAATACTCGCGTGCGCCGAGGCGGCGGGCCTCCAGCGCGGTATCGAGCGTGCCGTGCGCGGTGATGATGATCACCGGCGGAGGCTTCGGGAGCTTTTGGATCTTCGCGAGCACCTTCAGTCCGCTGATGTCCGGCAGGCCCACATCGAGCAGGACGAGGGAAAAAGCCTGCGCGGCGAGCTTGTCGATGCCGCTTTGGCCGGAGGCGGCCACGACCGGTGTGGCATCGAGGCGGCGCAACACCGTCGAGAGCGCGGCGGCGAGGGCGTATTCGTCTTCGATGATGAGGATGGAGTGGCTCATGGGCAGGGAGGGAGCGACACGCGCACCACCGCGCCGCTCTTGGGATCATTTTGCAGCGAAAGACGGCCGCCATGCGCCTCGATGATGCTGGCGACGATGTTCAGGCCCACGCCCATGCCGCCTTCTTTTTCGGTGTAAAAGAGCTCCGTGCCGCGGGCGAGCGCCGCCTCGCTGAAACCGGGACCGGAGTCGGCAAACGTGAGCGTGAGGCTGTCCGCGTGCTTTTTGCCACTCACGCGGAGCTTGCCGCCGCGTGGCATGGCCTGGACGGCATTGATGAGGAGGTTGCGAATGGCTTGGGCGAGGCGCTGGGCATCGCCCTGGGTCCAAAGCGGGGCATCGAGGTCCGTTTCGATGTCAACCCCGGTATGCCGGGCTTGAGCTTCGAGGCTGGTGATGACGTTTTGGACCGTTTCGGCCACATCGAGCCGCGAAAGCCTCGGCGGCACCGGATTGGCGAGGTGCAGCCACTGGTTCACGAGGCCGGAAATGACCTCCGATTCGCTTTGGATGAGCTGCACGGCCTTGCTGTCCTCGGCATCCGCGGGCGTGATGAGCTGGGCGTGGAGCTGGATGGAGGCGAGCGGGTTCTTGATGTCGTGCGCGAGGCTGGTGGCCACCCGCCCGAGCATGGCGAGGCGCTCGGTTTGCGCCCGCTTTGAGCGTTCACGAGCCAGCAACCAGCCGACGAGGGCGGCCACGAGCCAGAAGGCGAGGAAGGCATTCCGCGTGGCCGCATCCCGCAGCGAGAGCTGTGAGGCAACGGGTGGCCGTGTGAAGATCATGTCGTTCTTCTCATCGAGCCGGATGACGAGCGTGTCGTCGCTGGTGGCGATGCCTTGGCCGGCGTCGCTGAATTCAATCCGCATGCCGAGGAGCTGCGCGAGATCGCCGGCGAGTTTTTCACTGCGCGGGAGGTTCATGCGGCGCACAAACTCCGCATCGGCCTGCGCCAGCGCTTGAAACAGCCTGCCGGACTCCTCCCGCTCCCGCTGCCGCAGCCACGCAAGCAACAGCAGCGACCCCGCGATGACAAACGCGAGGTAACCGAGGCCGAAACGCCAGGATTTGGGCAGGAAAGACACGCCGCGAGCATGGAGGCGGATGAGGCGGGGTGTCAACGAAGCGCCATTGCGTGATCGCGGGATGGCGTGCAAATAGCGCGACCATGAAAGCCATCGGTTACCGCCAGTCCCTGCCTATCTCCGAGCCGGAGTCGTTGTTTGATTTCATCGCGCCTGAGCCGGTGCCGGGGCCGCGTGACCTGCTGGTGGAGGTGCGAGCCATCGCCGTGAACCCGGTGGATGGAAAGGTGCGTCTGCGTGCGCAGCCGCCAGCCGGTCAGACGGCGATCCTTGGCTGGGATACGGCGGGTGTGGTGAAGGCGACGGGCCCGGAATGCACGCTTTTCAAGCCCGGCGACGAAGTGTGGTATGCCGGCGATGTGACGCGTCCGGGCTGCAATTCGGAGCTTCATCTCGTGGACGAGCGGATCGCGGGCCGGAAGCCTCGCACGCTCGATTTTGCCCAGGCGGCGGCGCTGCCGCTGACGAGCATCACGGCCTGGGAGATGCTGTTTGAGCGTCTCCGCATCGCCACCGGCAAACAGCCCCGCGGTCAAAGCCTGCTCATCATCGGCGCGGCGGGCGGTGTGGGCTCGATTTTGACCCAACTGGCCTCCCGCCTGACCGCGCTGACGGTGATCGGCACGGCCGCGAGGCCTGAATCCCGCGAGTGGGTGCTGCAAAACGGCGCTCATCATGTCATCGACCATTCGCAGCCGCTTTCGGAGGAACTGAAACGCCTCGGCCTGCCTCGCGTGACGCATGTGGCGGCCCTCACGCAGACGGACAAGCACTGGGAGCAGATCGTGGAGTGCCTGGAGCCGCAGGGCCACCTGTGCCTGATCGACGATCCGCCCTCGGTCGATGTGAAGCTGCTGAAAAAGAAGAGCATCGCCCTGCACTGGGAGCTGATGTTTACCCGCAGCATGTTCCAGACGCCGGACATGATCGCGCAGCATCACCTCTTGAACGAGGTGTCGAGCCTCGTGGATGCCGGCATCCTGCGCACGACCTTCGCGGAGCACTTCGGCCGCATCTGCGCCGAGAACCTCAAAAAGGCCCAGGCCCTGATCGAGAGCGGCCGGTCTCGCGGAAAGATCGTGCTGGAGGGCTTTTGAGAGGGCGGGGGAGGCCGCTTTTCGCGGAGAGAATGCTTGCCAAACAGGCGTGGCGGCGGCGTAATCTGCTCTCTTCATCCCTCCTGCATGCCGAGTGTCTTTACCAAAAACGGCTTCCGCTTTTTCTTTTACAGCAACGACCACGCGCCGTTGCATGTGCATGTTCGCAAAGGCGGTGGGGAGGCGGTTTTTGAAATCGAACCACGGTTGCGGCTGCGGGAGTCCGCAGGCATGAAGACTGCAGATATTCTACGGGCGGAGGAGCTTGCCCGCGAGCACCGTCCCCTTATCATCAAGAAATGGCATGAGCACTTTGATTGACCAACCTTTGAGCGCCTCGTATGCACGAGGCCGCGTTTCGGTGAAAATGCGCAGTGGGCTGGATTTCAGCTTTCCTGTCATGGGGAATCCGCGCCTGAAAGGACAGCCCGCTGGCAAGCTGTCGGTGATCGAGGTTTCGCCTTTCGGCTTGCACTGGCCTCTTCTGGACGAAGACCTGTCTATTCGTGGCATCTTGAATGGCGATTACGGCGCCCAAGCTCCCCTGTCCACCAAACCAAAGGCAAAGGCCCGTGCGCTGGCTCTCGCTCGATGAAAACTTCCCTCACCTTGATCCTTCCACCCATGATCTCCCGTCTTGCCCTGATTTCTCTCGGATGGTGCGGCCTTGCCGCCGCCTCGCAGCCGACTTCTCTCGCTGATCTGCCGGATGCGAACCCGGATGCGGAGTTGAAGGCTTTCGTCGTGCCGGAGGGCTTTGAGGTGAACTTGTTTGCATCGGAGCCGATGATCCAGAAGCCGGTGCAGATGAACTGGGACGCGCTGGGTCGCCTGTGGGTCGTTTCGAGCACGACGTATCCGCACATCAAGCCGGGCGAGGAGGCGAAGGACCAGGTGGTGGTGCTCGAAGACACCGATGGCGATGGCAAGGCGGATAAATCGACGGCTTTCGCGGATGGACTGCACATTCCGACGGCGCTGGCTCCGGGTGATGGCGGTCTGTATGTGGCGAATTCGACCGAGGTGTTGTTTTTGAAGGACAAGGACGGCGATCTGAAGGCGGACGAGCGCACGATCCTGCTGAGCGGCTTTGGCACGGAGGACACGCATCACCTGCTGCACACCTTCCGCTGGGGTCCGGAAGGCATGCTCTACTTCAACCAGTCGATCTACATCCACACGCACATGGAGACGCCGTATGGTGTGCGTCGCCTGATGGGCGGCGGCATCTGGGAATTCCGTCCGGAGACGCGTCGCGCGGAGATCATCAGCAAGGGGCTGATCAATCCGTGGGGCTTTGAGTTTGACCGCTGGGGCCAGAGCTTTGCCTGCGACGGCGCGGGCGGAGAGGGGATCAATTTCATCTTCCCGGGCAGCGTTTTCGCCACGTCGCCCGGTGCGAAGCGCATCCTGCACGGCCTGAGCCCCGGCCAGCCGAAGCAGTGCGGCATGGAGGTGATCGAGGACCCGCATTGGCCGGCGGACTGGCAGGGTTCGTTCGTGCTGAATGACTTCCGCGGCAATCGCGTGAACCGTTTCACGCTCACCCCGAGCGGCAGCGGCTACATCGCGAAGCAGATGCCGGATGTGCTGGCGAGCACGCATCGGGCCTTCCGTCCGATCGATGTCAAGGTGGGGCCGGACGGTGCTCTTTACATCGCGGACTGGTACAACCCGATCATCCAGCACGGCGAGGTCGATTTCCGTGATGCACGTCGCGACCATGTGCATGGCCGCATCTGGCGGGTGACGGCGAAGGGCCGTCCGCTCAGCCCGAGGCCCAAAATCGCCGGGGCGAGCACGGCGGAGCTCTTGGAGATGCTGAAAAGCGACCGCAAGTATGTGCGGACCTTTGCGAAGCGTGAATTGCGTGACCAAGGCGCGGTGAAGGTGACCGCGGAGCTCGACGCCTGGGCGGCGCAGCAGACGGACGGGCACGCCTTGCTCGAAGCGGCCTGGGCTCGCGAGGGCGTGAATTCCTTCTCGCCGACGATCTGGCGCAAACTTTGGGAAAACAGCGATGCCCGCATCCGTGCGGCGGCGCTGCGCATCCTGAGCCATCGCTGGAAGGAACTGCCGGACGCGATGAAGGTGCTCGAAAAGGCCGTGGCGGACGAAAACGCCCAGGTGCGCCTGTGGGCCGTGGCGGTGCTGGCGGAGATGCGCAAGCCGAGTGCCATCAATCTGGCGCTGCGCGTGCTGGACCTGCCGATGGACGAAAACCTCGATTTCCTCCTCGAACTAACCTGTCGCGAGCAGGCGGAGGTGTGGATGCCGGCCGTGGTGAGCGGCAAGCTGAAGCTGGAGGACCGTCCGAAGCAGTTTGTCTATGCGATGAAGAGCACGAGCCGCTCGGACGCCCTGCCGCCGCTGTTTGCGGCGCTGAAAGGCGGCAAATTGAGCCCGGAAGACGCCGCCGCCGTGCTGGCCATGGCGGGCGACGCGGCGGACGCGGCCCAAGCGAAGGTGATGGTGGACATGGTGAACGATGCGGCCATGGCTCCCTACTACATCGGCCTCCAGGACGCTCTCGTGAAGGCGGCCACGGACCGGAAAGTCGTGCCGGAAGGCGCGGCGGAGACGGTAACGGCCTGGTTTGCTCGTCCGGAGCCGCATGTGGTGCATCGCACGGCCATTCTGGCCGGACTTTGGAAGGTGGAACCGGCCCGCGAGAAGTTGGCCAGCCTCTTAGTTGACCCGAAAACGATCCCGGCGATCCGCGACGGGGCCACCCGAGGCCTGACGGCCCTCGGCGGCGTGAAGACGCGGGACTTGTTCGACAAGCTTTTCGTCGAATCGGCCGATCTGGGCCTCAAATCGCTCATGATCGACGGTTTGACCGCCGTGGGGCCGCAACTGGCCGCGAAGCGTGCGGTGGAGTTTTTGGCAACCGCCGAGGTGGGGGCCGCGAAGCCGGTTTTGGGGGCGTTTTTGAAAAATAAACAGCTTCCGGGCGTGCTGGCAAAGGAGTTGGCGGGCAAGACGATTCCTGACCTCGTCGCGGTGGAAGGCATTCGCATGGTGAGCACCCGCGGCATCCAGGGACCACTGGCCGAGGCGCTCAAAAAGGCGGGCAATGTGAAGCAGATGGACAAGCCGCTGACCGCCGCGGAAATGACCGAAATGGTCGAAAAAGTGAAGAAAAACGGCGATCCCGTTCGCGGTGAGGCGGTGTATCGCCGCCAGCAGCTTCTGTGCATGACCTGCCACGCCATCGGAGAGAGCGGCGGTGTTTTAGGGCCGAATCTGGTTAGCATCGGAGCCTCCGCGCCGGTGGATTACCTCATCGAGAGCCTGTTGGAGCCGAGCAAGAAGATCAAAGAAGGCTACCACATGGTCATCGTGAGCAAAAAGGACGGCGGCGTGGTCTCCGGCGGCCTCGTGAACGATGGCGCGGACGAGTTGACGATTCGTGACCCGGCCAATCAGATCGTGAAAGTGGCCAAATCGGCCGTGGCGAGCCGCCAAATGAGCCCGGTGAGCATGATGCCGGCTGGTTTGACCGCCAGCCTGCGGGAGGACGAATTCGTCGATCTGGTGCGCTTTTTGAGCGAACTGGGCCGGGAAGGGGCCTTCAAAACCCAGCCGAACCGTTACGTCCGCACCTGGAAGGTCATGGGCAAGATGGAGCAGAAGGATGTCGATCATGTCCGCCATGTGGGCAGCTTTGCCCTGAACGACGACAAGCATCCCTATCCTTGGCAGTCCGCTTTCAGCCAAGTGAACGGCGACCTCCCGCTGGCCGACCTCCCGGCCGCCCAGCGCATGTATCCATGGTTCCCAAAAATCGCTCAATTTTCGCTGAAATTGGACTCTGCCGGGAAGGTCAAACTGGGCCTCAGTTCCGTAAAAGGAATCGTGGTGGCGGTGGACGGGACAGAATTGAAAGAACTCTCGTCCGAATTGAGCCTCGATTTGGGCGCTGGAACGCACCGGATCAGCGTGCTGATCACCCGTGATTCCGGGGATTTGGCGGCGTTCCGGGTGGAAATCCTAGATGGTGCCGCCGTGGTGGTGCCCTGATGCTCTGCAAAGGGGAGAATTTCGTATGGCCCATGTATTTGCGTTGACGGGGTAAACCCCTCTTCGCTATTCTGAACGTTACGACCGGAAATCTTGTCTCACGGAGGCAAGATTCTCGATCTTGTTCACAACCCGCCCCCCATGCCCTGCCACAACCTCGCCGCCCGACTGATTCCAAGCCCGATTTGGATGTCCTCGTGCCGCGCTCTGTGACGATCTGCTTTCCGCAGGCTTTTCCTTTCCGAAACCTTTCTCCCGAAACGCTTCCCGCCCCTTTAAACCAATGAAAACGCTCCGTCGAAACCGACTCCTCCTTGGATGGTTCATGACCCTGCTCGTGGCCATGCTGCAAGTCACGCAGCCACTGCAAGGTGCCACCGTCTGGTGGGCCATTGAGACCAGCACTGGAACCAGTCCGTCTACTCCTGTTTTCAGCCGTACAAGTGGCGGAACCACCTCGATCCCCTCGTCTCAGGTGCAGCTTGGAAGCAACGTGATCACGGTGGCGAGCAGCACGGGGCTGAGTGTTGGCCAGACGATCAGCGGTAGCGGCATTCCTTCCGGGACCACAATCACCGAAATCATCAGCCCCACGCAGATTCGAATCTCCGCCAATGGGACCACAAATACCACGACCAGTTTGACGGCGACAAACCCATGGACCCTCACCGGAAATAACTTCACATCGGTGGCGCCGCCGAGTTCTTCCACCAACAACATCAGCAGTCTGACGACTTGGAACAACAGTGGGGCGGACATTGCGGCTTTTGGGTCCGCCAACGGAACGACAACCATGACGGTGGAATTGGGCTCGGCGTCCAATTTTTCGGCTGTCAATGCGGCTGGGTTGCGTTTCCTCAATGGAGCGGCAGGCACGGGTATGACTCTGCGTGCCGGAACAAATGTAGCATCGCCAACCGGGAGTCTGACGCTAATGGGACCAAGCCCCACTATCTCGCTGGGTTATGCGCTTGCGAACGGGGATGCGGCGAACGCTACTGGCAACGTAGCTGCGACACTGAACGTTCCTCTTTCGGGAAGCAACGGACTGACGGTTCAAACGGTGTCTCCGACGCCGAACCTGGGCCGTTTAAATCTGGGGGCCAGCGGATCGAACTCAAGCTTTGCCAACACCCTGACGGGGGGCATTACGGTTAAGGACCGAACGGCGATCCAAGCATTCGTCAGCAGCTCTGGAAACAACCCGTTGGGTGGCAATTTGATCACCCTGGAGGGAGGTGCCAATTTAGAACTCACTGGCACGGGCAACACCACCACGGGGCTTTCCGGGCGGGTATTCGATCTCACCACCTATCGCGACGCCAGTCGTGTGGATTTCAGCCAAATCGCCACAGGTGAAACGCTACCGGGCACGAGTTATCAAACCACAGGAGCGCAAAACACCAGCGTACTCACGGTAACCAACACAGCAGGAATCCGAGATGGTATGAATGTCACAGGCGTCGGGGTGCCGGATGGTGCCCGGGTGAAGGTTCTCAACGGGACCCAGTTTCAAATCGAGACTACAGGGGGGACTCCCTTGCTCCTGACTGGCAATGATCCTACTGTGACCGTCACTCCCAATGTCATCGCGGGCTCCCTGCCGGTAACGCCGACTGTCACGTCTGCCAATCTCAACGGTGGTAACGCTTCTTCGATTCGCTACCAAGATGCCAACGGGGCAACCCAGACCGCTTCGAACTACGCCATTCAGTGGACGGGCAAGCTGAACATTTCTAATGCAGGTAATTATACCTTTTTTGCGAGCCCGGATGATGGGGCTCGAATCTATATCGATGGTGTGTTGGTGCTAAATAATGACGGTGGGAAGGGTGCGACGAATTTGTCGAGCGGACTTGTGCCCTTGGGGGTGGGACTGCACGATATCCGTGTGGACTATGTTCAGGGTGGGGGTGGGGGATCCCTCAATCTAAATTATGCCGGGCCCTCCAGCAGCCCTCAAAACCAAATGTCCTCACTGTCTTCCATTATGCGGCTTGCGGAGAGAAACACTGCCGAACTGGCGAGCAGTGCCATATTTGTGGGTAATGACGTTCATCTAACCGGCAGCGCAGGGGTACATATCCGCACCACAAGTTCACCATCGATCGAAATGGGACGCCTCCTCCTGAACACAGGGGTCACCATGACTTCCAAACTGTATGACAGCTCCTCTACACCGGTGGAGCAAGCTGGTGGCGGGGCGGGTTTTGGGAAGACGATCTTCTTTGGGGGGACGACAGCCAATCCGTCTGTGCTGGGTGACTCCATCGGCGGCAGCGGCACAGTCAATATTAATGCCAATGTGGGAATCGCCTTTAATGGAGTGGTTACGGACGGTGGCAGGAACATGCTGCTCAGCAAGACCGGAACTGGCAGGCTCTTTTTCAGTGGAACCAATGCTCAAAACACCTTGGGTAGTGGCACCGTGATTCAAATGTTGGGCAGCGCGGACACAAGCAACGGAACGCGTTCGACCAGCAGCAACACGGTTACCAATGTGAGCATAGCCTCGACGCTGATGCCCGGAATGACTGTGACCGGGGAAGGCATTCCGGAAGGGGCTTTCATCACATCCATCTCCGGGACAAGCGTGACTCTGTCCGTGCGCCCGACGGCAGCAGGGGTCGTACCTCTTACTTTTTCAACGACTCCGTCGTTGGTGCTCACCGGGGGATCGGCGACAGGCTCTTTCAACCCAATTGGCGCAGCAACGATCCGTCTCAACCGAGGTGAACTGCTGCTCGACTCAAAGGGTACGGATGCCAACGGCGTTGGGCCGACCTTTGCAAACAATGTGGAGGTGACAGGAAACGCAGTAATCCAGTCAATGTTGAACAACGCGACCATTACCCTCGGGCAGCTCAATGGGGCCAACACGATCGCGATCAGTGATGGTGCCAATCTTGTGCTCGACGCGGTTGCTGGCGGGCTGCCAGTGAGCAACCCAGGGGCGACGCTGAAGGTTGAGTCTGCTATCATCGGGGGGCCTCTCTCATCTCTGACGATTCGCTCAACTGTGAAGAACGCCGGGTTAACGGTGACCGCAGCGGAGGCAGACGCACTGGGCGTCGCGCAGCGGATTGGTAACGCGAATGTGTCTCGCGGCTTCGTGGCGTTGAGCGGGGATAACAGCGGTTTCACAGGAGCGCTGAATTTCGAGCCCGAGGCTGGGCTGAGGGTGGAGGGCCGTCTGGCTCTTAACGGGCGGACTTTCACCATGAACCGTTTCAATACGCTGGCGCTGCTGGAGGATGGGGATGGTACAGGAAAACGTGAAAGTTTCGATTTCGGCCACCACATTACAGTGAACGATAACAATACGCTGGCAGTGGGGCGGGTTGGGACGGACTACGAGCCTTACTTTGCGCAAGCGGCAAACAAGACGATGCAGATTAACACGCTAACCCTTGGGAAAGCGGTCCTGACAGTGGCGAACAACAATGGCAGTGGTCTCCAAGTACTGGGCAACTCTGTGTTTACTGGCGCTCCCACCATTCAAGTTAACAGCGGCTCTTCCTCCACACAAGTGGCCGGGTTGAGGTTGACCGGGATTGTCAGCGGGAACGTGAGCCTGCTCAAAACGGGAGCCGGCACGCTATTGTTGGACAACCCCGGTAATTCGTTTGGAGGGGGCATTTCGCTTGATGGCGTCAACCTCGCAGCGGCCGTCACTGGAGGAAGGAGCGCCAGAACACTCACCGTCCGCAGCACCAACAACTTGGTTGCCGGGCAATTGTTAAGCGGAGGGGATTTCGCGGCTAATACTCGGATCGCTCAGCTTGTCACCCAGAACTTTGCTGGAGTGGGAGCTTCGGGGCAATCAATTGTGACTGTGGCGGCAGACCCCGTGAATTCTTTTGCCATCGGGATGCCGGTGAGCGGCGCAGGAATTCCTGCCAACACCACGGTGAGCGGGCTGGCGACTGTTACAACAACCGGTAGCGGGAGCGCCAATCAGAATCTGATGACTCTTTCTTCCACTGCAGGCATGAGAGTAGGTGAGCGTGTTTCCGGCACGGGCATTCCCGGCGGGGCATATATCAGTGAGATCGTGAGCGGCACCCAGATACGCTTGAGCCAGGATCTGACCGCTGCGAATTCAACCGGTATCAACCGGTTCAGGGTTACTTTGAGTCAAAGCCTGACAGGTAGTGATCCTACAGTGGTGCTCTCTCAAATTGTGCTTGATCGTGATGCTGCGAGCCCGGTGGATCTAGGCGACACCATCAGCACGAATTCAGTGATTAACATATCCGGAGGAATTCTTGCCGCGGCGAATGATGGAGCGATGGGGCAGGCAACGAACGCGGTGCTGCTGAACGTCAACGCGGCAACGGGGGCAGGTTTCCGTGCCACGGAGAGTTTCACCACCAGCCGCAACTTCCACCTGATGCAGGCAGCCAATGCCATCGAGGTGGCACAGGAGAGAGTATTGACACTCAATGCTCCGTTTACATTCTCGGACTCTTTCAACTCCCTTAACAAGAATGACACAGGCACCCTGGCGCTGACACAAGCACAGCCTGGCTGGAATGGAGAATTGATCGTGCGTCAAGGTAGCGTTAGGATCGATAACCCCGCTGCGCTTGGCGTCGAGCTGAGCAGCGGCAATTTTTCCTCCCAAAGAACCCTCATCACCGATACCGGGGCGGAGTTGGCACTTAATCTATCTGGCTCCAACACTATCAATGAGACCGTCCGAATCGAGATGCTCGGTGGCCGGATCACCGGGGGCATCAACAGCCTGGGAGCTCTGAGGAACATGGCGGGAAGCAATACGCTGACGAGCCCTGTCATGCTTACGGCCAGCTTGGGAGACAGTTCCACGGCTGGCGTGGTCATTGGTGTGGATTCTGGGAGCTCGATGGTGCTGGATGGCGGGATCCGTTTCAACTGGGGGGTGGGAGGTTCCGGCAGAAATGTGAACCTTTACCTTTCCGCAACAGGGACCGGTCAGGGCACGCTTGGTGGCGGCCTTTGGAATATGCACGATACTCCCGCGAACGCCAGTCTCCTCAAGACAGGTGACGGTGCGTGGAACATCACTGAGGCAAATGTCTTCGAGCCTCGTCTGGATCTGACTACGACGAATGGCAGTAATGTTGTCACCGTGGACAGCACCTCAGGCATGTATGTAGGAATGCAAATCAACCGTCGCAATCCGAGCCAGCCCGCGAATCCGGTTTTGAATCCGTTCATTCCGGAAGGTGCCACGGTCACAGCCATCAATGGCAGCAACAGCATAACGATCTCCCAACCTGCGACTGGAAGTGGCACTAATGCGGCGTTGGTGGGCTCGGGTGGGACGAGCATCGCGCAGATGTTTGTTGCGCGGGGTTCACTGGGTTTGAGCGGTGCAGGCAGTCTTGGCACCGGTACCGGCACCTTGGCGCTTGGAGGCACCCCGCTTCGGGTGCAGATGAACCCGGGGACCGTTTTGAACCTGGACAACGTGGCCAGCAATGTGAACTCCCGTTTGGGTGGCAGAGACCTGACTCTTTTGGGCAGCAGCGTGAACATCAGTGGAAACAGCGGCGTTGCCACGGTCGAGAACACCGGAATTCTGACCGTGGGCCGTGGGCATAGCGTAATCACCTTGACACCGAACGGGGTACAATCCCTCGCTCTCGTGCTTGGCAGTTCTTCAACAACGACCGCGTCGGGGCGCACCCCTGGTGCAACAATGCTGATCCGTGGCACCGGGCTCGGTTTGGCTGCCGCTCCTGGGGTTGCCAGTGTGGCAGGTGGCAATCCAAGCACTGGTTTTGGCATTGCCAGCGGCCTTGTGGGACAGACCGGAGGCACAGGAGCGAGCAACAAATCGATTCTTCCTTGGATCCTGGTGGACAACACAACCTCGGGAAATGGTATTTCGTTTGCCACCACAGACTCAGCAGCCGTCAATACGACCACTGGCACGAACCTCATCCGGCCCCTGGCAGCCGGGGAGTTTTTGAACAACTTGGCATCTCAGGCGAATGTTTACCTTGGCTCTTCGGTCTCAGTTGTTTCCAATCTCCTCGTGAACTCGCTCACGTTACAAAGTGGCGGTGGAGTGACTGTTGCCTTCCCTGCGACGTTGACGGTGGATAGTGGCGGGGTTCTCGCCCTGGCTGGAAACGCAGGTATTCAGGGCGGGTTGCTGACCGCGGGAGGAGGACGTGACCTGATTGTGCATGCCTTGGGGAATACTGACGTCAGCAGTGTGGTTGTATCCGGTGGCTTGACGAAAGCTGGGGCAGGCATCCTAACCTTGGGGTCGCTGAATTCCTACACGGGGACGACTTCGATCAATCAGGGCACGCTGAAACTGGCATCTGGGAGCGTCAATTCCATCTTCTTCACTGGATCAAACTACATCCAGATCAGCAATGCGACGCTGGATCTTAACGGTGGAGTCCTGACGGCTGGTGGCGTTGGCACGGACATCGCCACAAGCAGCCCGGGAATGACGGGTGCGATTGTGAACACAGGTGCCGTTCGGGCCACGCTGGTTTCTGGTTCGACAGGAGTAAACTGGGGAGGGCAGATTAGTGGAGACATCACTGTGGCGCGTGGGGCCACCTGGAATGTGATGGACGCACAAACATATACTGGCCCCACCATCATCCAGGGCGGGACATTTGGTGCGACCCAGCTCTTCTACAATGGGGCACTGACAAACACCTCGGCGGTGCATATCACGCGTGGCTCACTAGTGATGCAAAACGCCGCGGCCGATGGCGTGAACATGGTCGACCGTTTGAATGACAGCGCCCCGATCACGCTGGCATCTGGTCGTTTATTTTACCAAGGCAGGCAGGCGATGAACGCCACGGAAACGGTGGGTGCGATCACTCTTGGAAAGGGGCAGAGCGTTTTCGAAGTTTTCACCGGAGGCATCGGGGTTAATTCGGCAACATTGACGGCGGCAAGTTTTGCCCGCGAGCCGGGTTCCCGAGGCTCGGTCTGGATGCGCGGGATGAGTGGCCAGGAAGGAAATGCCGCGAGGTTGCTGATCACCACTCCGGTAGCCATGCAAAATCACCTGCTTTCGGATGCCGCTGGCAACACTGGCTGGGCGGTTCTCAATCGTGAATGGGCAAGCTATACGCCCGGGACTGGCATAGGAGAGTTGGGGGCTGTTGGCTACGCCGGATACGCGGCCAACCCGTCGAACACCATCAACACGGGCGGGGTCAATGACAACCTGCGGGTATCGCTTTCCAGCATTGACGCAACAGGTGCCACTGGCAGCACCCTGCTGACCGTGCCCAGCACGGCAGGTTTCCAAGTGGGGGAAGTTCTCGAAGGTGTTGGCATCGCCGCCGGAACGACGGTATTGGGGGTCCCGAACGGCACACAACTGGTGATCAGCCAGGGATTGACGGCGAACGATCCTGTGGTCACTCGAGGGCAAATGATGTCCGGGAATCGCACCCTCAACACGTTGAATCTCAGCACGAGTCAAAGCACCTTCTTGGATCTTGGCGGCAATACACTGACACTTCGGGGAGGGGGTATCATCGCTTCGATGACCTCGGACAACACCGGGCAGGTGCGGGTTCTGAGTTCGCCTGCCACGGCGGATGAAAATGGCGTCTGGTCAATTATTCTGGATCGTGTTCCGGCCGGGTTTGACGTCGTGAAAGACGCAAGTGGCACCTTTGTGCGTGGCGTTGGGATTTTTGACCGGACAGTAAGGGACCTGATTCCTCTTGCTGATGGAACAGTACGAGCAGAGCTCAGCGGGCAGCCCAACACCACTTTTACGACGCCTCGCACCGTGGGATTTACCCGGCTCGACCCGTCTATTTTGGAAATTCGCAATGGTAATCTCACCAGCGGCACCACAGCAGCAGACGCCGATCTCTACATTCATGCGATTGCCAGCGCGGCAGGCGACATTGGTCAGAGAAACTTCCTGCTCGGGGCGAATGTGATTGATAATGCCGCTGGCGGAAGAGTTTCGCTTATCTTGGCCGGGGATGAATCTGGCGGACCTCAGTTCGATGATCTTGATGCGGCTGGTTTGGTCATTCTTGGGCGTGCGGGCAAGGTAACGGGCAACAACAGTCACACCGGTGGCACGTTTGTGAACTCCGGCAGTTGGGTCTTTCATAATCCAAACGCGGACGGTATTGGTATCTTCAGTATCCCTGGGGACCTGACCATCAACGGCGGTGCCCAGTATGTTGACAACGGGTTCACGTATGGCGGCATTGTGCGGTTTGGATCTGCAAATCAGATGAAGCACACTGGTGTGCTCACACTTAACAATGGGACCCTCGACCTCAACGATTTCAACCAGACGGTGTCTGGCATCAACATCAACAACAGTGGCGGGGCAGGTGCCGTTCTTGAGTTTGGGCTGGGACGCATGACGCTGAATGGGAATTTGTCTGCGACATCGTCGAACGCGGGTAGCATTTCAGTCATTCGCAGCGGGAACTTGGCCGTCCCCTCCGGCACCACCAGCGGCAGTGCCGTGGTGACAGTGCCGGATACCAGCAGACTTGCTGTGGGTGCGATCGTGAGCGGGACCGGCATCGCTGGAGGGACCACAATTGTTTCCATTCTGGATGCGAATCGTGTCATCCTTTCAACGACTGCCACGTCCACGAATTCCTCCGCCGATCTCACTTATGTTCAAGTGGGCCGTCTTGATCTTGGCGGGGCTACCCGCACCTTTGATGTAGGGGCGATCCAAGTGGATGGAGTCGGTGTGGCACCGGATCGCCCGACGTTGGAAATTACGGCTCCAATTGTAAACAGCAGCGGGATCATAAAGACAGGAGCCGGGTTGCTTCAACTCGCGGGTCAGAGCACTTTCAGTGGAGGCTTCATGGTAAGCGAGGGCGGACTGATCATCGCTTCCAGCAGTGATGTCACCGCGCCCGGCACTGCGGTGACAGCGGGTCCTGTGGGGACTGGCACATTGACGCTGGCGTCCGGCACCCGTCTTCTGTCCAGTGCCACGTCCATTTCCACCAGTCCCGCCATCAATACCGCGGCTGCCAACACCATCGCCAATCCCATCGCGGTGCTGGGTAACTTGCGTTTTGACGGAGTCAACAGTCTCACCCTGAATGGGGATGCCACGTTGCCGGCAGTCTCGACGATCACGGTGACTCATCCTGGCATGGTGGCTGGGTTTGGCGGCCAGATTGGTGGTTCCCATGTGATCAATAAAAACGGGCTTGGCACCTTGGCGTTTGTTACATCATTCCGTCCCAACGGAAGTTTGGCTAATAATACGATGACGGGAACAGCTAGCGTCAATGCTGGCATGCTTCGGCTTTCTGGACCGGCGGGTGCGGTTAGCACCACGCCGTTGGGCACCGCGGAAGTTGTTCTGAATGGTGGTGTCTTGGATTTACGAAGCAACGGCGCTTCCACGGGGGGCTCGATTGTTTTTGGAAACAACGTGGCGGTGCACTCCTCCCAGACGAACGCTACGATCAGCGTCGGAAATCTGACCGCGAACACGCTCAACACCATCCAGATGGGAACCTTGAGCATCAGGCCTGGGCAAACACTGGCGACTTTCAGCAACAACGGCTACAATTTGCTCTTCACGGGCGGGGATTATGGGGCTAGCCCTGGGACGATTCAGTTCGCGCCTGCCGCTGGCTCCACTCTAACCGTGGGTGGTGGCTTCACTGATACTCTGACATATGCGAACACTGGCCTTGGAACGCTTGTGTTGGGAGGGAATAATACCAACACGAACAACACGATTGTCGGAGGAGGGGGGCTCTTGGGAGCAGCCCCAACTGCAAACTCAGTTAGCACGCCATTTGGCACTGGGAGTGTTACACTCAATAATGGGGCGGTGTTCAGTGTTCTGCCGATTGGTGCCATGCCCCAACAGGGCAGCCCTCCAAACGGTTATCAACAAGGGGGGCTCACCGTGAGGTACTTATCCGGTGGCGCGGCGAATCTGAATTCCGCAGCAGGTTCGGGCATGGCACCGGGTGCTGTAATTACCGGGCAGGTTCCTGGGGATTTGGGCCTGAACAACCGCCCAACTGTCGTGTCTGCAGCCGCTGGCACACAGGCGGTTTACAGTGGTCTTCTGAAGATTGACGCTGGAGGTTCTTATAACTTCCAGATCGCTGCCGGTGACCAAGCACAGCTTATCATCAATGGAATCCCTGTGGCGGGCTTCAACATTGACGCCACGGCCAGTCCGACGGTGGATTCAGGAGCCGTCTTACGTGTCGATGGCACAGGTTCTATTACTTTGGCCCCTGGCTACCACTCCATTGTGCTCAAAACGAACAATCTCATTGGTGGTGGCGGTCATCAATTGCTCTACGGTGGCCCTGACACATCTGGAAACGGTATTCCAATTGGTCTAAACGGCGTTACTGCACCATCGGAGAATCTTCAGGCCATACCAGCTGCGAGACTTTATTGGACAACCGCGAATGCGACAGCAGCGAACAATTTCAACAGTGCGGCACAGATCAATAATGCCTTCATCGTGCCAGAAAATGCGCGTGTCACGTTGGATGGCCGCGGCTCAGACACCCATAGTTCAGTGTCCAGTCTCAATTTGGGCAACGGAGCCACTGTGACTGTCAACAATCAACTTGGCACCGGATGGATCGGTGTCACAGGAACAACGGTTATTGGCAATGGTGTCACTCTCAATCCCAACACCGGCACGCTGAACCTCATCGGAGGGCTGTCTGGCACCGGGCTCTCCAAAACTGGCAACGGTACTCTTATCCTTGGTGGTTCGTCCGGCTTTGCAGGTGATTTGGCAATCAATCAGGGTTTTGTGCAACTCACAGCAGCCAATGCGCTGCCCACGGGCACAACAACCATCGCTCGCACGTCCTTGCCCGCACTGCCCATCACCGCCACGACGACCACGGACGCCAGCACACGCCGTATCGTGACCCTTTCATCTGGGGATACGTCATCGTTCAAAGTTGGATCGGCCGTCAGTGGAACGGGGATTCCAGCCGGGGCTGTTATCACCGCCATCACTAGTCCCACAACCTTCACGATCAGCGCGGATGCTACAGTCGCAGGTGCAAACAGCCTGACGATTTCGCAAAACAGTCTGAGCGTCACGGCCAACACAGCCAACAGCAGCCAGATTCTCACCTTGGGTACCGCAACGGGCCCTGCTGCGGCAGGCAACACCTCCGGGCTGGCCGTCGGCATGTACATCACGGGAGCCAACATTCAGAACGGGACCTACATCACAGAAATCAGACCTTCCGTCGGAAGCACTCCAAGCCAGATCGTCTTGTCCAAGCCCACCAACGGGAGCGGTGCCGCCAATAATGCCGCCATCATTGTCAGCACTGATACTTACGGAGCCCTTGACCTTAACGGTATCACAGGAGTGACTGGCAACCTGATTCTTAATGGCGTTTCACCAATCCAACGGAACTCGGTCGTACCAGCGGCAGTTTACAACAGCAGCAGCACGCCGGCCAGTTTGCTGGGTAGTGTCAATATAGGCGCCTTGGGAACTGCGGTGGGTGGCTACGGAGACATTAGCCTGCAGGGAACGATCACGGATACTGGTGCTGCAGGATTTACGAAAGTCGGACCGGGAGCTCTGACTCTGGGCGGCAACAACACGGGATTGAGCGGCTCGATCGCCATGGAGGGTGGTGAGTTGAAGCTGGCACACGCCGGTGCTCTCGGTGTCACAGGCACAAGGACACTCGTCGCCACAACCACGAACAACAATGCTACGGTTACAGTTGAGAGTACCACTGGACTCTTTGTCGGCCAGGCCATTAGCGGGGCTGGTATCCCGGCCAATGCGACGATAGCCTCAATTACCTCACCGACGACATTTACGCTATCCGCAAACGCCACTGTCACGGGCACCGGCGTATCACTTTCGGCTACGAGCGGTGTCTCTGTGGCCGCGGCCTCCACGCTCGACATGAACGGGATTACGACCGCAGCCGGCGGGAAGTCGATTTTCCTGAACGGCACCGGTATTACCGCAGCTTCAGGGGCGGGCGCAACGGACACAATCGCGGCACTCACGAACTCATCCGCCGTGGCTGTGACTGTCGGCAATAACATTGTCATGCGGGCGGCTTCTGCGGTTGGTGGTTCTGCGGGGAATATCACAATTGGCGGGGTAATAAGTGGGACCAATCTTCTGACCAAGACCGGCACCAACAATCTGACCCTGACAGCGACCAACATTAACACAGGGGGCACTACCGTATCGAACGGCACACTGACGCTTTCCGGTGCCGCCGGGCGGTTGGGCAATGGAGGAACAAACACGATAGGGATGGGCGCTGCGCTTACCCTCGATAACACGGCGGCCAACCTGAACAACCGAATCAGCAACCGGCCTATCACCCTGCAAGGAGGTGCTTTTAATCTCATCGGCAGCAGCAGTGCTGCGACGACGGAAACGATCAGCACCGGCAGCATCAATTTCAACGCGGGTGCCAGCGTCATCAACCTCACGCCGGGAGCCGGTCGCACTGTGCAGATATTGTTCTCAGGCAACAATAATACGATCACCCGTTCAAACACGGCCACGGGGCTTGTTGTTGCTCCTGGGTTGGGAGGCACCTTTGGCTCGGCTGGTGTCAGTACCATCAACTTTGCTAACACGCTGCCGGGGCAGACCGGGCAGAACGGCGGAGCAGGCGCGAACAATCGCGGTATCCTCCCTTGGCTGCTTGTCAGCGACGGCGTGACGACGACCTTTGCTGCTCGCTCCGCTGCCGGTGCCACTACGGATGGTTTGCAGTTGCTCGGTGCCGCTGACGTGTCTTCGACGATCGTGGCGAACGCCAACCTCCTGAACGCGGCCGCACTAGTTGCGAACCCCGGGGTGCAGACAGTCAATTCCATCACGTTCGATTCGGGCGCTGAACTAACTATCAACAGCGGTAGCACCCTTCAGCTCGATTCCGGCGGTATTCTCGCGCGCGGAACCAGCGTGATCAGAGGGGATGGCGTGGGTGTCTTGGCTGGAACGAACACCTTCAACCGGGAGTTTATCGTCCACACCCTTGCCGGGGCCACTTTAGATATCGGGACCGCGGCCAATCCAGTACGCATCTACAACGCATCAGGGCTGACCAAGGCGGGGCCGGGAACGCTGTCTCTCAATTCTGCCACCCAGATGCTCGGAAACATAGCGGTTAACGGCGGCACCTTGCGTTTCGGACAGGTTGGAGGGACGCTCAATCGCGCCTTGACCATCTCACATACAACGGCTCCTGCGGTGGGCAGTCTAGGGTCGGCCCCCTCTGGACAGCTTTTGATCGTCAATCATGGGGCGGTTGTGGATCTAAACGGAAGTTCACAGAACTTCGCTAACCTTTTGAGTGAAACCACCCTGGCGGGCCGTGGCGGCTCGATCATCAATAGTTCAGGCACAGCGGCGACCCTGCGCATCGGCACTAATGCCAATCGTGAATGGGCTGGCAACATCAGCAGTGGCACGGGCGCAATCAATCTGATTAAAGATGGAGGCAACACGTGGACGATACGTTCCGGCAACACCATGACCGGCTCTCTCACGCTTCAAGGCGGTCAGACGCAGCTCGTCGACAGCGGTGCCTTCTCTGGCATCAGCAGCCTCACTATTCGTCGAGCAGCCCTGAACTGGAACGACAACGGAGTTGAGGCGGCCCAGCGTCTGAACAGCGCGGCACCGATCACTCTCGACAGTGGTGGATTCCTATTCCAGGCACGAAATGGGACGAATAGTTCGATTCAGCTCGGCAGCCTTACGCTGGCGGGTGGCTCCTCGGTGATCGGAGTAAACCCCAGCACGGGCACAGCGGTCGTCACTTTTGACAGCTTGGCCGGGCGAGCCACTGGCTCAACGGTCAATTTCTCCAGCAGCGGCTCGATGGGCAGCAACGGAAATGTTTTCTTCTCGACGGCTCCGACACTCGTCAACGGCATCATCGGTGGCTGGGCTGTGGCACAGGGGATCGATCCTGCCTCCAATGGTGGTAACAACATTCAATTTGCCACCTATGAGTCAGGTGCTGGCGTGCGACCTGCTGGCAATTTCATCACGACTTTTGCCAATGGAACAGGCATCTCGTCCGGGGCGACCTTGGCTAATACGAACATTAAGATTGGAACTGTCTCCGGCGCTGCAGCGACTGTCGTCATTGGAGATGGCGGCACCGTGGTGAACAGTCTAACACTCAGCGGGGGAGCCTCGAATCTGTTCTTTGCCCAGCCAACGGATGTGCTCAGGGTTGCAAGCGGTGGGGTGCTTGCCGGACTTGACGCTAACACCCGAAGCATCGGAAACGCATCTGTGCCCGGCCGACTCACGGCAGGCACCGGCACCGGCCCGAGCGAACTGTTTCTTACCATCGGCCAAGGCACACTGAATGTTTTCTCTGCCATCCAGGATAACGGACATCCGCTGAGCCTGGTGCTGTCCGGTGTCGGCCAGACGGTAAACAACCCGAATATCACATTGTTGGGAGCAAACACCTACACGGGAACGGCCTATGTTAACGGTGTGAATGTGAACCTGAGCACTCCCGGCGGTGCACCGGCCATCACTGGCAATCTGACCATCTCCGGTGCCACTACTGGCACGGATTCGATGCCGATTGGCAATTCCACCGTCGCGATCAATGTCTCCGAAACAGGGGCCTCTGGCTCCATCCATGCCAATCAGATCGCTGATGGCGCGGCGGTGACCATCAATGGTGGCGCGCGACTGCAGCTCAACCGCTTTAATGAGACGATCGGCTCTCTCATTTTCAACAACGACGGTGGTTCGAATGGCAATACAGGCCCGGCGGTGGATTCCGGCGGCGGTATCTTGAAGGTCACAGGGTTGATCAGCGCTGGCGATCACAGCAATATCAACAGCATCCCTGTGCTCAACGGCTTCCTGGATCTTTCCACCGGGCAGACGTTCCAGATCACCGATAGCAGCGTCAATCCCGGACAGATTGGTCTGGCGGTCAACGCGGCCCTGATCGGCTCGGGGACCATCGCAAAGACCGGTACGGGCTATCTTGGTATCGGCGGGCAGAGTCCCTTCAGCGGCACTTTGAATGTCTCTGCGGGCGGATTGGCCATTTCTCAGAACACGGCCAATCTTGGCCTCGCACGTGTGGATCTGGCTGCGAACACGATTTTGGACACTCGTGGCCTCACAGGTGTGATCGGCTCTCTTTCAGGGGCTGGACGGGTGGAAAACTACCACCTGAACGCCGTCGGAACCCTCCGCACCGGCTATGACAATACAGACAGCACCTTCTCGGGTGTTTTTGACTCCGAGTTCACCCGCAGTCGGCTGAATGTGGAAAAACTTGGCACAGGCACTTGGACGCTTGCAGGGGACAGTTCGAGCACATCCACTCTCGGCACATCCGGCACTTTGACGGTGAGCCAGGGGGGGATGTTGCTGAATGGAGCGGCAGCGAAGCTCAATTTCACCACATATACGCTGAACTCCGGAGGCTCGCTTGTCCTCGACAATGGCGCCAGTGCGATCAGCAGCCGACTTGGAGGTGCCACATATGCGGATATCGCGACGGGAAGTAGCAACAGGGTGCTCAATTTGTCCGGAGGGTTCCTGAGTATCAAAGCGGGGGCCGTTCCTGTAGCTGAGCAGATTGGTGCCTTAAATGTAACCAGTGGAGGTGGATTCATCACACTCACGTCGAACAATGTTTCGTTTGCCGTCTCGGGGGCGGTGGCAGCTGCTGGCACCAACGGGGGCACAGCGGTGTTTCGTGGTCCTGGTTTGAATGGCGGCGGAGGGCTGGCCGGAACCGTTTCTGCGGGCACTCCGAATCTTATCGGGTCAGGTGGAGCGGCTGGCAGCACCAGTATGTCCATCCGTCCGGATATTTTAGGAGACATCAGTCCAAATGGCTTTGGGACCGGATTCGTCACCCACGTCGCGGGGACAGGCTTCCGCTTGCTGACAGCGGCCGAGTTAAAGGTCCCGAACAACAGTTACCTTGGCAACACTGCTCCACCGTTGATGGCTGGACTCTCCTCAGCTCCGAACAATGTTGCTGCTTCAGAAAACGTCCTGCTTGACCAGCGCAGGGAGATGCATGTGAATACTACGTTGAACAGTCTTTCGCTCACCGCAGGCGGAGGAGTGCTTATCAGCGGCGGGTTGTTGCCGTCTGTCAGTCCGGCTGGGACTGTTTTCGGTGCCAGCGGGCAAGTTCTGACGCTGACAATCTCGAGCGGTGGCTTGCTGGCCATGTCTGGGAATACGGGGAGCAACGGCGGATTGATTACCTCGACGGATGCCGCGAGAGCTTTAACCATCCATGCCGTGGAGAACACGACCATGAATTCGTATCTCGGAGGAACTGCTGGACTGGTGAAGGCAGGGCCGGGCACGCTCACACTCACCCGGAGCACGTTGAACACCGGAGTGACCACTGTGAACAATGGTCGTCTCGTCCTGAATGCTGGCAACTACAGCCTGCTCATGCGCACAACGCTGGCAAATGCTGCCGCAGGGGATCTACGGCTCAATGGGGGCATTCTCGATCTCGCCGGCAGCACACAGATGGTTGGCTTGCTCAGCAATAACAACCCACTCCCAGGCACTGGCGGCATCATTACCAGTCTCGCGCCAGCGATGTTCATCAACAACACCGCCACAGGAACCGGCACCACGGTGTTTGGCGGAAGCATCTCTGGATCGGTATCATACTACAAAGCCGGTATGAGCAACACCGGGGTAACCGCTTTCACCTCGCCGCTTACGCACACGGGTTCGACCAATATCCTCGCGGGGGGGGTCACTCTTCGTGATCATGCCACGCTACTGTCCACGAGTGGGGTGAACGTCCGCTCAGCCACCCTGACCATCGATAACCAGGGGCTGGCCACAAACCAGGACAGGATCAGCGACACTGGAACGCTCAGCCTCCGTAACGGTTCGTTGGTGATAAATGGGCGCCAGTCGTTCGATAGCGAGACCATTGGCGGAGTCCATCTGGAGGGGGGGGCATCCAGCATCTCGATCTTTGAGCTTGGGAACACGACCTCCGGTGCCTACACGCTCAACATCGGGAACCTGAGCCGCAATGCTTCCACGGGCGGAGTGATCCTTTTCAATGCTGGCAACAATCTCACGCTTGGTGGCACCGCAGACGATGCGAATGTGGGAGCGCAGCCGCGTGTCTTCATCAATCAGATCAACGGAGCCGATTTCAGCCAAGGTGCTCAGACGAATGGGATTATCGGCGGCTGGGCAGTAGTTACAGGCAACAACGCTGCTGTTGGCCAGCACAGCTTTGCCACCTATCAGAACGACCAAGGAGTGGGACGGATGGGATTCGGGGCAGGATTCGCCGGATTTACCAGCGGTGATCTGGGGAACACCGGGCTGGCTGTCACGGCGAATGTCAATGACGGGGCCAATCGCACGGTCAATCGCGTCAATGGCACCACGACAGACTTCGGGAGAACCATTAACGCCCTGCGCATGGCTCCAACAGGTGGGCAGACTATCACGCTCGGATCAGGTGGCCGAAACGTCGTCCTCAGCCTCGCCAGTGGCGGGCTCATGACGGATGCTAGCCAGGCGATCTCCATCAACGCGGGGGAATTCACCAGCAAGCTCACATCAGGCAGTTCTCATCTCTTTACCTGGGTCTCCGCTGGCACGACAACGATCAATAGTCCTCTCACAGGCAACACAGGACTGGTGAAATCGGGACCAGGCACTCTGGCGCTCGCTCCGTCCGCCACGGTCGGAAGCTTCATCGGCACCGCAACGCAGGCAATCACCACTACGACAGGTGTCAACACGGTGCAGGTTCCTGATGTCTCTCTTTACCATGTGGGCATGGCTGTCAGCGGGAATTCAAACATCCCTGGAGGCACCACGATCACGTCGATCAACCCTGTGACGCGGGTCCTTACGCTCAGCAACGCTGCCACAGCCACAGCCCCCAATGTCAATACTACTTTTGGGGGGAATACCACCGTGCGTGTGGGCAGTACCGCCGGCTTGGTGGTCGGAATGCCGGTTGCTGGCACCGGCATTCCGGCTGGGGCCACGGTTTCCGCCATTCTCGGCGCGAACCATTTTACGCTATCCAATCCCATCACGGGCAACAATGGAAGCACACAGACACTGTCCTACCTGACTGCCACTGGCTCTGCCATGGCCACGGCCGGCCAAACGACCTTCAGCATCAATACCATACAGGGAAATAGCCAGGTCACGGTGGCAGATTCGTCGCTGTTCCACGTCGGCATGCCGGTTGCGGCCAATTCGGTGATCCCAGAGGGAACGACAGTGTCCGCCATTGTGAACGATACCACAATTCGTCTTTCTGTCGCTCCCACCCAGACTGACACAGGTGTCAGCACCGTTTTTGGAACGGCTGACACGGTCCGGATTGCCGCCTCGTCGCAGGTCGCTCCGGGGACGGGAATGACTGTGGAGGGAGGCGGCCTTCCTGCTGGAACAGTGATCACGGCGGTGCTCGGCCCGAACCATTATCGGGTTTCGAATGCGTTCACGACCCCTGGAACCCAGTCACTAAGTCTTTCCAACCTGTTCAACGACTATACTGGTGACACCATCGTCAACCAGGGGACTCTAAACCTTGCCGCTGGAGGGACGGCCATTGTGGTGCCTGGT
This sequence comes from Verrucomicrobiaceae bacterium, assembly GCA_016795465.1. GTDB lineage: Bacteria > Verrucomicrobiota > Verrucomicrobiia > Verrucomicrobiales > Verrucomicrobiaceae > Prosthecobacter. The sequence goes on along the minus strand of JAEUHK010000127.1, from coordinate 36,407 downwards.
AACGTCATCATCAATGGAGGTGTGCTCAATGAGGTGGGACGTGCGGGGCAGATCGCAGCCAGCAGCAACATCGCCATTAATGGCAGCGGTGTCTTCAACCCGATGGTGGGACCCAGCACATTTAACAGCCTTACACTCAACGGGAATGGCGGCGCTGCTTCTCCTGCAATCAGTTTTAATACCACTACGGCAACCGTTGCGTCGCTTCCTAATTCTGGAAATACATTCGTCGTGCCTTCCATTGCTGGGCTTTTGGTTGGGCAACTCGTGACAGGGAGTGGTAACATTCCTGCGGGCACGGTGATCGATGCCATCGATCCGGTGACGCGCACTATAACCGTCAGCAATACCCTCACTGGCTCCGCTGCCGCCAGTAATGCGGCGCTAACATTCTACGGAATTGGGTCTGGTCGGGGCAGCCTGACGCTATCTGGTGCTAATGCTCTAACGGCTATTAATGATAATCCGGGCAACGCTCCTGTCCTCGGTGGTGGCGTGCTTCATCTCTCCAACACCGCTCCGGTCATTCACACGGCTGGTCTGGCTCCCGTGAGTCTCGTCGTCACTTCCGCCATCCTTAGCGCTGGTGGCAACATCACCAAAACAGGCCCGGGGGGACTTGTGCTAGGGGGGCAGAGCGTCTTCGCCGGCGGCTTCACTCTGCAGGAAGGTTCGGTGATCCTCTCCGCCTCGTCCATTGGAAGCACTAGCGGTCCGTTTGGCACGGGTGTACTCACGATCAACGGGGGCACCTTGATGGGTGCTGCCCCTGCCGCGCTCATCGCCACCACGGGAAACAGCAGCAATGTAGTTACCGTTCCAGGCGGCACGGGTGCCCTTCTTGTGGGCATGAATGTCACCGGGGGCAATGTCCCTGCCAGCACCACCATTGCCGAGATCCTCACTCCCACCACGATAAGGCTCTCTCAGAATACGAATTCCACCGGGGCGATCACCAATGGCAGTCTCACCTTTGCCACCCCGTCAGCCGTAACTATATCCAATCCTGTCACTCTTAACGGAGATGTCACCTTTGGCGGCACGGTTTCCGACAACAGCATCACTCTTAGTGGTCCGGTGACTATTGTGGGTGCGCAACGCACCATCACGGTGACCAATCCACAGGTGACAGCCACGCTCACTGGACAGGTCACAGGCGCAGCAAGTGAGTTGATCAAGGCTGGCGACGGGATATTGGAACTCCGCGACGCCACGAATAATTATGCGGGCGGCACGACCGTGCTTGGGGGGCTTCTGCGTTTGGGTGGCGCAGGCTCCCTGCCATCCGGCACAGTGCTCACCGTGGCTCCCGGGGCTGTCTTTAACATGAATGGGCGTCCCGTGACCGTGGCATCCCTGGCGGGCACTACTCTTGCCAGCGGAGGCATCGTAACCAACAGTGGCTCCGCAGCCAGTCTGACTGTGAACTCCCCAACGGACGGTACCTTTGCCGGGCTCTTGGCCGGTGCGGTGAACTTGGTCAAGAGTGGTACGGGCACTCTTGTCCTGCCGGGTCTTAATGCCCACACTGGATTCACAACAGTGAACACCGGGGGGGGGCTGCAGGTCGGCGTGCTCAAGAATTCCACTTTTGCCGACAGCCTCGGACGAACGGGATCTACTGCGGCGGACCGGTTGTTCATCAGCGATGCCACTCTTCGCTACACCGGAAGCGCTACGACCACGGACAAACTGTTCACCATCGCCAATCCTCCAGGAGCCGCGGCTGCGTCCACAGCCACCATTGAGGCTTCCGGAACTGGGGCACTGGTGATGAGCAACGTGGGCGCTATCGCTAACAGCACGGCGAACCAGGTGCGGGGACTGATACTCTCTGGTTCCTCTGCTGCCGGCGTGATGAATATTTTCAATCCCATTCTCAACAACAATGGTTCTGCTCTGAATACGCTGACCAAGACCGGCGTAAACACCTGGGCGCTCGCGGGCAACATGGGCTACACGGGATCTACCAGCGTGAATGAAGGCACTCTGATTCTTCGACGCCTCAACGCGGCCGGAAGCTCTGCGACAGGGGGCTTGAACAATACTTCGATCACTGTGGCGTCGGGGGCTTCCCTTGGAGTTCACGTCGGTTCTGGGGCCTCAAACTCTTACACCGCCGGGTTGACATCCGCTGCCACGGCAGGCGCTTCACTCAGTCTTCATGCTGGCAGTTCGTTTTCGATGAGTGGAGACAGCCAGATTGGCACGTTTAATCTACGCCAGGGCAGCTCGGTGCCGACCGGCCTCACGATCGACTCCAACACCTCGAACATCACCCGGCTGGCCTTTGACATCGGATCTGGAGCCGGGCAGGCGGACAAGATTGATGTGTCTCGCGGAGTGACTATCACGGGAGACTCCGCGCGGATTCTCGTGAATCCGCTACAGGGAATTTCCTCCCTCGCTGGCGGTCTTTACGACCTTATCAACATCTCAAGCAGTGGCCCCGTGGTATCTGGTGCTGCCACACTCCAACTGGCCAGCAATGTGATTGTACTCAGTTCCACGGTGGCTTATAACCTCGCGCTCGACACAAGCGTGGCCACCCAGGTACGTCTCAGTGTTACCGCGGCGACGATTGACAACCATTATTGGTCTGGAAGCTCCAGCGGCGTATGGAACGATGTCAGCAACTGGCGAACCGCCATCAGCGGAGGCAGCGCACCAGCTCAGATTCCCGGGGACGGCGTGGACAATGTGTTCTTTACGGTAAACGGCGGCGGGGCGAATCTCGACACCACGCTCGGCCAGCCCGTTGCGTTGGGCAGCCTCAATTTCAATGCCCAAGCCGCCAGCTCTGTTACAATCGGTGGCGGTCACGCATTGACCGTTAACAGTGCTGTCAATGTGGAAGCCGGCAGCGCCGCCCATAATATCAGCGCTCCGGTGACTCTGGGGGCCCAGAATATCACATGGAACGTGAACGGGGGAGGTCCGATGACTGTCAGCGGCGTGGTTGGAGACAACAACAACCTGTTCGGAATGACCAAGACCGGAGGGGGCGAGCTTGCTCTGACGGGCATCAACACCTTCCGCGGACCAGTGAGCATCAGCGGCGGAGTCCTGAGTGTGACAAGCCTTTCGAACGGGGGCGCGGCCAGTGGTCTTGGAGCGTCTTCGGCCAGTCCCACCAACTTGCTGCTCAGCGGAAATGCGACCCTCCGCTATTCGGGTGCTGCTAATGCTACCACGGATCGACTCTTCTCCTTGGCAGCTTCGGGCGGTCAGATCGAGTCTTCCGGTGTCGGCACAATCGCGTTCACCAGCAGCGGTGCCATCGCGCAGCCGGACGTGCCTGCCCGTGACGGAACACTTGTTACAGATTCACAGGTCGTCACCGGGCTGGCAAGCACCTCCGACCTTTCTGTCGGCATGGCTGTGAGCGGCCCAGGCATCGCGCCCGGTACGACAATCCTCGCTATCAATTCCTCGGCGGAGATCACGTTGAGTCGTCCGGCGGGCGTGGATGCCACGGACACACTGGCGTTTACCAGTCCAAGGACACTTACCCTGACGGGCACCAATCTGGGTGCGAACACGCTCTCCGCTTCGCTGGACGGCGCGGTTAGCTTGGTGAAGTCTGGTCCTGGGAATTGGGTGCTCGGCGGTAACAACACTTACTCAGGCTCCACTACGATTCTCGAGGGTTCTCTGACCGTTCCTTCCTTGAACAATGCCGGGGGGGCGGAGCTGGTTTCAGGTCTCGGGGTGCCCGGAACTCCGGCAAATTCGACCATTTCCCTCGGCAGCGGCAGTCTGACGGGCGGTCTCATTTACACAGGCGTCGGGCAGGCCACGGACCGCGTGTTTGACCTCGCGGGCACTTCTGGTGGCGGATTCATTCACTCCTCAGGTTCAGGACCTCTTCTGCTCACCAGCAGCGTCACGATCTCCGGGGCCGGCGCCAAGAGTTTTGAATTGGGCGGCACGAATACCGGCGGGAACACGCTTTCTGGCAACCTCCCGGGCGCAGATCTTTCGCTCTTCAAGACCGGGCCAGGTGCCTGGACGCTCGCCGGGAGTAATACATTCGGGGGTGCGACGACGATCCAGCAAGGGACGCTCGTTGTCTCCTCTCTGAATCGTGTTGCAGGTGGAACACCGTCCAGCAGCCTGGGTGCGCCGACCACGGTGTCCACAGGAACCATCAGTCTCGGCGCAGGCACCACCACTGGCACATTGCGTTACACGGGTACTGGTGAGACCACGGATCGGGTGCTCAATCTCGCCGGCATGACAGGTGGTGCGGTGGTGGAAGCATCGGGCACAGGAGCTCTTGTTTTCGAGAGCAATTTGACTGCAACCGGTTCTGGGAACAAGACGCTTGAGCTTGCTGGGACATCTTTGGAAGCTAACCGTATTGCCGGCATCATCCCCGACAGCGCTGGTGGTGTCACATCTCTAGTCAAGAACGGTGGCGGCACTTGGATCATGAGTGGTGTGAACACCTACACTGGCACCACCACGGTTAATGCTGGTGTCCTCCAGATCGGTGCGTCTGGTGTGGGGAACTCCGGATCAGATGCCTTGACCATCAATGGAGGTGCCCTGGCTGGCACAGGTATTATCGGCGGCACTCCTTCCGTCACCACACACATTCTCGGTGCGGGCGGTGCCATCAATCCGGGTGATCTTGGCGGTGCAGGCATTGGCACCCTCACTTTCAATGGAAATCTGCTCGTCAATAACGGATCAAGCATGAACTTCGGGGTCGCGGGCCGCACGCTGCAAGACACGAATATTTTAAGTGAGCTCCTCACTGGCAATTATGACGCCATCGGGGGCTATCGTGGACTTACAAGCACACAAGACCTTTGGAACAATGCCACTGTTCCGGCTGGTGCGCACGATTCCCTCCTGCTTAATGGACTGCTGACACTCGGCCAGTCCACAATTACCGTGGCAGACTCCGGGTATTTTGGCTTGGCTCAGTTGGGAGACATCATCGACTTGGGCGATTGGGTGTTTGATGATGTTGCCAGCACTTTCAACGTCGGTAGCAACTATCGCAACGGTGGTAGCGGCGGCGGGAATCTGATCCTTCCTAATCTCCCCGGAAATCTGGTTTATGATGTGAGCCAATTCGCGTCCCATGGCGTGCTTGCCATCATCACGGCACCGGTGGCCAATCCGGTGCAGGTGCATGCCTATGCGCCAGCTGGTGGCGGCTCTTGGGCGCAAACAACAAGCTGGCGTCCCAATACCCTCGCGGGTTCGGCGGGAGGTATCGTGGCATTCACCAACAACTTCACGTCACGGGCTTCGGTTACACTGGATGGAGACCGCGCGGCCGGGAAACTTTTCTTTGGTGATTTGAATAACGACAACCCTGTTTTCCTCAACAGGGGCACTGGCGGAGGGCTTGTCATGGACAATGGTGCCCTTGGGCGTTCGTTGATCAGCAAGGTGTTGGGTAACAGCAACGTCAATTCTTTGGACACCATCAACGTCCCAGTGAGGCTGAATGCTGGTTTGAACATCAATGTGAACTCAGGCGGAGCTGGTGCCAGCATCAACCTATCCGGTGCCGTCAGTGAACTTACTCCCGGCCAGGGAGTCACCGTCATGGGAGCAGGCAATGTGACTTTCTCAGGCGTCACGGCAAACACGTATACAGGAACCACGCGTGTAAACAGCCGTGGTTTTGGAGACGCCACCAATCCTCAGCTAACCCTCGCCAAGGGGCCGGTCATGTTTGGCGGTCTTTCTGGTGACAATCCTGCCAGCACGAGTGATGATATCTCCATTCGCACGGTCAGTGGCTCAAATACGGCGACAATCTCCGGTGATGTGCGCGGCTTGATCGCCCAAGGCATGCCCCTGACGGGCAATCCCAACCTGAATCCAAACACCACTATCACCGCCGTGGCCTTTGATGGGACTAATACGACGATCACCCTCTCAGCGAATGCCACCGCTACCTCTGCCAGCCCGGTGCGCACCATCTACGGCACGTTTGCCTCGTCCTATGCCAGGCAGACCCTCACGGCAAACACCACGAACGGCCAGAACATCGTCACACTCGCCAGCGGGAACACCTCCGGCTTCTTCATTGGCATGCCGGTCACCGGACCAGGCATACCGGCAAACGCCACCGTCACCGCCATCAATGCCAACGGCACCCAGTTCACCATTTCCGCCAATGCCACCGCCAACGGGACGGGGGTCTCGGTGATCGCCAACGATTTGCGGCAGAACTTCACAGCGAACACCACCAGCGGTAGCAGCACGGTCACGGTCATCAATGGAGACACATCGAGCTTCTACGTCGGCATGCCGGTCACTGGGCCGGGCATACCTGCAAACGCCACCGTTAGTGCCATTAGTGCCAATGGCACCGACTTTACCATTTCCGCCAATGCCACCGCCAATGGCAGCGGAGTCACAGTCACCGCTGTGAGCGGGGCCACAACATTGAGCACGGGCAGCACGGCGGGTCTCTATGTAGGAATGCCCGTCAGCCATCCAGGATTGCCGAATGGCACGGTGATCACCTCCGTCCGCAACTCAACGCTGTTCACGGTATCCAATCCCGCATCATCAACATCCACCCAGCAGCGCGGCACCTTTGGCACCAGTGTGAGCAACGGCAGCATCGCGGGCAATCTGGTCATTGGCAGCCGCAGCCTCGGTGGAGAAGGCAGCACCGTGGTTCATCTCGGCGCTCACGAGCAGATCGGGGACAATGCAATCCTTTATTTTGACGCTGGAAATGGTCTTGCATCCACGGGCAACAACGGCAACAACAGCTACTTCAAGCTCATGGGCTTCACAGAGACGGTTGGAGGCATTTCCGACTATACCGCCAGCGGGGTGATTGAGAATTCAGAGGGTGAGGGCATTTCCGCGTCGGGAAGGCTCGTGCTTAACACGAGCGGCACGACGTCCTACAACGGCTTCATGCGCAATCGTGCCAACAACAATGGTTCCGGTGGCTTGAGTCTCGATGTTATCGGCACAGGCACCCAGATCCTGCGCTTGAACAACATCAGCTACAGTGGTGGCACCACCATCGGCTCCCAGGCTGGCCTCGTCTTGCACAACACGAACAGCTTTGGCTCCCACATCCGCAACAGCGGCACCTTGACGCTTCGTTCCGATACCGGCACCTTCAATTTCAGCCGTTCGATTGTTGGATCGGGGCGTGTTGTGCGGGATGGAGGCGGCGGCACAGTCAACCTCAATCCGGTGGTGACCGGCATGACCTTTGCCTCCAATTCCGACGTGGTCTTCGCGGGAGACGTGCCGGGGCTGGTGGTCGGTGCTCCGATTAGTGGAGCCGGCCTGCAAGATGGCACCTACATCACGGCTAACCTTGGAGGTGGTCGTTACCGCATCAATCAGAACACCACGGCGGCCACGGCGCTGAATGCGGCCAACGGTGTCACTGTGCAAGGATCGCTGATGAAGACGGATGGTGCCACGACGAAGGACTCTTCCTCGGTCACTGTGTTGTCAACGACCGGCATCAGTGTTGGCATGCCGGTTTCTGGTGGCGGCATTCCTGCAGGCAGTGTTGTCACTGGTATCACCAATGGCACCACCTTCACCATTTCCGCTCCATCAACAGAGAACAAGACGGGCGAGCGTTTCATATTTGGAAGCGTCCGTAACTTTGGTGGAGGTCTCGCGGTCCTGGATGGAGGCATCATGGACATCGAAGCCCCCTTGACGGTCGGTGGCGCTGGGCTCCAGATGCTTGGGCTCGAGAACCTCACCCGCTTGAACATTAACAATCCGGTGAGCATCACCGGCGGAGTGCGCCTTAAGGCAACTGGAGACAATCAGATCAACGGTGCCGTCCTGACCATCAATGCAGCCACCAGCATAGCGGGCGCGTTGGAGAATGTGGGAGGCGATGTGCGTCTCTCGGGCGCAAATGGTCTCTTTTATGGCAGTGGTCTCACGTCTATCCTTATCGCGGGACATGCCAGTACCATTGGCGGCAATACCGCTCCGGGCCTGAACATCATCAACAGCACCACGGTTACTGACGGTGTGCTCATTCAGGCGGCCAACCGGCAGAATCGCATTCCAGATTCTGTTCCCATTGCCATGAACAGCGGCAGGTTGACCTTTGTCGGCACCGGCAGCAGCGCATACGCTGGCTCCATCTCCTTCACTGAGACGCTGGGCGCCTTGTCCTTGGCTGGCGGGTCGAACCTGATCCTGACAACCATGAGCAATGCTGCGACCGGAAGACTGACTTTCTCAGGTTTCTCCGGACGCTCGGCAGGAGCCACCGTGCTGTTTGACAGCGTCTCAGGAAATCAAGGCACTGGGGCAGTCGCCGCCTTCTCCTCTGGCATGACCAACGTTAACGGGATCATTGGTGGCTGGGCGGTGCGCTCTGGGACCTCCGGGAACTTCGAATGGGCCAGCATGAGCGGAAACGATGTGGTGACCTATACAGGCTATAGCACTTCTGCCGCCGCTGGGTGGAATAGCAGTGCCTTGAATGTGAAGGTGCCGGGCTCCCAGACGCTTGGGGGAGCTTCGACCGTGAACACCTTGAACATCCAGGGAGGTGCCACCACGATCAATCTCAACGGCCAGACGTTGACCCTCAACAGTGGTGGCATCCTTGCGACCCTTTCCACGCACACCATCAGCGGCAACGGGGTGCTCCGCGCCGGTGCTGGCAGCGGCTACGAGCTCTATGTCCACACGCCGGCGAACAACAACAATCTGAACATCAACTCCATCATCGCTGACAACGGCGCAAACGCTGTCTCGCTCGTGAAATCCGGCCGTGCCACGCTGACGCTTAATCCTCTCAACACACGCAGTGCGGATTTCGGCACGAATGTGACCAGCTTCAATGTGAGTTCCACCGCAAACCTTTTCGTTGGCTCGAGCGTCACTGGAACCGGCATCCAGGCCGGCACCACCGTGACTGCAATCAACGGGAACAACATCACTCTTTCTCTTCCCACCACCCAGACGGGTTCCGGCACCAGCCTGACATTTAACGTGGTTAACACCTACACGGGAAGAACGATTGTGAACGAGGGGACTTTGGAGGTCTCCCGGGAGCAGTCGTTGGGCTCGGTGAATGCGTTGTCTCCTGTTGCCGATCAGTTGCTGCTCAATGGCGGACGTTTCCGTGCCACGAACACTTTTGAGATCGACGATGCCAACCGCGGAATTACGATTGGAGCAGGAGACGGCACTTTCTCCGTTGCCAACGGGCGGAAGCTCACCATCAGCGCGATGGATGAGACGGGCGCGGGCAGGATCACGGCTTCTGAAGGAAGGCTCATCTTCGCCGCGGACGGCAATAACCAGGGAGTGCTTGAAATCGCCGGCAACAACACTTTCTCCGGCGGTTTGGAGACCAGCGGGCTGACCGAGGGTACAACGGCTGCGTTCTCGACCAGTTTCACGAACGGCAGCCCCGTTTTGCAACTGCCCGCTTTTGCCACGGCTGGCATGGAGATAGGAGCCACGGTCAGCGGCCCATCGGGCTTTGGTATTCCCTCTGACGCGAAGATTCTGTCCATCGATCCGATCAACCACACTGTCACTCTCGACCAAAATGTCACAGCGGATGGAAATGGCATCAGTTTGAATTACGGCGGTTTCAACTCGGTCCGTTTGCTTGGAAACAACACGATCGGATTCCTTCGTGTGTTTGGTTCCCATGTCGAGCTCCGCGGCAACAACACCCTCACCGAAAACATCTTTGTGAATGGCGGTTCTCTGCGCTTTGGTTGGAATGGATCGGGTGGCAGCCAGTTCGATGGTGTGTTGAGGGTCAACTCCGGAACGGTGATCTTTGACAGTCCCACTGCGATCCAGACCACCCGTCCCAACGGATTCGATGCCGAGCTTTTTGGCACTTTTGATCTCCATGGCAACGATCTCCGCGTGGCAAACCTCACCGGGTCTGGAACGGTCGCAAACTTTGCACCCGGTCTCTCGCGTCTTGTCGTCGGCTCGGATGAGAGCTTTACCTTTACAGGCACGATCCGTGATGGATTCAATACGGGTGGCGGCATGGTTTCCTTGGTGAAGGAAGGATCGGGAGTGCTCTCCATCACCAACCAGTCCAACAACTATGGCGGCCCCACGGTGATCAATGGTGGCGTGCTCAATGTGGCTGGCCTGGGAGGTTCCACCTTCGTGAGCAGCCTGGGTTACTCCAACGCTGCTGCATCTAATCTTGTCTTCAACGGCGGTGCCCTTCGCTACAACAACAACCTGCCTGTGTTTACCGATCGTTCCTTCACGCTTGGAGCAGGGGAGGCGGCAGGTGCCATTATTGCAGACGGCTCCCGCCGTAGTGCCACAGTCACCTTTGGCGTGCGCTCTTCGCCTCTCATTGCCTACCAAGATTCCGGCCCTCGCACGCTAACTCTTGGTGGCTTGAACCGTGGTGATAACTTGTTTGCCCTTGTTTTGGGCGATGGGGCAGGCGGTCCTACCTCCCTTACCAAGACAGGAAATGGCACCTGGGTCATCCAATCCTCCATCGGTCGCCGCAGCACCGTCACGGCGGGTAATCCTGTGATTGGTGTCACAGACACCTCCAACCTCATCATCGGCCAGCAGGTTACTGGTGCGGGCATCCCGTCTGGAACGGTCATCTTGAGCATCAATCCCGGGGTTAGCGTCACTCTGAGCCAGGCTCCGACCGCATCTGGCACACCATTCCTTGGTTATGACGGTAATCGCCACACTGGGGAGACATTGGTGCTGCAGGGCATCTTGGCGGCGACTGTGGATGGTGCTTTTGGCCAGCAGGGCGGAGCAGGGGTGGTTATTGGAGGGGGCACAAATGGTGCCCAGTCCCTCGGCGGCCAAAATGCCACGGTTGATCTCCGGAACGTGAACTACACCACGATTGAGAACATGACGCTCGCCGGCGGCACGCTTGCCACGACTGAAGGCAATAGCACGTGGTCTGGAAATGTGAATATTTCGGCCGCCTCCCAGATTTTGGTGGGAGAGGGGGCGACGCTCACGTTGAAACGCAATCTCACCGGTGCTGGTGCGATCACCCAGCTTGGTGATGGCATGCTGGTCCTGAGTGGCACGGCGGAAACGACCACCCGTGACTTGGTGGGCGGATCGTTTGCGCCTTCACACACTGTCCAGGCAGGCATACTCCGTCTCGACTACCAGACGAACAACACCAGCAAGCTCTCCAATGCGGGAGCACTGGTCCTTGGTGGCGGGCGCGTGGGAGGCATTCTGCAACTTCAAGGAGGCTCCCACATTGAGACGGTGCTCTCCACCACGATCGCCGCCGGAGCCAACCAGGTGCAGCGTCTCTCAGGCTCGTCCATCTTGCGCATGAACACCCTGACCGCCCAAGCTGGCGGCACAGTGGACTTTGCAGCCAATGACATCGCCAGCACGGACACAAACAATATCAACGGGATCCTCGGTGGCTGGGCGACTGTTGGAGGCACGGACTGGGCGGTCAGGAGCACTGTCAATGACCTTGGCAGCACGTTTATCAACAATAACGTCCTGACGCGGGGCCAGTCGGTGAGCGGCACCGGCATCCCGGCGGGTGCCACCATTACAGCAATCAATGCCAACGGGCTGAACATCACACTCTCCAGCGGAGCAACCGTGACCACGACGGGCAATATCACCTTCGGGGCAGCCTCGGCAAACACAGCAAACCGCACCGGTGCCGCCTCCAACGCCACTGTTGCCAACAGCACAACGGTCAATCTGCTGGGAGCCAACACCACAAACGGCCTGATGGTGGGCATGCCCATCTCCGGCTCCAATATTCCGGCAGGGGCGCTCATCACAGCGATCAACAATGCCACGCAGATCGTGATCAGCCTGCCCGCCACGGCCACCTCGACTGGCGGCACCTTCAGCTTCGGTGCCGCTCCCAACGCTGTCTTCAGCGGCACCACCTCCGCCAACCTGTCCAGCAACACCACCGTGGTTGTCGGACAGGACGGGTTGGTTCGTGCGTTTACCGGCTACCTGGGCAGCAGCGCTACTAATGATTGGATGCTGCCGACAACGGCAAATAATGGTGCCAATATCAACATCGTCGGACCGAGCACGCAGGATGGCCGCACGCCGAACACGCTGCGGTTCAATACGCCAAACAACACCGCGGGTGTGCGTGACATGACCATCACCCTCCAAGGGGTGAACACTCTGCAGGCTGGGGGAATCCTCGTCGGTCCGGGAATGGCGGGTGATTCAGTGGTCCTTGCGGGACCAGGGCGTCTCACGGCGGGAACAGGAGTGAACAACGATCTGCGTGTGTTCCAGTACAACACGGCTGCCCCCATGGAAATCTCTGCGGTCATTGCAGATCTCGCTCCCGCCGCACGCACGGGTAACGCTGCGAACGGCAGCCCAACCCTGACGGGCGTCAACCTAGCCGGTCTTGTTCCCGGTCTGGTGGTGTCAGGCTCAGGCGTTCCTAACAATGCGACGATAAGCCGGATTGAGGTGATCGATCCCGTTGCTCAGACTGGGAACATCATCCTCAGCGCCAACACCACGGCTAGCGGCCTGCCTAGCCTTAGTTTCACCCCTGTCGTCAACGGGCTGAGCAAGACTGGCAACGGCAACCTTATCCTCACTGGGCGCAATACCTACACCGGTGTGAACACCCTCGGTGGTGGTGTCGTCACCGTGAGGGATCTCTCCGTGGAAGGCTGGGCAAATGGTTCTGTGATCAGTTCGGTTCGCGTCACGACCACTCGCACTGCGTCGGTGGCAAACAACGCCGGCCTCACCTTTGGCCATGTCCTCTCCGGGATCGGGATGCCGGCGCAGGTGACACGAGGCATCAGCAGTTCACCTCCGACTCAGGTTCGCAGCCAGGTAATCCTCCCTTCCGTGGCCGGTTTAACGGTCGGGCAGTCTGTGACAGGAAGTGGTGTGCCTGCGGGGACCACGGTTAGTGCTATCGATGCAGGTACGAACACGGTTACCTTCAGCCAGGCTGCCACGGCCGACCTGACAGGCGCCGCCATACAGATAGCCAGCAACAACCTCACAGTGACCTCGGTGCCGGAGAACTTCTCGCGGTTGGTCTTGCCGGCGGTCACAGGCTTGGCGGTAGGCATGCCCGTCGTCGGCGCCAACATTCCAGGGGGCGCTACCATTCAGGCAATAGACACTGCCACGAGTACCATTACGTTGAGCAGGCCTGCATCTAGTGATGTCACTGGCGGCAGCATCCAGATCGGTGGAGCCATGATCACCGCGATTTCCGCCAATGGCACCCAATTTACCCTCTCCAGCGGGGCTACCATCTCGGCCAGCCAGGCGTTGACTTACAGTGCGGTAAATCCGCTCAGCGGCTTGATCACGTCACAAACGGTAAAGGACAGCAATGTCGTCACTCTGGGAGCTGGCTCCAGCACCGCTGGTCTGACAGTTGGTCAGGCGGTCGCAGGGGATAATATTCCGGCAGGTGCCTTCATCGAGAGCATCTTGGACGACAAGCGCATCACCATCACTCTGAATGCCACAGAGAATAGTTCAGCGGCCGCTCTAAACTTTGCGGTTCCAGTGCTTCTGAGTGGTAATGTTGTCACCACGACCACCAGTGCGTCTCGACTGACCATTCCCAGCACAGCTGGCTTGGTGGTCGGCCAGGCAATCAGTGGTAATGGCATCCCGACAGGTGCTGTCATCGAGCGGATCGTGGACGGTCACAACCTCGACCTGAGCATTCCGGTCCAGAGCACAGGGCAGGACAATGCCACCTACAATCGCGGATTCGGGCTCGTCGCAGGCACGACCTCAGGCAGCACCACAGTCACCCTGAATGCACCCTCTACAACCATTGCTGTGGGACAGGCCATTAGTGGTGCTGGCATCCCTGCGGGTGCTACTGTGGTCGCCGTGAATAGTCCCTCCGAGATTGTCATCTCCGTTGCGGCCACAGCAACCGCTGCCTCGGCTTCGTTGACGCTGACAAATCCTGTTGTCGGCACCGTCCGCGCGGCCACCACCACGGTGGGAAGTGCGATGCTTACCTTCGCGGCACCAGTTGCCGGCCTGGCGCTAGGCCAGAAAGTTGAGGGAGATGGCATTGCGCCCGGCACCACCATCGTCTCCATCATCAGTCCAACTCAGGTTGTCCTGTCCAATCCAGCGACGGCTTCTGGAACTCCTGTCCTAGCCTTTGCTGATCAGGCCAGTGCTCTCGGAGCTTCCTTCAACGCGGCCTCGAACCTGATTCTGAATCAGGGCACGCTCCAATACAACGGGCTCAGCGCCCTCTCCGACCGGGGCTTTACCATTGCCTCAGACGGCATTTTTGATGTCGGTAATGCACGCACCCACTTGGTGCTTGCCGGCCAGTTCACGACCCCGGCGGCTGAGGATGACTACAGCATTATCAAAAGAGGAGCAGGTCTTCTTGAACTGCGCGGCAGTGTCACGCCAAATTCAGGCAGCTTCGGCATTGCCAACATTGTCGCCGATGACGGGACTCTGCGTCTCAAGGCCACGTTCGACAACCAGTTCGCCCGCAGTGACATAAGCACAGTGACCATGAGAGGCGGAAGTCTTGAGATTGAAGGCTCCACCACGCGCAACACAACACAAAACCTGCCAGGTCAGCTTACGGTGGCCGAGGGAGCCTCTACCATCCGCGTCTTCAATGTCAGTAATGTGAACACGACTCTGAATCTTCAAGATTTGGCGGCACCCAGCAATGTGGTGTATCAAAAGGGCTCCACGCTTCACTTTATTGAGGATCACAATGGCACTGGCGATGCGAATATCGTTATTGCCGGGGGGCCGTCGGACATTCTTCGAGTCCTTCCCCGCACTACCTACCAGACTGGCATCGACCTTGATTTTCCGGGTGTGAACTATTTCGGTGTTATCACCAACTCCTTCTCCGTTGTTGCCTCGGATAACCCCGCGATCGGTGGTGTGGCAGCACATCGAGTTGAGGGAAATCCCGCTTTGTGGACGGCGGACATGGATCCGGTGGATGGCGGCCTCAGCCTTAACGCTTTCTCCGGCTCCACCCAAAGCAATGCCGTCGTGAACACCATCCGCTTCTTTAACAGTGACTACACACGCGGAGCGCACTTCGTTAATGGCAGCGCCGTGGTCACCAACATTGACACCATCAATCTGCTTCCGGGCATGGTTGTCAGGGCTACCAATGACAACATCGTCAGTGCCACTGGCACCGTCACCATCCTTTCTGTCGACCACGCCACCAGCACCATTACCCTGAGCGCTCCCTCCGCGCGCACCAGTCAAACAGATCGCCTTGTCATCTTGGACCTTCAGAGGTCTGGCAGTTTTACCGGTAGCAATAACGTCGTCACTGGCGTGGACACCACCGGCCTCGAGGTGGGGCAGACTGTCCGCACGGCCAGCTCAGCTGTTTTGCCGCACGGCCAGGAGTTCACGATTGTCGCGGTGGACACCGTAAGCGGTTCGATCATGCTCAGTGGAAATGCCTCCGCCAGCTCGGCTGATGCCACTTTCTTTGTCAACACCTTCAACCGCAGCACGGTTAACATCACGGATATTCTCACCATCGGCAGCGGAGCCATCCTCCAGACAACCCATGCCGGCAGTCACGATAATTCGATTCGTGGAGGCATTCTCACCTCCGGGCTCAACAACTCTGATGGTGTCAGCGCCGATCTAGTGATCCACAATTGGAATCCCCACAGGCCTTTCTCGATTACCTCGAAAATCGCCGACAATACTTCCGCTGGTCGTGTCGTGAATCTGGTCCATGCTGGTGACGGCACCACCGCGCTTTCTGGATTCAATACCTATACCGGAACGACCTTCGCACATGGAGGGGTCATCCGCCTCGATTCGGCCCAGGCTCTTCCGTCGAACTCGGCCCTTAGTCTGCAGGGAGGTAGAATCGGCATCAACCATGACGCCGTGTTTAATCGTGGTCTTGGAACCGGCGCTGGTCAGGTGTCCTGGTCAGGCAGTGGTGGATTTGCCGCATACGGAGCGGACCGCACGGTCAATATTGGTGGAGCCTCGGCAGAACTGGTCTGGGGTCAGGGAGGCTTTGTGCCGGATAACGATTCACTTCTACTGGGTGCCCAAGATTCCAATCGGACTCTGATCTTTGCGAACCCCATCGATCTTGGCCGCAAGTGGCGCATGGTTGAAGTGGTCTCTGGGCGCTCGGCCACCGCTCCCGAGGCGCGTCTGAGCGGTGCCATTCGCAGTGATGGTGGATTGCTTGTCAAGGTCGGCTCGGGGGTGCTTGAGCTCACTGGTTCTCTCGCTGACCACAACGGTGGGCTTGAGCTGGCTGAGGGCTCGCTGGTTCTCGCCCAGACCTCACCGACCTCCTTCGGAAGCGCAGCGGTCTCCGTTGGTTCGACCACGAACACTTCCTCCATCGCCAGCCACCTGGTTCTGGAACTGCGGCCAAACACCTCGATGCCTGTTGGAAACTCGATTTCCTTTGGTCCTGTAAATCGCGAAGGTCTTTCCGTTCTGCAGGTGAATAACAGTATAACCACTCTTTCCGGTGGTCTGGCATTGAACCGGGCCGAGGCACGCAACGTGCTCCTGCAAACGCAATCCGGCACCAACACGAACATCTCCGGCATTGTTTCTGGTTCCGGCGGCTTTACGCTCCAAGGTGGCGGCACGATCCGTCTTTCCAATCCTGCAAACAACTATGGAGCACTTTCTGGCTCCGTCTCCTCGGCCGCGTTGAATGGAGCCACCGTCATCCGCCAAGGCACCCTGGAGATAAGTGCCCAAGGCGCTCTCTCCGGCGGTGTGATCGAACTTGGTGACGCGGCCCATGCCGCAGCCAATGGCAGCGTGCTCCGAGCCACCGCAGGTGCCTCGGTCCTCGGCACGGACCGCACCATTGTGACGCCTGCTGCCGATGATGTCCACGCACTCGGTGGTGTCTTTGTCCCAGCGGGAGATGGCTTCTTCGATGGCGCGGGAGGCTACAGGGTCTCCGCAAACTCGTTTGGGGCCTTCTACCGTGTGAGCCGGATTATTGATGGCTACACTTTCACCGATTCCGACCTGAGTGCCGGTGCGCGCATTTTGGTCAAGGATGAGATCGAAAGCCCCGAGCGGAACGGTATCTACCGTCTCACCGGGTTCAATGCGGACGGCACAATGAACATTGCTCGTGACACGGATTTTAACTCTGCGTCCAACATGCTCTATGGCACTCAGGTCACGGTTACCGCGGGCACGCAGTCTGGGTCATACTTCATGTCCGCGCCTTCCGTTGTCAGTAGGAACACTTCCGGCACCGACCCGGTTTTCTGGAGTCGTGACACGCTCAACCCTGCTGTGACCCTGCGTGTGGCGGATGCCTCTGTCACCTCCATACCCCAGGCCGTTGATGTAAACATGAATGGTACGGGTGTCGCCACCTTGGCCACTGCCACTCCGGTCAACTTCTCCGGTCCGGTCACCCTTCAGCAGCTTAATGATGGCACCCGTCAGACCAAGGAACTGCGGCTTGATGCCTCGGCTCCGGCCGCAGCCCTCAGCTTGTCCGGTGTGATTTCGGAGGCGACCTCTGGCACGCCTTCAACGGACGATGTGCTCAAACTCGTGAAGATCGGAGCAGGCACCGCGACCCTCTCCGGAATGAACACCTACCAAGGGGGCACGGACGTGAATGCCGGCACACTGTTAGTCGCTAATTCCGTTGGTTCCGCCACGGGTCTCGGGCCCGTGACGGTGCAGACCGGTGCCACGCTTGGCGGCACCGGCATCATCGCCCCGGCGGCGGGCAACGATGTCATTATTAATACCGGAGCCATCCTCTCCGTGGGTTCGCCTTCCAGTGTCACCGCGCAGTCACTTGCCATCAACCTGCAAAGCGGCAGTGATCTCAACCTGTCTGGTGCGCTCCACTTGGATCTTTTCCTCAATCAATCCGGAACCACTCTGGCGGAAGGTGACAGGCTAACCTTCTCCACCGCAGGTTCCTCTGCCATCAATCTCCTGGCCGGTTCCACGCTTGTGGTGTCTTCCTCTGCTCTCAGTGCATCCTCGTTCAATACCGGGGATCAATGGCAGATCATCGACTGGGGAGGCATCATGCCCACCGGCACCTTTACTGGACTTGCTGGAGGCTTTGTGAATGACCCCATGTATCTTCCTGACCTTAGCAGTGTCGGCCGGATGTGGGATATTAGCAGTCTTTACAGCACCGGAACGATCATCGTGGCTGTTCCAGAGCCATCCAGATGTCTGCTGCTAGTTCTGGGCTTGCTGGCACTGGCTGTCCGCCGTCGCCGTCGCGCAATTGCCTGAGTGGAGCACGCCGTGTCCTGCAAACAGACTGCGGGCCTGCTTTCAATGTAAATACATGATAAATGCCTTGCCAGTCGCGGCAGGAATTTATTATGCTCTAAAAAAGGCTAAAAAAGTCACTCAACGATCCACCCCACCATGAAACCCTTCCTCCAGCATTTGAGCCGTCGCGAACGTGGTCTGGCCCTCATCATTGTCGTTTCTTCCCTGGCGCTGATATCCATGCTCATCATCGCCATTTTCTCCCTCACACGCCGCGAGTTCAAGGCGACCCAGGGATATGTTTCCGGAAAGACCGCCAAACAGTTGGGGGATGCCGGCACGGCCATCGTGATGGCTCAAATCCAAAACGGCCAGGCAACGGCCATCATTGGCGCAAACGCCACTACCCATGCCACCCAGCCAGGCATGGTCCGGGTATATGGCCCGGATGGCAGCTTTCGTGCCGCCCATAAACTATATTCCAGCGCCACCATGAGTGTGCTGGGCGGCGCCGAGGATGCTCTTCACGGTGCTGCGCACGTTGCTCCTGCTGATTGGCATGATCAACCTGCACGATTTGTGGACTTGAACGAACCAGTCGTGCGTCCGAATGCATTGGCGACTGCCACTGCGGACAGTGCTGGCTACGCGGTTTACTTCCCCATTATTGACCCTAGGGCCGCGCACGATTTTCGGGGCGGCCCATCCGGGTCTGACGGCCCCGGCAGTTCGGTGCCCGAAGGCTTCTCCTACCAAGAGACGACAGATGGTTCCGGCGGCGGTTCTTCCGTCAGTTATGCAGCTCGCGTGGTCACGGATGCCGAGGCTGGCAGCAACACCCAGCAGATGCGCCTGCCCATGCCAGTCGAGTGGCTTTATGTTCTCCAAGATGGCACGATCGGGGCTCTCGCGGCAGACAATACCTTTGTCACCCCTGCTGGTGGGACCGATCCGTCCCCCAACAACCCGATCATTGGTCGTATCGCCTTCTGGACGGATGACGAATCCTGCAAAATCAACATCAACACAGCAGGTGAGCCCACCTTCACCTCCACGCCGTTCTTTTACCATCAGCGGGATATGAAGTGGGCGCATTTCCCTCCTGCGACCGGTGAGTATCAGCGGTATCCAGGCCATCCTGCCACAGTAGCCCTCAGTTCTGTCCTGGCCCCGAACTTTGTGTTGGACCCTTATTTTCCGAGTCGGGACGGCGGAGGCCTCTCCAGGCAGAACATCGTCCAGCTGAAAAACAAGATCTACGACCTGATGCCAAAGCTGGCGTCAGGTGGTTCCGATGCTGGCACCCGGCCTTTTGTCACGGATGACTTCTCGAATACCAACGTGAGGGATTCTGAGTCTGAGCCAGAGGCCTCCAAGAGTGTCAACCTCAATGAGGCCCTCAGCGAGCGCCTCTATGCCAGCGTAGATGAGCTGCTTTTTACTGACAGGGGCTTTGGCGCGAGTGGACGCACCCCGGCACGTTTCGCCATGCCAGGCAGGGCGGACCAGTTCCTGCTTGATCACGACACTATCGAAAGGTCCCGCTTCTTTCTGACCGCCAACAGCCGCTCTCCAGAGACCACCATCCACGGTCTGCCGCGTGTTTGCATCTGGCCGGTGGCTGATGAATCTTTAGGAAGTGGGGCAAACAATCAGTTCAGGACCTCGTTTGATAACATGATTGCCCTCACCGGCAGGATCGGAGCGGGCATCCAGGGCAGCGGAACCTATTTCTTCCGTCGTGCGCGCGGTTATTCTCCCACCTACGACCTTGGTGGGACCACCACCTTGGAGAGGAATGACAGTTTGCTGAAATACCTCGTCCGCCAGATGTCGGACATCACCTGGCCGGCCACCTCGCCGAACGCCGGTGCCGCCGCTGCCAATTTTGAGGCTAAATATGGTTCGGACAACGTCAGCCAGATGGCCCTGCAGTTCTTCGACTATATCCGGTCTACCAACCTGTATGATGGGATGCTCGCCCGGAAAAACGGGGGATGGAATGAGCGCGGCAATGGTAACCGCTACACCACGCGGGACAGTCTGCGGAATGGAGATACCTATACCTTTACCGCCCCTCGCATTTCTGAGCCAGCACGCTCGGTGGACAACGTCACCGCCGAACTCGATGTTAACGGCACCAGTTCGCGCTCCAGCCAGAGGGAGGTCTATCCCGGTCATGGCCAGGTTTCGCCGCCCATCTGGAACAACAATGGGAACACCTATAAGGGATTTGGGCGCATGTTCACCATCTCCGAGATTGGCTTTCAGTTCATTTGCACCGCCGATGGCGCTCCAGTGGAAGATGGAGCGGCCGGTTTGGCGTCCCTGACTACTTTCAGGGATTCCCCTGTGCCTGCACAGTCCCACGGGCGTGGTGGAGGCACATCGCCCCGATGGTCGGTTAATGGCCAAGGCCAGCCCATTGATAACCCGAACACTTATCAAGGTTTCAAGGTGGACGGTGGGGATGCCCGTTGGTATTCCAACTTCCCACCGGTGATCGAAGGCAGGGAGAATGAATTGTTCCCGATTTATGGTTGTGATGCTTCCAGGCCAGACACGGATCCAGACAACCCCAACCCATTCCATCCTTCCCGCCACCCCGGCTTTCTTCCTTCCAACTGGAATTACACACTCGAGCCAAACAAGCCGCTCAGGGAAAACGAAAAACGGGTCCAGGCCATGTTCCTGCTGGAGACCTTCTGTCCTAGCGTTGGTTGGACATCCTTTTACCCGGAGTTCACCATCGTCATGGATCTCGACAGGCTGGCGAATATCAAAGTCAGGGACATCGATGGCAACCAGATCCCGATCGTGAACGGTACAGGGAAGGCCATCCTCAAGTCCGGGGGGAACATTTATGATAGTGGGACCAATCGTGCCCATCCTCTCGGCGGTCATGCCAGCCCCACCCGTGTCGCGGGCGGCCGCAGGCTCGGAGGCATGCTCAGCGGAAACTACCAGATGCCTGAAGATCCTGGCTATGACACCAACAACACAGGCCTGCACGAAGCCCTGTCCAATTTCCAGTTTGTAAGCCTCCCCTTCACCGTGGACCGCAATGCCCCTCTACAGCTGGAGTTCCCCAATGAAGACATCACCATCGACATCTACGACACTCACGATTACCAAAATGCCGAGCCCGTGCAGACCCTTCAGGTGAACTTTGGCAACATGGGGCTGGAGACTACTCTTCCAGTGCCGCACTTGGTCGGTGTTCCCTTTACATATCCAAACAGCGGCCAGGTCGTCCAGACGGGGCCGCGGCGCTATGGCAGAGCGGGTGCGACGGCCGACATGGCGGATCGTGGGCAGTACCACAACACGGTCGACAGCAACGGTAGGCGTGTGCATTACCGCACGATGCCAGGGCCCCACTGGTGGGGCTTTAACTGGGGAGGCAGCATGGGCCGGACACGTCTTCCAGATCCAAACGTTAGAAAAGCCTTCCCCGATGGACCATTTTGGTCAGTCTCTCCCCAACTGGCACCCTCCAACGAAATCAACAATTCCCCTGAAGGTCGCACGCTTCGTGGCCGGCTCGACACGGACGGAAGTGGTGGCTGGGATCTCCCGGAATTTGACCGTTGGGCCAGCGTGCCCCTCATTCCCGATGATGTGAGTGATGTCATCCGGAGCATTGTTCCCACGGCGGGAGATTACCGTGTTCTCGCTGCTCTGCGGAATGTCCCTGCCAGCTATTGGCGGCCCCATCCGTTTTGGAAGCCGGGCTGGACTTCAGTCCGCCAGGCCCATAGCTTTTCAGGTCATAATGCGGATAGTGATGCGGGAGCTATTTTCGCCATGCAGCCCACCAGTGAGGAAGTTGCCATGCAGCCACCGGCGGAGAATAAGCAGTTTAGCGCCGAAATGCAGCTTGTTGGAGGCGCTGCTTACCAAGAGGATCTTCGAGGGGCTTTCAACAGTACGAACCTTTCAGGAAGACATGCTGACTTGCCACCCTACGAGGACTGGGCTCAGGCTGCGAACGCTTTTGGAGACTTCGACACGGGTCTGACTTCTTGTCGTGAAGGTCCCTATATCAACAAGCCGGATGAAGGAAACTTCTACGCCGGGTGGGACCGGCGTGATGATCAGCTAAAGTTCGAGCGGTCTGGTTACTTCCGGGAGACGTTTGAGCACGCCGAGGACTGGCGCAGCGGCATCTACATGACTCCCAACCGGTTGATCTCCTCCCCTGTCTTTTTTGGTTCCCTTCCTACAGGTGTGTGGCCGGGTGGTTCCGGCTCGGAATCCGCCTCACGCGCAGGGACTGACTATGCGCCTTGGCAGACGCTGCTCTTCCGGCCCCATGCGCAGGTGAGCAATGTCCAGCCTTCTGGTGCCTCAGCCCATCCGGGGGCACAAGACCCGTCTGATCATCATCTGCTCGACATGTTCTACATGCCGGTGGTGGAGCCGTACGCCATCAGTGAGCCGCTCTCGATCGCCGGCCGGGTGAATATGAACTACCAGATCATGCCCTTTACCCACATCCGACGCGCCACAGCCCTCCATGCGGTCATGAAAGGGGAATTCATCACCGCCATACCCAACAACCGCATCACCCAGGCGAAGAATTACCGTCTTCGCAGTGGAGGGACCGCATGGGATGACACTTTCACTAACGACACAGAGGACAATGCGTTCTGGCATCGCCCGCTCGATGTGCGGGCCACGCTTCGCCAGTTTGATCTTCGTTTCCGACATAGCGGAGGTGGCGCGGCGAATGCCAATGGTCTCTTCCGCTCCGCCTCGCAGATCTGTGATATCCATCTCATCCCGGAGGATCGTCCGGAAGGCGCAGGCACTTACGACGTTGGTGCGCAGAATCTTCGAAATGCCAGCAGCCTGAGCGATTTTGAAAGCAAGATGAATGAATTCTGGGGCAACAATCGCCCTACGGGAGACAATGTGCGTGAGAGGCCCTATTCGAATCTCTATGCCCGTCTCACCACCCGCTCCAATACCTTCCGGGTTCATTTGCGCACCCAGGTCATTCGCAAGGCCCGATCCTCCCCGTCGAACTCCTTCGATCCGGTCAAGGATGCCATTGTCAGCGAGTATCGCGGATCGTCCCTGATTGAAAGGTTCATTGACCCCAACGATGCAGCAACCATTCCGGATTACGGTGCCGGGTTCTCGGCATCAACACCACCCTTGGATGCCTTTTACCGTTTCCGCGTGTTGGAAACCAAACGTTTCGCCCCTTGATTTTTCTATCACCCTTCACTCATCGTCATGACTCTGACCTACCGTCACCTGCGGACCTATCAGAACGGCTTTTCCCTTGTGGAAGTCGCGCTGGCGGTCGCCATCGCCGCCTTGGGCATCATTACATGCCTAGGTCTCTTGCCAGAAGGGCTGGAGATGTCGCGGCGGACCAACCAGATGGCCATCAATAGCAATATTCTGGAGCAGATCATCCGTGACATCGAGAACGCCCAAGGGTGGCGAACAATCAAAAACAGCTATGCGCCGCCTGCTGGATTCCCCTCACCAGGGGTGCCGGCCACGCCTGAAGAACTTCGGAAGACTTATGACTATCAAGGCACCCCGCTCGCCGAAGATGACGACGATGCTTTTCCTGCTTTCGTCGTCGAGGTCTCGAACGACCAACCGTGTGGGTTGCCCGGGGTCGGTGGCGTGCTTCCCGGACTGCCTTCGGGGGCGGGCGGCGGGGATCAGCCCTATCTTGCCCGCTTGGTGATCAAGATCGCGAATTCCACTGACCGGGATTTTGCATTCGACAATGCTCCTCCAGGCTCCTTTCAGACTTTTCATCACATCGTCGCGAAAACCCATTGATTTCACCGCTTATGGATTCTGCTCCCCGGCCCTCCGATTCAAGACCTCATGGAGCATATGCTCCGACCAGCCGCACTTCTCGTCCCAGGAAAGTTGCGGGACAGCAGGGCTTTACGCTCGTCGAACTCATGGTGGCAGTGACGATACTTGTCATTCTCATGCTTGTGGTAGCCAACTTTGTGGGGCTAGTCCAGCGCACTTGGGTCCGCACGAATTCCAACGTCTCGCAGTTTCGTGAGGCACGCATTGCCTTCGATATCATGACTCGCACGATCAGTCAGGCTACTCTCAATACCTACTGGCAGCCAGACCGTGCTGAGGTGTCAAAGGACCGCCTCAATACCGCCATCTTCAATGCCTCCACATTTTACCGGCATTCTGAGCTGCAGTTTGTCTGCGGGCCGGCGGTGGGAGGTGCTGGTGCCGTGTTTGCGTCTGGTGCGGCAACGGATCTGCCTGGACATGCCGTATTCTTCCAAGCTCCGTTGGGTGTTACCAGTTTGGTCGCCACCGAGGAGACGGATACCGTGGCCAATGGTGAAAACATGGTGAATCTGATGTGCGGGCGTGGCTACTTCGTTGCCTGGGGAGATGACGAGGCGTTTCGCCCGCCTTTCCTCACCGCCAAGGGGGTGCCTGTGCGTAAGCGGCTTCGTTTGATGGAGTTCAGCCCCACAGCCGAGCAGAACCGCATATACGATGGTGAGCTACGTCCATTGGTCAATGATCTAGGAATGCCCACGGCAAACTCCAAGAGGTGGTATCGCGAAGCGCATAATGTGACCGGAGCGGTCCAAAGTGCTCAAGCGATGATAGCAGCTGAGGATGAGAACGCGGGCAGCCGTGCTTTCACCCGCCCGGTGGCGGAAAACATTCTCACACTAGTCATCAGTCCTCAGATGCCCACAGTTGGGGAGGTTGGAAAAATTCCTTCTCGCATCGCTCCCAGTTACGCTTTTGATTCCCTCATGTGGGAAAGCCCTGGTGCTTCTCTGGACGACTCAGAATTTGGCCCTCGGGGCACCCAGCATGTACTGCCTCCTGTGTTGAAAGTGACCATGGTGGCCTTGGATGCGCGCTCCGGGGAGCGGTTGTCATTCGATGATTCGTTGCGAACCAGTGTTGTCTCGGGGGTAAACGGCCTCTTTACCTCGGCTGCGAGTTACGACGAAGACATGAAGACCCTTGCTGACAACCTGAATAGCAGCCGTCTGGATTACCGGATTTTCACGACGTCCATCCCCCTCAAGCAAGCCCGCTGGAGCAAATAGCCCAACTACTCACGTTCATGAACCCAGACCCACGCCGTCTTCGATCCGCCTTCACCTTGATTGAGACCCTTGTCGTCGTTTCCATCATCGTTCTGATCCTCGCTCTTACGGGCCCGTCTATTCTTGGCACGCTGCAAGGCTCCAAACTTTCCTCCGCTGGCGACACGATTGTAGGTGTTCTGTCTGAGGCGCAGCAGATGGCCCAGGCCCAGAACACGCCCGTTGAGGTGCGTTTTTTTAAGTACACGACTCCCATGAACACGACGGAGTCTTATCGTTCCGTGATGCTTTTGAAGGTGACAACGCCAACATCAGCCGGTGGTGCGATCACGGAGGAGTTTGTTCCAATCGGTGATGTTCAGCGCATTCCGGATGGAGTCGTCATTGTCAATGATGAGGAGGCGCTTTCTCCGCTGCTGGGGGGAGAGGGTTTTAACGATGTCAAAAATGATGATTCCGACTTGGGGTATTCTGGGGTGACTGGTGCTACTTACAATGCCATCCGGTTCATGACAGACGGGTCGTGTCGCAAGGTTTCCCTATCGGCCGGTGGTGTGGCTTCCCTCGGCTACCCTCCGCTGAATCAGTCGTGCATCACCCTTTGCGGGGACACCGGCCAGCAGGAGATCACTGAGGAGAATCTTCCGCAAAACTTCTATTGCATCCAAATTGACCCTTACACCGGGAAGATACGCACTTACCGACCTGGGCAGAACTGAGTTGGTGTTGAAGGTGTTCAGACTTCAAATTCCGCATGACAGTTGGCTTTGTGCCGCTTACCTGCGACATGGGTGATCTTCCTCCTCTCGCTTTAAGTTTCGACGACGTTCTTTTGCTTCCGGCTCACAGTGCAGTTTTGCCTGGTGAAGTCGATGTCGGCACCAAGTTGGCGTCAATTGGCTTGAATGTGCCTGTGCTATCCTCGGCAATGGACACAGTTACAGAGTCCGAACTGGCGATTGCCCTCGCCAGGGAAGGCGGGCTCGGGGTTGTTCATCGGAATATGCCGATTGATCAGCAGGCTGAACAGGTCGCTCGTGTGAAGCGCAGTGAGAACACGGTGATTCAGAACCCGCTTACGGTCACCCCTGAAACCCGGCTCGGTGAACTCCATCGCCTGATGGCTGAGAAGGGTGTCAGCGGCTTTCCGGTGGTGGACAAAGATGGCAAACTGGTCGGCATGGTCACCAGTCGTGACATGTGGTACATTGATGACGAAAAGACACCTGTGTCGGCCGTGATGACTCCTGGCACACGATTGGCCACGGGAACCCCACAAACGAACTTCGAGGAGGCCCTGAAGATCATTTACACTCACCGCATTGAGAAACTTCCCCTGGTGGATGCTTCTGGAAAGCTGGCTGGATTGATCACAAAGCAGGACATCATCAAGCGCCAGACCTTCAAGAATGCCGCGAAAGACCAAAACGGCCAGCTCCGCGTTGGCGCGGCGGTCGGTGTGGGTGAGGATTGTGTGGATCGAGGCAAGGCGCTGCTTGCTGCCGGTGCCGACGCCATTTTCATCGACGCTGCCACCGGTCACACCAGCCGCGTTATGAATGTGATCTCCCGTTTGCGCGAAACCCTCGGTGCTGGCGTGCCCATCGTGGCCGGGAATGTCGTCACCGCCGATGGCGCTCGCGATTTGATGTCAGCAGGCGTCTCAGCCATCAAGGTGGGTGTCGGTCCAGGGTCGATTTGCACCACACGAATCATCTCAGGTGTGGGCATGGCTCAATTCAGTGCGGTGCAGGAAGTGGCGGAGGTGTGCAGGCCCGCCGGGGTCACGGTGATTGCCGATGGTGGCATACGCTATTCGGGAGACATTGTGAAGGCATTGGCTGGCGGTGCGGACTTGGTGATGCTTGGCTCGCTACTGGCGGGAACAAGTGAAAGCCCGGGCAACATGGTCAAGTGGCAGGGGCGCACCTTCAAAGAGTATCGCGGCATGGGCAGCCTGAAAGCCATGCGCAAAGGGGCGGGTGATCGTTATGGCCAAAACAGCTCAGGCAAGCTTGTGCCCGAAGGGGTTGAGGCACGGGTGCCTTACAAAGGCCCGCTCGCTGATGTTGTCTTCCAGCTCATCGGCGGCTTGCGTAGCGGCATGGGGTATGTCGGAGCGAACACGCTGGATGAGCTCCGCGCCAAGGCACGTTTTGTTCGCATCACGGCCGGTGGTTTGAAGGAAAGTCATCCGCACGATGTGGTCATCACCGAGGAACCGGTGAACTACGAGCCGCATTGAGTTTCCAGCCTTGCTAGCGCTGCGGCAGCATCGTAGTTGCGGCATGGTATCTCTTCAGGTCATCGCCACGTTGCGCACATGCTACACGGACAAGTTCGGCGTGCCACGCCAGTCCGGCTTGGTGCCCGCGGCGTGGGGGGTGATCGAGTTCGAGCCTGCGTTTCGGCGTGTGGAAGCCGTGCGCGGCATTGAGGAATTCAGCCACCTGTGGCTCATCACACAGTTTCATCTGGTTAAAGAAGAGCCTGCAGCACTCACGGTGCGTCCGCCAAGGCTCGGCGGGAATGAAAAACGCGGTGTGTTTGCCACACGCTCGCCATTTCGCCCGAACAGGCTCACGCTGAGCGTGGTGAAGCTCGACCGCGTCGAGTGGGAAGGGGAGCTGGCTCCGCGTCTGTTCGTCAGCGGTGTCGATCTCGTCGATGGAACGCCCGTTTTCGATATCAAACCCTACATCCGGTATGCGGACAGCGTGCCGGAGGCTTGCAGTGGTTTTGCCGATGAGATGCCTCTATCGCGACCGGTGACTTGGGAATGCGAAAGTGATGTGCCGGAGGCTGTCCGCCTCATCATCGATCAGTCGCTGGCTCTGCAACCGCAGCCTGCGTATCACGATGAGCCCGACAGAATCTATGCCACGGAGATCGCCGGATGGCGGGTGAAGTGGCTGGCGGGCGAGCACGGGGCGCGGGTGCGGAGTTGCGAGCCTTTTTCATGAATACTTGTTTCCATGCCTGATCCCACTCTTCCCATCCGTGCCGCCAGTGAGACTGCTATCGCTCATGGTATCAAACCGGACCGCTGTGACATCTTGCAAAACAGCAGCACGCTCGTGGTGCGGCTGACGGAGACGCTCGTGGCACGCGTGGTGCAGGATCGCGATGGACCACGACAGGGCACGGAATGGTTTGCACGCGAAAATGCCATCGCACAGCATCTCACGCAAAACGGTGCTCCGGTCATCCCGCTGCATCCGGACCTGCCACCGGGTCCGCATGAGCACTTGGGTTATCCGCTGAACTTTTGGGAATTTGTCACCCGCGTCGATGCGGAGCCTGATCCGCGTGAAATCGGCCTCACGCTCAAAAAGTGTCATGAGATCATGAAGTGTTTTCCAGAGCCGCTGCCGCGTCTGGCGATCATTTCCGAGAGTCTGGCCATTCTCAATGATCGACAGCTTTTTCCTGCGGAGACGCAAAACATGCTGCGCCAGCATCTGCAAACCTCGTTGGAGGTGCTCGCGCACTATCCGCAGCAGCCGCTGCATGGTGATGCGCATGCCGGGAATCTCATGAACACGACACGCGGCCTGCTTTGGACCGATTGGGAGGACACGTTTGCCGGGCCGGTGGAGTGGGATGTGGCATCGATCATTTGGAATGCACAACTCCTCGATCACGATCATGTCACGGTGGCGGCCATTCGTGATGCTTACGGCCCTGTGGATGAAACGGCACTCCAGCAATGCCTCGTGGCTCGTGCCGCGGTGATCACCGCGTGGTATCCCATTCTGTATCCCAACCCTGATGCGGATCGCCAGGAGAAGCTCCGGCGCCGCATCGAGTGGCTGGAAGGTGTGAGTGCCTGAGGATCAGAATTGGTCCACGAGGTAGCGGATGAGGTCTGTTGAGGTCACGATGCCGACGACTTTGCCGCCGTTCACGATGGGGAGAGAGTGAAACTCGCTCTTGGCGAGGATCTCAGCCGCCTCGCGGACCGTGCCGGTCTCGGCAAGCGTCACCGGGTCCTTCTTCATCACCTGCTCAAGAGTGAGTGTGTGATCGAGCGTGGCATCCACAGTGCGTTCGTCGGTGCCGAAGGCATCGCCAAAGCTCACGCGGAGGATGTCACTCCAAGTGATGATGCCGATGAGCTGGTCGCCGTTCACCACGGGGATGTGATGCACGCCGTGCTCGCGCACGAGGGCGCGGACTTTCGAGATCGGGTCGCCGTGATGCACGGTGACGACGTTGCGGGACATGAGGTGGGAGATGGGATCGTTGCGTTTCATGGTCAGGTTGGGTGTGTGAGTCCACCTTGCCGAGGCATCGTCTGCCCGCTCCACCTGCCTTGGGCATGGATGGCTGGATGTTGCGTGCTTACTCGCGAGCCCGCGAGTCGATCACGATCGTGACCGGACCATCATTGATGAGCGCCACCTTCATGTCCGCGCCGAAAATACCGCGCTCGACGGTCCTTCCGGTGTCCGTTTCGAGCTCGCGGATGAATTGCTCGTAAAGCGGGATGGCCTGCTCCGGCCTCGCGGCACGGATGAAGCTGGGGCGGTTCCCTTTTTTCGTGCTGGCATGCAGCGTGAACTGGCTCACGACGAGCAATCCGCCCGCGATGTCCTTCACGCTGAGGTTCATCTTGCCGTCCGCATCGCTGAAGATGCGCATCTGCGTGACCTTGGGCACCAGCCAGGCGATGTCCTCCGCGGTGTCATCATGCTCGATGCCGCAGAGGATCATCAAACCGGTGCCAATGCGGCCAGTGACCGTGCCATCGACCGTCACGGAGGCCTCGGAGACGCGTTGGATGACGAGGCGCATGCGAGGGACTCAGTCCGGGCGACGATCAAAAGTCGATTTCACGCGGTCGAGCGTCATCGTGGCCCAGTTGCCCACACCGGGTTCGTCGGCCTCGGTGGAGCCGGTGACGTGCAGACGGCGGACGTAGTATTTATCGAGGAACTCGATGACACGCTCCGAGGCACCGAGCACGGCGCGATGCACATGCAGCACCGGTTTCTTCTGCTTCTTCGCATAGGTGGAGGCCTTCATCGCGGGGCCTGTGGCCTTCGGGCCGAGGGTGAAGACGAGGGTGGCCTCCGAGTCGCGCACGTTGGACTCCACGCTTTCGAGGATGGCCGGGCCGGCGGTCTCTTTGAGGCGGTATTTCGGGTCGAGCGGATCGGTGCCGGTGAGGGTGCCTTGCGGGCACCAGCCACCGTGGGGAAGGCTGTTCGTGATGGCCCAGTCGAGCACGGCGCGGTCCACGCCGACCTGGGAGCTGGTGATGAGGGAGATCTTGAAAGACATTTGGGCTTCACAGAAGCAGAAAAAACCGGGGATGGCAGCAGAAAGTGCAGGGAAGGGCAGGGAAGTTCGCTGCACGCCTTCGCAGTTGCGCATTCGAGGTGCCTCCGCCATTGCTTGCGCCCTCTTTTCTAACCCCAACCTGCTCCACTCATGCCCCCATCCAGCTCTCCCCGCGTCATCCAAGTCGGCCTCGCCGGTCTCGGAAACGTCGGCGCGGGTGTTTATAAGAACCTGGAGAAAAACCGTGCCCTCATCACCCAGCGCACCGGGGCGGACATCCGCGTGGCCAAAGTGGCCGTGCGTGATCTGAAGCGGAAACGCGATGTGGAGGTGCCGGAGGCGCTTTTGACGACCGACTGGCAGGATTTGGTCAATGACGCCTCGATCCCCGTGATCGTGGAGCTCATTGGCGGCACCACCACGGCCTACGACATGGTTTGCGCGGCTCTGAAGGCCAAAAAGATCGTCGTGACTGGCAACAAGGCTCTGCTCGCCGAACGCGGCCAGGAGCTCTTCGCCCTCGCGGAGCAGTGCGGCGTGCCGATTTACTTCGAAGCGGCCGTGGCGGGCGGCATTCCGATCATTCAGGTGCTGCAGGAAGGTCTCGTCGGAAATCACATCCGCTCGATTCACGGCATCATCAACGGCACCTGCAACTACATCCTCACCCGCATGAGCCAGGCGGGCCTCAGCTACGCGGATGCTTTGCAAGAAGCGCAGGACAAGGGCTTCGCCGAGGCTGATCCCTACCTCGATGTGAGCGGCTGGGATGCGGCGCACAAAGCCATCATCCTCGCCAGCCTCAGCTACGGCTTCTGGATTCCGCCGGATAAAATCTGCGTGGAAGGCGTGGATCGCGTGAGCATCACCGATTTCAAATTCGCCGAACGTCTCGGCTACACGATCAAGCTGCTCTCCGTCATCCGTGCGGATGAAAACGGCCTCGTCGAGGTGCGCACGCAGCCCACGCTCGTCCCGCTGAGCCATGTGCTCGCCAGCGTGAGCGGCAGTTTCAATGCCGTGCTCGTGAATGGCGACATTGTTGGCGAGACCCTCTTCTACGGCCGCGGCGCAGGCCAGGACCCGACGAGCAGCAGCGTCATCAGCGACCTCTGCGAAGCCGCCGCCGTGCTCATGCATGGCGCACGGCACAGCGGCTTTGTCCCGCATGGTCTCTACGGCAAGTCGAAGCCCGTCGATGACACCGTTTCGCATCATTACCTGCGCCTGACCGTCGATGATGTGCCCGGCGTGCTGGCCCAAGTCGCGACGGAACTCGGCCAGCGTGGCATTGGCATTTCCAGCGTGCTCCAGCCCGAAGATCTCGAATCCACCACCGGCGAGACTTCGCTGGTCCTCATGGTTCACGATGCCCGCGTTGGTGATATGAAACAGGCCCTCGACGCCCTGCGCAGCCTGAAATGCGTGCGAGGCGAGCCCACCTGGATGCGTGTGGAGACGCTGCAGTAGTCTTCAAACCTTCAAGCAGGCCCGAAAGCCACGCACGGCGTAATAGGACTGTGCGCCGTTGTGGCCGATGAAGATGCGGTTGTAGCGTCGTTCGCCGTAAAGAGCACCGCCGAGCTTGCGGATGGCATCTGGTGATCGGAGCCAGCTCGAGGTCTTCTGGTCAAACTCGCCCAGTTTTTGCAATGCGTGGTATTCCTCCTCCGTGAGCATCGTCACGCCCATCGCCTCCGCCATGTCCATGGCATTGTCCTTCGGCTTGTGCTCTTTGCGGGACTCCAGGCCTTTGCGGTCGTAGCACACGCTCACACGCCCTTTTGGCGTCTCCGTCGAGCAGTCATAGAAAAGCACTTCACCGGTCTTCTTCTCGATGCCGACCACATCCGGCTCACCGCCGGTTTCTTCCATGAGTTGCAGCGATGCCAGCTTCTTCGGGCTGGCCTTGAGCCGGGATTCCACGGCGGACCATTCGATGCCGCGGTGACGGGCCTTGTTGGCCTCAAAACGTGTCTTGAGCGTCAGCAGAAGCTCGCCGTGAGAGTTGGAACATGAGGTGCGTGGCATGATGGAGGGCCGGAGTGTATTCCGGCCGAAGGTTTGGAGTTTGAACGAACGATGGTCAAGAAGGCTCCGCGCCGCCTCCGCCCTCATTCAAATGGGCGGGAATGCAATCCCGCCCTCCGGTTCAGATTTCCGGCAGTTTCCAATCCCCGCGGAAAGGACGTGCTTCGAGCAGCTTCGCGGCTTCGGCATCATCGGTGATGGTTTCGGCGGCGGGGTCCCACTTCAGCGGGCGTTTGGCCTTCACGGCGATGGCGGCGAGCTGGCAGAGGGTGTCGCTTCGCACGGCCGTTTCGACATCGCAGATGGCCTTGGAGCCGGCTTTGATGGAGTCGATGAAGTTGGCGGTGTGCTCGATGCTGGTGGGCAGCTTGATGGGCATCGTGCCTTCTTTATTGGCGGGATCACGCAGAATGGCGTCGTCGCTGGCCTTGATGCTGCCGCGCAGGACATGCACCCAGCCGTTTTCGCCGATGAAGCGGATGCCGTGGCCGATGTCGTCGCGCTTTTCGTTCACGAAGGTGATCGGCGCGGCCTTCGCATACTCGAAACGCATGCGCCAGCCGAGCACGTTGTCGCAGGTGCCGCTCGCAGGCCACTCGGCGGCCTCGTAGCTTACTTTGAACGGCCCCGTGTCGTCGGTGCCATTGCCCCACTGCGCGATGTCGAGGTGATGAATGCCCCAGCACGAAAGCATGCCGAGCGAGAAGTTGGAGATGTTCTCGTGAAAGTGGCGCTTCGTCTTTTCGACGTTGTAGGGCGTGAAGGGCGCAGGTCCCACCCAGCGCTCCCAATCGATGGTCTCAGGCACAGCTTGATCCGGAAAAAGCGGTGACGTGATGCCGCCGGGCACGGCGACCTGGATTTCCTTCAGTTTGCCTAAACGGCCGTTGCGAGCGAGCTCGCAGGCCCAGCGGAATTTGAGATCGCTGCGCTGCTGCGTGCCGAATTGGAACACGACGCCCGTTTTGCGCACTGCGGCTCGCACATGCTTCGCCTCGGCCACGGACATGCCCATCGGCTTTTCGTGGTAGATGTGCTTTTTGTTCAGCACCGCATCGGTGGATGGAATGCTGTGCCAGTGCACCGGCAGCGCCATCAAAACGGCATCGATCGACGCGTCGCGATTCAGCTCACGGAAGTCGGAGAGCACCTTCACGTCATCGCTGCCGTAGGATTGCTTGATGTGCCACTTCGCGGTCTTGATGCGCTCCTGGTTCACATCGCACAGCGTGGTCACGCGGACGTTTCCATTCGTCAAAAACGCCCGCATGTCATGCGTGCCCTGCGCCCCACAGCCGATGACGCCGAGCGTGATCTTGTTCGAAGGCGCCGTCTGCGACCGCAGCACGCTGGCAGGCACAAAATAAGGCGCGATGCCCGTGGCGAGCACGGAGTGAAGGAAAGAACGGCGGTTGTTCATGGCGCAAAGCCAAACGGAGAACGATTCCGAGCCTTGCAAACCGCCGGATAAAGAGCGTAAACTGGTTCCCATGAGCACCACTGCGATGCTTCAACTCAAGCAAAACCTCTCCCGCCTCAGCGAACGTGAACGGCAGGAGGTTTCGGCTTTCCTTCACCGGCTCAAACAGGAATCTCCTGCCTGGCAGAAAGAGATGACGCGCCGCATGTCCGAGATGGATGCCGGTAAAAAGATCCGTCTTCCCAAAACGCTCGCACGTGCCTGAGATGGCTGCGGATGACTACGAGCCTGTCTTGTCATCAAAAGCGTGGGAGCTTTTGTGTTCGCTCTCGCGCAGACGGCAGCAACTCCTCATCCGTTTGATTCAGCAGGTGGCGGCCTGTCCCGCTCAAGTAGGCGACTATCAAACGCGGGACAGCACAGGGCGAAAACTCGAGAACCTACGACTTGATGGCTTCTTGATCACCTACTGGGCGGATGGTGCGGTGAATGAGCTTCGGGTTCTGGATATCATCGAGCTTTGAGGTTATCCCTCGTGCTGGATGCTCTCAAACACCGCTCCGCCGAGCAGACGCTCGCCATCATAAAGCGCGCAAATCTGCCCCGGCGTCAGCGCTCGTTGCGGTTCGTGGTATTCGAGTTCGGCGCGGCCTTCGCCGAGCGGTTTGAAGTCGGCGAGGCCGGCGGGGCAGCGGTAGCGCGGCTGCGCGTTCAGTATGCGGGCGGTGTCGAGAGGCTCGCCGGTGCTGGAAATGGAATGCAGCACGGCTTTGCGTGCCCAAAGCAGCGGCGTGTCCGCGTTTTCGATGGCGACGACGAGTTCGTTCGTCTCAGGCCGCTTCGCGACGACAACGTAGGCCTGCTTGTGGATCGGACTGGCGACGCCGTGGCCTTTGCGCTGGCCGAGCGTGTACAAATGCAGGCCGCGATGCTCGCCACGCACCTTGCCTTCGAGATCGACGATGGGGCCGGGCTTGTCGGGCACGAAAGTGCGCAGGAAGTCCTCCATCTTCACCTGGCCAATGAAGCAGATGCCCTGACTGTCTTTTTTCTCGGCCGTTTTGAGGCCGAGGTCGCGAGCGAGATCACGCAGTTCCGGTTTCAACAGGTGTCCGATGGGAAAGTGCGCGATTTGGACCTGCTCCGGCCGCATCATGGCAAGGAAGTAGGTCTGGTCTTTGTTCGGATCGGCACCGCGAAGGATGTGACCGCCTTCTTTGCGAGCGTAGTGCCCGGTGGCGATGCCTTCGAAGCCATTGTCCCGCGCCCAATCCCACAGCACGCCGAATTTCATCTCGCGATTGCACATCACATCGGGATTTGGCGTGATGCCAGACTGGTAGCCTTCGAGGAGGTACTTCACGACCTTCTCGCGGTATTCGGTCATGAGATTGACGATGCGAAACGGAATGCCGAGCTGCTCCGCGACGGCGCGGGCGTCCTCGATGTCTTCTTCCCAAGGACAGTGGCCGATGATGTTCTCCTCGTTGATCCAGTTCTTCATGTACACGCCATGCACCTCGTGTCCGGCACGAACGAGGACGGCAGCGGCCACGCTGCTGTCCACTCCGCCCGACATGGCTGCGAGAATCTTCATCGTCGCATGTTTCCGCGGGGCGGGACGGGCGTCAATAAAGAGGCGCATGCCCGCTGCCGGACATGCGCCTTGAGAAGCAATTGAACGGATTAACCCTGGTTGCCCTGATACTTCGCGTCACCGAAGGCCAGGATCAGCAGGAAGATGGGGCCGAGGAGCCAGAGGCCGATGCCAAAGCCGGAGCTTTTGCCGAAGCTCTTGGCCATGCCGAGGCTGGCGAGCAAGGTGATGATAAAGTTCACGATGGGGATGAACAGCAAGATCACCCACCAGCCGGGCTTGCCGCACACGCGGAGCCAGACAATGGCATTGTAGATCGGGATGAAGAGAGCCCAGCCTGGCTGCCCGGCTTTGGTGAAGACCTTCCAGACGGCGGCGATCATCACGATGAGGATGGCGAGGACGACGAGCGTTCCTCCCGTTCCGAGTTCCCCTTTGGAGGAGTAGTCCACGGAGATGGAACTGGCATCTTGCAGCATGGGGAGCAGTTGGGTGAGCATGAGTTTGATTAGTTGTAGGATGAAATCCGCCACCGAAAGGGCTCGGCGGCTGGATTAAGGAGAATTGCAGCAAAAAGGCGGCCACCTGACAAGCCCTCATTCCGCACCCCAGGTGAGCCCCGGCTTGATCTTTGCCGTCCTCGGGGCAGAGGGAAAGCCATGGCAAAGATCGAAAAGGTGCCCACGGGCGAGTTTCACTCCGGCTACGGCTGCGTCATCATGGCGCTGGCCGCGGCGATGTTTGGGTTCATCCTGTGGTGGGG
>JAEUHK010000095.1 GCA_016795465.1 Verrucomicrobiaceae bacterium | reverse complement strand
GAGCCGGTGACGCCGCTCACCGCGAACCATGAGATGCGCGTCAAACTCAGCTCCGACCGCGATGTGACGCTTTATTTGACCACCACCGACGCGGGCGATGGCAGCGAGGGCGATAAAGTCATCTGGCAAAACCCGCGCCTCGTCGCTCCCGGAAGGCCAGATCTGCCAATCAACGGCCTTCCCGCGCTGGTGAAGCATCTCGAAGCACAGCGTGAGAGAATCATCGCAAGCACTGAGCAATGCCTGAATGCCATGGCAGTTGGCAAAGACGAAGCGGATCCTGTTTTGATCGCCGCATGGCGTGAATACCTCGGCCTTGGCACCACCAAGCTCGAGCCGCTGCTGACGAAGAAGATACTGGGCACTCCAGATTACAACTTCATCCAAGGCTGGCAGGGCGAGCAGGCGCTCAGCGTGCTCGCCAACTCCTCCGATGCCACGGTGCGCACGCCGGGCGTGATGAAGCCTCACAGCGTCGCCGCGCATCCGTCGCCGACGCGTGCCTCGGTCATCGCCTGGAAATGTGAAAAGGCCGGCACGTTGCGCATTGAAGGAGATGCCTCTGATGCGCATCCCGAATGCGGCAATGGCGTCACCTGGGTGCTCGAAGTGCGTCGCGGTCACACCAGCGAGGTGCTAGCGAGTGGCATCGTCAAAACGCCGACGGCGCATAATCTGGGTCCGTTCGAGAACGTGCGCGTCGAGGCAGGTCAGGTCGTCGCGTTGATCATCGGACCGCGAGATGGAAACCATGTCTGCGACCTTACGACGTTGAATTTGACGCTCAACGATGGGGCGAAGACGTGGGACCTCGCGAAGGATGTCTCGCCGAACATCCTGAAGGGCAATCCGAATGGCGCCTGGCATTTCCTCAGCCAGCCTGCGAGCCTCGAAGCCGCGCCGGATGTGCCCGCGCCCATCGCGGAGTGGCGGAAGAAGCCTTCGCCGGAACTCGCGGTGAAGGTGCGGCAGTATTTGGAGAAGGACTTTCCGCTCAACTCACCACTGCTGCGGAGCTTTTTGAATGATCAGTCGAATCAGGCTGGGCCGGCTGATCTTGCCGCCAAAGCACCGTCGGTGTTGGAAGTGAAGATTCCTGCCGCGCTCGCGAATGGCACGGAGTTCGTCGTGAACGGCAAACTAGCCTCCAAAACCCACGGC
This sequence comes from Verrucomicrobiaceae bacterium, assembly GCA_016795465.1. Lineage (GTDB taxonomy): Bacteria > Verrucomicrobiota > Verrucomicrobiia > Verrucomicrobiales > Verrucomicrobiaceae > Prosthecobacter. Next base: position 65,885 of record JAEUHK010000095.1, on the reverse strand, counting down.
AGCGTGCAGATGCGCGTGCTCACCGAGAAGCCTGATGCCTCAAACAGCCTCGTGGCGGGTAAATCGGAGACGGGAGTCAAAAACGGCCAGTGGAGCGACAACAACCTCGTTACGCAGCACAGCGCCCCGATCATCGTGAACGACGCCAGCGAGGCACGCGGGCGCTTTGAGGCCGCTTTTGATGATTTTCGTGCCTTGTTCCCCATCGCGCTGTGCTACACCCGCATCGTGCCGGTGGACGAGGTCGTCACGCTGACGCTGTTTCACCGCGAGGACGAAGCTTTGCGCCGGTTGATGCTCTCCGAGGCCGAATCGCGCGAACTCGACCACGCCTGGGACGAACTACTCTTTGTCAGCGATGCTCCACTGAAGCAGGTGGACGTCTTTGAGCAGCTTTTCCAGTTCGCCACTCAAGATGCGAAGCCCAGCGCCTTCGAACCGATGCGCGAGCCGATCCTGAAAGCCGCCGCCAAGTTCAAAGAGCAGCAAAAAGCTGCTATTGAGCCTCAAAAGGCTGCGGTGCTCGCTTTTGCCGAGAAAGCGTGGCGGCGTCCGCTCACGGACAAAGAGAGCAGCAGGCTTCGAGCTTTTGATCCGCGTTTGATGCTCGTGCGCGTGCTCACTTCGCCTTCGTTTTTGTATCGCGGGGAGAAAGCACCTGCCAAAACCGGGCCGGTGAGCCCGCAGGAGCTTGCGACGAGGCTCAGCTACTTTTTGTGGTCTTCCGCGCCGGATGAGGAACTGCGATCCAGTGACCTTGATGACCTGATGGACCAGACTCGCCGCATGTTGAAGAGCGAGAAGGTGCGTCGTCTGGCCCTCGAGTTTGGCTGCCAATACCTGCACGTGCGTGATGTCGCCACGCTCGAAGAAAAGAGCGAACGGCACTTCCCCGCCTTCCTCGATTTGCGCGACGACATGCAGGAAGAAGTCACCCGCTTCTTCATCGACCTCATCCAAAACAACCGCAGCATTCTCAGCCTGCTGGATGCGGATCACACTTTCTTGAACGCGGAGTTGGCGAAGCACTATGAGATGGGTTTTCCCGCAGATTCAGAAAACCCACAGATTCAGAATTCAGAGAAACAATCTGCGGGTTCTCTGAATCTGCGGGAAATCGATTCTTGGCAACGCATCGACAAGCTGCACTCCCAAGGCCGCGGCGGCATCCTCGGTTTCGCGGCGACACTCGCCAAACAAGCCGGAGCCTCGCGCAACAGCGCCATCCTGCGCGGCACCTGGCTCACAGAGGTTGTTCTCGGTGAAAAACTGCCGATCCCCCCGAAAGGCGTGCCCGTTTTGCCTGAAGAGGCCCCCGCCGATCTTTCCGAGCGCCAGCTCATCGAGCGACACAGCCGCGATGAGAACTGCATGGGCTGCCACAAGCGCATCGACCCTTACGGTTTCGCTTTGGAAGGCTTTGATGCCATCGGACGGGCTCGCCAAGCCGACACGAAGACCGTTCTGCCAGACGGAACGGCCGTCGATGGTCTGAATGGTCTGCGTGACTACCTCCTCACGAAGCGTCGCGATGACTTCACGCGCCAGTTCTGCCGCAAACTTCTCGGCTACGCGCTTGGCCGAAGCGTGCAGCTTTCCGACAAACCGTTGATCGAGCAGATGATGAAGAGTGACCTGCGTTTTGGCACACTGGTGGGACTCATCGTGCAGAGCCGCCAGTTTTGTGAGGTTCGCGGAAGGTGATGGTTTTCTTTTTCGTGCAAGGTTCGCGCCTGTTGGCAGTTCAAAGTCGCCACCATGCGCCTCCTCATTCTTCTTTCCACACTTTGCCCTCTGCTCTCCGCTTTTTCGGCGCAGCCGATGAACGTGCTCTTCATCGCCGTCGATGACCTGCGGCCGGACATTGGTTGTTATGGCGTGAAGCATGCGAAGACGCCGAACATCGACCGACTCGCGGCGCGTGGCATCGTTTTCGACAAAGCTTACTGCGCCCAGGCGGTGTGCAGCCCCTCACGCACGGCGATCCTGACGGGCTTGCGGCCGGACACGACGAAGGTGTGGGATCTCGACACGCACTTCCGCGATGCGCAGCCGGACTGCGTGACCTTGCCGCAGCATTTCCGTCAAAACGGCTATCACACCTCCGCGCTCGGCAAGATCGAACACCACGGCTTTGAAGACGGGCCGTCGTGGACCGAGCCGCGCTGGTTCCCGAGCGGCGAGATGGTCAAGGTGGATGAGCAGGACTGGACAAAGCACACCGTGACGAAGTTTGAAGGTGTGCCGAGCGAGTTCGCGAATCCGATCGAGGGCGGTGACAAACGCAAAGGCGGCAAAGCGGCCAAAAAAGGCCCCGCGTATGAAGTGAGCCCGAAAAACGACGAGCAACTGCCCGACGGCGCGGTGGCGGTGGAGGCCGTGAAACGGCTCGCGGCTCTCAAAGCGGCCGGGAAGCCGTTTTTCTTCGGCGTGGGCTTTGTGAAGCCGCATCTGCCCTTCGTCGCACCGAAGAAGTATTGGGACATGCATGATCCCGAAAAGATCCCCGGCCCCGCCTTCGTCACCTACCCGGAAGGCACGCCGGACTTCGTCGGTCACACGAATGGCGAGCTGCATGCCTATCCCGGCACGCCGAAGGAAAATCCGATCCCGGAGGACTTCGCCAAAACGCTGCGCCACGGCTACAACGCCTGCATCAGCTACACCGACGCGCAGATCGGCAAAGTGCTCAACGCGCTCGACAAGGAAGGCCTCGCCGACAGCACCGTCATCGTGCTGTGGGGCGACCACGGCTGGCAGCTCGGCGAGCACGGCCTGTGGCACAAGCACACGAACTTCGAGATCGCCGCACGCGCACCGCTGCTCATCGCGCTGCCAAAAAGCGCCACTGCCGGCAATCACTGCGCCGCGCCGGTCGAGTTTGTCGATGTGTATCCCACGCTCGCCGACGTGTGCGGCCTGAAAGTGCCGCAAGGCCTCGCCGGCATGAGTTTGAAACCCTACCTCGAAAATCCCGACGCGCCGATGCAGAAGCCCGCCATCAGCGTGTATCCCAAATCATCTAAAGACCACGGCGGCAGCCTCATGGGCTACAGCGTGCGCACCGAGCAATGGCGCTGCACCTTCTGGCGCAAGCGCAACGCCGCCGACATCGGCTTCATCGAGCTCTACGATCATCAAAATGATCCGAACGAGACCGTGAACCTCGCGACGAAGCCCAAGCACGCCGCCTTGATCGAGTCGCTGAAAAAACACCTTCCCGCTGTCGGCAGCGATTTCCAACCACCAAAGAGCGGCAAGGTCGCCAAGAACGTCGGCGGCAGCAAAAGCAAGGCCTACGACCCGAACGAGCCCCGCGACAAACGCTATGACCGTCTCTACCCCGGCAAGCCGAAGCTCACCGAAGCCGAATACCTCGCCGGCCAGGGTGGCGACAAAGCCGAGGCGAAGGCACGCTTTGTGAAGCTGGATGGCGACAAGGACGGCTTCGTCACGCGTGATGAGTTCATCAGCAGTGGCAAAGCGCCGAAAGCCAAGTGATCAACGCAGCCGCAACTCGGGGCTGGAGATAGTCAGCGTCGTTCCGGCTTCTTGATGACGATGAACGGTGATCACGTCGAGAGTGGAAGCACCAGCTTGCACTGGTGCCTCGCCTTCAAAGGTCGCGGCTCCTGTCCGGCTCAGTGGTGCGGATTGCCAGGCATCGAACTCCATGAGCATCGTGTAGTCCGGGTGCCGGTTCGTGGACCAGAAGACCTCGTTGCTTTGAGGTTCGGCTCCGTCAGGAAAGGTGACGCGGATGGAGACTCGGCCGGAGGCCTTGTCCCACTTCGTTTCGAGCTTCGGCGGCGCGATCAGGCGACGTGTGCCGAAGAAGTGGTGCGTGGCGAAGGCGTAGAGGTTTTCGTCCACATCCGGCTGCGACGCGACAGGCTTGTTGAAGCCTGCCTCCTTCGCACCACCGTGCTGACCGCCGGGCATGATGTAAACCGGGAGCTGTGGGAACTTCTCGCCGAGTTCGACGAGGCCAGGACTGACGTTGTCGTTGGACCCCTGGCAGTAAAGAATCTCCACACCGCGTTTTTGCAGCGCATCGAGATAGTTCGTCGTGCGGCAGGGTTCCCACGCGAGGCTGCTCGCGGCGGTGATTTCAGCATCGGACCAGCCAGCGGCCTTCACACCGGCCAGCGTGAGACGTTCATCGGAGCGTGCCTTCTGACGCACGAGCATCGCCTTGCGGCCGACCTCGGAGGTCATCTGCGCGAGGAATTCCTCGTTCATGCGCGTGATCTTGGGATCGAGCGTGCCTTCGACATACGGGCCTCCTGGGCTGTCTATGATCGGGGCGACGACCGGCATCATGGCCGTGATGCGTGAATCGGCGATGCAGGAGGCCGCGGCGCCCACCCCGCGCTTCGAGCCTCCGGTGGTGAGCACTTTGACGGGCTGAAACACGTCTTTCTCGGCGATGGCGGCCGTGAGCGCACGCATGTCGCTCAGTCCCCAGATCCATGCGGGCGTGTAACGGCCGTCTTTGGTCTGCATGAAATGCTCTTCCATCAGCAAATGCAGTTTGCCCACGGGCTCCATGTCGGTGATCGGCACCATGCCGATGAAGACGAGGCCCACGCCGTGTTCCTTCAGCAATCGCAGCTTGGAGCCGGCAAGCGCGGGCACCTTGGGCTGAAGCCCCATGTTCTCGATTACCACATGCGTGCAAGCTTTGCCGACGGGCGCGACCATCGCCACGGGCAGGCGCACCTTCTGCCCGGGCCACCATTCGCACACGGTGATCTCGACGACCTTGCCGCGCAGCGTCGGGTCTTTGACCAAGGGCTTCCAGTCTTCAATGACGCGTGTCTCGAGCGTGGAGGCATCACGCACCGAGGCCATGTCGTAGCGGCCAATCGTGATGTCGGCGAGGCAAGCGGGGGCGAGGCAAAGGAAAAGGAGGGCAGCAAGTCGTTTCATGAGATGGATGAGAAACGCCTGCGAACTTCAAAGCCTTCAGCCACATCGTTTTTTGGGCTTTGCCGGGGATGAAACACCTTCGCGAGGTCATTCATGACAGTTTATCGCACTCACTGCGTTTCAGCGGCCTCATGCGCTTCTTTCTGGCCCTTCTCTTTGCCGTTTCCACTTTCGCTGCCGAGCCGGTGGTGACTCGGGATGTGTTTTACACGGATGCGAAGGATAAACTCCAATCGCTCGACGTGCATGCTCCCGCCCAAGGTGAAAAGCATCCGGTGATCGTGTGGATTCATGGCGGAGGGTGGAAGGCAGGTGACAAGGGTTCGCTGCAAAAGAAGCCGAAGGCCTTGGTGGAGAAGGGATTCGTTCTCGTGTCGCTGAACTACCGCTTCATGCCCGCGGTGACGGTGAAGGACATGATGGGCGATCTCGCCAAAGGCATGCGCTGGGTGCGGGAACATGTGGCGGAGCATCGCGGCGACTCCGAGCGCATCGTGGTGATGGGCCACTCGGCGGGGGCGCATCTTGCGGCGTTGCTCTGCACCGATGATCGCTATCTGAAGGCCGCGGGTGTGCCGATGAACTGCCTCAAAGGCTGCGTGCCGCTCGATGTGTCCGCCTACGACATCCCAAAGCGCATCCAGGATGTCGATGACGGCATCTCGAGCACCTTCAAGACCGTCTTCGGCAAAGACGAGGCCTCGCAGCGCGAGTTGTCGCCTGCGTTTCACATCGCCAAGGACAAACACATTCCGCCCTTCCTCATCCTGCATGTCGCTTCTCGCGAAGACACGAAGGCTCAAGCACACTGGCTCGCAGGCAAACTTGCTGAAGCAAGCATCGCGGCGCGCGTGGTGGCCGCGGAAGGCAAAACGCACGGCACCATCAGCACCGACCTCGGCGGCACGGACGATCCACCGACGCTCGAGCTTTGGAAGTTCCTCAACGAGGTCACCCCACGCTCATAAAGCCGCCTCTCCTGCTGCTTTCGTCATTTTCGGTTCCGCCGAACCTCATCTTCATCGGGGACAATGGCACTGGCGAGGCGTTCTTGAGCGAAGGGAAGTGAATTGCCCACACGGGCACTGACATGCACAGTGCGGCACGCATGCGCCTTCTTGTCCTCTTTTCTTCATTCGTCCTGCTGCATTCGGCCTTCGCGGCGCAGCCGCGGCTGCTCGTGCATTACATGTCGTGGTTTGCCACGAAGGATGTCAGCGGCGCGTGGGGCTGGCATTGGACGATGAATCACTTCGATCCGGAGCAGAAGAAGTGGGATGACCAGCGGAAGATTGCCTCGCACGACTATCCTCTCATCGGGCTGTATGACTCGGGGGACGATCACGCGCTCGAATGCCATGCGTTGCTGATGAAGATCGCCGGGCTCGATGGTGTGGTGATCGATTGGTATGGCACGAGCGACCTCAACGACTACGCGATGAATCATCGCAACACGCAGAAGTTCATCCCGTGGCTCAAGAAGGCCGGTTTGAGCTTCGCGGTGTGTTATGAAGATCAGGCAGTGAAGTCTCTGAAGAACGGCGAAGATGTGAAACAGGCTCAAAGGGACCTGAAATGGGCCGAGGAGCACTTTTTCGCAGATTCGAGCTACGAGCGGCAAGACGGACGTCCGGTGCTGCTCGTCTTCGGCCCACAGCATTTGAAGAGGAAGTTCGATTTGAGCTCCAAACCGCTTGTTTTCGGCCTTTCGCACCTCGTGAAGGATAACGGGCTCGATGGTGCTTTCGCGTGGCCGCCGGTCACCGGAGGCAAATCGCTCTCGGCCGAGCAGTGGAAGAATGAGCTCGGGCTCGTCTATGCTTCGAAGCAGCCCTTCATCGCCTCCGCATTCCCGGGCTTCAAAGACATCTACCAGCAAGCTGGCGTGCATGCCAGCTACGGCAGCATCGCCTCGCGTGCGGGACTCACATTGAGTGATTCCCTCGCTCAAGCGATCGAGAGTATGGCTCCGCTCATCCAGATCGCGACTTGGAACGACTACGGTGAGGGCACGATGATCGAACCGACCCGCAGCAACGGCTTCCGCCATCTCGAAAAGCTCCCACGCTGCGGCAATCCGGCCAATCTGCGCCTGCCGGTCATGCTTTACCAGCTCCGCAAGCGCGGCGGCGATGCCACGCAGCTCGATGAAGCCTCCTCGCGGATGTTTGCGTCGAAGTTCACCGAAGCTGAGACCATTCTCGCCAGCGTGAGCCGCGAACTCGGCAAACAAATCATCGATGGCGGCTACCACCTCACCACCGAGCTGCTGTATCGCGAGGAACCAGCCATCAGCGCCGCGCAAAACCAGCGTTGCAGGCTCGATGTGTACGCGCCGGCCACGAAGAAGCCCTTCTCCACCGTCATCTGGTTCCACGGCGGCGGTTTGACGCAGGGCGAGCGATCCATCCCGCTCGCGTTGCGGAATCAAGGGCTCGCCGTGGTGGCGGCGAACTACCGACTCGCGCCCGGCGTGAGGTCACCAGTGTATCTCGAAGATGCCGCGGCAGCCATCGCGTGGACTTTGAAGCACATCGGCGACTTCGGCGGCGATCCAAAACGCGTCTTTGTCAGCGGTCACAGCGCGGGTGCCTACCTCTCGCTGATGTGCGGCCTCGACAAACGATGGCTGGCGAAGCACGGCGTCAATGCAGACGACCTCGCGGGACTCATTCCGCTCAGCCCGCAGGTCATCACGCACTTCACCATCCGCGACGAGCGCGGCATCGAGGAGACGCAGCCGATCATCGACGACCTCGCGCCGTTGTTTCACGTCCGCAAAGACGCGCCGTCGGTCCTTCTCGTCACCGGCGATCGCGAAAAGGAGCTCATGGGCCGCTACGAGGAGTGCGCCTACTTCTGGCGCATGATGATGCTCGCCGGTCACAAAGCCATGACGTTGCACGAGCTGGGGGGCTTCGATCACGGCAAGATGCCCGAGCCGGCGTTTCCGCTGCTGATCAGGTGGGTGGAGGAGCATTCGAGGCATTGAAGTCGAGACCGGGCTGGCGTTTGCGCGGCATTCCGGGTAAGTTTGTGCCCTTCAACCATGATATTTCGCCGCACGCTGCTTTTGGCCATTTCGCTCGCTTTGGCGTGCTGGTGGTGGTTTGGGGGCAAAAGGCCGGTGGAGGCTGAAAAGGCGGTCGATGGAGGGAAAGTGGCTGCGAGTGGCAAATTCACGCCAAATGCGACGCCTGCAGCAAAAGGGCCTGCGAGTGCGGAAGAGCTGAAAAACGCGGCGCAGGGCTACATTCGTGAATTGGGGCGGGATGAGCTGCAAATCGGCTCGGTGAGGCTGAACAAGCGGAAGCGCACGATCTCGTTCCCGGCGAAGGTGGCTGAAAAGGAGCGTCCGCTTGAGTATGCGCTCGTGCATGAGACGGGCAAAACGCATGAGGCACTGTTTTCGACCTCGGCGGCGGTTCAAGACGTGCATGTGGCGGCGTTGCTGCTGGATGCGAATGGGCAGGCGCCGGTGATCGAGGTGACTTGGCGAAAGCATGGCGGTGAGGCCAAAGTGCCGCTGCATGAGCTGATCGGGATGAAGGAAGGCTCTCTGGATGCGGTGTGGCGATACAACGGCTCGGTTTTCATCCACGGCGGCTTTGCGGCCTCGCGTGAGGGATCGCTGGTGGCGCTCATGAATGATCCTTCGGCGCTCGTAAATCATCCTGCGGCGGGTGCGCTCATGAAAGATGACGTGTTTTTTGCTCAAACGGCAAAGTTGCCGCCTGAGAGCGTTCAGGTGACAGTTGTGATGACTTTTTCCAACCAACCATGAAGCACGTTCTGCTCATTTTCTTCCTGTTTGCCTCGCTGCTTCGTGCGGCGGAGGAGACGGGGTTCTCGTGGCCGCTGGGGCCGATTGGCGGGAAGATGCGGTTGTGGACAGGGGAGAGTTTTGTGCGCGTTTCGGAGCTGACGAATGGTGCTCCGGGTAAAACGGCGGGCTTGCAGGTGAATGATTTCATCCTCGGGGCCTTCGGACGGGATTTTGATGTCTTGGGCTCGGATTTCGAGGGCGTGGTGAGGCAACTCGGGAATGCCATCGAGCATGCGGAGTCGAATGACGGCGTGCTGCCGCTGAAGGTGCTGCGCAGTGGCGCGGGGATCATCACGGTGACGGTGAATCTGCCGGTGCTCGGAGCGCTGGACCCGTCGTATCCGCTGACGAGTACGAAGTATGCGGCGACGTATGAGTATGCCTGTGCGCAGCTTCACACTCGCGTCATGGCGGACGCGGATGGCGATCTGGGTTATCCGACGGGCTTCGTGGCGTTGTCTCTGCTCGGGCATCCGAACTGGAATGATCTCACGGGCGCGAAGCCGTATCGGCTGTCCGTGAACAAGCTGCGCGACTGGGCGATCAACCTGATCAACACCAGCCAGCTCACGCCGGTGGAGGACAAATACTTCGATGGCACGGCGAATCCGAACTACGTCGGCACCGGGCTGGAAAACTGGTCGCTCGGTCAGGCGGTGATGTTTCTCTCCGAGTATGTGACGAAGACCGGCGAGCAGGCGACTTATCAAACCGTGCTGCAACGCGCGGCGGTGATGATGGCCAACCGCATCGAAAACTGGGCGCAGCCAGCGAACGGCGGCACGGCGAACCTGAGTTACGAAGAAACTCGCGGTGCCACGGGTCACGGCGGCGTGACGGGCGACTACACGCATCAGTGGTATGTGGGCATCAACATGGCCGGGCTGCATGTGTTCAATGGTCTTGCGATGGCGAAACGGGCCGGCGCGGACATGACGCAGCGCCCGAAGGACGCCCACTACTTTGGCCACACGCTGAATCCAGGTGACGCGGTGCCTTCCAACATCTCGCCCGCGCTGCCTGCGACGATCATCCTGCCACGTGGAGCACAGGACAGTCGCTCGCTGCCGCACATCGACAACGTGTCGAGCGCTCCGCTGACAAAGATCATCACCGCGAGCAGCTCGGCGAATCCCTTCTACTACGATTGCTCGCTCGATCAGAAGTTTTGGATTCAATGGGACTGCCTCACGCGGTCCACGGGCAGCTCGGGCTACGTCGCTTACGCGAGTGTGACGGGCGCTGAGTATGACGCGGGTGGCCGCACACCGGCGACGCTGCTCGGGATGAAGGTGTATCACGGCAGCACCGCGCCATCGTCGGCTGATCAGGCGGTGATGGACATGCACACGAACTACATCATCGCGGCTCACAACCGCCATCTCAATGCGCATGCCTACAACATGGGCGGCGGCCTGTTCACCGCGATGGTGATGCCGTGGTTCAGCGATCGCGACCAGCGCTACTTCTGGGACAACTGGAAGTTCTACGCGAACTTCATGCGCCAGCCGGATGGCAGCGTGCAATACTTCCGCGGCCGCAGTTTTGATGACGCGTATCAGGATTACTCGCTCGTCGCGCTGGTGAACAATGCGCTGCCACGCAGTGTGGCGCTCGGCGGTCTGCCGCATGTGCCGGGCTACGACACGAACCGCGTCTTTGCCCGCTTCAAAAAGCCGCTGCTGGAGTGGCCGACGCCTGCGGCACGCAAACGCTGCATCACCGGCAACTCGGAGGTCTTCACGGTCGATCTGGTGAATGCGAGCGGCGCGGTGATCGCTCCTGCATCCGTCACGGCGTCGTGGAGCGTCGTCAGCGGGCCGGTGACGAGCGGCATCTTCTCCAATGCGGCCACTTTGAACACAACGGCGACGTTTCCGCAGGCAGGAACGTATCGCCTGAGGCTCGATGCGACTGCGAGCAGCCTCAGCACGAGCGAATTGATCGACATCGAGGTCATGCCGAGTGTGTCCGCGAGCTACGCGGCGGGCGAGGCGGACTACAAGGTCTATACCGGCATCAGCGGCACCACGGTGGCGACTTTGACGAGTGCGCCGAGCTATCCGAACTCGCCCGCGCAGACGAGCGTCCTCAACACGCTGGAGGGCACCTACTCGGGCAGCAACTATGGCGCGACACTGACGACGACCATCGTCGCACCGGAGACTGGGACGTATCGTTTTTACATCGCGTCGGATGATGAGTCTTCGCTGCGCTTCAATGCCAGCGGTCCGGGCGCGGGGGGCGCGGTGCAGATCGCGTCGGTGCCTGGATGGACGGATCAGTATCAGTGGAACAAATACAGCAACCAGCAGAGCGCCGCGATCACGCTCGCCGCGGGCCAGCAGTATTATTTGCAGGCTTTGCACAAGGAAAGCAGCGGCGGCGATCATCTCGCCATCGCGTGGACGACACCATCGAATGCCACGATCACCGTCATCGGTGCGCCCTACATCGCGCGTGCTTTGCCTGCGCCCGCCACGCCGGGCATCCTCACGCAACCGCAGCCGGTCGTGGCGAATCTCGGCGACAATGTGAGCCTCACCTTCACCACCAGCGGCAGCGATTTGTCGCTCTATCAGTGGCGCTTGAACGGCAGCAACTTCGGCTCGCCGCAAACCACGCCGACGCTTACGCTGAACAACATCGGCGCACGGCTCGCGGGCACCTGGGACTGTGTTTTCACCGATGGCAGCACGGTGCTCACGACGGATGCGGTCGCCATCACGATCAATGGCATCGGCGTCGTCACCAATGGCGGGTTGTGGCAGGAGGTCTTCACCGGCGTGAGCGGCGGCACCATCGATTCACTGCTCGCGCATGCCAGCTATCCGCTGCTTTCGACGAGCAGCAGCGTTTTGACCGAGCCACACACGAGCACCTTCGGCGATGATTACGGTCAACGCTGGACCGGCTGGCTCATCCCGAGCACGAGCGGGCGCTATCGCTTCTACGCCGCTGCGGATGATCAGACGCGCCTCTATTTGAGCCCGACGGAATACGAGAGCCACAAGCAGCTCATCCACAGCATCACCAGCTACACCGGCGAGATGAGCTGGTCCTCGCGCACGCCCTCCGCGTGGATCACGCTCGAGGCGGGAAAGCGCTACTACGTCGAGTTTTTGCACACGGAAGGCGGCGGTGGTGATCACGCGGCCTTTACCTGGCAAAAGGAAGGCGATCCCGTGCCCACGAACGGCGCGGGCCTCATCCCCGCGGGCAATTTGCAATACATCACCGGCGGCAATGCGCCCGATGCCACCACCGCGCCGCCGGTGGCTTTTGACGAAGCTGTCACCGTCATCGCCGGCCAGATCGCCATGCTCACACCGCTCGCGAATGATGCAGACGCGAGCCCCGCGACGCTCCAAATCACCGCGCTGAGCGGCGGCGGCAGCATCACACCGGATGGACGCTCCATTCGACTCGAAACCGCTCCCACGGCCACCGGCACACTCGTTTTGACCTACACCGTGCGGAATGCGATCAACCTCACCGACACCGGCGTCATCACCGTGAGCATCGTGCCGGATGTCTCGTCGAATTTGCTCGTGCATCTGCCGCTCGATACCGACACGCTCGACCTCAGCGGACGAAACAACCACGCCACGCCCACCGGCTCGCCGTTGCATGTCGCGGGTCGCATCGGCAGCGCGTTGCAGATCGATTCGAGCACGAAATACCTCTCGCTCGGCACCGCGACCGATCTGAACTTTGGCACCAGCACGAACTTCAGCGTCGCCTTCTGGATCAAAGCGGCCACGTGGGGCAGCGGCAACGATCCCACCTTCATCTCAAACAAAAACTGGAACAGCGGCGCCAATCAGGGCTGGGTCATCGCCGGCCAGACCGACGGCAGCACCTGGCAGTGGAACTGGAAGGCCAGCGGCACCACACGGGCCGATTTTGAACTCGGCGGCACGCTCACTGATGGCAACTGGCATCACATCGCCGTCACGCACAACCGCACCGGCAATGCCATCTTCTATCACGACGGCGCACAGATTGGCACCGTCTCCATCGCTGCCGCCACCGGCAATATCGGCACCAGCAACCCCACCGTGATCGGTGCCGACGGCCTCTTCGCGAACGCCACGCTCACCAACACCCGTTTTGACGATGTCGGCATCTGGGCCCGCGAACTCACCGCGGGCGAAGTCGCCGCGCTTTACCAAAGCGGTGCCAGCTTCCGCACGCCGTGGACGATCTGGCGCGGCCAGAACAGCGTGCAACTCCCCGACGACGATCCCGACAAGGACGGCGTGCCCAACCTCATCGAATACGCGCTCAATCTCAGCCCGTCCGCCGCCACGCCGCTGCATCAGCGCATCGTCAACGACCTCGACAGCAATCAATACCTCCGCCTCACCATCACACGCAATCCGGCCGCCACCGACATCCTTTACAGCGTCGAAGCCAGCAGCGACCTCGTGACCTGGACCACCACGGACGTGCTGATCCTGCAAAACACCTCCACCACCCTCCAGGTCCGCGACACCCAGCCCATGACCAGCGCCAACCGCCGCTTCATGCGCCTGCGTGTGACGCAGCCCTAGCCCTTTCATGTTCTCATGCCCATCTACGGCACCGCCCTGCTCTCCCTCTGCCTGCTCACCGGCCTCACGGTCGGACGGATGACCGGCTCGGCGCTCGGTGTGGATGCGGACATCGGCGGTGTTGGCATCGCGATGATCTTGTTGATCCTCGGATGTGATGCGTTGCAGCGTCGCGGGCTGATGAAACCACCGACGGAGAGCGGCGTGAATTTTTGGGGCCAGATGTATGTGCCCATCGTCGTCGCGATGGCGGCGAGCCAGAATGTGCGCGGGGCGCTTTCAGGCGGTGTGATGGCGTTTGTGGCCGGTTTGAGTGCCGTGACGCTCAGTTTCGTGCTCGTGGCCGTTTTGGCGAAAAAGGGCTCGAAGGAGGAAAAGCCGTCATGAGCGTGCTAGAGGGCGTTTTGACAAAAAACGGCCTGCTGACGGCCTTTGCGCTCATCGGCGTGACGATCGGCGTTTCGTATTGGGCGAGTGAAAAGCTCACCCGTGGTCGCCTGCATGGCAGCGCCATCGCCATCCTGCTCGGGCTGCTCATGGCGGTGTATGCAGGTGGTAAAAACGGCATCGCCGACATCCCGATGCTATCCGGCGTGGGCCTCATGGGCGGCGCGATGCTGCGCGACTTTGCCATCGTGGCGACGGCGTTTGGCGTGCGCATGGAGGAGTTCGTGAAAAGTGGCGTGATTGGCATCGCGTCGCTCTTTCTCGGCCTCTTTGTATCGTTCTTCGCCGGTGGAGCGGTGGCGTTTGCGTTTGGCTATCGCGATGCGGTGAGCATCACGACCATCGGCGCGGGCGCGGCGACTTACATCGTCGGTCCAGTGACGGGCGGTGCCATCGGCGCGAGCAGTGAAGTCATCGCGCTGAGCATCGCGGCCGGATTGGTGAAGGCCATCGCGGTCATGATCGCCACGCCCTTTCTCGCCAAAGCCATCGGTCTGAACAATCCGCGTGCCGCGATGATTTTCGGCGGCCTCATGGGCACGAACAGCGGCGTCATGGCCGGTCTCGCCGCCACCGATCCCAAACTCGTCCCCTACGGCGCAATGACCGCCACCTTCTACACCGGCCTCGGCTGCCTGCTCGGGCCTTCGGTGATGTTCTTGATGATCAAATCCCTTCTCCCCCTGGCTTCATGAAGTGGACACGACTGCATAGATATCGAAATGGAGAACGACAAGAGGTCTGGAGCGAATTGACGACGCCCGGCCTTTGTGGCGACAGCGAGATCGATGAGGTCATCAGCGAAGTAATAAAGAGAGTGGGAAACAACATCCAGACACTCGCAGGGCGGCTTGTAACGCTTGGATACAAATTCGGACGTCGTGATGGGCCTTACAAGTTCCGCAGTCATTCAGCTCTTGGTGAAATCTCCCAAGCGGAACAAGCTTGGGGCCGATTCCCCCGGCTGGTGCGCCGACTTTACGAAAGGTTCGAGTTCATTGACTTCTCGCAGCATGAATGCCAGATCAGCGAGGGAAAACTGCGAGGAATGGGATACTATCCTCAACTGTATTTTCTGAGCTTGAATGAGTGCGCGGCTCTGCGGGAGGATCTGGCCAGAGCAGAGGAGGCGGACAACAGGTTCATGATGCAGATGATGCGGGAGCGCGGAGAGACATGGACGCCGGAGTTCACGGAAAGCTTCCTGCCTCTTGGGCCATGCGCCTCGAACAACTCCATGATCGGATTCACCCTGCCATGTGAAACCGCGGACGCGACCTGCTATGACGACGGTGGAGGTCCAGTCACTTTTCTGGAACATCTCAGGCATGTCTTTGAATGTGGAGGATTCCCTCAGCTCAAGAAGTACATTCACTACGACAGTCTTCGCACGTTCATGGGCATGGATGATCCGCAAAGTGTTTTCGAATACCTGACCCATGGCCTTGAACCCATTTGAGTTCATAACGAATCGTTTGATCTACTTTAACCTGTCCCATGTCCGACCTTCCTTTCATCGCCCGTGCCCGTTCGTTTGCCGATCGCATCGCGTTTCGCACGCTGGAGGCTTCGCATATGTATCGTGAACTCCTGGAACGCTCGGAGGTGATCGCGACAGAGCTGTTGGGAGATCAAGATGATCTTCAAGAGACTCGCGTAGCCTTGCTGGTAGCGCCGGGGTTTGAATACACCGCCTCGCAGTGGGCGATCTGGCGGGCGGGAGGTATCAAGCTGCCGATTTGCCTCTCCGCGACAGAGCCGGAGTGGGAATATGCGCTGACGGATTCTCAGGTGAGCATCGTCATCACCGATGCGGCGAACGGGCCGAAAATCGCGTCGCTTTGTCAAAAGCTCGGCATCCGCCAACTCATCGTCAATTCGGTCAATCAAGTCGCGCCCAAACCGCTCCCGCACATCTCCACAGAGCGCCGCGCGATGATCCTCTACACCAGCGGCACGACGAGCAAGCCGAAGGGCGTGGTGACGACGCATGCGAACATCCAGGCGCAGATCGAAAGCCTCGTGCAGGCGTGGGAGTGGAGCGCGGAGGATCGCATTCCGATGTTTCTGCCGCTGCATCACATCCACGGCATCATCAACATCACCGGCTGCGCCTTGTGGAGTGGTGCGCTGGTGGAGCCGTTCGCGCGTTTTGAGATGAACGCGATCCTCGACCGTGTGCGCAGCGATGCTTACACGCTCTTCATGGCCGTGCCGACGATCTATGTGAAGCTCATCCAGGCCCTCGAAGCCGCCAGCGAGGCGGATCGCGCAGCCAGTGTGGCCTGTTTTAAGAAGATGCGGCTCATGGTGAGCGGCAGCGCGGCGTTGCCCGCGAGCGTGCATCAGCAATGGACCGCGCTCACGGGCCAGGAATTGCTCGAACGCTACGGCATGACCGAGATCGGCATGGCGATCTCGAATTTGTATCGAGGCGAGCGGCGCCCCGGCTCGGTCGGCGCAGTGCTGCCGGGCGTCGAGGTGCGTTTGAAGGCCGAGAACGGTCCGATCATCACCGCCGAGGATGAACCGGGCGAGATTCAGGTGCGCGGACCGACAGTGTTTCAGGCCTACTGGAATCGTCCCGAGGCCACGGCGGAGACGTTTGAGGACGGCTGGTTCCGCACCGGGGACATGGCGGTGCTGGAGCGCGGCTACTACCGCATCATGGGTCGCCTCAGCGTCGATATCATCAAGAGCGGCGGCTACAAACTCAGCGCCCTCGAAATCGAAGCCGCGCTGCTCGAACATCCGCTCATCGCCGAGTGCGCCGTCATTGGCCTGCCGGATGATACCTGGGGCGAGGCCGTCAGTGCCGCTGTCGTTTTGAAAAGCGGCACGCTGGAGTTCGCTGCGCTGCGCGACTGGTGCAAAGGCCGCCTCTCCGTCTATAAAATACCGCAGCGGCTCACGGTCGTGAGAGAGCTGCCACGCAACGCGATGGGAAAAGTCACGAAGCCGGCGGTGAAGGCGCTGTTTTGATCGCGAAACAGTGCCCGATCACTCTTTGCCCTCTTCCTTCATCCGAATGAAGGGGCGCAGCACGAGCAGCAGCAGTGGTGCCATCAAGACGAGGCCGCCGACGATCATCCACATACCTCCTGGGTCACGTGCGCCAACTGGTGGGCAGTAGTGCTCCAGAAGTCCTCCGAAGAGTGCGCCGGTTGCGAACTTACCCATGAGAAGGGGCACATAGGATAGGGATGCGAATGATGCTTCCTGTCCCTTCGGTGCCATTGATGCAGCGTACTCATAGACACGAGGCGAGTAGATCGCCTCTCCAATTGAGAACGCCACCTGCCACAGGACGATCATCACGATGTAAGGATGCACCACATCCTTCAGACCGAGGTAGCCGTGTCCGATCGCGTCACCCAGCCAGCCATTTGCGAAGCCGGTGAACATGCTGCCAGGCAACGCCATGAATACAAATGAAGCAGCAGTGACGAAGCCGCCCAAGATCACCATCGAGTACGCTGCGCGTTTGCGCGTGATCACGCCTATGAGCGGTGCAAGCACGAGGATTAGTACGCTGTTGACAGAGTTCATGCGCCCCACGCATGCGCGGCCATCTGCTCCGATCTCGCGTTCCGCGAAGGTTGGCAGCACACTGTCCATCGTGCCGAAGACGATTTTTAGCAGGCCAATCATTGCCAGGAAAACGAGGAGTCTGCCGAACCTTGGTTGACGGACCAAAAGTGCAAGCTGACGGCCCGTATCGCGCGCCGCGTTTTGCACTGTCGCCACGCCCCTCATGAGCATTCCCTGGCCCAGTTCGGACGTCTGGACAGTGCCGGTTTCGTTCGTGTCCCCGCGCAGCAACAGCAGCAGAGGCAAGATGAGAATCTCAACAGCGAGGCTCACAAAGATGAGCACGCGTTCCCGGCTGAGCTGCATCCCCATGACTGATACCATCCCGGCATCATTGAGCGGCAGCACCCCAGGGGAGAACACAGCGTCGTGGAAAAAATACCCCACCAAGAAACCGGTGTTCATGATCGCGTAAAAGATCGAAAACGCCACGGAACGCTGTTCGGGAGCAGTGAATTTGCGCGTGGCTGCCACGAGAACCGGCGTGCAAAATGCCTCAGCGATCGCCGCCGGGACCATCCCGCACGCCAGCGCCACCCATGCGTTGGTGCTGGCGAACATCACGAGACGGCAAACCACGGCCAGCGATACCCCGAGCAGCAGTGTGCGCCGCATTCCAATTGCGTCCGTTAGAGAACCCGAAACAAGAGTGGCAAGCGTGAAGCACATGCCCCATGCCGAGAATACCCACTGTGCCTGCGAACTGCCAAGGCCGAGGTCCTTCATCGCCCAAGTGGTCAGCGCGATGGTGAGCAACTTGTAGGCGGTCACAATCACCATCTTCAACCCCAAAGTCACCCACAGCCCGCGCGGTGCGTCTGCGAGTTTCATGAGCGCAAAAAGGCCTATCCCGAAAATGGCTCCGCCTACAACGCAGCCGGATGCGAATCCCATCTTTGCTTGCTGCCAGACAAGCCAGCCAAAGGCAGCGCTGATTAGAGCAAGCACGCTGCCGCGGAGAACGAGCGGCAAAAAGGATGGTGCGGCAGGTGAGGAGTCTGACATGGCGAGAGGGAGCCAGCTTTGCACCAATGGTCAAGCAGTCAGGTCACTGCATTTCGACACGCTCTAGATATTCGCTGGCAGCTCGATGGTGACGAGGAGGCCGCCGCCTTCGCGATTTTGGGCGGTGACGGTGCCGCCGCAGGCTTCGATGCAGCGTTTGGTGATGGCGAGGCCGAGGCCGCGGCCGCCGGTGGTGCGGCCGCGGGCGGCTTCGGGGCGGTAGAAGGGCTCGAAGAGGCGTGTGAGCGCTTCTTCAGGCACGCCGGGGCCGCGGTCGGCGATTTGGATGACGATGCGGCCGTTTTCGGCGTTGGCGGTGATTTCGATGTCTTTGGCGTAGCGGATGGCGTTGCGGACGATGTTGCCAATGCCGCGATCGAGGGCGTTTCGGAGGCTGTGGAGCTGGATGTCGCCGATTTCGAGTTTGATGCCGTTTTCGGGGGCTTCGCGGGCGAGGATGTTTTGGAGCAAATCGCGTAAATCGATGGCTTCGGGTGTTTCGCGGTCGGGGATGGTTTCGGCTTTGGAGAAGGCGAGGACTTCTTCGACGAGCTTGGCCATGTGCTGGAGTTCGCGGTCGAGTTTTTGCAGGTAGGTGGCCTGCTCGGGGTTGCTGCGCTGCTCGACAACGCCGAGGGCCATCTGCATTCTCGCGATGGGGCTGCACAGTTCGTGCGCGACATCGGCAGTGATGCGTTTTTGCTCGCGCATGTAGTCGCCGAGCTGTGCGGCCATGGCGTTCACGGAGGTGGAGAGTTCGCCGAGTTCGTCACTGCGTTCCTTTTCGATGCGTTCGTTGAATTTGCCGTGCGCGATGCGGCCGGCGGCGGTGTTGAGCGTGCCGATGAAGCCAGTGATGCCGCGCACGAAGGGCATCCAGAGCAACGCGGAGACAACGAGCGCGGCTCCTGCGAGTCCGAGCCATGGCCAGAGGTCGAAAAAGAGGCCGCCGCCGCTGATGGTGTCGGAAACCATGACGAGCGAGAGCGAGCTGCCATCCTGCGTCACCAGATCGAGATGCACGCCGGCCCAGTAACGCGCGGGGTCGCCGGCACGCATCATGAAGCGCGGCTTTGGCGGTGCATCGGCGGGACGTTTGGAAACGGGACGCTGCGGACGGCGGGGCTGTTGCTCGCCCGGCGGACGGCGGTCGATGAGGCGCGGCATGACCTCGCTGGGAGGCGCGATGCTTTTGCCAAAGACCTGCTCACCGCGGCTGTTGAAGAGGCCGAAGGTGACGCCGTTTTTTTGATCGTAGTCGCTCAATCGGGCGGGCCATTCGTTTTCGGCGAGTCGGGAGAACTCGAAGGTGATGGTTTCGCCGATGGCGGCGATGCGGTCGCCGGGTTCACCAGAGAGCATCCAGTCGAGACCGAGGCGGAACTGTGCTTTGAGGAAGAAAAAGAAGAGCAGCGCCAGCACGGCGAGGTTCAGGGCGAACCACGAGAGGATCTTGCCGTAGAGCGGGAGTTTGAGGCGGCTCATAAAGTATTCGGGGCATTCCTGCCCCGTCATTGAGCCGGGCCAGGAATGGCCCGGTTACTGGGAGTCACGAGTTGATAGCCGTAGCCACGCACGGTTTTGATGAAGCGCGGCTCCTTCGGGTCATCGCCGAGTTTTTTGCGCAGGGTGGAGATGTGCATGTCGATGGCGCGGTCGAAGACATCCCATTCGCGGTCGGCGACTTCTTCGATGAGTTGCTCGCGGGTTTTGACGCGGCCGTGGGCTTTGGCGAGCGAGAGCAGCAGGCCGAACTCCGCCGGCGTGAGCTGCAACGGCTGATCACCGAGGACGACGTCGTGGGTTTCGGGATTGATGCGCAGCTCGCCGATGACGAGTTCTTTGATGGGAGCCTGCGGGGCGCTTTCGGCGATCCAGCCGGTGCGCCGTAGAACGGCGCGGAGTCGGGCGAGGAGTTCGCGGGAGGAAAAAGTCTTCGGCAGATAGTCGTCGGCACCGAGTTCGAGGCCGACGATGCGGTCCACCTCCTCGCCGCGGCCGGTGAGCATCATGACGGGCACTTTGGACTTCGCGCGGATGCGGCGGAGAACCTCGAAGCCATCGCAGCCGGGCATCATGACATCGAGAATGATGGCGGCCCACGACTCGGAGGTGGCGCGGTCGGCTCCGTGCTCGCCGTCGTGTTCCATTTCGACTTCAAAGCCCATGGGCTTGAGGTAATCCGCCACGAGCTGGCAGAGCTCGGTGTCGTCGTCGATGATGAGGAGTCGCATGGGGAAAGTGTGGTGCGGCAAGATGGCCCCGCATCCCTCTTTACACAATCCCGACAAAATTGGCGTTGGAGGGTGAAGAGGGTCTGACACGGGGTTTGCAGCATGAGGCAACCATGAAACGCTATCTTGCCCTCGCCTGCCTCCTGCCGCTCGCTTTGCATGCGCATACTTTGCCCTCGGGGGACAAGGAGGCGCTGCGGGCGCACATTTTGGAGGAGTTTATGCAAAAGTCGGCTCCAAAGAAGGTGAAGCCCATTGAGGCTCCGGTGCCGAAGTCGCTGAAAAAGCCGCTGCAGGTGGCTTCGTTTTCGGCGTTCGATATTTCGTCGTTCATGACGAGCGGGTCGGCGCTGCCGCCGGCGGGGAACGGGCTGCTGATGGCGGCGTCGTTTGCGCCGTTCAAGCCGAAGGTGCGCTACAATTGGGACGGCACGACCTTTTTCCTCGAATCGGACAACACGCCGGAAGGGATGCCCAATAAGATGTTCGGGATCACGACATGGCAGCAGCAGGTGCCGATCCCGGCGGCTTACTTTGCGCATTCGACGAGCAATGAGAACAACGCGGGCTCGCTCGGGTATCAGCAGCCGAATGTGTGGCGCATCCCGCTGGTGCCGGTGCCGTCGGCGTCGCCAATCGTTATCTACAATCCACCGGCTCCGCCGACGAACTTCCTGCGCGGCGCGGTGGCGCTGGCGTCGAACGGCATCGCGATCTTCAACCCGTCGAACAACGGCGGGAATGTGTCGTATGAGATTGGCGAGTTGGACTACTACGGCGGTCACTGCGGTCTGGCGGATGATTACCATTACCACATCGCACCCACGCACTTAAACACGCGCTTCGGTGGGCCGTTGGGCGATGACAAGCCCATCGCCTGGGCGCTGGATGGCTATCCGATGTATGGCTTTGTGGAGCCGGACGGCTCGCCGAGGCAGGCGCTGGATGCGGAAGGTGGTCACGATCACGGCGGCGGCTGGGGGTATCACTACCACGCGATGGGCACGACGGCGGTGGACGCGACGCATCCGTATGGCACGCCGCAGTCGCCTTACCTGATGAAGGCCTTCCACGGCACGGTGGTGAACTTTGGCAACCAGGTCGATGGCCAGCCAGCAGTGGGAAATCTCCGTGCGGATGGAACGGGCGGCTACAATGCGAAAGCAGTCGCCGGGGCTTACATCGTGGCGCAGATGAATCCCGCGCCGCTGGTCACGGATGGCAGCGGGCATCTCAATCTCGTCGCGGGCGTGAATCTGACGAACTGTGCGACGACCTACGGCAACACGACGGTCACGTGTGCGAGCACTGCGGGGCTGACGACGGGACTGGCGGTGGTGGGTTACGGCGTGAGCAATGGTGCCCGTGTGACCTCGGTGACGAATGCCACGCAGTTCGTGATCAGCATCGCGGCGATCGCGACGACGACGGGTCGGAACTTCACCGCGGTGTCGATGGCCACGGCCTCGGCGGATGCGCATCTCATGCGCGTGAACATGGGCGGCGTGGACTATGACGAGTGCTGGACGATCAATCGCAAAGTGAATCCACGCTCGCTGACGATGACGTGGCGTGCGCAGGCGCTTGTGGGCGGAGTGCTCAGCGGGCCGGTTTTGACAACGACGCAGACTTACACGCCCACGGCGGGCACCGCTCCGGCGAATCGCCTCACGGCGTATCCGATGGGCGCGTGGTCGGAGGTGAAGCTGCCGGACACGAGCCAGGCGATCAGCACGACGACGACGTTTGGCGAAGACAGCGACTACACGGCGGCTCCGGCGGCGAATCCGCAGTCCTTCACCGACAATGGCGACGGCACGATCACGGACAATGTGACCGGCTTGATGTGGCAGAAGGCCGACGCGGGCGAGATGACCTGGGAAAACGCGGTGAACAATGCCTCCGCGCAATCCACCGGCGGCTACAGCGACTGGCGACTGCCGAATCCGCATGAGTTGATGAGCCTGTTTAACTACGAGACGGGCAATCCGGCGATGAACGCCACCTACTTCCCGCCTGCCTCGCCCTCGGCGGAGTATTGGTGGTCACGCGATGTCTTTGGCAGCAGCACGACGAATGTGTGGTGCGTGAATTCCGGCGGCGGCGTGGGTCCGAAACCGAAGGCGGAGACGGTGAGCGCGGGCGGGGCATTCCGCTACCACGCACGCTACGTGCGAATGGCGCAGAACAACATGACGCACAACTACGTGAACAATCTCGACTGCACGATCACGGACACCGACACCTCGCTGATGTGGACGCAGATGCCGAGCGCGGCGATGACGTGGGAAGGTGCGCTGGCCTGGGCGGAAGGACTGACGCTAGGTGGTTACAACGACTGGCGTCTGCCGAACATCAAGGAGCTGCAAACGCTGACCGACTACTCGCTCGCGACGACGAGCGGCGGCACGGCGACCAATTTGAAGCCGTGCATCAACCGCACGATGTTCGCGAAGACGATGTCGGGATGCGCGACGACCTCCGGCAGCCCGATTGTGACGACTTCTGACACCACAGACCTCGCCATCGGCATGACGGTGATTGATCCCTTCAGCGTGGCGGGCACTTACATCAACCACGCCACCACGCCGACGATCACGGCGATCACTCCGGGCGTGAGTTTCACACTGAGCAGCAATGCGCTGGCCACCGGCACCGGCTTGATCTTCCGCGCCTTGCCGCGTGCGACGGCTTACTGGTCATCCACGTCGAACAAAGGCACGCAGACCGAGGCGTGGCTGCTGGAGCTTGGCGTGAACAACAGCGTGCCTGCAGCTGAAGGTCCGCCGCGTGGTTCGCAGGGCATCATCAGCTACCAGGCGAAGACGGCGAGCTTCCCGGTCTTTGCCGTGCGTTCGGCCACGCTCACCACGCAGATCGCCGTGGCACAGGGCGCCACGTCGCTCTCGGACGGCCTCAGCACCGTCGCGTATGGCAATGTGAATGTGGGCAGCACGCTGTCGAAGACCTTCACCATCACGAACACCGGCTCCACACCGCTCGACATCACCGGCGTGACGATTGATGGAACGAACAGCGCGAACTTCTCGGTCACCACATCGCCCAGCACGCCGGTGGCGGCGAACAACGGCACATCGACCTTCACGGTGGAGTTCAATGCGGCCACGTTTGGCAACAAGACGGCAGTTTTGCACATCGCGAGCAGTGACGCGGGCAATCCGAGCTTTGACATCAATCTCTCCGGCTTCGGTTTTGTGCCGCCGCCCACGATTTCGAACATCACCATCAATCCGATCTCGCCGAGCAGCACCGATCCAGCGGTGGTGACGGCGCAGGTCACACCTGGAAGCGGTGGAGGCATCAGCGGCGTGAGTTTGACCTATGATCTCGGCGCTCAGGTGACGGCGGATGTGTTCAAGGAAGTCTTCGCCAATGCAGGATCGAACAACTGGAACGGCAGCGGCGCGATCAACGCCTGGACGACCGTCGGTGCGGGCAATACGCGGCAGGCCTTGCTGCAATCCAATCGCACGCCGGCGATCACGCTGGCGAATGCCACGACGACGAGCGGCAGCCCGAATGTGACCTGCGGCAGCACCGCGGGGCTCTGGCCGGGCATGCTGGTGAGCGGGGCGAACATTCCCGTGAATGGAACGACGGCGACGAAGATCGCCTCGGTCACGAACAGCACGCAGTTTGTGCTCACGGCGAATGCCACGGCCACCGGAACGGCCACGCTGATCGTGAATGGCGCTTCGTTGACCAATTGCGTGACCACGGCGGCCAGCACCACGGTGACCTGCGACAACACCGGCGGTCTGTTTGCCGGCATGTCGCTCACCGGCACCGGTCTGGCGAACAATGCCACGGTGGCCTCCGTGACGAATGCGACGACCTTTGTGATGAACGCCGCACCGACCACCGCGACCACCGGATTCACCATCACGGCCTCCTGCGCGGCTTTGGAGTTCAACGGTGGCACCGCCGCCGCATCGGCCACCACGGCGAATGCGATCAATGCCAGCGGCACCTCGGGTTATGTCGAGTTTTATACCCAGACTCGCGATCTGGCCGCGACGAACAACAATGGCTGGACCTTTGATGTATCCTCCGATGGCGGTGCAACCTGGAACACGCGTCTTTCCGAGGATTGGAACACCACGACGGTAAATCTGGCCAACTGCGTGCTGAACACCGCAAACGCCAACGCAGGTAGCACCACGGTGACCTGCACTAGCACGGCGGGTCTGACGGTCGGCCGCACGCTTGCGGGTCCGATTGTTTACTCGGCGGTGACCTGCGGAATCACGACTGGCAGCTCGACGGTGACTTGCACGAATACGACGGGTCTTCAGACAAACATGTTTGTCACCGGCACAGGCATTCCGAACAACACACGCATCGGCACCATCACGGCAAACACGTCCTTCACACTCATCACCGGCAACAGCCCGGGCACGCTGGTGAATGCCACGGCCAACAGCACCTCGGTGGTCGCAGCCACGTATCTCTCGCCGACGGCCACGGTGGCCTCGGTGAATGCCAACGGCACCACCTTCACCATCAACACGGCCGCGTTCTTCAACAGCACCGCGGCTCCCATCGCTCTCGCGGCCACGACCTTGAACCACGGCTACACGACGAAGGCGGACGGCACGGCGCAACCCTATCGCTACAACCTCGCCGGCGCGGAACTCGGCACGAACACGAAGATCCGCTGGCAGTTCACCGGCTACAGCGCCACCGCGCCGACGCGTGCACCTCGTTTCAATGTGGACGACATCGTGGTGAATACGACGAGCGGTGCGCCGCCCACCGTGGTGACGATGTTTGATGACGGCTTGCATGGCGACGGCGCGGCGAATGACGGCATCTGGGGCGGCACGATCCCCGCGCAGGCGAATGGAGCGACGGTGAACTTCACCATTGCAGCCGTCGGCAGCGGTGGCAGTGGCACGACGACATCGTCTTCGACGAGCTACACCGTCGCTCCGGCTCCGACGATCACCACAGCGTCGCCTTTGCCGAATGGCAGCACGACGGGTGCTTATAGCCAAACCCTGACCGCCACCGGCGGAAGCGGCACGGGCTATGTTTGGAGCCTTTTCAGCGGTTCGTTGCCGAATGGCATCACGTTGAGCTCCGGCGGTGTTTTGAGCGGCACACCGACTCAGGCCGGAAACTTCAACTTCACCATCGAAGTGACCGATTCGGCAAATCGCAGCGCCACGAAGGCTTTTGCGCTCGCCATCACCACCGTGACCGCGCCAAACGTGGTCGTCATCATCACGGATGACCAGGGCTGGGGCGATGTGGGCTATCACACGCCAGCGGGCCAGGTGCCGATTCAAACGCCGACGATGGACAGTTTCGGCACCACACGTCCGGGTTCGATCCGCCTGGAGCGCTTCTACTGCACCACAGTGTGCTCGGTGACACGCTCGACTTTGCTTACGGGCCGCAATCCGATCCGTCATGCCACGAACAACACGCGTGGCACCGATTTGAGCGAGCATCTGATGCCGCAGACTTTCAAAGCGGCGGGCTATCAGACCTTCATGTGCGGCAAGTGGCACATGGGCGGCAGTGACAAGAACCTGCATCACACGCTCGTGAATGGCGTGAGCACGCGCATCATCCAGGAGGGCCTGCAGTATGCGCCGTTCAATCGCGGCTTCGACTCGCACTACGGCCAGTATTCCGGCGCGATCGACTACTACACGCACTGGAGCGCCGAGGCGGAGAATCTCGACCGCCCTGACTGGTGGCTCAATGGCGTGCAGCAGGACGGGCCGAGCGAGCACACCGATTCGCAAGGCACGGGCGGCTGGTCGCCAAACCTGCTCGCGGACAAAGCGATCTATCACATCCAGAACCGCAATCCCGCGCAGCCGATGTATCTGCATCTGGCCTTTAACTCGATTCATGGCCCCGTTTCGGCCCCGGCGAACCTGATCACGAAGTATCAAAACCTCGGCGTGACCAACACCAGCCGCCGCCTCATCTCCGCTGCTGTGGATGGCATGGACCAGGCGATGGGCCGCGTGCTCAATGCGCTCGATGCGGCCGGTATCAGCAACAACACCGTCGTGATCTGGTTCGGCGACAACGGCGGTGATGAAACGAAGGGTTCTCTCAACGATCCGATGCGTGGCGACAAGGGCGACAGCTATGAAGGCGGTCTGCGAGAGGTGGCGGGCATCTCGTATCCCGGTGTGCTTCCCGGCGGAGTGATCAGCCATCAATACATGTGGGTCGGCGATGTCTTCCCGACACTCTGCGCCGCCGTCGGCGTGACTCCGCAGAACACGAAGCCCTTTGATGGCGTCAATGTGTGGCCCAACCTGCTCACCGCCACCAGCAGCACGACCACCACGCTGCGTCCGGGCAATGTCACGCTCGTCACCGATGCGGCGGCACCGATTGCGATCAACAAGTTCACCGATCCGGTGAACGGC
This sequence comes from Verrucomicrobiaceae bacterium, assembly GCA_016795465.1. Lineage (GTDB taxonomy): Bacteria > Verrucomicrobiota > Verrucomicrobiia > Verrucomicrobiales > Verrucomicrobiaceae > Prosthecobacter. Next base: position 38,875 of record JAEUHK010000095.1, on the reverse strand, counting down.
GGCACGAAGGACTTCAAACTGCGCCGTGGTCGCGTGGGTAACGTCGTCACGCCCGAGTTGTTCAACCTCACCGATGATCCGTATGAAACCACCGACCTCATCGCCAACGGCGCGTATGCCAGCATCGTCACCAGTTTGACGAACAGCATCACCGCGATCACCGCGGAGAACTTCAAGCCCTACATCGGCCCGCCGCTCATCACGAACGCCGTGCCTCAAGGCGGCACCATCGAGCTGTATGCGCCCTTCACCAGCTACCCGAACGGCACACCGAGCGTGCAGTGGCGCAAAGGTGGCGTGAATGTCGCCAACGGTGCCAACATCAGCGGCGCGACAACGGCCACGGCGGTCACCGACAGCACGAGCGTGGTCGTGCGAGGTGCTTACTTTGCGAAACTGACACTCACCAACGTGTCTCCATCGGACGCAGGCAGCTACGACGTCGTGGTGACGAACAACGCGGGCAACGCCACGAGCACCGCAGGCACTTTGACCGTCACGATGGGTGCGCCGCAGCTCACGCTGCCCGCTTACACGAAGGGCACGAGCATCACGATGAACTGGCCGGCAGTCTCCAGTGCCACGGGCTACACCATCCAGCGCAGCGCCACGGCGGACTTTGCGACCATTCTCGGCACGCAGACGACGAGCGGCACCACCGCCACCTTCACCGGTCTCACGAGCGGCACGACGTATTACTATCGCGGCACGGCCACCGATGGCACCAACACCTCGGCCTTTGGCACCACCGCCTCGTCCACCCAGGATGCGAGCACGCCCGTGGTCGCGATCACGTCACCCGCGAACAACACGACCACGACCGCCAGCAGCATCGTCGTCACGGGAACGGCCTCGGATACCATCTCGTCATTGACCGCAGTCGTCGTCAATGGCGTCAATGCGGTCAGCTCCGACAACTACGCGACATGGACGGCCACCGTGCCTCTCACACCCGGCGCGAACACGATCACGGCCACTTCGACCGATAGCGCCGATCAAGGCGGCAACACAGGCACCGCGAGCATCAACGTGACCTACAACGCGAACGGCCCGGCCATCGTCAGCGTGTCCACCGGGCCGACATCGCCGACGTATCTCGATCCGACGACGATTTTGGCGCAAATCACGCCTCAGAGCGGCACCACGCTTACCAGCGTGCAGCTTCAATACGACACCGGCACGCCCGTGAGCACCGCGATCTGGAAGGAGAGCTTCAACAACACCTCATCGAACAACTGGAACGGCACCGGAGCACTCAACGCATGGACCACCGTCGGCGCGGGCAATGTGCGCCAGGCCGTGAGCACCTCGAATCGCACCTCCATCAGTCTCACGAGCGCCGCGACGACGAGCGGTAGCACCAGCGTGACCTGCGCGAGCACCGCGGCTCTTTGGCCAGGAATGCTCGTCACAGGTCCAAACATTGCTGGCAGCATCAATGGCGCTCCAACTGGCAACACCACCGTCGCCTCCATCACGAACGCGACGACCTTTGTGCTCTCACAAGCCGCCACCGGCACAGGCACGGGGCTCACGCTCACCGCATGCGGCGTCACGTTGACGAATGCGACCACCACCGCTGCGAGTGTGGCTGTGACTTGCGACAACACCGCTGGCCTCGTGAACGGCATGTCGCTCACCGGCACGGGTTTGGCGGCCAACGCCACGGTGGCCTCGGTGACGAGCGCGACGACCTTCAACATGAACGTCGCGCCCACGACGGCGGGATCGGCACTCACTTTGAGCGCCACCACGGCTGCAGCGGAGTTCAATGGCGGCACCGCAGACCCGCTGGCGTCGATGTTCACCACGACGAACGCGATCAACACCACCGGCGCGAGCGGCTACATCGAGTTCTATGTGCAGACACGCGATCTCTTTGCCACGAACAACTGCGGCTGGACGATGCAAGTCTCCTCCGACAACGGCGCGACCTGGAACACGCGTCTGAGCGAGGATTGGAATGCTGAAACGGTCTCGCTGAGCAATGTGGTGCTGAACTCGGCAGGCGCGGTCGCTGGCAGCACGACGGTGACCTGCACCAGCACCGCCGGGCTCACGACGGGCCGCAGCGTGCTCGCCGCACCGGTGAATGTGACCATCGGCATCACGACTGGCAGTTCCACCGCGACCTGCGCGAACACGACGGGCCTCGTCGAAGGCATGTTCATCACCGCCACGGGCATCCCGAACAACACTCGCGTCGGCACCATCACGCCGAACACGTCCTTCACCCTCGTCACCGGCACCACGGCCACGCTGGTGAACGCCACCGCGACCAATGCCGCCGCCAACGCCGCTGCGAACTACTTCGCTGGCAACGCGACCGTGAGCAGCATCACGAACGCGACCACCTTCGTGCTCAACACTGCCGCGTATGCGAATACAAGCGCCGCGCCCATCGCGACGGCCTTCGCCACGACCGTGAACCACGGCTTCCAGCTCTTCCATTATGACCTCGCGGGTGCGGAACTCGGCACGCAGACGAAGATCCGCTTCCAGGCCACCGGCTACACCGCCACAGCTCCGACTCGCACGCCACGTATCAGCATCGACGACATCGTCATCGCCACCACCGCGCCGCCTCCGACCATCACGCTCGCGATGTTCGACGACGGCCTGCACGGCGATGGCGCAGCCAATGACGGCGTCTGGGGCGCGGCGATCCCCGCGCAGACCGGCGGCACGACGATCAACTTCAAAGTCGTCGCCACCGACAACACGAACGCCAGCTCCACCAGCCCCGGCAGCGGCAACTACCTCTACACCGTGAACAACCTCCTCACCGATGCCACCATCGTCGGCGCGGAGTTCCTCACGCTGCCGAAATCCGACGGCGTGACCTTGAACCTCATCGCATCCGTCAATCAGCAGGTCTTCGTCGAATACGGCACCGCTCCCGGCCAATACACGGCCTCCACCACGCCGACGACGTTCAACATCGACAACGCCAAGCCGGAGTTCAAAAACCCGATCCGCATCCCGATCACCGGTTTGCAGCCTGACACCGAGTATTACTACCGCGTGCGTCATCGGAATGTCGGCGCTCCCTTCTACAGCGCCCGCGGCGAGCGCAGCTTCCACACGGCACGGCCTCGCGGCACGACGTTCAGTTTCACCGTCACCGCCGACCCGCACATCGACGTGAACACGGACATGCAGCTCTTCTGGCGTGCGATGGCAAACATCAGCCTCGACCAACCCGACATCCACATGGACGTGGGCGACATCTTCATGACCGACAAGCTTGCCGATGGCCTGCTCGGCGTGCCGCCGAAGTGGGGTGGCGGTGTCACGATCAACCAGACGAGCATCAACAACCGCGCGATCATCTTCCGCAATGCCTTCGAGCGTGCCTGCCATAGCATCCCGTTCTTCTTCGGACTCGGCAATCACGAGGCGGAATACGGCTACCTCTTTACCGCCGCCGCCGACAAGCAAAACAACATCCCCGCCTGGGATCTGAAGGCCCGCAAAGCCTTCTACCCCGCACCGACGCCCGACACCTTCTACTCCGGCAATCCCACGCCGAAGGACTACACGGGTGGCACGCTCGGCATGCTCGAGGACTTCTACGCCTTCGAGTGGGGCGAGGCGCTCTTCATCATGCTCGATCCCTTCTGGAACACGATGACCAATCCAAACTCCGCCAACGACGCGTGGCACTGGAGCCTCGGCAAGCCGCAGTATGACTGGCTCAAGACCACGCTGCAAAACAGCAGCGCGAGATACAAGTTCGTCTTCATGCACCACATCGTCGGCGGCAGCACGCAGACCGCCACTGGCACCCCGCAGTATGCCGCACGCGGTGGCATCGAAGTGAGCGACAAATACGAGTGGGGTGGCAACAATGCCGACGGCAGCGCCGGTTTCGCCACCAAGCGTCCCGGCTGGGACATGCCGATCCATGACTTGCTCGTGCAAAACAAAGTCAACGTCGTCTTCCACGGCCACGACCACCTCTACGGCTACCAAGTCAAAGACGGCATCGTCTATCTCGAATGCCCGCAGCCCGGCACCCCGAACTACACCAGCCTCGGCAGCGCGGCAGACGGCCAATACGTCAACCTCGGCGCCAACAGCACCAGCTACCTCCTGCCGAATAGCGGCCACATCCGCATCACCGTCGGCCCCGATCAAGCCGTCGCCGACTACGTCCGCAGCTACCGCACCGCCAGCGACCCCATGCCGCCAGATGCCACCAGCGTCTTCAACGACGAAACGCCCACCCGCATCAACCGCAGCGTCTCCCACAGCTTCGTCCTCGCGCCCAAAATCAGCCCGCCCATCGAGGTCGCCAACGTCGCCCCCGGCCAAGTCGGCCTCCGCTGGAACGCCATTCCGAACAAACCGTATCAAATCCAGTGGAGCACCGATCTCACCAACTGGACCACCATCGACACCCTCACCTTCACCAACACGAACACCAACGCGACCTACACGGACAACCTGCCTGCCCGCATCAACGGCCAACGGGCGTTCTATCGCGTGATGTGGAATCCGTGAGTTGTTGTAGCAACGACCCGATAGTTTCCCGCACCGTCGATGTATTGATCACACATCGACTCATGCCAAAAATCATTTTCTCGCTTCTCGCCCTCGCGACATTCCCACTCCACGCCGCAGACTCCTTCCTCATCGAAAACGGCCAGCCACTCGCGGAGATCGTCATCGCTGAAAAACCGGCGCGGATGACCAAATTGGCCGCCAAGGAGCTGCAAAGCACCCTCGCGAAGATGTCGGGTGCGACGCTGCCGGTCGTCACGGAGCGAACGGCGGGCAAAACGGCCATTTTTGTCGGTGTCAGCCGCTTTACGGAGGAGTTGGGCCTTTCGACGAAGGATTTGAAACACGGTGCGTTTCGCATGGCATCGGGCAAGGACTGGCTGGCGCTGCTGGGTGCGGACAAGGACTTTGTGCCGATCGAGCCCTGGGGACGGAAGCGCGACAAGAACGAAGCGGCTCGCGTGAACGCCGAATGGGACAAAATCACGGGCGACACGTTTTGGAACACGGCGAGCGATCTCTATCAGCTCTACCATCCGGAGCTCGATGTGTGGATGACGGACGATGCGGGGACCTTCAATGCAGTGAACGAGTTTCTGCGTGGTCTCGGTTGCCGGTGGTTCGCGCCGGGAGAGATCGGCGAGGTGGTGCCAAAGGTGGCGACGATCGCGCTGCCGCAGCTGGATCGCACGGTGACGCCGGACTTCGGGCTGCGGCGCTTCGTTTACTACACGCAGCACACGGGCATCGGAGACCGAGCGCTGTGGAATCTGCGGCTCGGCGTGAACTTCGGCGCGGAGATCGCGGGCTTTCCACAGCTCTGCCATGGGATGAAGTTCGTCATCAAGCGCGAGGAGATGAAGAAGGCGCATCCCGAGATGTATCTCACCATCGGTGGCAAGCTCGACACCACGCACAAAGGCGATGGCGTGCCGAATCTCCTCTCGCCGATTCTCTTTGAGAAACAGGTGAAGCATGTCCGCGCGATGTTTGATCACTTCCACGAGCCGATGCACAACATCGACCTCGTGGATGGCTACGGCGGCCTCGAAGGCGATGATCCCGCGTGGAAGGCGCAGCTCACACCGCAGCGCGGATGGAGCGGCACAATGTCGGATCATGTGTTCGGCTACTTGAACCGCGTGGCGCAGGAAGTGCATCGCAGCCATCCCGACCGGCTCGTAAGCGCCCTTGCCTACAGTTCCTACCGGCAAGCGCCGGAGAAGATCGAGAAACTGAGCCCCAACCTGGTTTTGATCGACGTGCATCATCGGCAGGAGTTTTGGGATGAAGCCAAATGGAACGAGCGCAGACAATGGCGGGCCGATTGGCTCAAGAAGCTATCGCCGGGCCACTACATCACTTGGGACTTCAGCACGAATGCACGCCCGGAGCAGGCCGGACGCCCGGTTTACTACACGAAACAGATCAGCCGCGATCTGCGCGAGCTGAAAGGCGTCAGCCTCGGCGAGCAGGTCGAGATTTATGCGCATCCCGCAGGCCAGGAGCAGACCTTCGGCTACCACGACCTCGCCATCGAGCACTTCAATCTCTACGTCACCGCGCGGCTCTACTGGGATGCGAATCAGGACGTGAATGCGATGCTCGCGGACTATTGCACGAGCTACTACGGCCCCGCCGCCGAGGCGATGAAGGCCTTCATCACGCACGCGGAGGCCAACTGGATGCACATGAGCACCGACGCGGTCAAAATCGGCGAATCATTTGATCTTCTGGCCAAAGCGAAGGCTGCCGCCGATCCCGCGAGCCTTCCAGGTCGTCGCATTCAGCAGATCACCGACACCATGAAGCCGCTGGAAGCCCTGCGCGTGCAACTCAGTCGCAAGCGCGAGACCGATCTCGACTACCGCGTGCTCGAAACCGTCAACACCGGTGCCAAACCTCTCGGCAGCAAGCCGCTCGATGGCAACGTGGACAAGGCTTACTGGGGCACCGCACGCATCGCACCGCTCATCAAGCTGCGCCCGCAGGATCCGCAGCCGAAGGCCAGCAGCAGCTTCCAGATTCAGCGCGATGCCAGCACGCTGCACATCGGCATCGTTTGCCAGGAGCCGGACATGAAGGCCCTGCAAAGCAGCACGACGAAAAACGACGACCCGAAACTGCTGGAAGGCGATCACGTCACGCTGCTCATCGAAACGCCCTCGCGCAGCTACTACGAGATCTCCATTAACCCCGCCGGAGCCGTCTATGATCTCGACCGCGCCCCCGGCGGCAAAGGCGTGAACTGGACCAGCGGTGCGCAAGTCGCCGTGCATCGCGGCGCGGACCGCTGGAGCATCGAGATGCGCCTCCCCATCGTCGGCGCGGAGGCCTTCACCCTCGATCCCACGAAAGGCATCGACGGCGCACAGCCCAAAGACCTCTTCCCCTGGCACTTCAACCTCGGCCGCACCCGCCTCCGCGACGGCAAAACCGAGCGCACCGCCTTCTCGCCCACCGGCAAAGACGACTTCCACGTCACCGAGAAGTTCGCGAAGCTGTGGGGGAAGTGAGCGTTGCTTGAGTGCGACGACGGACGCGTGAGTCGTGAAGCGTTATGCCTTCACCAACCCATTCGCCTTCCGCCATTTCACGCGGGCGAGGTTGAGTTCGCCGGTGTTGGTTTTGGGGCACCAGGAGCCGTCGGTGACCCAGGATTCGGTGGGGCTGGCGTTGCAGATGCCGAAGTTGCCGTTGAAGGCGACGAGGTCGGCGGCATTGACGCCGTCGCCGATGAGCGGGAGCACGACGCGCTCGGTGGCGCGGATGAGGCGGAGCGTTTTCGGATCGACCTGCGCGACCCACAGCGGTGCACGCCAGCGGATGACTTTTTCGTTGGTGGGATCGCGTCGCGTATAGACGAGGAAGAGGCCGTCGGAGTGCGTGAGCCAGTGCTGCTGCGTGCTGTTCGTCATGAGCGGAGTGCCGTCGTCCCAGGTCCAGGGCTGCTGCGGTTCGTAGTTCAGGCCGTCATCGCTCACGGCGACGTAGCCTTTGCGATCCTCGGCGCGGATGGTGAGGTAGTAGCGACCGCCGAACTGCGTGAGCGAGGGCTCCAGCAGGCCGCGGCCGACGTTGTTGGTGAGCGCGTTGCCGGTTTGCTTGATGCGCAACTGGTCGCCATCAAAGGAGCACCGCACGCCGCACACGGAGCGCGTCTGGCCTTTGACGCCGAAGGTGAAGCTCATGAGCACATCGCCATCCGGCAGGTTGATGCGCTGGCCGCAGTTGTTCGAGTAGATATCGCTGCCGCGCGGGTCATCCCACACGAGTTTGCGCCGCGGACCCCACGCGCCGTCCTTCCACACGGCGTAGATGGGCCAACGCGGCGGCTGGTCGCGGTAGAAGCCTTTGTTTTTGTAAAACACGTTGTGCCCGAGCGCGAGCACGCTGCCGGTTTTCGCGTGAAACTCGGGCGTCACATCGCACACGGCCTCGTTGTTGCCATCCGCCATTGGCACCCAGCCGAGCGGTGGCACAGGTGTGAAGTCGCTCCATGTTTGGCCGAGATCGTCAGACGTGGTCCAGTGCACATGGCCGAAGTGATCGGAGCCCATGATGGGCTGCGTGGTCATGAAGGCGCGTTTGCCGATCATGCAGGCCCGCGGATGAAACCAAGTGCCCTTCGGCAGCGCGGGCGTCTTCACCAGGACCTTCTCGATGGACTCGATGAGCGACTCCTGCGTCTCGGCAGCAGGCGAAACGGCGGGCAGCAGGGCCAAACTGGATGTTTGGAGAAAGTGGCGGCGGGTGAGGTTCATGCCTGAGTAAGACGGAACGGCCGACGAAGGCTTATCCAAGATCGTGAAGGTCCCTGGATCAGCGGTCTGTCGCTAGCACTCCATTCTGAATGTGCTTCCACGAATCGCCTCGTGGCTCAGGCACTTGTATGAGACACTGGAATAGACAGCGACTCCAAATCCTCTCACGCGATGATGTCCTTGATCACCTGACCGCCGAACTGGCTGAGTTGCTTGTAGCGGCCTCCGTGGAGATAAGTGAGCTTGTTGTCGTCGAGGCCGAGCAGATGCAGCAGCGTCACGTGCAGATCACGGATCGGATGGGCGCACTCGACGGCTTTGAGACCCAATTCATCGGTGGAGCCGACGATGCCTGGCTTCACGCCACCACCGGCCATGAGCATCGTCATGGCATCCGCATTGTGACCACGACCGAGGGAATACACGCCACCACGCTTGTTGTTGTCGGGCGTGCGGCCAAACTCGCCCATCCAGATGACGAGGGTGTCCTTCAGCATGCCGCGCTGCTTGAGGTCTTTGATGAGGCCGGCCATTGGCTTGTCCACGCTGCGGATGCGCTCGCTGTGGGCACGCTCGAGGTAGTCGTGACTGTCCCAGCCGCCACTGAAGATCTGCACAAAGCGCACACCCTTCTCGATCATCCGGCGGGCGAGCAGGCACTGGCGGCCAAACACGGCCGTGTGCTTGTCATTGAGGCCATACATTTCTTTCGTGATCTCGGATTCGCCATCGATGCCCAGCACCTCCGGCACCTCCATCTGCATGCGATAGGCCAGTTCATAAGTTTCCATGCGGGCCGCTAGATCGCGCTGTTCGGGATGTTGCGCGGCGTATTGGGAGTTCAGCGCGGCGAGCTCGTCGAGGGCTCGACGCTGATGCTCGCGTGTCTTCCACGGCTGCGAGTTCAAATCGAGGATCGGCGAGCCTTCAGTGCGCAGTCGCGTGCCTTGGTAGTAGGCCGGAAGAAATCCATTGCTCCAGTTCCCCGCGCCACCTTGCGGAAAGGCCAGCTCCGTCATCACCACATAGCCCGGCAGGTTTTGATTCAGCGTGCCGAGTCCGTAAGTCGTCCAGGCACCGAGAGCCGGATCGGCGCCGAGGCGGGAGCCAGTGTTCATATGATAAAGCGCCTCAGGATGATTCAGCGACTCCGCCTGGAGGCCGCGGTAGTTGCACAGCTCATCGGCCACCTCGGGATCGGCGAGGTATTTCCACTGATCGCACATCTCGATGCCGTTCTGCCCCACAGTCTGGAAACCGAAAGGACTGCCGACATAGAATTTGAATCCGGTTTCCTGGCCTTTCTTCAGCTTCGACTCCTTTTTGTGCAGCTTGGTCAGCGTGGGTTTCGGATCGAACGTATCCATGTGTCCCGGACCGCCTTCCATGAAGAGCATGATGACGTTTTTCGCCTTCGCGGGGAGCATCGGCTGCTTTGGCGCAAGCGGAGCGGCGAGTTCTTTCGCGATGAGATCACTGAATGCGACCGAGCCGAGCGAGGCGCCCAAACCATAAAGCATCTGGCGGCGAGTCATCGGATTGGAAAGCGGACGTGAGCAGATGGGATGAATCATGGCGTGATCTGCGTTATTCATTTCCTTTCCCACACGCGGACATAGTCCACTTCCATCGAGGTGGGAAAACCCTCCGCCGTTGCGGCTTTTGGCTGGGGTTTCATTTCCTGTCCGACCCAGCCGATGTGGGGATGGCGCAGTCCGAGCGAGAGGGTGAGATTCATGGGCTGGTGCCAATATTGATTGGGCTTCCGCGCGACTTCTTTGCCGTCGATATACCACACGATGTTTTCAGGAGTGACATCGCAGCCATAGACGTGAAAGTCCTCGCGTGGATCCCAGGGGGCGGTCCAGGCATTCTTGCAGAGTGCGGGGTCTGTGCCGGGTCTCACCCAGCGCACATTGCCGTCTTTGTCGGCGAGCCGCAGATGCAGATTCATGTCGATGACATGGACGGAGTCGCGCACGTTGGTCTCGCGATTGAGTTCGTTCATTTGGAGTTCGACGAAATCGATCTCGCAGTAGCGCACCTCGCCCGTGGTGGCCTTGCCATCGCTGTAGATCCAGAAGGCAGGGCAGGCTCCGGGGAAGAGGGTGCACCCTTTGATCCGCGCCTCGTAGTAGCCGTAGGTGCGCTTCAGCTTCGAGCGGAAGATGCCGGACTTGTAGAACAGGGACTGCGCGTTCTTCCGGGTGTGCGGCTCATGGGTCATGCTGAGAATGAGCTTGCCGTCTTTCTGAAGGGCGTTCTTTTCATCCCAGGTCCACGGCCCCCAGCTTCCGACCTTCGTGGTCCATTTGCGGGCATCGATCTCTGCTCCATCGAACTCATCGGAGAAGGCGGGCCTGGCTTGCCACTGGCCAGTTTGGCCCAGGGGTGCGGACGGGTTGGGCAGGACTGGGTCAGCATGAGCCGACGCGAGCAATAGGAGCGTGGTGAGTGAGCAGAGCGTTGTTTTCATCGTTGTGGAGCGTGTCAGTTGAGGAAGATAAACTCATGCGAGTTCAGCAGCAGCAGGCATACATCGGCCAGCGCGCGTGTTTCGCTGCTCACATCCGCCGCCTTTTTGTCAGGCGTGTAGTTTTCAAAAGCCGGCAGGATTTCCTCATACTCGAAGGTCTTGCCGGAGAACTCTTCCACGAGGGCGCGGGTGACCTTGGTGGGATAGGTGACAGGCGCGGGTTTGGAGCCTGCATGGTAAGCGCGCATGTCGGTCAGATACTTCACCAGTCTCGCGGACTCTGCGGCGGAAGGTTCTCGGTTCATGGCGAGTTGGAAGGCACGCTCGATCTGTGCCTCGGGTGTTGAGGCTTCCTTTTCGACGCGCAGGGCGAAGGCGATGCTGCGGTCGGTCATCATTTCGCTGTTGAGCAAAGTGAAGGCTTGTGGGGAAACGGCAGCGGCATCGCGCAGTTCACAGGAGTCATTGGGGCCGGGCTTGTTGAACACCTCCATGAAGGGATCGGCCTGTCCGCGCACTCGATACGCGTAGATGCTGCGTCGATTGCGCTCCTGCGGCGTGAGCGATGGCTGATAGGACGGCGCGAGCGAGAACTGGATCATGCGTGGCTGCAAAGCGACCTCCATGTTGATCTCCGGCATGATCGGCAGACCACCCAGAGCGGGATTTAGCTCGCCAGTAATGCGCAGCATGGCATCGCGCATTTCCTCGGCAGTGAGGCGGCGGGTCGGGAAGAAGGCGAGCAAGTCGTTCGCCGGGTCCTTTTCACGCAACGTCTGCGCCTGTGGATGCTGCGTGCTCATCTGATAGGCCTCCGACATCATGATGAGCTTGTGCAGGCGTTTCAGCGTCCAGCCGTGCTTCACGAAGTCGTCGGCAAGGAAGTCCAAAAGCCCGGGATGCGTGGGTTTGGCACCCTTGGCTCCGAAGTTGTTCGGATTGCCCGCGATGGGCTTGCCGAAGTGATGCTGCCAGACGCGATTCACGATGCTGCGGGTGGTCAAGGCATTGCCCGGTTGCGTGATCCAGTTCGCGAGCCCCAATCGGCGTTCATCCACCTTTTCCGAGAGGAGATAAGGATCCGTTTCTGGACCTTCAGCGGGAAGTTTTAGCGCGCTGAGCACGCCGGGCTGCACCCTCTCGCCCGGTGCCGCCAGCGATCCGCCGGAGTAGATGAAGCTCTCTGGTTTCCAGGAAACATCGACGACCTCTGGCATGCGCAGCTTCCGCGCCGCGTTCCAGGCCTTTTTGCCAACGGCACCGTCATAGACACTCTGCACCATCGGCTCGAATCGCTCCAAATTGCGCTCCCAAATCCAGTCATCCTGCTCACGCACCTTCAACTGGCCTTCCGCAACGTAGTCCATGCCTACATTGCGCGGCGGCTTCATTTCATCGGCGTCGTTCTTGCGCGCCTCGTTGTCTTTGTAAGGCAGTTTGTGCTCGGCATACCATTGCTTCGCAGCTTCTTCGCGCTGGGCGACGAGCTTGTCCTTTTCCCCGCGGGCAAAGTCGAACATGCGCTGCACGAAGGTTTTGTTCTCGGTGAATCCAGCACGATTTTCCTCCGCTGTGAAGCGCAGCGGTCGCTCGGCCATCTGCGTGCCTGCCAACGCAGCATACATGCGATAGTAGTCACGCGTCGGCAGTGGATCGAACTTGTGATCGTGGCACTTGAAGCAGCGCATCGTGGTCGAGAGGAAACTCTGCCCAACCGCATTCACGAGGTCGTCGAGATAGATCTGGCGTGCCTCCTCATCGGTAACCATCGCGTTGTCCCAGGGACCGAGCCGAAGGAATCCCGTCGCCACAATCTTGCGGGCCTCGTCATCGGTATAAGAGCCTGTCTTGCGAACCTCCGCGAGTTTCGCGGCAACGCCATTGAGACGCTTCAAAGCCGCGCGATCGGCGATTTGATCACCCGCGAGCTGTTCCCGCACGAACTGATCATAGGGCATGTCTTCATTGAAGGCCCGAATCACCCAGTCGCGGTAGCGCCACATGTTGGATCGCTCGTAATCATTGGCCATGCCACCCGTGTCCGCATAGCGCACCACATCGAACCAATGCTGCGCCCAGCGCTCGCCGTAGTGCGGGCTTTTCAGGAGACGGTCAATCAAATCGCTCCACGCTGCCTTAGAATCCGCTTTCCACGCCTTCTCAAACTCCGCCACCTCCTCCGGTGTCGGCGGCAGGCCGAGCAAATCAAACGTCGCCCGACGAATCAGCGTCCGCGCATCGGCATGAGGCGATGGCTTGAAGCCTGCGCTGGCGAGCTTGGCGGAGACAAAATGATCCACGGGGCTTTCCGCTGCCTTGGGATCAAGTGTCGGCGCTTTCACCGGCATGAACGCCCACATGTCCTCGGGCTTGTAGCGTCGAAATGTCCACGCATCGCCGAGTCCGCCGCTCGTCTTGAAGATCACTCCGTCCTCCGTCACCGCCTGCGACCGTTCCCACGCGAGGTGCGCCTTTTGTTCCTCCTCGGAGGGCCAGGGCGCACCCGCATTTATCCACGCTTTCACCGCTTCGATTTGCTCCGGCTTCAACCGGTCATTTTCCTTCGGCGGCATCTCGAGATCCGGATTCGTCCAGGCCATCGAAACATAGAGATCACTCTCCTCCGCCCTGCCAGGCACCAGCACCTTCTGCGAGTTTCCCCCGCCTTTCAGCATCGCCTCGCGGGACAGCAGATTCAGTTCGCCTTTGATCTTCTTCGGGTCGTCACCGTGACACGCAAAGCACTTCGCCTTCAGCACAGGCAGCACCTTGAGCGTGAAATCGCGATCAGGCGAAGCTGCAGTGACTTTCGCCGATAAAACGGTGGCCGCGATCAAGCATGTGGTTCGGATTCGATTGCGCATGATCAGATCAAGTTGGCCGTCAGGGCGTCGCGGCTGGCTTTCAGGTTCTTGGAGCAAAGCGCATCGACGATCCGCAAATGCTCGCGATGAATCGCCATGTGATTTGGCACTCGCGAGTAGGCCATCAGGATGCGCACTGCGACGTGCAGCCAGACCTTTTCGACCTCCGGCGCTGCCCCGCTCCGGACGATGTAGCGATGGAGAGCGATGTCGCTGCCGACGATGTCCGACATGTTGCCCTTGCGGCACGCACGCTCCATCGTTTCGAGAATGTCGCGCAATGCGGTTTCATCCTCTGCGGTAAACTTCTTCAGGAAGACCGGCAACGCATGCAGCTCGATCTGCTTGCGAAGGGACATCAGCAATGCACGCGTATCCGCGTCAGGCGGCGGACAAACACGAACGCCAGCATTAGGCCGGTAAACCAAAGCGCCTTCCTGGGTCAGTTGGAGAAGCACATCCCGCACCGGCCCCCGGCTGGTGCCAAAGCGTGCCGCCAGTTCCTCTTCCCGCAATGGGGTGTCCGCCCCGTGCTGGTGCGACAGGATTTCGTTCCGAAGCTGATCGGCGATCTGGTCTCGGAGTGTTTTCAATGAAGGTGCTGGTCTCATGCTGACTTGTGGATGGCTGGGCTGATTGTGCCGCCCCATTGTCGATTGTCAACAATCGACAATGAAAGGTTCTTTCGACCACCTTTGAATTGTTGGTGTGAGACCACATGCCGCCTTTACACAATCCCGACAAATCTCCCGACATTCGCTGAAGCCGTTTTGACGCGCCGGGAGTTAGTAGCGGGTGTTATGAAAACGCTCCCTGTCCTCCTTCTGTTCGCGACGAGCCTCGCCGCGCATGATTTGGCCACCACTGATCGGGAGGTGCTGCGGGCGCACATTCTCGAAGAGTGGAAACGCGAGCGCGGCATGACTGAAGTCGCCTCCACGACCTCGGTTGTCCAACTCGCGGCCGCGGCGGCTGCGAATGCCGCGAACGCACCACAGACGGCGAAGGCCTTCCTGCCTTTCACGAAGCTCGATCTGCGTGCGGATGGCGAGTTTCTCTATGTCGGCTCGAACGGCCTGCCGGATCACAACATGATGGTGGGCATCACCGCGTGGCAGCAGCAGGTGCCGCTTCCGCAGCCGTATTTCGATGACAATGCGTGGCGCATCCCGCTGAAGCCTGTTCCTGCAAAAGAGCCCGCGATGATCAAAGGCCGCTTCCTGCGCGGCGCGATCGCTTTGGCCGTGAATGGCATCCCGATCTTCAATCCGCAGAACAATCGTGGCGAAGTGAGTTATGAAATCGGCGAGCTGGATCAGTGGGGCGGCCATTGCGGACGCGCGGATGATTATCACTACCACATTGCGCCGCTGCATCTGCAGGCGCAGGTCGGCAAAGGCATGCCGGTGGCGTATGCGCTCGATGGGTATCCCGTTTACGGCCTCACGGAGCCGGATGGCTCGCCGGTGGCGAATCTCGACGAGTGCCATGGCCACGACGACGCGAAGATCGGATACCATTATCATGCGTCAAACCAGTATCCGTATGTCTTCGGCGGCTTCCACGGTGAGGTCGTCGAGGCTGGTGAGCAGGTCGATCCGCAACCGCGTGCTCAAGGCGTTCGCGAGGCGCTCACCGCGCTGCGCGGAGCGAAGATCACCGCCTTCGAAAGCACCGGTAAGGACAGCTACAAACTCAGCTACGACGTGAATGGCGACAAACGCAGCGTCAGCTACGCGATCAAGGCCGATGGCACCTATCCCTTCCACTTTGACAATGGTCGCGATGGCATGGCCGATGAAGTTTACACCGCACGTCGTCAAGGTGGCGGCGGCGGTGGTGGTCGTCCGCCCGGCGGTGGCCCCGAGGGCATGAAGGGCAAGGGAAAAGGCAAGGGACAGGGCAAAGGCGGTCGCGAGGGCGTAACCGGGGCATTCCTGCCTCGTGAAGATCGCCCGGAGGGGCCAGGAATGGCCCCGATACAGGGCATCCTCGATGTGAATGGCGACGGCGTCGTCACCGCGCAGGAGTTCGCCGACAACGCGAAATCCAATGCCGCGAAGAAAGGCATCGCGATTCCCGATGCGATGGCAAAGGCGAAAGCGGCCTTCACCGACATGGACAAAGATCGCAACGGCCAACTCGAAGCCAGTGAATGGCAAAACCAGCCCATCGTTGCCATTGAACCGCGTCAATCCGGTCCATCGGGTCAACAAAGTCAGCCAAAAGGTGGCGGCGGTGGCGGTGAACGCGGAGGCAAAGGCCAGGCTTTTGTCGCGCTGCCCGATCAGCCGCGCAGCAGCGATGGCAAATTCATGCTCAACAGCCCCGTCGTCGAAGACCTGCAAGTACTCCCCATCGAGTTCACTGGCGATGGCGATGGCATCAGCCCGCCGCTCGCATGGGCCGGCGCGCCCGCCGGCACGAAAGGCTACGCTTTGATCATGGATCACGTCACGCCCGATGGAGATCGGAAGTGGTATTGGACCCTTTACGACATCCCGGGCAGCGCAGCGAGCCTGCCGAAAAACGTCACCGACATCGGCAAGCACGGCACCGGCTTCAAAGGCGAGATCGGCTACGAGCCGCCGCACTCCAAAGGCCCCGGCGCGAAGACCTATGTCATCACGCTTTATGCCTTGTCCGAGCCGCTGAAAGTCGTTGGCAAGCCCGGCCGGGAAGAGCTCATCACCGCGATGAATGGCAAAGTGCTCGCGAACTCCTCGCTGCGTGTCGTTCACTCCAGCGGCGGTGCCGTCGGACAGGTCAGACCAGTCGGACAAGTCGGACCCCAAACAGCCGAACCGCCCCCACCGCCACCTGCTGCCGCCGAACCCAAAAAAGGCGGCGGCAAAGGAAAAGGCAAAGGAGGCCCGCCCGGCCTCGTGAAGCCCAGCATCGCCGACACGATCAAACTCAACGTCTATGCCGACAACTGGTTCATGCTCTACGTCAACGGCCGCCTCGTCGCGGTGGACAGCATCCAGTTCACGCCGCACAACGTCGTCAGCGTCGATTTCCTCCCCGAGTATCCGATGACCATCGCCGTGCTCGCCAAGGACAACGCCGACCCGAAAACCGGCATGGAATACGGCACCAGCATCGGCGACGCCGGCCTCTGCATCAAATTCGCCGACGGCACCGTCACCAACGCGACCTGGAAGGCCAAAAACTTCTTCCACGGCCCCGTGAACAGCGACACCGCCAATCCCAAAGTCATCCAAGACCCACTTCCAGCCAACTGGTGGGCCATCGACTTCGACGACAGCACCTGGAAGAACGCCAAAGAATACACCATCGAAGAAGTCGATCCCAAGCAGCCCTACTTCGAAAACGATTTTGAAGGCGCCAAGTTCATCTGGACCGACGACATCGCCCTCGACAACACCGTCATCTTCCGGACCAAAGTCGAAAAGCCCGGCTGGACGCCTCGGTGGAACACGAAGCCGGATCTGGACGTGAGTGGTGTGCCGACTCGTTGAACTTCAACCATTCCCTCCAATGAAGCGAATCATCCATCTTGGTCTTGCCGCTCTTCTGATCAATTCATCCCTCGCCGCCGCGCCGCCGAACATCCTTTTCATGCTCTCGGACGATCAGGCCTGGAGCGGGCTGTCCTGCCAGATGCACCCGGACATGCCGGACTCGAAAAGCAGCATCGTGCAGACGCCGAACATCGCCCGGCTCGCCGAGCAGGGCATGCGATTCAGCGCCGCTTATGCGCCCGCGCCGGTGTGCTCGCCGACACGCATCAGTTTGCAAACAGGACGAAATCCCGCGGCGCTGGGATGGACGAAGGCCGCTCCAGCTGAGCAGGGCCATCGCTTGATCGAAGGCGAGAATCGCAAAAGCATCCGCGACGACGAGATCACCATCGGGCAGATGCTGAAGTCGGCAGGTTACGCGACCGCGCACTACGGCAAATGGCATCTCGCAGGCGGTGGCCCCGCTGCTCATGGCTATGACGAAAGCGATGGCGACACCGGCAATCAAGACGCCGCGCCACATCTGCCGCCGAACCCCGTGGACATTTTCGGCATGGGCTCGCGTGCGGTGGAATTCATGAAGCGGAGTCAGGCCGCCCGGAAGCCCTTCTTCATCCAGATGAGCTACAACGCGCTTCATTATCCCGAGAACGCCACACCCGCGCTGCTGGAGAAATATCGGAAGCTCGCGTCAGGCAGAGACGACAAGGAAGTCGGCCGCGCCGCCATCGCGGAAGACCTCGACCGCGGTGTGGGCGAGTTGCTGGCGAAGGTTGATGCCATGGGCCTCTCGAAAAACACCCTCGTCATCTACATGTCTGACAACGGCGGCTCGAACCGTCGCACGCTCAATGGCGGCAAGGGCGATGTGTGGGAGGGCGGCATCCGCGTGCCGCTGATCATCCGCGGACCCGGCATCGCGCCAAACTCGTGGTGCCATCAGCGGGTCGTCGGCTACGACTTCTTCCCGACTTTCTGCCGCTGGGCCGGCGTGAAGGCATCGCTGCCAAAACAACTCGAAGGCGGCGACATCACCCATCTGCTCAGCGGCTCTTCCGAACCCGTGAAACGCCCGCGCGAGCCGCTCGTGTTTCATTTCCCGCATTATCAAGGCGACTCACCGCACTCGGCGATCCTCAGCGGAAACATGAAGCTCCTCCACTTCTACGAAACGGGTGAAAACAGGCTCTTCGACCTCCAAACCGACATCGGCGAAACCAAGAACCTCGCCGCGGCCAAGCCCGAACTCGCCGCAACACTCGCCAAACAGCTCGCGGATTATTTAAAAGAAGTCGGAGCCGAAATGCCGAAACCCAACCCGAACTACGATCCCGCCAAAGAGCCCGCAAGGAAGGGTGGCGGCAAAGGTGGGAAGAAAGGAGGCAAAAAGCCATGAAACCACTCGTCATGTCATGTGGGTTTGGCGCCCTCGCCTTGCTGCTGATCGCCGCCGCACCCGAAGAGAAGCCGAAAGGCGGAGCAGGTCAGGGCGGACAAGTCGAGCCTGCGTTCGTGCCGCCGTATCTGTTCAACGTGTGGCTTTGCCGACCGGGAGCGGAGTCGGTGACCGTCAGCGTGCTCGCGTGGGACGACATGGAGGCCTTCATCGAGTATGGAGATAGTAACCGGGGCATTCCTGCCCCGTCAGACGGGCCAGGAATGGCCCGATTACGGTCGGAGCCATTGAAACTGAAGGCTGGCGAGCCGCAAAACATCGTGCTGAACGGCTTGAAGCCCGACACGAGCTACAACTACCGCCTCATCTATCGCCGCGCCGGTGGCGAGGCGGTGAAGGATGCGATGCGCAGCTTTCACACACAGCGGAAGGCTGGATCGAAGTTTTCCTTCGTCATGCAGGCGGACTCGCACCTCGACAACAACACCGACGTGCGCGTTTACCAGCAAACGCTGGCCAACATGCTGACCGACAAGCCCGATTTCATGATCGACCTCGGCGATACGACGATGGTGGACAAGTTTGGTCGCTTCTACACGCGCTCCGAGTCGCAATACAAAGCGCAGCGCTACTACATGGGTCGCATCGCGCACAGCGTGCCCATTTTCATGGTCCTGGGCAATCACGACGGCGAACGCGGCAGCGATCCGGAGATGTCTGACTGGTCTATCAAACAGCGCCACACCTATTTCCCAAACCCCACCGATGGAAACGACAAGCACAGTTACTTCGCCTTTGAGTGGGGAAACGCGCTTTTTATCGGCCTCGATCCGTTTTGGTCCACAACGAGGCGCGGAGCCTCCGGCTGGGACATGACGCTGGGTGAAACACAGTATCGCTGGCTCACGAAGACGCTCACAAGCAGCAAAGCCGCGATGCGCTTTGTCTTCATCCATCATCTCGTCGGCGGCTTGGGCCGCGATGTGCGAGGCGGAGCCAAACCAGCCGCCTACATGGAATGGGGAGGCAAAAACGCGGATGGCAGCGATGGCTTCAAAGAAAACCGCCCCGGCTGGGAAATGCCGCTGCATCAGCTATTCGTCCAAAACGGCGTGAACATCGTCTTTCACGGCCACGACCATCTTTTCGTCAAAGAAGAGCTCGACGGCATCATCTACCAAGAAGTCCCCCAGCCCGGCCATCCGAGCGGCGGCACCCGCAGCGCCGAAGAATACGGCTACGGCGGCGTCATCCTCGGCAGCGCCGGCCACGTGCGCGTCACCGTAAACGGAAACGAAGCCACAGTGGACTACGTGCGCAGCATCGTGCCCGGCGTGACACGCTCTGACCTCGAAAACGGCGCGGTGGAGCACAGCTACACGGTCAAACCTCGCTGGTGAGATTGACGGCTCGGGTGGCGTTCTTCAGGATGCCCCAATGCCACTCATGAACCGACGCACTTTCCTCCAGCACTCCGCCCTCACCGCCGCGGCGACCTTCACCGCCTCTCACGCTGCGAAAGGACCAGCGGCATGTGGGCTCGGAATCAGCACGTATGGCCTGCAGTCGATGGATTTGGAATCAGCGATCAAGCTGGTGGCGGAAACGGGCTATGATTGTGTCGAGATCACGGCCTTCGAAGGCTTCACGGGCGATCCGCTGCTGGTTTCCAAGGAACGGCGTGCTGGCATTCAAAAACAGATGGCGGATCAGAAGCTGAGGCTTTGTGCGCTCATGGCGGATCTGCATCCGAATGCGGAGAAGGCAGTGCATGCGAAGCAAACGGACTCGCTGAAGCGAATGGCCGAGCTGGGGCATGATGTGGCTCCGGCCCAGCCGCTGCTGATCCAGACCGTGCTTGCCGGAAAGGACTGGGAGACGTCGAAGATGCTCTTCCGCGATCGTTTGGCCGATTGGGTGAAGGCGGCGGACGAGATGAATTTCACGCTGGTCATCAAACCGCACCGCATGCAGGCAATGAGCCGCCCGGAGGACGCGATCTGGCTTTTCAAGCAGCTCGGCGAGCCTCCGCGTCTGCGCATGATTTACGACTACAGCCATTTTCACCATCGCGAGCCGGTGATGACCATCGCCAGTACCGTGGCGCAGAGCCTGCCGTGGACGGTTTACGTCGCGTCTAAGGACGTGCTCATGAAGGACGGCAAGGCGGTCTTCGCCCTCACCGGCGAGGGTGGCGAATTTGACCATGCGGAGATCATCAAGGCATTCGTCGCTGGTGGCTACACGGGAGATTTTTGCTGCGAGGTGAGCAGCCAGATCTGGAAGGCGAAAGGCTACGATGCCGTCGCAGCGACGAAGACATGCTACAAAAACCTGGCGGCGGCCATCCAACGGGCGGGCGTGGTGCAGCGCCGATGAGTTGAATACTTTGCCACCATGCCCATCATCACCGCCGGCCAACTCCAAAAAGAATACGATGTCGTCATCGTCGGCTCCGGCGCGGGCGGCGGGCAGACGGCTTACACGCTGACGATGGAAGGCGTGAAGGTGCTGGTGATGGAAGCGGGTCGCTCATTTGATGTTTCAACGGAGGTGGCGATGCTGCAGTGGCCGAGCCAGGCACCGCTGCGCGGTGAAAAAACGCCTGACAAGCAATACGGCTTCCACGACTGCTCGATCCACAGCGGCTGGGAGATCCCGGGCGAGCCTTACACGAACGCGCACGCGGAGGTGGAGAACCAGTTCAAGTGGTGGCGGCAGCGCATGATGGGCGGCCGCACGAATCACTGGGGCCGCATCTCCCTGCGCAACGGGCCGCTCGATTTCAAACCGCGCACGCGTTGGGGCATGGGATTCGACTGGCCGATCGGCTACGACGACCTCGCGCCTTATTATGACAAGGTGGAGATGCTCGTCGGCGTCTTCGGCACGAACGAGGGCCTGGAGAATTCGCCTGACTCATCGCCCGGCGTGCTGCTGCCCGCGCCGAAGCTGCGCGTGGGCGAGCTTTATGCGCAAAAACACGGCAGGAAGGTGGATGCGCACATTGTGTCGATCCATCGCGCGGTGCTCACGAAGCCGCAGGATGCCGAAGCGATTCCAGCGAAGCTGCATCCGGACAATGCGAAGGCTCAGCGCATCCTCGCCGAGTCGATGCGCACGCGTGCGCCATGCTTCTGGGCCACCGATTGCCATCGCGGCTGCGCTATTCGCGCGAATTACGACTCGCAGACGGTGCATCTGCGCCCCGCTTTGGCGACCGGCAACCTCGACATCCTCCCCAATGCAATGGCACGCGAGGTCACGGTCAATAAAGACGGTAAAGCCACCGGCATCACTTTCATCGACAAGACCACTGGTCGCGAAGGCCATGCGAAGGGCCGTGTCATGGTGCTGGCGGCGAGTTCGATGGAATCCGTGCGCCTGCTGCTGAACTCAAAGTCGAATCTGTTTCCGCATGGCATCGCGAACTCGAGCGGCAAGGTGGGCAAATACATCACCGACTCCGTTTCGAGCAGTCTCAGTGCGCACATTCCCGTCTTTGAAGGCATGCCGGTGCACAATGAGGACGGCGCGGGCGGTCCTCATGCCTATGTGCCGTGGACGCTGCTTGCGCAGAATCGCCACGGCGGGCTCGGTTTCCCCGGCGGGTATCATTTGGAGTTTACCAGCGGCCGTCAGATGCCGGCGGTGAATGTCGTGAGCAGCATCGACAGCCGCGCGGGCAGCGCGAGCGTGCTGTATGGCAAGAAGCTCAAAGAAGAGGCGCGTCGCTTTTATGGCTGCCAGCTCGGTTTTGGCGCACAGGGCACCATGGTGCCGAATGACGACTGCTACGCCGAACTCGATCCCGATTTGAAGGACCAGTGGGGCATTCCCGTGCTGCGCTTTCATTGGAAGTGGTCGGACTTCGAGCTCAATCAGGTGAAGCATCAGCAAACACGCATCCGCGGGCTGCTGGAGGCGCTCGGCGGCAAAGTATCGAAGGCCGAGACCGATCCGGCGAAAGCCATCAAGCAAGGCGGCACCGTGATCCACGAGGTCGGCGGCGCGATCATGGGCGCTGATCCGAAAACCTCGGTGACGAACCAGTGGAGCCAGACCTGGGACGTGAAGAACCTCTTCCTCGCCGATGGTGCGCCCTTCGCGAGCACCGCTGACAAGAATCCCACGCTCACCATCATGGCGCTCGCCTGGCGCATGGCGGATCATCTTCTCGACGAACTCAAACGGCAGAACCTCTGATGCAGACACCCGCTTCACTTTCCCGCATCAGCCGCCGCGTGTCCCTGCAATGGATGCTCGGTGCCACCGCCGCGCTCGCCACGCCTGAGCGGCATCTCTTTGCCGCCGATCCCGTCACCACCGCGAAGGGCTACGGCCCGGACCCAAGCATGGTGAAAATCTACGCGCCCGGCGATGTGTGGCCGCTCACACTCACCGATCCGCAGCGACGCACCACACATGCGTTGTGCGATCTCATCCTCCCCGCCGATGACAGCTCGCCCAGCGCCTCCGCCGTCGGCGTGCCGGATTTCATCGACGAATGGATCAGCTCGCCATACCCCGCACAGGTCGGCGACCGGCACACGATCCTCAATGGCCTGAAATGGATCGACGAGGAATCGCAGCGCCGTTTTAACAAGCTCTTCGCCGATCTCGCCATCGATCAACAAACCGCGCTCTGCGATGACATCGCGAGCCTGAAGCCGAAACCCGCGCTCAAGAAGGCTGCGAGCTTCTTCAAGCGCTTCCGCGATCTCGCCGCCGGCGGCTACTACACCACACCCGAGGGCTCCAAAGCCATCGGCTACACCGGCAACATGCCCAGCGGCACCTTCGATGGCCCGCCCGTCGAGGCGCTGAAGCATGTGGGGCTGGTGTGAGTGATCGAAGTTTTCAGCATCTGCATTTCATGGCAAAAAAGCTCACATGATATCCGTATTGGCAATTGGTCTGACCAATTTATCATGTCGCTCTCCCTCGTTGAAACCGTTTCCCGCCGCATCATCGGCCTCGCACGCACCAGCCGGCGTTTGCCGACGGAGCGCGATATGTCGGCGAAATTTGGCGTGAGCCGCAGTGTGATCCGCGAAGCCGCGAAACGGCTCGAACTGCAAGGCCTCCTCGAAATCCGCCAGGGCAGCGGCATGACCGTCGTGGACAAGCTCCACAAGCCCCTCAACGGCGCTCTGAGCCTCCTCGTGCCGGATGAAACGCAGCGCCTCAAACAGCTCATCGAGGTGCGTCTCGCCTTGGAACCGGAAAACGCCCGACTCGCCGCCGAACGCGCCACCGCAGCCGATTTGAAGGCCCTCACGGCCTGCCACGAGCGATTCGAAGCCGCGCAGACTTTTGAAGAGCAAGTCGAAGCCGACATGAGCTTCCACTGCCTGCTCGCCGAAGCCTCCGGCAACAAAATCGCCGCGCTGCTTATCCAAAGTCTCTCCGAACTCCTGCAAGCCAGCCTCAAACACGGCTACAGCCGCGTCACAAAGGATCTCGCCGTCGCTGATCACGCCAAAATCCTCCGCGCCATCCTCGCCCGCCGCCCCGCCGCCGCCGCGAAAGCCATGCACACCCACCTCGAGCACGCCCGCACCGACCTCGGCCTATGAATCGCCTCTTCACCGTCCTTTCGGTCCTTGTTGTCCCTTCTGTCCTTTCGAGCGCCCCCCTCGATTTCGACCGCGAAATCCGCCCGCTCCTCAAAGAGCGCTGCGTCGAGTGCCACGGCCCCGAAAAACAAAAAGCCGATCTCCGTCTCGATGCCAAACCGCACGCCTTCAAAGGCGGCGAAAGCGGCGCAGCCATCGTTCCCGCCAAATCGAGTGCCTCACCGCTCTTCCAACGCATCACCGCCTCCGGCGACGAACGCATGCCACCGAAAGGCGAACCCCTCACCGCCTACCAAATCGCGAAAATCAAAGCCTGGATCGACTCTGGTGCCACCTGGCCCGAAAACGCCGAGGACAAAGCCGCCGCCGTCGATGAACGCGCGAACCACTGGGCCTACCGGCCACTGCCAACGCACAATCCCAACGCCACCATCGATTCCTTCATCGAAGCCAAGCTCCGCGAAAAAGGCCTCTCGATGTCTCCCCGCGCCGATGACCGCACGCTCATCCGCCGTGCTCACTTTGTCGTCACCGGCTTGCCGCCGTCCTTTTCGTCCCTTCAGTCCTTTTCGTCCTTTGAGTCTCTCATCGACACCCTTCTCAGCAGCCGCCACTACGGCGAAAAATGGGCCCGCCACTGGCTGGACGTCGTCCGCTTCGCCGATTCGAACGGCTTTGAAACGAACCACGAACGTCCTCACGCGTGGCGCTATCGCGATTACGTCATCGACGCCTTCAACGCCGACAAACCTTACGACCGCTTCATGTTCGAGCAGATCGCCGGGGACACCTGCGGCGCGGATGTGGCCAACGGATTCATCGTAGGCGGGCCGATGGATCGCGTGAAGGGTCAGGACAAAAATTTGCAGCTCATGCAGCGTGCGGACGAGCTCTCCGACATGGTGAACACCGCTGGCACCACCTTCCTCGCCACGACGATGATCTGCGCGAAGTGCCACAACCACAAATTCGATCCCGTCACGCAGAGCGACTTCTACGCCATGCAGGCCATCTTCTCCGGCGTGCAGCACGGCGACCGGCCGATCAAAGACGCCCGCTATGCCGCGCAGGAGAAAAAGGCCGAGGAACTGCGCCAAAAACTCGCGCCGCTCACCACGAAGCTCGCCGAGTATCAACCGAAGGCCGTGCTTGGTCGTCGCGTGACGCTTGGCGAAGAGGAAGCCACCTTTCTAAAGACCCCGCAGGGCGTCAAAGCCACCGATTACGATCCCGGCACCGAGCAAGGCCAGCTCAGCGATCCCGGTGATGCACAGCGCTTCCCAAACATCGGCGAGAGCTACCGCTACTTCGTCGAGCCACCCGGCACCGACTGCGTCGCGTGGACACCGAAACGCACGGGCAAGCATCGCGTTTGGGTGAGCTGGGGCGTGTGGACCACGCATGCGCCGGATGCACGCTTCATTCTCGAAACGAACGGCAAACAAACCGAAATTGGCACTATCAACCAACGCCAGTTCGCCGATGGCAAACCTGCGATCGCCGGCAAAAAGCGCTGGAGCGGCCTCAAAAACCTCGGCGAGCACGAACTCGCCGAAAACACCCGCATCCTCCTCCGCATGGGCACCACCAGCGCCCCGATGGCCGCGGACATCCTCCTCCTCGAAGACCTCTCGACTGAAACTCACGCATCACGCATCACGCATCATTCGCCTCACATCCGCCCGCCCGTTTCTCACACCGCGAACACCGATCTCTTCGCCACCACGACCGCGAAACACCTCCGCTTCACCATTCTCGACAGCTACAGCAACAACGCGTGCATCGACGAACTCGAGATCTTCGGCCCCAGCGGCGAAAACGTCGCGCTGAAGGCCAAAACGACCTCCGGTGGCGATTACGGCCCGTCGCCGATTCACAAGCTGGAGCACATCAACGACGGGAAATACGGCAACAGCCGCAGTTGGATCGCGAAGGAGAAAACCGGCTGGGTGCAGTTCGACTTCGCGCAGCCGCAGGAGATCAGTCGTGTCGTCTGGAGCCGCGATCGCAGCACCAGCGGCCGCGCTTACGAGGATCGACTCGCCACCGCGTATCGCATCGAGGTTTCCAGCGATGCGAAGACCTGGAAAACCGTCGCCAGCTTCGCAGATCGCCTCAGCGCCCGCTTCAATCGCAAGATCAAAGCCATTCCATCCTCCTTGAATGCGCCCGCTGATCTCGTCGCAAAGGTCGATGCGCTGCAAAAGGAGCTGCTAAGCTTCACCGAGCCCCCGATGGCCTACGCAGGCACCTTCAAGCAGCCCGAGCCCACGCATCGCCTGCATCGCGGCGATCACATGAGCCCGCGCGAAGTCGTCGCGCCCGATGCGCTCTCCGTTTTCAAAAACCAGCTCGGCAGCCTCAACCTCCCGCCCGATGCACCCGAGCAGCAGCGCCGCCTCGCCTTCGCCAAATGGCTCACCGATCCGCGCAACCCGCTGCCCGCCCGCGTCATGGTGAACCGCATCTGGCACTACATCTTCGGCACCGGCCTCGTCGCCACCCCGAGCGACTTCGGCCACATGGGCTTCAAACCCACGCACCCCGAGCTCCTCGACTGGCTCGCGAATGAGTTCATCAAGAGCGGATGGAGCGTGAAGCACATTCAGAGGCTCATTTTGACCTCGAAGACCTTTCAGCAAGCCAGCAGCATTTATGATTTACGATTTACGACTTATGACTTGGCCGGGAAGGAAATCGTAAATCATAAATCAAAAGTCATAAGTGCTGCGCAGCAGCTCGATGCCACGAACACCCTCCTCTGGCGCTTCTCCCCACGCCGTCTCGACGCCGAAATGATCCGCGACAGCATCCTCGCCGTCACCGGCAACCTCGATCTCACACCCGGCGGCCCCGGCTTCATGCTTTACGAACCGAACGCCAACTACGCCCGCAACTGGATCGCCGAAACCGGCGACTTCGAGCGCGAAGACTACCGCCGCATGATCTACGCGCTCAAACTTCGCATGGAGCCCGATGCCATCTTCGCCGCCTTCGACGCCCCCGATGGCGGCCAAGTCTGCCCCAGCCGCCCAAGAAGCACGACACCGCTCCAAGCGCTCAATCTCTTCAACAGCTCCTTCCTTATCGATCAGGCCGCCAAACTCGCGACGAAGGCCAAAACCATCCCACAAGCCTACCAACTCGTTTATCAGCGCCAGCCATCCAACGACGAACTCACCACCGCCGAAGCCTTCGTGAAGCAAGAAGGCCTTCAAGCCTTCTGCCGCGCTCTTCTCAACTCGAACGAGTTTCTCTTTTTGGAGTGATTCAGGAATCAGGAATCTAAAATCATGAATCCCATTTTAAATCGCCGCACCTTCCTCCAGCAGACCGTCCACGGTCTCGGCAGCATCGCGTTCCTCGATTTGCTCGCCCGCGATCAGCTCCTCGCCGCCTCGGGCCCGATTCGCCCGTTGATTGATCCTGCACGTCCCTTCGCCGCCCGAAAGCCGCACTTTGCGCCGAAGGCCAAACGCGTCGTCATGGTCTTTTGCAGCGGCGCGTTGAGCCATGTCGATACCTTCGACTACAAACCCGCTCTCTTTAAATACCACGACCAGCCCATGCCCGGCGGCAACGTCGTCACCTTCCAAGGTGAGCAGGGCAACCTCATCAAACCGCTGCGCGACTTCAAGCCACGCGGCCAGTCCGGCAAGATGACCTCCGACCTTCTGCCAAAGCTCGGCGCATGCGCGGACGACTTCTTTTTCTTCCACGGCATGACGTCGAAGACGAACACGCACGGCCCCGGCGAGACCTTCATGTCCACCGGACAAACGCTCGAAGGTTTCCCCTCCGCCGGTGCGTGGGTGAACTACGCACTCGGCACCGAAAACGAAAACCTGCCGTCCTACATCGCCATCCCCGACCCGCGCGGCAATCCGCAGGCCGCGGGCAACAATTGGAGCGCTGCCTTTCTGCCCGCCGCGTATCAAGGCACCGCCTTCAACGCCGAAAATCCCATCCGCTTCCTCGCGCGACCCGAGGGCATCTCCGCCAGCACCGATCGCGCCACCGCCGATTTCTTGAAGCGCCTCAACGAGCGCCATCTCGAAAAATTCCCCGGCGACAACGAACTCGCCGCGCGCATCGCCAGCTACGAACTCGCCGCGAAGATGCAGATGACCGTGCCCTCGCTCACCGATCTCAGCAGCGAGCCCGCGCACGTGTTGAAAATGTATGGCGCGGACGATCCCACGAACGCCGTGAAGGCCGGCTACGCGCGGAATTGCATCCTCGCGCGTCGTTTGTGCGAGCAGGGCGTGCGCTTCGTGCAGGTCTTCAACGGCGCGTATGCCATGGGCGAGGGCGTCGGCAATTGGGACGGCCACAAGACCATCGCCACGCAGTATCCCGGCCACGCCGAGATCCTCGACCAGCCCACCGCCGCGCTCTTTCTCGATCTCAAGCAGCGCGGCCTGCTCGCCGACACACTCTTCGTTTTCTGCACCGAGTTCGGCCGCATGCCCACCTTCCAAAAAGGCGCGTCAGGTCGCGATCACAACCCCAGCGGCTTCACCTGCATCCTCGCCGGAGCCGGCGTGCAAACCGGCGCGAAACACCACGGCGAGACCGATGAGTTCGGCTGGAAAGCCGCCGTCGATGTCACCAGCGTCTATGACTTCCACGCCACCATCCTGCACCTCCTCGGACTCGATCACGAACGCCTCAGCTACTACCACAACGGCCTCGAACGCCGCCTCACCGACGTCCACGGCCACGTGATCCAAAGCGCCCTCGCATGAAGCTGCTCCTTGCCATCCTTTGCGTCCCGTCCGCCCTTCTCGCCGTCGATTTCGACCGCGAGATCCGCCCGCTGCTGCAGGAGCGCTGCATCGAATGCCACGGCGAAAAGAAACAGAAAGGCGAACTACGTCTCGACGCCAAAGTCCACGCCTTCAAAGGCGGCCACGATGGCCCCGCGATCCTCGCGGGCAAAGCCGATGCCTCACCACTCTTCCAGCGCGTCACCAGCGCCGACGAAGATGAAAAAATGCCGCCGAAAGGCGATCCACTCACGCCCGCGCAAATCTCCCTCCTCCGCGAATGGATCAACTCCGGCGCGAAGTGGCCCGAAAACGCCACTGACAAGGCCGCGCTCACCGACAAGCGCCTCCAGCACTGGTCCGTGCAGCCCATCCGCAAAGACTTCACCGCCAACGCGACCATCGACACCTTCATCGAAGCCAAACTCCGCGAAAACGGCCTCACGATGTCTCCGCAGGCCGACGCACGCACTCTCACACGCCGCCTCCATTTCGACCTCCTCGGCCTCCCACCGTCCGACGTGTCAGACAAGTCCCACCTGTCCGACCAAGCCTACGAATCCCTCGTCGATTCTCTCCTCGCCAGTCCTCACTTCGGAGAGCGCCAAGCCCGCCACTGGCTCGACATCGTCCATTACGCCGACACCCACGGCTTCGAACGAGACCAGCTCCGCCCAAACGCCTGGCGCTACCGCGACTACGTCATCAACTCCTTCAACGCCGACAAACCCTACGACCAGTTCATCAAGGAACAAATCGCCGGAGACGCCCTCGCATCAGATTCACGAATCACGAATCACGCAGCACTCGGCTTCCTCTCCGCCGGTCCCTTCGACTTCGTCGGTCAGGTCGAAACCAAATCACCCATGCTCAATCGAGCCGCACGAGCCCTCGATCTCGATGACATGGTCACGCAGACGCTCACCGCCACGATGGGCATCACCATCAACTGCGCCCGCTGCCACGATCACAAGCTCGATCCCATCACGCAGGAGGAGTATTACCGCCTGTGGGCCGTTTTCGCCGGTGTGAAGCGCGGCGACCGCGAACTCGATCCCATCGAATCGAAACGCCTCGCCACCGAAAAAGCCCGCCTAAACAAAGAACTCGCCCAAACACGCACGCAGATCGCCAAACTGGCCGGTGAAGGCTTTGAACTCGCCAAACTCATCCCCGAAGCCTCCGGCATCGACGTGCGCAACGGCTCCATCACGAAAGACAAACTCGGCTACCACCGCGACATCCAGACGAACCGCCTTCAGAAGATCCCTTCCGTCCCTTCGGTCCTTTGGGTCTTTGTACCGAGCGGCCCCAAACTGCCCATCGCATTCAAACAAGAAGTCACCGGCATCCCGGCCACCAGCGGCCATTTTTGGGACACCATCGCGAATCGTCCGCTCAACGCCCAACGCAGCACCACGCTCAGCGGCATCGACTTCGCCACGAAAGGCCACAGCATGCTCGCCATGCACGCGAACAGCGGCATCACCTTCGACCTCGCCAAACTGCGCGAGCAAAGCGGCCTCAAAGCCATGCGCCTCACCGGCCTCGTCGGATTTGGTGCAGACAAAGCCGCTGCTGCCTCAAAAGCCGACTTCACCGTCTTCGTCGATGCCGAGTTGAAGTTCCAAAAGCTCAAGCTCCGCAAAGATGAGACCGCCGCGCTCGACCTCGAAGTGCCCGCGAAAGCCAAAACACTCACGTTGATCGCCACCGACGGCGGCGATGGCATCGGCAACGACCTCCTTTTCATCGGCGATCCCAAACTCGTGCCCGAAATCGCCGAAACACGCCTCACCGAGGCCGACTCGGCTCGATTGAAGCAACTCCGCGCTGAAGCCCAAAAGCTCGAAAAAGCTCTCCAGGCCATTCCCGAGCCCGAAAAAGTCTATGCCATCCTTTCCGACCCCAAACCGCCCGTCATCAAAGTGCAACGCCGCGGCAATCCCGAAGACGAGGCGCAGGAAGTCACTCCCGGAGCCTTCTCTTGGCCCAAACACGCCTCCGCCGCCTTCGGCGATCAAAACATGCCCGAAGCGAAGCGCCGCCTCGCCCTTGCGAATTGGATCACGCACCCCGACAACCCGCTCACCGCCCGCGTGATCGTGAATCGCCTCTGGCATCACCATTTCGGCCAAGGTTTGGTCAACACCCCGAGCGATTTCGGCATCGGCGGCAACCCACCGAGCCATCCTGAGCTCCTCGACTATCTGGCGCGTGAACTCATCACGCACGCCTGGAGCTTGAAGCACGTTCATAAGCTCATCGTCATGTCGAAGGCGTATCGTAGAACGAGTTTTCCAACTCGTTCTGCCCGAACCAACGAGTTGGAAAACTCGTTCTACGTGGACTCCTCCAACCGCTTCCTCTGGCGCCAAAACCCACGCCGTCTAGACGCCGAAACACTTCGCGACACCGTCCTCGCCGTCAGCGGCAAACTCAACCTCGCCCGCGGCGGGCCCGGCTACCGCGATTTCAACTACACCGAAGCCTACGCGCCGATCTACGACTACATCACCCCCGACAAACCCGAGCTCTGGCGTCGCAGCATCTACCGCTTCATCGTTCGCACCACGCCCCATCAGTTCATGACCACGCTGGACTGCCCCGATCCCGCGAACTTCACCCCCGCCCGCGCCCAAACGACCACCGCACTGCAAGCCCTGACCCTCTCCAACAACGAGTTCATGCTCCAACAAGCCCGCCACCTTGCCGAGCGAGCTAAAACACCCGAACGCGCCTTTCAGCTCTGCTTCCAACGCGATCCAACACCCGACGAACTCGCCGCCGCGAAGCAACTCGACCTCTTCTCGCTGTGCCGCATGCTACTGAACGCGAACGAGTTTGTTTATGTGGATTGATTGTCGTTTCTGGATGCTGCTCTTGCTCGCGCCGCTCACGCCATCGCGGGGCGAGACGCTGGCGTCTTCACGAGCGGCATTCATCGAAACGCACTGCGTCGAATGTCATGATGACAGTGTGTCCAAAGGGGACTTCGACATCACGGCGCTGGCGTTCGAGCTGGAGGACGTCGCCAATCGTGGACAATGGGCGCGGGTGTTTGATCTGGTCGAAAAGGGTGCGATGCCGCCGCCGGAGAAGTCAAAGGTGGGCGGCGATGAGCGGAAACAGTTCGTGTCAGCACTTGCGGACGAGTTGCTGAGGGCGTCGAAGGCGGAGATCGCGAAAAACGGGCGCGGACCTGTTCGCCGGCTCACGCGGGTGGAGTTTGAGAACAACCTGCGCGTGCTGCTCAAGCTGCCCAGCCTCGACATTCGTGACAAGGTGCCTGCCGACCGCGATGCGCACGGTTTTACCAAGGTCTCAGCGCTGCTCGATGTGTCGCGTGTACAGCTCGACGCCTATCTTGATGCCACGGAGACGGCCTTGCGGCTGGCGATGGGGGGCGCTAATCCACCTCCAGAACCGGTGACGCAGCGGTTTACAGGAACAGACTTGTTCCCTGAACTGAACACCTTTGGCGAGCGGGAGGCCATGTTCTTCGCGCGGGACAACCGGATGGTGCCGATTGATGGAGCCATATTTAAGGCGATGTCTTTGCAGGAACGGCGTGATCCCACGCTGGAGCTTGCGCTGTTCCGCTCGGCGACGTGGCCTTATTATGGCTATCCGCGCGGCTTTCGCGCCAGAGAGGGTGGCGCGTATCGAGTGCGCTTTCGAGGCAGAGCGGTGAGGCAGGTGCGGGACTTTCGCCTCGTGCCGGCCCATGAGCCTATCGCGATGAGTTTTCGGGCGCGACAGCCATCTGGCCCGGATGTCTCCGGCGATGTGCGCGAGACCGGCGGCTGGATGGATTTGCAACCGGAGGCGCGTGAGTTTGAGACGACGATCCATCTCAAAGCCGGCGAGACCTTTGAATACAGCCCGCTCGGTCTGCCGGTGCCCTTCATCCGCACCGATGGCGGCTTCTTCTATGATTACCCACCGATGCCGCCGGAGGGACATCGCGGCGTGGCGATTCAATGGCTCGAAGTCACTGGCCCTCTGCGTGATCCTGATTGGCCGCCGGCATCGCATCGCGTTTTGTTTGGTGATGTGGAAGTCGCGAAAGGCACTGCAGCGGATGCTGCGGCACTTTTTCACCGTTTCGCCACCCGAGCCGCTTTGCGACCGATGGGCGAAGAGGCCCACCAACCGTTTTTGAAGCTCATTCAGGCCAAAATGACTGCTGGGGCCACTTTTGCCGATGCGATGCTCGCAGGTTACCAGGCGCTGCTTTGCTCCTCGCACTGCCTTTACCTCACGGAGCCGCGAAACGACGCTCTCGACGCCCAATTCGCCATCGCGAACCGTCTCTCGCACTTTCTTTGGAACTCGCGGCCCGATGACGAACTTGCGCAACTCGCGCAACAGGGCCGTTTGCATGACAAAGCCGTGTTGCGTTCGCAAACGGAGCGCCTCATCGCCGATCCGCGCTTTGAAGAGTTCGTGCGCACTTTTGCCGAGGAATGGCTCGATCTGCGCAAACTGCGCCGCGACATCCCGGACGAGCGTTTGTACCCCGAATATCGCAAGGACGACTACCTCGTGGACTCCATGGAGCACGAGACGCACGCCTTTCTTCGCGCCATGGTGCAGGAAAACCTGCCCGCGAGCACCGTCATCGCCGCGGACTTTACCTTCGTGAATGACCGCCTCGCCGCGCACTACGATCTGCCACGCGTCAGCGGCTCCGCGATGCAGCGCGTGACCTTGCCGAAAGGCAGCCCGTTTGGCGGACTCATCACGCAGGCCGCACTGATGAAACACACGGCGAACGGCACGACGACCTCACCCGTGCTGCGTGGCGTGTGGATCATGGAAAAGCTACTCGGCCAGCCGCCGCCACCGCCGCCGAAAAGCGTGCCCGCCGTGGAGCCGGACATCCGCGGTGCCACCACCATCCGCGCCTTGCTCGCGAAACACACGGAATCCAAAACCTGTGCCTCATGCCACGCGAAGTTTGATCCCGTCGGCTTCGCGCTGGAGAACTTCGACGTCATGGGCGCATGGCGGGATCGTTATCGTGGCATGGAGCGTGGAGAGAAAATCACCGGCATCGATCCTGCCGGGCATCCTTACACCTACTTCGTCGGCCAGCCCGTCGATGCTTCCGGCAAGCTCGCCACCGGCCAAACCTTCCGCGACATCCACGAACTCAAACACCTCCTCGCCGCCAACCCACGTCAACTCGCCAAAAACCTCCTCGAACACCTCATCCTCCACGCCACCGGCACGCCCGTGGGCTTCGCAGATCGCGAAGAAGTCCAATCGATGCTCGCTGCATGTGAGGCAGGTGGCTTCCGCGTGCAGGACTTGGTGCACTCGGTGGTGCAAAGCCAGATCTTCCTTGGTGCAGAGCTCCAGCCATGAACACACCGCACATCACCACCGCCATCCCGCGCCGCCGCTTTCTGCGTGGTCTCGGCGTCACGCTTGGGCTTCCGCTTTTGGAGCAAAATCTCACCCGTGCCGCTGCTCAGACGCCGCCAAGG
Source organism: Verrucomicrobiaceae bacterium (assembly GCA_016795465.1). GTDB lineage: Bacteria > Verrucomicrobiota > Verrucomicrobiia > Verrucomicrobiales > Verrucomicrobiaceae > Prosthecobacter. Next base: position 4,541 of record JAEUHK010000095.1, on the reverse strand, counting down.
CGGATGCTGCTGATCTCCAACAACCTGGGTGTGCTGCCGCAGCACTTCTTCCCGAAAGACAAAGGCGCGGGCTACACGCTCTCGCCCTATTTGCAGGAACTCGCGGCCTTCCGAAAGGACTTCACCATCTTCAGCGGCCTCTCCCATCCTGCCGTCACCGGCGGTCACAGCACGGAGAACTGCTTCCTCACGGCCGCGCGTGATCCCACACGCAGCGGCTTTCGCAACAGCATCTCGCTCGACCAGTTCGCAGCAGAAAAACTCGGCCAGCAGACGCGCTTTTCCACGCTGAACCTTGGCGTGAACATCGACAAGGCGAACCGCAGCCTCTCGTGGACCCGCGATGGCGTGCTGCTGCCCGCCGAAGACAGCCCGGCGGCTTTGTTTCGCAGAATGTTCGTGCAAGGCGATGCCAAACAAACCGCCGCCTCCCTCAAGCGGCTCCAGGATCGTGGCAGCATCCTCGATGCCGTGCGCGATGACATCCGCAGCTTCCAGCGCAATCTCAACAGCACGGACAAAAGCCGCCTCGATCAGTATCTGACCTCCGTGCGTGAGCTGGAGCAGCGTCTCGCCATTTCTGGCGAATGGGAGCAGAAGCCCAAGCCGCAGACCAAGACCACGGAGCCGAAGGACATCGCGGACAAGGCCAAGTTCTTCCCAAAGATCCAGCTCATGCTCGACATGGCCCGGCTGGCCTTTGAGTCCGACTCCACGCGCATCATCACCCTCATGGTGGACGGCTTTGCGACGCCTGTTTTTGAAATCAACGACCAGCAGCGCACCCGTGACGGCTACCACAACCTCAGCCATCACGGCCAATCGAAAGAAAAGCTCGCCGAACTCGAAAAGGTGGACCTCCAGCAGATGCGCCACCTGCGCGAGCTCCTCACCGTGCTCGCCGCCACGCCTGCCGCCGATGGCACACACCTCCTCGATCAGACGATGGTCCTTTACGGGAGCAACCTCGGTGACGCCAATGTCCACAACTGCACGAACCTGCCCATCCTCCTCGCCGGCGGCAGAATGAAACACGGCGGGCACCTCGCCTTTGACAGCGTGCAGAACAAACCCCTCTGCAATCTCTTTGTCACCATGCTCCAGCACCTCGGCGTGGAGGCGGGCGGCTTTGGCAGCAGTTCGGGAACACTCAATGAACTCCTGACATGAAACGAAACCCTGCAAACCGGCGGGTATTCATGGAAGGCTAGACTGAGAACCATCAGGCGAAGCCGGACCGCTCCAAAGAATCATACCGCCGCTTGCATCGTTGGGCCCATTGCCAAACATCACGCATCATCCCCAGCATGAGCTCAAAGACTGTCGTCATCACCGGTTGCACGCGAGGCCTTGGACGGGCCATGGTTCCTTTGTTTGTGGAGGCTGGCTGGAAGGTGGCGGGGTGTGGCCGGGACGAGGGGCGGCTCCATGAGTTGAGCCGCCTGCACCCTGCGCCGCATTGGTTCACGTCGTGTGATGTGGCCGTCGAGGAGGAAGTGGCGGCTTTCTGTTCCGGTGTTTTGGAGCGGTTTGGGGCTCCTGACCTTGTCTTGAACAATGCGGCGATCATCAATCCGAATGCGCCGCTGTGGGAAACGAGCGCGGAGGACTTCAGCCGTATCATCGACATCAACATCAAAGGGCCTGCGGCGATGATGCGGCATCTGCTCCCGACGATGCTAAAGCGTGGCTCGGGTGTGATCGTGAATTTTTCATCGGGTTGGGGTCGCTGCACGGCGGCGGAGGTGGCTCCTTACTGCGCGACGAAGTATGCGATCGAAGGCCTGAGCATGGCGACGGCGCAGGACACGGGTGGCAAGGTGGCAGTGATCCCGGTGAATCCGGGCATCATCGACACGGACATGCTGCGCAGCACGTTCGGCGATGGTGCGGGTGATTTTCCGGATGCGAAAGCGTGGGCGAGAAGGGCGGTGCCGTTTTTTATGAAGCTGGGTGCCAAGGATAATGGCAGGCCGCTGACGGTGCCTGGGGGGTGAGAAATGGGCGGGAATACAATCCCGCCCTCCTCAGGGTCATTTGAGGGTTTGAAGCCACGCCACGAGGTCGGCGAGGCCTTGTGGGCCGATGGCTGACGCGAGTCCCGGCGGCATCAATGAGTCCTTCAGTTCCTCTTTTTTGACGATGCTGGCCTTTTTGAGGGTGGTGGAAGCCCCACCGGCCATGCGCAGCGTGAGTTCGGCATCGGTTTCACTCACGACATAGCCCATGACGGCTTGCCCTTCCTTCGTCGTCACGTTTTGGCCGACGAAGCTGTGCTCGATGGCGGCGCTGGGGTAGAGGATGGCGGTGAAGAGGCCGTCCTGGCTGAGCTTCGCGCCGATTTGCGTGAGATCGGGGCCGAAGTCGATGAACTGGCCTTTGACGCGGTGGCAGGCCACGCAACCGGCCTGCGTGAACATGGCCTGACCTTTGGCGGCATCGCCCTTCAGCTTCAGGAGTTCGGGCAGTTTGGGGAAATTGGCCAATCCTTGCGCTGCGGGCAGCGGGAGCTCACGGGAGGCTTGATCGCGCAGTCCGGCATCGGTGCTGCGACTGAGCGCGAGGGCGGCCTGATCTTTGAACTGGGGCGGCAATTTGCCTTCCGACTGCCATTTCAGGATGGCGCGACCGCCGTCGCCGCTGAGTGCGAGGGCGTCGATGAGCCCGCGGCGCACGTCCTCGCGCTTCTCCGGCCAGAAATGCTGGTTCATGACCGCCACCGCCGCGCGATCACTCACGCGACCGAGCGCCGCAATCAACGACTTGGCCGATTTCGCGTCCGCATCCTTCAAAAAGCGCAACGCGCCATCCCGGTTCGCCGAGATGAGCCGCGCCGCATTCACCGCCTCCGGCGCGTTCGGGTTCGCGCTGATGAAATCGAGCAGTTCCTTCTCAAAACCCGTCAGGTTCAGCTTTTCGACCAGCGCCACAAACTCCGGTTTGCCGACCACCGGCTTCAAAAGCGAGTCGAGACGCGTTTTGGCCTCGGGGTTCGAGGTGATGGCATTGCGGTCGAGCAACGCGGTGGCTGCGAGGGCGGTTTCGGCATCGGCTTTGAGGAAGATGGTCAAAGCGGCGGCGGAGACTTCGGCGGGGTGGTTATGGGAGAGGAGTTGGAGAGAGCGAAGGAGGCGAGTTTGATTGGCGCGAAGCCAAGTTGCTGGCACGTCCTCAAGCTGTGCACTTTTCGGATCCGTGAGAAGTAGGGTTAAATCTTCAATCGTGGGAATATCTCTACCCCTCAAGATGAACTGAATTTCTGCCAACCGGCTTACGGCTTGCACATGAGGAACACTCAAAGCCTGTCGTCTAGATGCAGATGCAAGATCAGCCCCAATCCCCAAAGCTTCGTCCATAAACCGGTCATTAGGCTTCATCTTCATCCATAAACCAAGCCAAGCCATACTAGCCTCCTCACTTGAATCATATCGAAGCGCGATTGCCGCTTCGCGAGCTACTGACTCGGGACGGATTGGTTTATCCATGTCTTCGCCGAACATGGAATAGATGACTTCGCGGAGCTTTTCGGGCTGTTTTTGCTGCCAGAGCTGGCGGGCGGCGCGGAGGGCGGTGATGCGGATGTTCGGGTCGGTGTCGGTGAGGGCGGAGGTCAGGAGACGCTCGAAAGCTCCAGAGGGCTGGAGCACTCCAGGACGCTTCGCGCCTTCGGGAGTATCCGAGCTTCGCGGCAGCGTTTTGGAGTGCGCCGGTCCTCCGGCGCTTTCGTCGGCTGACAGATTCGCGAGCAACCACAACGCTCTCGCTCGAAGCTGTGGAACTGTCTTTTTGTTTTCAAACAAGGCTTTCAATCTCGGAACCGCTTCATCTCCGAGGTCCTTCAATTTCAGCCAGCCCAAGTATCGCTCTGCTTCGTTCGGTGAGCAAAGCTGTTCAATCGGAAGGATTATATAAGCCTCTGCATGCTTATACTCCTTGGCCGCAGAGTAGCGTTCCTTGTACCTCTCCGCCGCCTTCGTCGTCACGCGGAACAACCTTCCGCGCGTCACATCACCCATGCCATGCCCGCCGACGCCGGGGTCATACCAGTCGGCGACGATCAAACTGCCATCGGGGGCGACGGCGACGTCGCTGGGGCGGAACCAGCGGTTGTGGGTGCCGTCGAGGAGGTTGACGATCTCGGCTTTGTAGCCGGCGCCGTCGGGTTGGGTGATGTAGCCGCGGACGACGTTCGGGCCGGCGTCGCAATGGAGGGGCTGGCCGTGGAAGATGCTGGGCAGCAGATCGCCTTCATAAACCTGCATGCCGGTGGGGCTGCCTGCGCCGGTCATGAGCATGTTCGGGACGACGCCGGGATCGTTTTGATGCCAGTGACGCTGCGGAATTTCGCTTTCCCAGCCGATGCGCGGCGTTTGCCAGCCTGCGCCGGTCATTTCGTCGGAGTAGCCGTAGTTGCCGAACTCCATGACGTAGTTGATGCGCACGCCTTTGTTGCCGTCGTCGTCGTTGTCGCTCTGCCACATCGTGCCGAAGCTATCGACGGCGACTTCCCAGTTGTTGCGGAAGTTCCAGGCGAGCACCTC
>JAEUHK010000072.1 GCA_016795465.1 Verrucomicrobiaceae bacterium | reverse complement strand
ATCGGGATACTCACTCGGGGCATTGCGGCTGTAGGCGCGGCGCACGGGGCTGAGCGGCGCACGGGCCACGGCCTGCTGCGGGGGCGGCGGCTCGATGAACTGCTTTTCTGGAGCGGGCAGCGGCACGGCTCGTTTCGCTGGTTCGGCTCCGGGGGCCTTCGCCTTGATCTGCTCCATGCTGGGAGGTTCGCCAGCATAGAAAATGGCCTGCACATCACCGAAGCCGATGCGGTCGCCGTCTTTGAGCTTGGCCTCCTCCACCTCAGCGCCGTTCACGCGGGTGCCATTGCTGGAGCCGAGGTCTTGCACATAAAAATCATCGCCGGCCTGCTTGATGACCGCGTGCCGGCTCGAAGAAGAGGGGCATGTGAGAACGACATCATTCTCGGGATGGCGGCCCACAGCCGTGCTCTCGGTTTCGAGGCGTTGGACCTTGGTGGAGTCATCCTCCATGTAAAAAACGACGGCAGCCATGAGAGCGTTTGGGGGGGGCTTTGGGTGAACTTTCGAGGGCGGATGGCACAGGGCACCACGCGCGGCGGGACAGAATCTTGGGATTTTCGGGATGCAAGGGCGGTGTTCGCGTGTGATGGTGATTTCCCGCGCCGTTTCTTGTGCGGGAAAACACCACGTCTGCCTTCCATGAAGCCATTCATCTCCTTTTTGACCCGCTCGCTGGTCCTCTGCGCCATGCTGATGCTGACGGCCGCCCCGCTCGCCGCGGCGGACACGGAGGCGGCGGAGGCGACGGCGCTGCGCCTCGTGCCGCAGCAGGAAAAGGAAGGCTACGAATTCCGCTCGGAGCTTTGGACGAACGAACTCACGCCGGACATGGGCCGCGCGGTGCGCATGCAGCTGTTCAAAGGCAATGAGTATGCCTTCTGCATCGCCGTGCCGGAAAAGTCCGGCGTGGCGATCACGGCGGCAGTGCTCGATTTCGAGGGCAAACCAGGTGGCGAGATGCTGCCCGTGAAGGCGGGCTGGGGTCTCGTGCTCTTCTACAAGCCGAAAAAGACCGGCCAGTATGTCGTGGCTGTGCGCCAAACGGATGAGGGGAAGAAAAAGAAGACCTCCTGCGCCATCGTGACGGGCTGGAAGTGATCTTCACCGCCAAATCGTAGGTTAGGAAGGTTCGGCAGCAAAAGGGTCGATAGCACTTCGGCGGTCTTTGCCGAACTTCCCGACTCATTTGTGCGTCGTGTGATCTTCGCGAGGTCTTCCAGCCCATCGGGAAGTTTGGCAACGGAAGACTGTGGCGTTGGCGGAGCTGGTTCCGCCAAACATTCCCGATCTACGAAAGCGAAGGCGCGAGCGTCATGCCATCGCGGAGTTCGGCGAGCTGTTGTTTGAGCGTGGCGATCTTTTCGCGGTGATTTTGTTCCTCGGCGGCGGCACGTTTGAGGCGTGTCTCGGCTTGAGAGACCTGTTCTTGAAGCAGGCGCAGCTTGTCTTCCTGTTCACGCACGGCCGGATCGGCCACAGCCCGCGAACGGGCGATTTTTTCGAGGCGTTCACGTTCGTCTTTGAGGAACTCGATGCGGCTTTCCTCACGCATCGCGGCCTCGCGGAGCTTCGCGAGACGGCCTTGGAGGGCGGTTTCGGATTCGGAAGGCTCTTCATCGCCCGGCTGATCGGCCGAAACTGGCGCAGAGGTGCTGGCGGGCTTCTCCAGACGGATCGAGGCGATGACGGAAGGCTGCGTTTTCAGCACCGCGAGCTTGTTGAGGAGCTGGCGCAAGCCGGCGCTGACGATGTCGATCTCGTTGCGGCAGTTACGCTCCTCCAGCGAGCCGGGCTCGAGCGTGTCGAGACGCTCGCGGGCCTTGCGGGAGCGATCGGTCCACTGCTGCGTTTGGATGAGAAGATCTTCCGCCTCGGTGAGCTCCTGCTGCGCGGCACTGACGAGCCCGGCCAGGCTGGCGAGCTGCTCATTTTGCCACGCCTCGGTCTTCACAGCACGTGCTTCGGATTCGGCCAGCGTGGCAATGCTGGCGCGGAGAGCGCTTTCTTGCTCGGTCTGCGTTTCGATGAGGTTTTGCAGTTCTGCCTGTCTCGCAGCGAGCGACGCCAGCGTGGCCTGCCACCCGGTGGCACGGGCCTCGCCTTCGCGGAGAGCAGCTTGCAGCGTCTCCAGCTCGTGCGAGCCGCTCGTGATGTTCGTGTGCAGTTCGTGCAGCTTTGCTTCCGCGTGGTTCGCGGCGGCGAGTGTTTCATCGCGACGTGTTTGCGCGGCTGCCTGCTCGTTTTGCAAGGCGGCGAGCTGTTCACGCGTCTGCGAAAGCTGCGCGGAGGTGCTGGCGAGCTCGTGACGCGTGCCTTCGAGCGATTGCGTGGTGGCTTGAAGCTCAGAGCGCAGGTTCTGCAGCTCCTGCGAGCGGGCGGCGACCTGCGGCAGCGTTTCGGCCAGACGTGCGCTCTGCGTATCGAGCTGCGATTGAGTCGTATCGAGGCTCGAACGTGATTTCGCGAGCTCGGCGAGCGTGAGCTGAAGATCGCGGCTGGTGCTTTCGAGAGCCTTGCGAGCCTCCGCAGTCTGCTCATCGGCCTTCGCGAGCCAATCGCCGCGCTCGCGGAGTTTGGCCTCGGTTTGCTCGTGGAGCTTGGTGGTGGCTTCGAGGTCCTTTTGAGTGCTCGCGAGCTTTTGCGAGGTCGTGGTGAGCGTGGCCTGCGTGTCGGCGAGCTGGCGTGTTTTGGCCAGCAAATCGGTTTCGATGTCGCGATGCTGCTTCGTGGCGGCTTCGAGCAGCTTTTCGAGATCGGCAAACTCCACGCGGCGGGAGATGAATCGCCCGTCGATCTCCGAAAGCCCGGCGGAGACATGCGCCAGCTCGGCCTCGGTTTCCTTCAGCTCGCGTCGGCCCGTTTCGAGGCGTTCCTCGGTCGTGACGATCTCACGCTTCATCGAGTTCAGCCGGTCGCGGTCCCGCGTGAGCTGCTGCAGAACATCCGTGTGCTCGCTGCGGAGGGCGGTGAGCGTTTTTTCGGTGCTGATGATCTCCTGCTGGTTGCTGGCGAGGCGGTCGCTCGTTTCCGCGTCCTCCTGCTGCGCGGCCTCCAGTTCCTGGCGGATGCGGGCCAGCTCCTGCGACATCGTGCCGAGATCTCGCTCCGTGCTCACCAGCTCGCTTTGAGCCCTGGCAAGGCGGGGCAGGTCCTGCTGCAGCGCGGCCAGGGCGTTCTCGCGTTGATGCTCGGCCTTCGCACGGCCTTCGACGGCGTGGCGGATGGCGGTTTCCAGCTCATCACGCTCGGCACGCAGGCGTTGCACAGTCGCATCAGCCTCCGCGAGCGCGGCGGTGCGGCGACCCTGTTCGCTGTCGAGGTTTGCCACATCGGCTTCGAGGCGGTTGCGCTTCGATTCGAGCTCATCGCAGATCACACGGGCCTGATGCTGCGCCTCGGTGAGCTTTTGCAGCTCCTGCTGGATGTCGCCGTGACGGGCGAGGCATTGCAAACGATCCGCGGAGACCTTCACGATCTCCTCACGCCAGCTCGCGGCTCGTGTCTCGTCCGCGGCGATCTGCCGGCGCACCTGGTCGGCATCCGTTTCGAGCCGGGTCATGTCCTCGCGAAGCCGCTCCAGCCGACGCTCGGTCTCGTGACGCTGCGCTTCCAGCCGCTCGATAATCGCACGTGCCTCCATCTCGGCCCGCGCGGCTTCATCGTGGCGGATGGTAAAGGTGCGCAGCCTTTCCTCGACTGCCGCCTGCGCATCGAGCGCGGCACGGCGCTTGGCCTCGGCCTCAAAAGTGGCGGCGCGGAGGGCCTCGAGCTGGCCGTTCAACTCACGGGCGCGTGCTTCCTGCGCCTCCGTGCTCATCGCGGCCTGCATCGAGCGGGTACCCATCATCGCCAGCTCCTGCTCGATCTTTTGCAGGCGGGCTTCATCCGAGGCCCGGCGCATCGACAGCTCGCGATAGTGTGCCATCTCCGATTCGCGTCTGCTCGACAGCTCTGAAACCTCGGCCTGGAGGGAAGAATAGGTCGTGGAAAGCCGCAGCACCTCCGCCTGACGTGTCTCATGCTCCTGCCGCAAGGCGGCGATGGTGCGGGCGGCCATCTCCCGCTGATGCTCGAGCTGCGCCACCTCATTCATGAGGATCTGCTGTGCCGCCCGGAAATCGCCCATGGCCGTCGCTGGCGCGGGCTGGGACATCGGCGTCGGGGCCGGGCCCAGCGATGGCGCCACCCCGGTGATGCCCGGGACCACAAGCGGAGCCTGTGCCTCACGGCCAAATGGGGGTGCGAATGCCGGTTGAGTCATGAGAGGGCGAAAAACGTGCTGAGGATACCCTTACGACTCTTTGATTGCACCTCAAAATTCTAACCAATTTCAGCTAATCGGCGGGGTGAGAATGAAAAACCGCCGCCCGGCTACCCGGACGGCGGTGTGGTCATGAGGCTACTTTAGGCCTCAGCGGTTACTTTTCGGCCTTGCAGCAGTCTTTGCCGCAGGCCTTGCCCTTTTCCTTGCAGCAAGCGGCGCAGTTGTCACCGCAGCACTTTTTGCAGGTGCTTTCTGCAGCCAGCACCGGGGCGGCGGCGGAAAGGATGGCAAGGGCGAGGAGGGAGAGAGACAGTTTCATAAGAATAGGATGTTTTTGGAGTTTGCGATGCCCGCTGAAAAGGCACGACGCGAATCCCCGCACGGGCGGAGGGGGCACGCGGGCAGTTCCTCACTTGGCTGAGGAGGCTTTGGCGCTTCACAGCAGCAGCGCCCGATGACGCAGGAAGAGCCGTGGCGGCTCCGCGGGCGGCCCGCGTTCGTGGCGGGGCTTTTCGGCGGTCATCGAAAGCTCGGGGCGCATCACCGGCAGCCCGTCCTGCCAGCCGACGAGCTGGAGGACGGGGGCCGCTTCAGGCTTGGGGGTAAAAATCAGGCGCTTTGCTGTGTCGCGTGCGTCTTGGTGATGTCTGCAGCAGGGGCGGTCTCCAGCTGGCGAGCCTTCCGGCTGCTGCGCGGGGCATCCATTGAGATGCGCCGTGGAGCAGCAACCGGCCAGCTCTTCCCGCGGGGCTTCTCCCAAACAGCACCAGCACATCGGAAGTCCGATGCAGAAGCTGAGGAGCAATGCTGTCAGGCGGGTCACCATGGTGTTTTGGATGCCGTGGCCGGAACGGATGTTCAAACGGCGTGGCGGAGGTGGGAGAAACGAGGCCGCCACTTATTCCCGACGATCTTCAGCAGCCGGGGTGCCACGCTGGACTCATGGAGTGGTGCCCGGGATGAGTTTTTGCCTCGCCGACCAGACAAGCGCGGCTGCCTTCCATTGCTCCCACAGCGGGCCTTTGCAGCCGTTGAGACCATGGCCGCCAGTGGGAAGTTCGAGCAGTTCCACGGGGTGTTGGAGTTTTTGCATCGCGGCGACGAACTGACGGCTATTTTCGATGGGCACAGGTTTGTCGTCGATGGCGTGGGCGATAAAGACAGGCGGCGTGTTGTTGCTGACTTGCAGTTCGTTCGAGTAGAGACGCACGAGATCGGCCGAGGGGTTGTCGCCGAGCAATTCGTGCTTTGAACCCGTGTGAGTGAACTCGCCCATGGTGACGACGGGATAGACGAACCACGCGAAGTCAGGCCTTGAGCTTTGTTTCTCGATGGGATCGGTGGCATTGGCGTCACCGGGATCGAAGTGCGTCGTGGCTGTGGATGCCACATGACCACCCGCCGAGAAGCCGAGGATGCCGATGCGCTGTGGATCGAGCTTCCACTTTGCCGCACTGGCTCGCGTGAGGCGGATGGCGCGTTGCGCGTCGAGCAAGGGAACGGCGTGGCGCAGTTTCGGCAGCCGGTATTCGAGAATAACGCAGGCGATGCCGTGCTCGTTCAGCCATTGCGCGATGGGATAGCCCTCACGGTCGGTGACGTGACGGATGTAACCACCGCCAGGACAAAGCACGATCGCTGCACCGTTCGCCTTCTCCGCGGGCGGCAGGAAGACTTCGAGTTCCTTGGCGCAGTCTTCAAAGGTGCCATCGCCATTCGGCGCTTTGCTGGGCCAGAGGGCAATTCGCTCGGTGGGCGCGGGTTTGGCGGTTTGCGCTGTGGCGAGCAGGGCCGCAGAAAACACGAGCGAGAGGCAAAACAGGGTTTTCATGCTCCAAAGAGGGCGTCACTCGCGATTGATGAACTCATCAAGATTCAACAGCACGCGAGCCACAGCGACGAGCGTGGCTGCTTCGGTGGCTTGAGCGGGTGAAATGGCTTTTTGATGTGCTCCTAGCACTTGGAGGGCTGCGGGGGCGCTTTTGATGACGCGGGCTTTTTGTTCGGCGTGGAAGGTTTTGAGTCGTGCGAGCTCTTCGGGGCGCGGTGAGCGGTTCAAGACGAGGCGGAAGAGTTTTTCGAGCGGATTCGGGCTTTCACGCATGGCGCGGAGGGCGAGAGCTTGGGCGGCTTCAACGAAGACGCCGTCGTTCATCATCGTGAGGGCTTGCAGCGGGGTGTTGGAGCGCTCGCGGCGCACACAGGCATCGGCGGCGTCGGGCGCGTCGAAGGTGGTAAGCGTGGGATAGAGCACGCTGCGCAGCGTGATGATGTAAAGGCTGCGGCGGTAGATTTCGTCGCCAGGGCTGGCCTGCCAGTTCGACGAGCGACCGACATCGAAGACGTCTTCGGGCAACGGCGGACGAAAGCTGGGGCCGCCGATGGTGGGTTTGAGAAGGCCGCTGACGGCGAGGGCGGAATCGCGCAGGATTTCGGCGTCGAGGCGGATGCGGTTTTGGCGGGAGAGGAAGCGGTTGAGAGGATCGACGTAGAACGAGTTTTCCAACTCGTTGGGATTGGATGAACGAGTTGGAAAACTCGTTCTACGATAGGTTTCGCTCATCACGATGCGCTTGATGAGCTGTTTGCGGCTCCAGCCGTTGCGCATGAAGTCGGTGGCGAGCCAGTCGAGGAGTTCGGGGTGAGATGGGGCTTCGCCGCTGGTGCCAAAGTCATCCGGCGTGCGCACGAGGCCGTGGCCGAAGAGCTTGCTCCAGATGTGATTCACGGCGACGCGAGCGGTGAGCGGGTTTTGCGGTGAAACGAGCCACTTGGCGAGTTCGAGGCGCGTGTTGCCCGTTTTGGCGGGCAAGGCGGAAAGCGTGGCGGGCATCACATCGGGGCCGCGGCGGGTGTAGTCGCCTGCGAGGTGGACGTAGGTCTGGCGGCGGTCTTTGCTGACTTCGGCGAGGAGCGGGGCTTTCGTTTTGGCGTCGTCGCGGTCCTCGGTGTTGTCGAAGAAGGCGTAGAAGCTGTAGTAATCGCGAATGGTGATCGGATCGTATTTGTGCGTGTGGCACTGCGCACAGCCGATAGTGAGGCCCATCCACACGCGGCCGATGGTGTTGACGCGATCGACGAGGTTTTGGTAGCGGGCTTCTTCCTTATCGACGCCCGCTTCGGTGTTCAGCGCGGCGTTGCGGTGGAAACCGGTGCCGGGGGCGAGTGATGCGTGATTCGTGATGCGTGAATCGGAAAGAAGGTCTCCGGCGATTTGCGCGAGGGTGAATTCATCATACGGCATGTCGTTGTTGAACGACTGGATGACCCAATCGCGGTAGCGGTAGGCATTGGGGCGGAGGCCGTCTCCGAGGAAGCCGTTTGAGTCCGCGTAGCGGGCCATGTCGAGCCAGTGGCGGCCCCAACGCTCTCCGAAGCGGGGGTCGGCGAGAAGGCGATCCACGAGCGTGGCGTAGGCTTCGTCGGACAGGTCAGACGAGTCGGACATGTCGGACGGTGGTGGCAGGCCGATGAGATCGAGGTAGAGGCGGCGGATGAGGGTGCTGGCATTTGCACGCGGTGCGGGCTGGAGGCCGTGTTTGGTCAATTCGGCGCGGATGAAGGCATCGATGTCGTGATGAGACTTCGGATTCCGAATCGGCTGGAAGGCCCAATGCGGCTCATAGTTCGCACCGGACGCGATCCATTGGCGCAAAACGTCTTTTTCAGCGGCGGTGAGCGGCTTGGGGGACTTCGGCGGCGGCATCACGTCATCGGGATCGGTGGTGGTGATGCGGTGGAGGAAGGTTTTCGCGTCGAAATCCTTCGCGGGCATGTCAAGGCGCAGATCGGCCTCGCGGCTTTCTTCGTCGGGGCCGTGGCAGGCGTAGCATTTGGACGCGAGGATCGGGCGCACGTCGCGCGTGAAGTCCACGGCGCGGGCGTGGATCGCGAGAGCGGCGAGGATGACGAGACGCTCAATCCACATAGCGCAGTTCGTTGCTGGCGAGCAGGGCCTGGCAAAACGCGGCCCAGGTGTCGAGTTCGCGGCGTGGGTGATCGGTTTGCGTCGAAACGAGCATCGAATCGGCTTCGCGAAGGAAATCGAGCCCGCGCTGGAGTTCGGCAGCGGTGGCGTCGCGGCCCAAAGCATGGCGATAGGCCTGTGCGATGCGTTTATCGGAGTCGGCGGGTGTTTGAAGGAGTCGTTTCGCGAAGCGACGGGATTGTTCGATGACGAAGCCGTTGTTCAGCAGGTAAAGCGACTGCGTGGCGAGCGCGGAACTGTCGCGCTGGGCGACGACGGTAGTAGCGTCGGGCAAATTGAAGGGCGTGAGCTCCGGCGGCATCGAGTTTCGCAGCATGAGCAGATAAACGCTGCGCTGCGTGCTCGGTTGATGCAGCGAGGGCAGCTCATTGATGAGCACATCGCGATGCTGGATGAGCGAACCGCTCGCGGGCTGCGGATTGAGGTCGCCGGTAGCGAATAGCATGGTGTCGCGAATGGTTTCGGCATCGAGACGACGACGAAGATGAATAGCAAAGAGCGAAGAGCGAAGGGCGGAGAGTTCAGACGCTTCGCGGGAAGCGACGGTTTGGGACTCTACGCTCTTTGCCCTTGGCTCTAAGCTGGTTTGTTGATAGGTGCGGCTCAGGACGATGCTGCGGATGAGTTTTTTGATGCTCCATCCCTCGCGCATGAAGCGGGTGGCGAGGTGGTCGAGGAGTTCGGGATGCGTGGGGCGCTCGCCGGAGAGACCGAAGTCGTTCGGGGTGGTGACGAGGCCTTCGCCGAAGAGTTGGAGCCACACGCGATTCACGAAGACGCGGGCGGTGAGCGGGTTTTGCGGGCTGGAGAGCCACTTGGCGAGTTCGAGTCGGCCGCTTTGCTTCAAATCGGCGACGGTGCCGCCGCCGCAGGCGCTGAGGAAGCCACGCGGGATGGCCGCGCCGAGTTTTTTGGATTCGCCGTCGATGTTGAGTTTGCAGTCTTCGATCTTTTTGGCGTCGCGAACGCCCATGGCGAGCGGTGCATCGGCGGCATAGCTGAAGGAAGCTTTGGAAGGTGTTTTGCGCGGTTTGTTGGCGGCGATGATGGGCTCCACCTCGGCACGCGGCATCACTTTGGCGGCGGCTTGAAGTTCGTGCAGCGGTGTTTGCGGCGCAGTGAGGCCCTCGCGTGCCGCGGCACCCCACATGGTCTCGGTGCTTTTGAAGATGCCGGCGAGCGCGTAGTAATCGCGCGTCGGGATGGGATCGGTTTTGTGATCGTGGCAGCGTGCGCAGCCGACGCTGAGGCCGAGGATGCCGCTGCCGATGACGTTGATCTGATCGGCGATGACATCCATCTCGAAGTTCTCGTTCATGGCCTTCGCAGGCTTTGCGCCGAGCGCGAGCAGGCCGGTGGCGATGAGCTGGCGATCCCGCTGCGCGGGTGAATCGGCCGGAAGCAGGTCTCCGGCGATCTGCTCGGCGATGAAACGATCATACGGCAGGTCTTCATTGAAGGCGCGGATGACGTAATCGCGATAGCGCCACGCGTGCGGGAAGCTCGGATTGCGCGAGAGGCCATCGTTGCCGTTCGATTCGGCGTAGCGGGCGACATCAAGCCAGTGACGGCCCCATTTCTCGCCGAAGTGGGGCGAGTTGAGGAGCGAATCGACGTAGTCGGACACGTCTGACATTTCGGACGAGTCCGACGGCGGAAGACCGATGAGATCGAAAGAGAGACGGCGCTTCAAAATGGCCTGTTCGGCGTCTGCGGCTGGTGTGAGGCCGTTTTGCTCGATCTTGGCCAAAATGAAGGTGTCGAGGCTTTGGCGAGGCCAGGCGGTGTTTTGGACTTTGGGCGGATTGGGGTCGGAAATGGGCTTGAGGGACCAAAGAGGCTCTTGGGGGGCTTTTTTCGTGATCTTAGGCGGTTCGGTGCGCGGATCGGGTGCGCCCATTTTCACCCATTCGACGAAATCGTTCACGATGTTGTCGGGAAGACGCTTCTTCGGCGGCATTTCGAGGCCGTCGTAGCGCACGGCTTGCACGATGAGGCTTTCCTCGGGTTTGCCGGGAATCACGGCGGGCCCGGATTCGCCACCGGCGATCATTTCGGACGGCGCATCGAGCAGGAGCTTGCCGCCGAGCTTCTTCGAATTCTGCGAATGGCACTCGTAGCACTGCTTCACGAGCACGGGCCGGATCTTCGACTCAAAGAAGGCCCGCTGGTCCGGCGTCATGTCCGCACCAGCCGCGAGGGTGGTGAGCAGGAGCAGGGCTGGTGGCAGGCGTTTCATGAGGCCTGACCACTACGTTCGCACGAAGCGCACCTTGCTCTCAGCCGCCTTTCTTCCACTCCTCGCCTTCGTCATCGTCGTCATCCATACCGCCGTAGCCGTCGTCGTAGCTGTCGCTATCGGGTTTGATGCCCGACTGGTTCGCGATGGCATCAATCTCGGCGTCCGAGATGTCTTCGATGTCATCATCGTCGTCATCGGCAGCCGCTTCTGTGGCCGCGGCGGCCTCTTTGGCCTCCTGGCCCTGCTTTTCGATCTTCTCGAGGGTCTCGGTCATGTCCTCGACGGCGCTCCAGACATCAGCGGAGACATAGATCGGAGCGTTTTGCTGCACGGCGAGCGCGATGCTATCGCTCGGCCGGGAATCGAGCTCGACGACCTTCTTGTTATGAAGCTGGTTTTCCGCGGTAATGATCAGCCGGGCATGGAAAACGCTGCCTTTCATGTGGTTGATGATCACACGTTCCACCTTTGCGCCAAAGGCCAGCAGGATGTGGCTGATGAGGTCGTGGGTCAGCGGTCGCTCCTTGTTCACGCCGCGCATGAACATCGAAATGGCAGCGCCGACGGTTTCGTCCACGTAGATGACAAAGACCTTTTCCAGGTTGCCCAGGAAGACGGCAAAACTGCCCTCCAATGGCAAAACGGCCCGCACCTGCACTTCGACGACTTCGGAATTCATGCGGCGGATTAAATCGCAGCATGGCCGGATGGCAAATGACGCGTTCGTTTTATCTCACGCCCCCGCGTGCAGCCCCATGCCGATGTAACGGCGTGAGAGCTCGACATACTTGAGCGCCAGCCTGGCATTCGCGGCCATCTCCTCGCGTGAAAGAGGGCGCACGACCTTGGCAGGCGAGCCGACGACAAGCGAGCCCTCCGGGACGACCGTGCCCTTTGTGACGAGCGCCCCGGCAGCGATGATGCTGCGCGGGCCGATCTGCGCCCCATCGAGAATGATGGCCCCCATGCCCACGAGCACCTCGTCTCCGACGGTGCAGGCATGCACGACGGCACGGTGCCCCACGGTGACGCGGTCTCCGAGCATGCAGGCAAAGTCATCGCTCACATGCAGCACGCTGCCGTCCTGCACATTCGTCTGCGAGCCGAGCACGATGCGATTGATGTCACCACGGAGCACGGCGGTGCACCAGACGCTCGACTCCGCGCCTATCTGCACGTCACCGAGAACAACGGCTCCGGGAGCGATGAAGGCGCTGGGATGCAGGGAAGGAGCGGCTTCGGCGAGCAAGAAGTTTTTCAAAATTTGCGCAGAGTGTTCGGCAGGCATGGTGTGATTTTTATGTTTGACGGGAACGCGAATAACACGTCATAGATCGTCTGAATCCCGCATAAATAAAGGGCGGGAACAGCAACCAACAAACACCACTCCTCAATCATGAACAAAGCTCAGCTCATCGAACAAGTGCAGAAAGCCCTCGGCGGCGAAACCTCCAAGCGTGCCGCTGGCGACGCTCTTGAGGCCGTCCTTACCTCCATCGCCAAAGGCGTGAAGAAGGGCCCCGTTCAGTTGATCGGTTTCGGCACCTTCAAGCCCATCAGCCGCAAGGCCCGCACCGGCCGCAATCCGAAGACTGGCGCTTCGATGAAGATCAAGGCCTCGAAGTCCGTGCGCTTCGTGCCCTCTTCCGCTCTCAAGAAGTCCCTGTAATCCTCAGGCACACTTTGACGACTCCAACCGCAGCCCCACGGGCTGCGGTTTTTTTATGCCCACGACTCACTCCAGGCCCACTGCGAAAGGTGCTTCGGCACGTTCAAGCTCGGCCTTCATCGCCTGACGCAGCTTTTGAGCCTGCGCAGCATGCGTGGAGTCTTTGATGAGGTTGCGAAGCTCCTCGGGGTCTTTGTTCAAATCGTAAAGCTCCTCGCCAGACTCGCCATCGAGGTAGTGAATGAGCTTCCAGCCGTTCTGCACCACGGCGGTGTACATCGGCACGCCTTGGTAGTTTTCTTGTTTGCGATGCGTGCGCACGGTTTCAACGGCCGTGGAGCCGTATTGATTGCCCATGTGCTCGTAGAGGCAGGCGTGGGGCCAGTTCATGGCGGGATTTTTGAGCAGCGGCGTGAGGTCGCGGCCGTGGACGGGCAGCGGGGCCTTCACGCCCATCATCGCGATGATGGTGGCCATCAAATCGGTGGCATTGACAGGCGTGGCGCAAACCTTGTCCGAGGGGAATCGTTTTGGCATCGACACGATGAGCGGAGAACGATAGTTCGCGTCGTAGGGTGCGAGCTTCGTGCGGAAGCCGTGGTGGCCCATGCCGAAGCCTTGATCCGCGGTGTAGATGATGAGCGTGTTGTCATACTGGCCGGTTTCTTTGAGCGCGGCGATGAGCTGGCCCACGCCCTCATCGATAGCAGGCACGCATTCATTCATCTGGTGAACCCATTCGTCGTAGCGCTTGCCCTTTTTGCTCTCGCCGAATTTTTCGCCGCCTTTGCCCGTGACGGGATAGCCATCTTCACCGCGCACCCAGGCTTGCATGTTGTCGAGGTAGGCCGGTTTGCCTTCACGCGGCGGAAACATGTCCGCAGGCACCTCAACGGGCGATCCCTTGTACATGCCGAGGTGGCGCTTCGCAGGCTTCGACGGGCCGTGAATGCTGCCGTAGCAGAGCCAGAGATACCACGGCTTCGACGTGTCGCGATTTTTGCCGCGGATGTAGTCGAGCGACCACTGGGTGTAATTGTCGGCGGGATAGCCTTCGACAGTCTTTTCGACGCCGTCGATGCTGAGAATCTGCGTTTCGTAATAGGCGCCGGCGTTCTCCGGATGCTTCGGACGGTTCCAGACGATCTGATGGTCCCAGTCGCGCCCCCAGCCGCTGTCCGTGCCGGTATGCCACTTGCCGATCTGCGCGGTGTGGTAGCCCGATTTGCGCATCTCGGCGGGAATGAAGGGCGTCTTCGCCGGATCGTATTTGCTGCCGGGATACTGGCCTTCCATCGACATGCTCTCGATGGCATGCGGATGACGAGCCGTGAGCAAAGTGGCTCGCGAAGGCATGCACCACGAGCCAAGGTAGGCAGCGTGAAAGCGGATGCCGTTTTTAGCGAGCGCGTCGATGTGGGGCGTCTTCACCCACGGCCATGATTCGGGATAACAGCCGACGGTGCGGTAGTTTTGATCGTCGGCGTAGATGAAGAGGACGTTCGGGCGGTCGGCGGCGTGGACAACGAGTGCCGAAAGAAGAAAGAGCAGGGCGAGACGCATGATGCGCTCTCCAACGAAGGCCCGAATGGCGGCGTTTCAGGCTTTACGGCACGCCATGACCTTTTGCAGCGACCCACAGGGCATACCAGTCCTCGCGCTCGAGTTTGATCTCCGCAGCCTTGGCGCAGGCCTGGATGCGTTCGAGCTTGTTCGTGCCGATGATCGGCAGCGGGCAGGATGGATGCGCCATGATCCAGGCGTAGGCGAGCTGGTCGAGCGTGGCACCGCCATACTTCGCACTGAGCTCGGCGGCCTTTTCGTGCAGGCGGGCCGCGGCGGACTCGTCCTTGGCCATGAGGGCACCTTTGGCGAGCGGAGACCATGCCATGGGCAAAATGCGCTGACGCTGGCATTGATCGAAAACGCCGTCGTAGATCGGGTCCATGTGCAGGAGGCTGAACTCGACCTGATTGGTGACGAGCGGCTGGTCCATGCGGGAGTTCAGCAGCTCAAATTGATGCACGTTGTAATTCGAGACACCGGCGGAGCGGATCTTGCCGTCTTTGAGCAGCTTGTTGAGACCTTCAGCGGTCTCATCGGCGCTCGTCAGCCAGTCCGGGCGATGCACGAGCAGCAGGTCGATGTGGTCGATGCCCATGAGGCGGAGGGATTTCTCGGCGCTTTTGATGATGCGCTGCGCGGTGACGTTGTAGTGCGCGGTCTTGCGCTCGGGATGAAAGCTGCACGGGACATAGATGCCGCACTTCGTGACGATCTCGATCTTGTCGCGGAAAGCCTTGTCGAGCTTCAACGCACCGCCGATGGCCTCCTCAACGAGGTAAAGGCCGTAGATCTCCGCGGTGTCGAGCGTGGTGATGCCCATGTCCACGCAGGCCTTGAAGCGATTCAGGAGCGCCTGCGGTGTCTTGTTCGCGGCGTCCTCATCGTCGAGGATGCGCCAGGTGCCGTAGATGAGGCGGGAGAACTCAGGGCCGGTGGGGGAGATGCGGTGGCGGGTCATGCGGAGGCGAGATGAAAAGATAAAAGATGAAATGCGGAAAGCTCAAACTGGCCCTCAAACGCAAAAAACGGCGTCTCTTTGCGGAGACGCCGTTTGGAAAGGGATGGAGAACAGCGAAGATTACTTCGTGAGCGCACCGACCTTGAGCGCGAGGCGGCTCTTCAGGCGGGAAGCGGTGTTCTTCTTGATGACGTTCGTCTTGGCGGCCTTGTCAGCGGCGGAGGCGAAAGCGCTCAGGCTCGTGCTGGCGGCGGTGGCATCCTTCTTCTCGACGGCGGTCAGCACGTTCTTGCGGAGAGTGCGCATGCGGCTCTTCACCGTCTGGTTGTGCGCGGTGCGGGCGGCGGTCTTGCGGATGTTCTTTTCAGCGGAGCGGATGTTGGCCATAAAGGGGGCGGGGGAAAGGGCGGCGAGAATAGACGCTCACCCCGGCCTGTCAAACTGGAATCCTGGGGGGCGGGCGGGCTCCCTCAGGCCGCCTCCCAGCCCCGGAAAAAGCCCAGCGCCGTCCGGGAGGTGTCCGCCGCCACCTCCTCCGCGCTCACGCCGCGGAGGGCGGCCACCCCGCGAGCGGTGTCCGCCACGAAGGCAGGCTCGCAGCGCTTCCCCCGGTGCGGCACCGGGGCCAGGTAGGGCGCATCCGTCTCCAGCATGTAGTGACCGGCTGGCACCTGCCTGGCTGTTTCGGCGATGATTCCGGCATTTTTAAAGGTCACGATGCCGGTGAAGGAAATCAGATGCCCGGCCTCCAGCAGCGGCCGCGCCTGCTCGATGCTGCCCGTGAAGCAGTGAAACACGCCCCGCAGCCGCCCGGTGAAGGGCATCACGCGAGCCACGAGGTCGTCCCAGCTCTCGCGGTTGTGCAAAATGACGTTCAGGCCCAGTTCCGCGGCCAAAGTGAGCTGCTGGTCCAGCACCGCGGCCTGGTGCGCACGCCACGTTTCCACCGTCCAGCCCTCCGGCGGCGCATGAAAGTAATCGAGCCCGATCTCCCCAATGGCGCAGACCTTGGGATGCCGGGCCAGCTCGCGCAGTTCATCGACCCAGGCGTCTCCGCTCACCGTGTCCACATCACAGGGGTGGATGCCCACCGCCACGCGGACATCCGGTTCCTTCTCCGCGATGGCGAGCAGCTTGCGGGCATTGTCGAGATCCACCGCCGGAGCCACCATCCGCGAGACGCCCGCGGCACGAGCACGCTCGAGCACGGCAGGCAGGTCCGCGTCAAACTGGCGGCTGCCAAGGTGCGTGTGAGTATCGAAGAACATGCCTCCGCTTGGCGTGGCGACGCCGCGGTGTCAAAGAGGTTTGCGGCTGTGTCTGCGCATCGCGTGAATCCCGCGAAGCGTCCTGGAGTGCGCCAGCCCAATCACTGGCTACTCGGATGCCCTGTTTTATAGCCCGTGCTTCAAACCAAATAGCCATGCTTTGAGGCGGAACAGGAAAGATGGCGTCTGATCAGGCTTGAATTCATCACCTGATCTGATGGTGCGCTTTTTGGCTGCAAAGAGCGCCATGTTCTCTTCGTGTTTCTCAAAGCCAAGCGAGAGCGCTTCGGTTTCGCTATACACGTAGCAGTCACCTCGAAGTGATCTAACGGAGATGGAGTCGTATGAGTAACAGGCAGGAGTCAGGTAGACCTTTTTGCCCAGAGAGGTGTGGTGGCACTTTATCTTCGGATACGCCTTAAATGCGTAGCGATCTCGTATGATCACTCTGTTCAAACGCGCCACCGCTGCGGCGTCAGATTGGAGAATTCCAGTGGTGAAAAGAACCGCACGAACACTCTTGCTGGCGGCTTCCGGCCACTCGAAACCCAACTGATCATCGGAATGCTTTTTGGCGACGTATTCAGCCGTCGTTTTGATCAGGTCATGAACAATCTCGGCCTTAATCGGGTTCGCTGCCGACCAACGCTTACATTGAACGATGTGAACCTTGGAGCCGCTCCAGCAAACCAAATCTCTCCCTCGATCAGCCATGCCTCGAAGGATGCCGCGATAGACCACATTCCACCCTGCTGTCTCATAGAGATAGCCAATGAACCTCTCGTAGTCTCGCCCGACTTCTGCGGGAGTTTGTTGCCCTTCCATGCGCCCGATTAATCTCGGGCCGGCATTCAAGATCAATGATTAAACAAGAACGCCGGTGAGTTGATCAGCGCCCAGGCCAAGTCCTGCGCGGCGGTGAGGCGCTTGTTGGTGAGTTGTTTGGCGCTGAGGTCGCTGTCGCGGCGGAGTTGGATGAGTTTGGGGTCGAGGGCGATGGGCTTTTGCGACTCGGTGTGCTTGGTTTCGAGGGCGATGAGTTGGGGATCGACCGGAAGCGGGCGTTTGGCATTCGCGAGGGTTTTGCGCTCGGTTTGGTAGGGGCGGAATTGGTTGAGGAAGTGGGCGGTGAGGTCGGCGGTTTGCTCGGGGGTGCGTTTCATCGCTTTCACGGCGTCGGCGACGGTTTTGGGGACGCCGAAGCGGATGGTGGGGCTGGTGGTGACCCAGAGGCGGAAGCGGCCGGGGTTGTATCGGCCGTTCTGGAAGTTGCTGGTCATCTGGATGCTGAAGCTGGTGCCGCCTTCGTTGCTGACGGGCTTCTCGAAGCTGAAGATGGCCTCATGACGGAAGCCGGTGTCGGGGCTGACAGCCCAGCCGCGGTCGCGATTGCCTTTTTTGAGGGCTTCGGTGACGGGGAAGTTGGCCTGCTCAAAGTCGGCTTTGGGGTTTTTGAGCGTTTGGGCGACGCCGGAGCCGCGTTTGCGTTTCGCGTCGGCGGCGTCGGTGGTGACGACGAGTTCGCCGAGGACAAAATTGCCATCGGGAGCGGTGCCGGGGCCGTTGGAGGGCAGGCGGTCATCGGGAAGCATTTCGAGTTTGATGCCGGTGATGCCTTGGAGATCGGATTTGCCGAGGAGGAGGTAGTTTCCGGCGCTTTGCTTGCCTTCGGGCAACGCGGTGGCGAGGAAGCTGCCATCAGGGAGACGTTCGAGTTTCTCGACGCCGCCGGCGCGTTGCACTTTGAGATCGAGCAATTGCCATTCGGTGGTGAGATCGAGGTAGTTTTCCCACTTCGGCTGATTGGCGGGCGCGGTGTCAAAAGCGGCCTTCACTTTGGCTTCGGCGGCTTTGATGGCGGCCTGGCGTGCGGCTTCCTTCTTCGCGATTTCGGGGGCGATTTTGGCTTTGTAGGCCGTGAGTTCGGTTTCAGCGGCTTTGATGGCCAAAACGCGATCCTGCTCGGCTTTGGCGATGACGGGCTTTTGCTCGACTTCCTTGGCCTGGAGCGTGGCGGCGAGCGTTTTGTGCTCGGAATCGAGTCCGGCCATGCTTTCGAGCGCGGCGCTGATTTCCTTCTCGGTCGCGTGACGGTTCAGGATGCGCATGAAGACGGCGTCGATGAGCTGTTTGTCATCTTTGATCTCGGCGGTGAGTTTCGCGATGGCGTTGTTCGAGTCGCTGATGGCATCGCCGACGGTCGGGCCGCTCATCAAGGCCATCACGGGGCCGAGATTCACGTCGTTGCTGCGTTCGCACTCGCACACGCTTTCACGAGCGGGGCGGCCGAAGTTGGTGAGGAAGCCGTCCTGCAGTTTGATCTGCGCATCGGCCAAAGCGGCAGCGCGGGTGCCTTTGGGCACGCCGGGGATGTTTGGCATGCTGCCGGTGACAGCGAAGACGGAGTCAAAGAGCACCTCGGCAGGCAGGCGACGCGCCTTGGCGTGGCTGTAGTTGATCTTGTCGTCCTCGTTCCATTTGTTGGTGGCGAGGCTGAGCTGGTAGGTGCGGCTGTTGGCGATCAGCTTCATCAAGTGGCGCACGTTGAAGCCGCTCTGGATGAATTCGTTCGTGAGGTATTGCAGCAGCTCAGGATTGCTCGGCGGATTGCCGGCGCGGATGTCATCGAGCGGTTCGATGACGCCGGTGCCGGTGAGGTAGCCCCAGATGCGGTTCGCATAGCTCATGGCGAAGTAGTCGTTCTGCGGGCTGGTCATCCAGGTGGCAAAAGCCTCGCGGCGGGACGTGGCGGCCTTGCTGACGAGTTCGGTGTCGTAAGGCACTTTCGGCGCGACGGGCTTGTTCGTGCGGAGGTGGAGCACATCGCCGTCTTTTTTGTCGGCGACGATTTCATACAGCGGCTTCGCGCCTTCGACGGCGGTGCCACCGATGGTCTGGCTTTTCGCATTCGGATCGGCGGAAAGGCCGATCTGCGCGAAGTAGGACGCGGTTTCATAATACTGATCCATCGTCCAGCGTTCGAAGGGATGGTCGTGGCACTTGTTGCAGTTGAAACGCGTGGCGAGGAAAAGGTGCGTGGTGTTTTCGACGAGTTCCTCCGGCGTGCGCACCGTTTTGAAGTAAGCGGCGGCGGGATTGTCCTTGTTCGAGCCGGTGGCGGTGACGATGCGGTAGGCCATGCGGTCGTAGGGCGTGTTGTCGGCGACCTGCTGCTTGATCCACGTGCGCAGACCGGCCGCACCTTCGGTGCCGAGGAATTTGGAGTTCACCTGGAGCATGTCGGCCCATTTGTTGGACCAGTGTTCGACGAAGTCGGGATTGCCGATGAGCTTGTCGATCACTTCGCCGCGTTTCACCCGCACATCACGCTTGTCGGCGAGGAAGGCGGTGACTTCTTCCGGCTTCGGCGGCAGGCCGGTGAGATCGAGATGGATGCGGCGGAGGAAGTCCTCATCGCTGCACAGGCCGCTGGGCTCGATCTTCATGCGCTGCCACTTCTGCGCGACGAGTTCGTCGATCTTGTTCCACGTTTCTGGCTGCTTCCACGCGAAGCCGGTGCGGTCGCCCATCACGGTGATCGTGGTGGCGGCGTAGGCGCCTTCAAATCGCGCAAGCACCGGCGCCTCGCCGCGACGCAGGCTCGTCATGAGGCCTTTCTTGTCGGCTTCGATGACTTCGCCGTTGCCGCTGTCCATGAAGGCCTCGGCGGTGACGTCTTTGACATAACCATCGGCATAGCGGGCGATGACGCGCATCTGCTGGCGGCTGCCGATCTTCTCGATGACAGGATTTTTCGGGCTGATCTCGATGCTGGTGACGCGTGGCGTTTTGAGATCGACCTTCGCGCCCTGGCTGATCCACGCTTTGAGCGATTCATAATACAATTCGCCCGGCACGGTGAGCTGGCCGCCTTCATGCGGCACGGCACCGCTCGCTTTGAGAAGCATGAGCGAATGCTCCGGCGAGGCGACATTCGCGCGACGGCTGGCAAGTTCGTCCGCGTAGGCGAGCACGTCGTAAATCGGATCATAACCGCGCAGCGAGAGCTTGAAGCCTGCTTTGCCATCCTTCGCGCCGTGGCAGGTGCCTTGATTGCAACCGAGCTTCGAGGTGATGGGCATGATGTCGCGGACGTAATCCGGCTTCAGCGCCACATTCATGCCGCTGACATTCGCAGGCACGCTGGCGGTGCGGCCCATGAAGCTGATGTTGATGGCGGTGGCACCGTCTTTGTCCGGACGAACCATGCCGCGTGAGTCGATCTGCACGACATTGGCCGCGGCGGCGCTGATTTTCGCCATGCGAGTGACATCCGCACGCGTGCCGTCGCTCATCTTCGCGGTGATGAGGATCTGCGCGTATTCCGAAGGCTTGCCAATCTTGATGTTCGCAGGCTCGACCTCGATGGAGGCCACGGTGGGGCCTGTGTGCAGCGTCTCGACCTTGTCGTCCTTTTTCACGTCCACACGCACGGTGTCGTCCGCGATCACGTCGCTGGCGGCGAGCACTTTTTCCTTCACGAGCGGCACGGAGGTGAATTCCTTCGCGATCTTGCCCGTGGCGGTGTCGATGAGTCGGATCTGGCCGTCCTGGCCCGCTGCGGCGACCATTTTGCCATCGGGCGAGAAGGTCACGCTGAACACGCCGCTCGGCACCGGCGTGCTGCTGAGCTGCTTCACGTCTTTGACGATCCAGTCGTCGAGCTCCTTGCCTTTGCCGTTCACGGTTTCGACGATCTTTTTCACCTCGGGCGGCATGTCGCTCGAATACTCGCTGCTGTAGATGTTGATCGTGCCGCTGCCTTCAAACGACGCGCCAGCGGCGATGCGCTTGCCATCGGGCGCGAAATCGACGCCGAAGATGCGGCCCTGCATCGCGGGGAATTTGCGGATGAGGTTCGCGTTGTCACCGATGACGCGCTTCGTGATGCGCTCCATGCGGTAGATCGCGGGCACGCCGTCGGTGCCGCCGATGAGCACCTCGTTGCGCTGCGGATGACGTGCGAGCACCTGCACGCCGCCTTTGAGCGCCCCGGGCGTGATGGACGTGATGTTATCAATGAAGCGCTGCGTGGCGACCTCGGTGAGCTTCACGCTCATGTCGCGACCGCAGGAGACGACGTGCTTGCCATCCACGCCCCACACGGTGTCGAGCACCCAATCGCTGTGGCCGCCCATGAAGAGCGTTTCCTTGCCCGTGGCCACATCGATGGCCCGCACGGCATTGTCGGCGCAGCCAAACGCGAGCTGCTTGCCATCCGGCGACCAGCTCGCGCCGTAGATGGTGTCAAAGGTGAGCGATTTGGACAGTTCGAGCTTCTTCGACGCCACATCCCAGATTTGGATCTCGCCCATGCGTGCCGGGCTGCCGCCGGTGACGGCGATTTTTTTGCCATCGGGCGACCACGCGAGCTTCTGAATGCGCTCCGCGAGTCCGACAAGTCGCGCGACGATGCCGCTGCCGTCCGCCTTGTGAATCAAGACCTCATGATACCCCGCCACCGCGATCATCGCGCCATCCGGCGAATACTCGACCGACGTCACCGCCGGTGCGGTGACATACACCGGCGGATGCGCCATGTCGTATTGCGCCTTCGCTGTCGCGGGCGTGTCGTCCTTCGCGCCCTCATTGATCCAGCGCTCGATCAGCGCGATCTGCGTCGCGTGCAGCGCATCGGCCTTCTGCGGCATCTCCGCCTTGCCATGCGCATCCGGTTTGATGAGCTTCAGCAAATTCGACTCCGCCGCCTTGCCCGGCACCACGGCCACCGCCTCCTCGCCGCCCTTCAGCAACGCCGCGAACTCCGTCATGATGTAATCGCCCTTCTTCTTCGCCGGCTGATGGCAGCCATTGCACTGCGCCTGGAAGATCGGGCGGATGTGCTTGTAAAACGACACCGGCTTCGAGGGATCAATGCCCTCCTCCTTCTTCGGCATCTGCGCGAAGGCGGTGGCGGACAAAGCAAGCACGGAGGCGAAAAGACGCGTCTTCATGGTCATGGGATGGTTTAAGGGGCCGCAAAAAACGGGCGAAACCCCGCAATCCTTGCGCTGGCGGCCGACAGGGCGGGATCGTCCATGCGGGAGGGTGGGGATGACGAGGCGGTTGCTTGCGCGGGGGAAACGAGCATCTTCCCGGCATGACACTGACTCTCACACTTCCTGACGACGCCTGCTCGTTAGAACTCAGCCCGGCTGAAGCCCGCATTGATCTGGCCTGCTCCATGTTTGCACGTGGAGCGCTGAGCAAGCTGGCAGCCGCCGCCGTGGCAGGATTGGATTTTTTTGGGTTTCAGGCCGCATTGGCAGACCGGCACATCTCTTCTTATACCGATGAGATGCTCATGGATGACATGGCTACGCTGAAAGCACTCCAAGCCGGCGCATGATCGTCATCGCGGACACCTCGGTGCTGCTGAATCTCTGCCAGATTGGCGAGGAGGACCTGCTCTGGCAGCTCTACGGGAAAATCCTCGTGCCGAAAACAGTCGCCGATGAGTTTGTGCGGGCTGTGAAGGTCTATCCACGGTTTGAGCAGCTAGCGTTTCCCGGCTTCATTCAGATTCGCGAACCCGGCACGTCACTGAATGACTGGCTGGACGGGGCGAAGCTGGATGCAGGCGAAAGCGACGCCATCGCCCTGGCGATGGAGATCAAGGCCGACCTCCTCCTGATGGATGAGCGCAAAGGCCGCGCCGCCGCCAAACAGCTTAACCTCTCGTGCTTTGGTATCCTCGGTGTGTTGTTACAGGCCCGCCAAAAAAGCCTGATCCAGACGCTTCGCCCCCTTTTGAGCCGCTTGAAGGAGAAAGCCGGATTTTATCTCAGCGAACGACAGATCGCGGAAGTACTCGCACTGGCTGGAGAAGGCTGATTCAATCTATCGGCTACTCTTGGAGGACCGCTAAGGGTCACGAATGACTTCCTGCAATCCGTGCAAGACAAAAGACCTTTTGGCACGTTTCAGAGCCTGCTATGAAACCAACCACCCTCATCCTCACCGTCCTTGCCGCGACTTGCGGCCTGATTTCTGCCCAGGAGGCGCAAGGGAACCCGAAGCAGGCTTTTGAGCAGCTCATGGAAAAAGCCCGCGACGCCAAAAACGTCGGCCGATTAGAGGAGGCGCGCGAACTGGCCGAAAAGGCCGAGAAGCTGCGCCGCGAGATGCACGAGCTGCGGATGAAGAATGCTCCCGAGGGCGGAAAACACGCCAAGCATCCGCCGATGAAGGCAGCAGGCCCTGGCCCGGAAAAGCTGGAGCACCTCAAACAGGCTGTGCAGCACCTGCATGCCGCGGGCATGCATGACGTGGCGGAAAATGTGGCCCGCATGGAGGAGCATGCGAAGCGCGAGCACGCGGCAGCCGCGCAAAAGGGCGGAGCGCCTGGTGGTGAGCTTGCCGAGCTTCATCAGCAGGTCCGCCGCTTGCAGGAGCAGGTCGAAAAGCTCGCAGATGAGGTCAAAAAGCAGTCGCAGCCGAAATAAGAAGCGGCTTCACCCCATCAACGCCACCGCGATGGGATCGACGAGAGGCTTGCCTGTGCGCGTCAGGCGCACGAAGGCACCATCATACTCCAGCAGGCCCTGATCCCGCAGCGTATCGAGCATGCGGCGCTGGTCGGGGGCGATGAGATTGAGCGGCAAACCGCGCTTCGTGCGCAGTTCGAGGCCGAAGCGTTCCGTGCGGCGGTTTTCATCAGTGAGCACTTCGACGTCAGTCGCGGTGCTTTCACCGGCGAGCGTGAGGGCGATGTAGCGATCCGTGTCCGGCACGTTTTTCCAGCGGCGACCTTCGAGTGTGGAAAAGGCTCCTGGGCCGATGCCGAGGTAGTCCGCGCCGAGCCAGTAGGCCTCGTTGTGGGCGCTGCGATGGCCGGACCTGGCGTAGTTGGAGATTTCGTAGTGCTCGAAGCCATCCGCTTCGAGCAGGTCGATGGCGAGATGGAAGAAATCGGCATCACGACCTTCATCGGTGCTGAATTCGCCTTTTTGGAGCCGACGGAAGAAGTCGGTGTCCTCCTCATAATTGAGGTTGTAGGCCGAGATGTGGTCTGGTTTCAGCGAAAGAGAATGCTCGAGGGTTTGACGCCAGGTTTCGAGTTCCTGGCCGGGAATCGAAAACATCACGTCGAGGTTCAAACTGGGGAAATTCGCCTCGCGCAGCACCTGCCACGTTTCCTCGGCCTCGGCGGGCGAGTGATCACGACCGAGCGTTTTGAGTGTGGCATCGTCCCAGGCCTGGATACCGAGGGAGACCCGTGTGACGCCCAGCTCTCGCATGAGCGCCGCTTTGGAAGGTGTCACGGTGCGTGGATTGGCCTCCATCGTGAACTCGACCAGTTCTCTGAGGTCGAGACGCTCTTTTAGGCCTCGCAGCAACCGCTCCAAATGAGTGTCGCTCAGCATGGTGGGCGTGCCGCCGCCGAAAAAGATGGTCTCGGGCTTCAGCGGCTGTTTTCCGACTTCTTTGAGCAGCGCATCGACGAACGCCGTCATGTCCGTCCCACCCGGCGTGTGCTTGTGAAAGCTGCAATAGGGGCAGATACGGTGGCAGAAGGGGATGTGGACGTAGAGGTGGCGCAAGGGAGACGAGGTGATGGAGTAATGGAGTGGTGGAGTGATGGGGAGATGCTATAGCACGGCTCCAACACTCCACTACTCCAACACTCCTCGACCTGCCGGATGTCCGACGAAACCCATCATGAACGAGAACTTGGCGGCCAGTTGCTGGCGGCGGTGTCGCGGTCGTTTTATCTCACGCTAAAGGCGCTGCCGAAGGAGCTGCGGGAGCCGATTTCGCTCGCCTACCTGCTCGCAAGGACAGCGGACACCATCGCGGACACGGCGAGTGTGGACGTAGCTGTCCGGCTGGACTGTCTGGAGCAGTATCGGGCGCTGGTGAAGGAGGGCGGCAACGGCGAAAACCTCGCACAAATGCTTCGCGAGCAGTTTTGTCCGAAACAGAGCGATGAGGCGGAGCGGAGGCTGATGGAAAAATTTGCCGATGGCATTGCCTGGCTGCGCACGATGGCTTCGCGACCTCTCGCGGCCATTCAAAGCGTGCTGGAGCACATCATCGACGGCCAGATGCTCGACATTCGCCGCTTCCCTTCCGATGGAAAGCTGCGCCGCCTCGCGAATGACACCGAGCTGGATGAATATACCTGGCTCGTGGCGGGCTGTGTGGGCGAGTTTTGGACCCAGCTCTGCGCCAGCGAACTGCCCTCCTCACTCGATCCGGTAGTCACGACGGCGCAGATGCAGGCCTGGGGTGCCCGCATGGGCAAAGGCCTGCAACTCATCAACATCCTGCGCGACATCGGCGAGGATACCCGCGACGGCCGCTGCTACCTGCCATGCGAGCAAGACCAGCTTCAAGCCGAGTGGCGGCGCTGGCTGCAAACCTGCGTGGAGCATCTCGAAGGCGGCCTGAGCTATGTGAAGCATGTGGCACACGGCAAACTGCGCTACGCCACCGCCCTGCCACTGCTGCTGGGCATTCAAACCGTGGCTAAAATGCGCTCCACCTCGTGGGAGCAGTTACTTCAAGGCGTGAAGATCTCCCGCCTCGATGTCGCGAGCATCCTCGCCCAAGCCGTGATCGCGTGTCGCAGCCCGGAGGCGCTGGAGCGTCTGTATCGGAAGCTGGGCGCTTGATGCCCGTGTGCCATTCGCCCTGCACTCTCATTCCTGCGCCGCTTTGAGCTGCGGATCGTCGAGATCGAGGCGGTACATGAGCTGGTTGTAATCGTAGCGCGGCGTGGCCACGGGATTACCGGAGAAAGTCTCCGTGTAAGTGCCTTCAAAGTAAATGTATCGCCCGCCCTGCTGATCGAAGAAGGCATGGTGGCTGGGATTGTAGAATGAGTATCGTGGATGGCTGGCGACCTTCACGGCCTTGCGCCACGGGCCTTCGATCTGTTTGGCCTCGAGATACCACACCTCGCCGAGGTGCGATTCTTTGCCGTCCTTTTGCACGGCAATCATGATCCATCGGTGGCGATGCGCATTCCAATGCACACTGCCGCCATGCAGCGTCACGGGCTGCCCTGACGTCCCGTCTTTGACCTGAAGATAGGCTTTGTCCTTCGCGAGCTTGCCTTCCTTGATCAGCGCGGCCTCCGCCTCCTGCGTGAGAGGCTCGCTAGGCTGCCAGACGTGCTCCTTCATCTCGGCGGACCAGGTGAAGGCCTCGTAGCTGGAGGTGTTTTGCACGTCTTCATAGGTCGCGGGCACACGGGTGACGCAAAACGGCGTGGCGAAGTAGAAGTAATCGCGCTCCACGCCATCCGCGCCGGTGCCGCGGGCACGCACCGTGTTGTTTTGCGGATGCTGCCACGTGAATTCCTCGCCCAGCAAGGCCACTCGGCGGAAGCGGTTTTCTTCTTCGTCGAACTCGGCAATGCCATGCTCCAGCCGCTTGCCGAGATCCTTCCAGCGCGAGTAATGCGCCACGAGATGCTCCGCGCCATTCGCGTCGTTGCACACGAGCAGGCCAAAGAGCCACACCGCGCCGGGTTCGTTGATCGGCAGCATCTTGCGCACGGCGCCGGCTTCATCGGTGAGGTATTCAAAGTGGATGCCGTCCTTCGGATCGAGCCCGCCTTTCTCCGGCAGATCGCTCCAGGCGCTAGTAGTGTGAAAATTGCCGAGAGGGTAGTTCGGCCGTTGTGTGTCGCCCCACAGCCAGAAGAGCCTGCCCTTCCACTCAGCGACCTGCACGGAGTCCTGCCCCATCACGTCCGCGAAGAGATTTGGCCGGGGCAAGGGCGCTTCGAGGCCGAGCAACGTGCTGTCACGGTAGATCCCCTGCCCTGTGATGCGATAGAGACGCTCGGCGATGCTCGTGCGCATGATCTTCACCTCCGCCTTCGCGCCATGCTTCGGCGTGAGCCGCACGCCGGCAAAGCCGAAGCCATCTTTCGCGATCGCATAGCCCGGGCTGCTAACGGTAAAGTGCACCTCACGCTCCATGAGGCCCGGCTCATCGAAGGCGATCCATCCCGCGCTGTCCGTCGTAAGACTGATGTGATTCGTCGTGCGCAGCGTGACGAGCGGCACGCCGCGACCCGAGTGCTCATCCACCACATGAATGCCAAACGGCGCCTCCGCCCGCGCTAGGATGGCGCAGAGGCAAAGCAGCATGGCATGACGAAAAGCGGGAGAGAACATGCGAGCCACGGTAATAGCATGCGCCGTTTGTTTTGGAAAGCGCCGAGCTTCTCGTTCGGCCGTGCTTCGCAGAATCACTGCAAGGCCGGCGATGGAGAGCGGTTTTAACAGGGCCCGTGCACGCTGAAAAGCCACCCTTTCGACTCATCTCCTGCCCCATGCTCTTCCGCCTTGTCCTAGCCCTGTT
>JAEUHK010000118.1 GCA_016795465.1 Verrucomicrobiaceae bacterium | reverse complement strand
CGTGGCCTGCACCTCCCCTGAGAAGCGGTAGGCGGTGCGGAGCCCTGCTGTATCGAGACTGGAACCGACCGAAATCACTTTAGGCGTGTCTTTCGGCAGCATGATCCAATAGTCAGGGATGCCCGCGCTGACGCCATGTTTGCCGCCCAGCGTGGTCATGGTATCGGTGGTGGTGCTCCATCCCGCCACCTCGGGGATGACAAGTGCCTTTCTGTTCATGAAGCCGCTTTCGATAGCCGGTTCCAAATCCACCGAGGTTGAAACCTCCCCGTCCTTGGGGATGTCCAGCTGCACCAAGCTGGTGTCACCAAACGTGGCGGCGGAAGCTGGCTGGTCGTTCGCCAGCGAGCTGTTGAAAAGAAGACACTGCCTTGTCACCACCCAGGGCTGGACATCACCCCGGCTGGTGGTAGCCAGACTGACCCGGCGGTGTTTGATGTAGGCCCGGCCCACCACTGCGGAGGTGTGCAACCATGCCTCCGAAAGCGCCCTGTTTCCCAGAGTCATCAATTTGAACATCTCGGATGGCGAGGGATAGGCAAGTCCCGCCAAACGGGACTCATATTGCGGAGAGAAGCCCTGATAAGTGGTGCTCCCGCTGGTGGGCGTGCTATCAAACCAATAGGCCTGTGAATTCGATGTCGAGGAAGAATACCAGTCATTGCTGACCGTTTTTTCATAACCGAACAGGAAAACCGGCTTCTCCACGCCGCCTTTCTCCACGCCTTTACTTCCTGTGTTGGAATTGGGGTTCGTGGCATTGGTGCCTGCTGCCACCTCCTCCGAATCTGAATACCCGTCTAAATCCGTGTCTGCCCTGAGAGGATCAGTCCCGAGCCCGGGTGCCAGCTCTTCTGCATTCGTCAAACCATCCTCATCGAAGTCAGCCTCGCCGGGTGTGGCGGTGGTGTAAACATGGTCACAACAAACCAGCCGGACAAACAACCGCTCCTGAGTGATTGGCAGGCCGTAGGATTGCACCGCATTTCCTCCTGCCTCCACGACAGGCAGGTAGGACCAGTCCCAAGGATAGAGAGTGGTGCTCGTCTGCATGAAGTATGTTGTGCCTGTTTTACCCCACCAGCGAACGCTCATACTTCCACCAGTGCCACCCAGTTCCGCTCGCAGCCCTTCACCAGGATCATCCGCCGTCTGCCCGAAGGCACCGCACGCCATCAAAACCATCGCCAGCAAACTCCGGCTCCATGCGCCCTGCGCTTTTCGCCCTGCTCTCATGGCTGCCCCTCCTTCCAAAACTGGATGATCGTGTTCGTCGGAGGTGGAGGCGGCTCAGGGTGTGCCAGCTTGTAAGCCGCGTCCGCCGCCTTTTGAGCCTCACGTTCCGTCCTGCGAGCCTGCAACGCCTCCCAATGCACCTCCACATAGCGATGCAGCGCATCCACCGCCGCGCAGGCCTCCGATTCCATCGCTGCTGTGCCGCCAAACTCCATCAGCACATACCACGCCCGCAGCCCCTGCGGCACCGCCGCGAGCACCTCCGCCGGAAATTGCGGCCATGGACGCTGCAAAACCACCCCCGCCGGAGGTTGACGATGCGTCATCGTGATCGACGAAAGCCGCCGCGTCACTCCATCCTGCTCAAACTGCGGAATCGCCTCCAACAGACGGAAATCCACGCTGCTCCACGCACGGCATTCGATGCCCTGATGCACCCACCGGAGCTCCGTCAGCGAACCTTCATACACCCGCGCCGTAAGGTTCAACAGCGGTGGCAAAGGCGCGGAAGGAGCCGTCGCAGCCGGCTGCTGAGCCGCCGCCAGTGCTGCGAGCTGCTCCGCCGTCGGAGGCGCGATGTGCTGGTAAGTCGTCGTCCCGCCATCCGCCTTGCGCACCGTGCTGGAAAACAGAATGCGCGGATTGGGAATCAGCTTCGAGGTGTCTTGGGCGAAGGCTCCGACTATTGGAGCCAAGAACAACAGACCTAACAGGCCTGCGGGTTGGAGTCGTGAGGGTGGTTTCATGCAGAGCGTCTTGGATGATCGTGAACCAAGGATTTCGGTTTGGGCTCTGCTTGGGACTTTTCCCTCCAGCAGGGGTGACACCTTGGAGCACCCAACACTGAGGCTCTGGAAGGGCCTTGGAGCGAAGCGACATCCAAGGCGCACCCGATGGGGTGCGCACTCGAATGGTCGCTCGGCGTGTTTTGAATTTTCCAGATTCCAGTGTTGCCGTTTGAAGAATTCCGACTGCGCAGAATTCGATGTGGAGAGAAAGCTACTCGATAGGAGAAGAAGGGGTGAAAGTTCGAGGCGGGTTGTACCTTCCCGTCGCCGGGCTGTAAATCTTTTTTGCTGCTTCAATTTTGTCGCAGCGCGAGGATCAGCTCATTGCCGGGTCGAGGCCTGCGCAAAGGGCGGCCCCGGCGGGCCCTCCGGTCCCGGCCCGCCATCATTCCCATTCTGGCCGGGATCGCCTTTGTCACCCTTGGGTATGCTGGTGATGAGCTCGACGAGGCCGTGAAGCTGCGCACGGAGGGCATCGGAAGGTTCGTTTTTGAGAAAAAAGGGCTCAAATGGCACTAAAAAGGGTTCTGGCGGCAGGTTTGGGGCCTCCTGCCCCCTTGTCCAAGTGCTCTCGAACCCTTCACCAAGGGGTGCGTAACCCTTTACCAAGGGGTGCATACCCCCTCATCAAGGGGTGCGGAACCCCTCACCAAGGGCTGGGGAGGCCTCTGGCAACCCCGCCGCCCCCTTGGCGAAGGGATCGGCTGGCTGGAATCAAGCCCTCGGCATGCCTTGCTGCCTGCCTGCCTCACCCTCTGGAAAGGGATCCCCACCCCTTTCCAGAGGGGCATGCACCCACCGACAAAGGGAGAGGCCACCCACTCAGCAGGACAGCACATGCCTGCTCAAGGGGCGGGCGGAGGCGCAGGAGCAGGGGTCTTCTTGCCACGTCGCGGGTAAGCGGCCTCCATCTGGTCCAGCGCGGTGTCCGCCCCGGAGATGCTGCCACGCTTGACCGCATCACGCGCCGTGTAAAAGACCCCGTGGTCGTAATCGAAGAGGTCCGCACCGACGAGGATGTCAAAGTCACGCAGCTTTTCAGACAACGTGGAAACAGCCAGCATCATCTGGCCGAGCTTGAGACGGTCCGCCCGGTCCTTGACCGCCTCCGGCGTGCTCAGGTAGGCGGGCACGAGCTGGGGAAACTGCGGCACCACCTCCGCCACGGCATCATCAAAAGGCTGGAGGCGGGTGCCGATGGTGGAGATCTCCTGGCGATCCTCCGAGGAGAGGGAAGGAGCGGCAGGCAGGACGGCAGAGGCCTCGGCGATGGCGTCAAGGAAGGTCTGCAACTGGGCGGCGGTGATGTCGAGGGCGACACGATTACTGGTGGCCATGGGATAGGTGGGTGGAGTGGTTGAACTGGCAGTGGCACCACCCCAAACAGCTCCCTCCTGGCCCCAAACGAGGCCGTTCATCCCCCATGTCAAAGGTGTCGTCGCTGCGGCAGGCATAGTTGGTTATTTTTGCTGCGTGCCAAAATCACAGCAGATTGCCCCGGTTTTGAGAAGAGGAATTTTTCACCCCTGACGAACTGGTGGCTTACCTGACCGTGAGCCAGAGCATGAACCCCGCCCACATGACGAACAGCAGCAACACGGGGCGAATCCACGTCGCAGTGGTGGATGGAATGTGCGGAGTCAGCCTCAGCACATGCGCATACGAGGGATGAAGCACCCGCCGGGTGGGCGTCAGAAACAAAAAGCGGAGGACAGCGGCATGAAACACCATGCCCACGAGCGATGACGGGAGGTTGATGACATTCGCCAATCCCAGCCCCGCGGACCAGAACACCGCGAGCCACCATGCCCGGGCATGGAGCCGGATCAAACCCACACCCGCCAGGGCTGCGACGATGGAGATCACCCAGGCATCCCAGCCAATGGCCCACAGTCCGGGCTCAACGCTGAAGTCCATCCAACGAAACTTCTTCGCCAGCCAGTCAGCAAACAACGACGTGATCGAGATGGCGGCCAGGAGCCATCCAAGCGCCTTCGCATGCCCCTCCGTGCGCAAATGCTCAAAACGAGTCCGGCTGGCATCCGCATCGGTGGGGAGCAGTTCGGCCTTGGGGGCCGCATAGGGATTGATGTCGTCCATTGAGGTCATCCTGACAGGCCGCCATGGATTTGACCAGTGCTTCGTGAGGCTGGACATCCTCGCCGAGGTGCGCTTCCATCCTGCTCATGCGCGTTTTCCTTTTTTCATGCCTGCTGATGCTTTGCCTGCCAGGATGCAGCCATCTGGCCAGCAAGGCCTTGCAGAAGCCTCTCAAGAAGCTCCAGGACAATCGCGTGGGCCAGGCGCTGCTGATCGGCACCATCGAAATGGTGAACCCGGAGCAAAACTACGTGCTGATCCATTGCGACTCGCGGCCGACGCTCGACGCTGGCGTCGAATTGATCGCCCTCGACTCCAGCGGCAACAAATCAAAGCTCGTCGTGACGCCCGAACGGAAGGGCAATTACCTCACGGCGGACATCAAAGAAGGCACGCCGGTCGTGGGCAGCCTGGCGCTGCAAAAAATCCAGGAGTCCGACACGCTGCCCGCAGTGCCTGCCACGCCCGACGGACAGCCGACCTCCCCTGCCCCGTCCGTTGAAATGCCCATCGAGCGCCCCGCGCCGATCCCGGAGATTCAGTTTCCGTCCAGTCCGTCGTCACGGACCGAACCGTCTTTGCCCGCCCCCACGGAGCCCCAGTCCGATCCTTCCACCTTGCCGCCGGTGATCCGATGATTTCAGAAAGCGAGGCTTTGCAACGTGTGCTGGCGGCGGTGGGTCCGCTGGGGCTTCAAACGATGCCGCTCGCGGAGGCTTTGGATGCATTCGCGGGTCGTGATGTGATCGCAACGGTGCCGATTCCGGGTTTTGACCAGTCTTCGATGGATGGCTATGCGCTGCGGGCGGCGGATGCGATGCTCGAACGCCTGCCGGTGCAGGGCGAGCAGCCTGCCGGGCGTGATTTGGGACTGGTTTGCGAGCCGGGAACCTGCGTGCGGATCTTCACCGGGGCTCCTTTGCCACGCGGAGCCGATGCGGTGATCATGCAGGAGGATGTGACGCGTGATGGTGAAAGCATCCGCTGCCTCGAACCGGTCGAAAAAGGCGAAAACGTGCGACGTGCCGGGGCGGATGTGTGCGCAGGCCAGATCATCATCAAACGTGGCGAGAGGCTCACCCCGGCTCGTTTGGGCCTTTTGGCCTCGCAAGGGCTCACGGAGGTCCAAACGGTTCAAATGCCACGCGTGGCGGTTTTGAGCACGGGAGATGAATTGGTTCCTCCTGGCGGTGGTCCGCTGGCTCCGGGGCAGATTTACAACTCGAACGCCATCATGCTGGCGAGCCTGCTGCGCCGTCTCGGCATCGCGGAGGTCACGACGGAGCATTGCATGGATGATTTGGAGGTCACGACACGCTGTTTGCAGCATCTCACGACCTCGCACGATGCGGTGATCCTCAGCGGCGGTGTCTCCGTGGGTGATCACGATCAGGTGAAGCCCGCTTTGAAACAGCTCGGCATCGAGCCGGATCTCTGGCGGGTGAAAGTGAAGCCCGGCAAACCCTTCTTGTTCGCCAAAGGCCCGCAAAGTTTCGTCTTCGGCCTGCCGGGGAATCCTGTCTCGTCGTTCGTGACCTTTTTGCTCTTTGTGAAGCCGGCCTTGCTCCGGTTGATGGGCGCTGCCGCCTCGGAAATCGAGCAGTTGATGCTTCCCGTGCCAGTCGCGGAATCCATGCGCAATGAGGGGGATCGTCCTCATTACATTCGCGGGCGAATCGTGAAGGGACGCTTCGAATCGAGCGGCATGCAGCAGAGCCATGCGCTGCATGCGCTGGCGCGTGCAGATGCCTTGTTGCGGCTGGAGGCGGGCGAAACGATCGAGGCTGGAGCCTGCGGCACGGTCTGGCGGCTGGATTGAAACAGTTGCGCCACCATGGGGCCGCTTCATGCTCGCCGCCCTCATCATGGAACACGTTCTCGTCATCACTCGCGCCCTTCTGGATCAACTCGGCAGCTTTCAAGGTTTCCAGCCCGATGCGGAGCGTTACCTGCACGCCATTCTAGCCCCCGGCGCGAACCATTTCATGGAGCGTCCTGCCGCTGAGATCGATCCCACGCACAAGCAGCTCATCCCTTATGCCGTGTTTCATCACGCCGGCCGCTACCTCAGCTACACCCGCGGCGGCAGCTCGGGCGAAAAACGCCTCGTGGCAAAGCGCTCGATCGGCATCGGCGGCCACATCAATCCCATCGACGCGGCACAGAACAGTCTCGGCGAGACGATGTATTATAATGGCGTCGAGCGTGAGATGGCCGAAGAGCTTGTGATCGGCGGCACGCACACGCAGCGTGTGATCGGCCTCATCAACGACGACTCCACGGAGGTCGGCAGCGTGCATCTCGGCGTGGTCCATCTCTTTGAACTCTCAAACGACGACGTGAAATCCAACGAGGATGCCATCCAGGACCTGCGCTTTGAGAGCCTCGACGAACTTCACGCGAATCGCGACCGATTGGAAACTTGGTCCCAAATTTGCATCGACCATCTCTGGCAGGCCCGGTAAAAGCCCGCCCTCGCTCCAGCAGGCAAGAAAACCTTGTCGCCACGGCGTAAACCTGTTTTGCTCTGCTCATCTCATGGAAGAAACCACCCTCAGCGCCTCTGACGCCGCTTTGCCAGTCATCCCGTCTGAACCCGCTCCGGGCAGCAGTGCCGCCGAGGACCGTGACCTCGTCGCCCGGGCGCAACAGGGCGATACGCGGGCCTTTGATGCTCTGATCCGGAAGTACACGCCGAAGCTTTACGGCATGGTTTACAACATGACCTCCAATCGCGAGGACACCGCGGACCTGCTTCAGGAGGTCTTCGCCAAGGCCTACCGCTCGCTCAGCCGCTTCCTCGGAAAATCCTCGTTCTATACTTGGATCTACTCCATCGCCGTCAACATGACGCTGAATCATATTAAGAAGCGCGGGCGCCACATGAAGGTGAGTCTTGACGATGTAGATACAGGGATTGAGAACGATCCAGACTTCATCGCTGTGACCACCGCCAAGACCGGCGTGGGCCGCGAAGTGAACATCCATGAGCTGCAAAAAAGACTGAACGAAGCCATGATGAAGCTGTCTGAGGATCACCGCACGGTGGTGACCCTGTATGACATCCAGGGGCTCCAGCATGCCGAAATCAGCAAGATCCTGGGCGTCTCCGAAGGCACCGTGCGATCCCGGCTGTTTTACGCTCACCGACAGTTGCAGTCCTATCTCGACGATTTTGTAAAATAACCTCCTCTCCCGCGAACACCCACGACACCCACGCCATGCACGACGACGAGTTCGAAGCCATTCGCAAGCTGATGCGCCTCAAGCGCCACGAAACGCCCGGAGAGGGCTTCACTGAGGACTTCCTCCGTGAATTTCACCGCCGCCAG
Source organism: Verrucomicrobiaceae bacterium (assembly GCA_016795465.1). GTDB lineage: Bacteria > Verrucomicrobiota > Verrucomicrobiia > Verrucomicrobiales > Verrucomicrobiaceae > Prosthecobacter. Next base: position 20,174 of record JAEUHK010000118.1, on the reverse strand, counting down.
CAGCAGGTGGCCCAGCGCCAGTCCGGCCTGGATCGCTTCCTGCAGATGTTGGGCGACAAGTTTGAGTCCTTGCTCAATCCTAAATTTGGCCTCGCCGCCGCGGCTGCTGTCATCGCCTTCGTGGCGGTCTTTTTGAATGTTCTCAACGGCCCTGCCCCTGTTACCAATCAGCCCACCCAGGCCCGCATCCAGGCGGAGGACGCCAAAAAAAAGGCAGCCGAGGAACAGGATGGCCTCAAGAACGAACCGAACGGGGTCGCATTGCCTGCCTCGCTTGAAAAGAAGCCATGATGCCGCGGCCAGCGGTGAAAGTTCCCTTTGCCAGAGCGGTGAACGGTGCCTAAACTCGCGCCCGTTCATGGGAAAACCAGCCAACAGCCACCCGATCATCCGAATTATCAGCGGACTCCTCAGCGCGTAACGCAGCCGGGAGAGTCCGTTTCGTTTTGATCTGGTGACGTTGCCGTTTGATGGCCTGACGACGCCCCAGAGCGTTTCACCCTTTCCGCCAGGGGCCATCACGTTTCCCACCTTCTCTTTCCGCTTTCCAATGACTCCAGTCACCATCTACGACACCACCCTCCGCGACGGCACCCAGGGCACAGGCATCTCCTTCAGCACGCTCGACAAGATCCGCGTGGCCGAGAAGCTCGATGAGTTCGGCGTGCACTACATCGAGGGCGGCTGGCCGGGCTCGAACCCCAAGGACGCGGCTTTCTTTGAGGAAGCCTCGAAGCGCACCTGGAAGACCGCGAAGATCACCGCCTTTGGCATGACCCGTCGTGGCAAAATGAAGGTCGAGGACGATCCGCAGGTGAAAATGCTGCTTGATGCCAAAACGCCCGCCGTGACCATCGTCGGCAAAACCTGGCCGCTGCATGTCACCGAGGTCTTCCAGGTCACTTTGGAGGAAAACCTCGCGATGATCGCCGACACGGTCGCCTACCTCAAAAAGCATGGTCGCGAGGTGCTGTATGATGCGGAGCACTTCTTCGACAGCTTCCGCGAAGACCCGGAATACTCGCTGAAGACCATCAAAGCTGCCTCCGATGCCGGCGCGGACCTTGTGGTGCTTTGCGAGACGAACGGCGGTGCTTTGCCGGAGTTCGTCGAGGAGGTCACGAAGAAGGCCATCGCTCATCTCGGCAAGCCGGTGGGCATTCACACCCACAACGACGGTGGCGTCGGCGTGGCCAATGCGCTCGCCGCCATCCGTGCCGGAGCCTGCCAGGTGCAGGGCACCATCAACGGCTACGGCGAACGCGTCGGCAACTGCAACCTCGTCACCGTGATGCCGAACCTCCAGATCAAGATGGGCATCCCGCTCGGCATCGACCTCACCCGCCTCCGCGAGCTGGCTCACTTCGTCGATGAACTCGCGAACGTGCCGCACGACATCCGTGCGCCTTACGTCGGTCTCGCCGCCTTCACGCACAAGGGCGGTCTGCATGTCCACGCCGTGCAAAAGCTGGCCCGCACTTACGAGCACGTCGATCCGGCGCTGGTGGGCAACGAGCGCATCATCACCATCTCCGACATGTCCGGCCAGTCGAACGTCCTCGTGAAGGCGGAGGCCATGGGCTTCAAGTTTGCCAAGGGAGACCCCAAGGTGCAGGCCATCCTTGCCGAGGTGAAACGCCTCGAAAGCGAAGGCTGCGAGTTCGAGGCGGCGGAAGCCTCCTTTGAGATGCTCATCCGCAAGCAGCTCGGCCTCTACACGCCCTCCTTTAACCTCATCGAATACCACAGCACGCATCGTTTCCGCGGTGGCGAGCATGGTTTCGAGACCTGCGAGGCCACCATCAAGATCGACGTCAATGGCACGCCGGTTTACACCGTCGATGAAGGCGATGGACCGGTGAACGCGCTCGACAATGCCCTGCGCAAGGCTCTTCTCCCGTCCTATCCGGCCATCCAGATCATGCGCCTCGCTGATTACAAGGTGCGCATCATCGACGGCGGCAGCGGCACCGCCGCCAAGACTCGCGTGCTCATCACCAGCACCGATGGCAATGCCACCTGGAGCACCGTGGGCGTGAGCTGCAACATCATCGACGCCAGCTGGAAGGCCCTCGTGGACGGCATCGAGTATTTCCTGAGCAAGCAGGCGGCCTGATCGGGCCTCGTGGGCTTTTTCTGCATTTCTCCTGCAACCACGGGCTCTTCCCTTGGTTTGCATGTGGCATGTCACCCGCTACTCTGGCGGCCGCGTTTCCCGCCTTCCTCATGCCCGATCCGGAACGGACCAACCTTCCCGCCCACACGCCCGCCATGCAGGACACGGCGGACGCAGGTGCGTCGGATGAAGAAAGCGTGCGCCTGATGCTTCTGGTGCGTGATGGCGATACCCGAGCCTTTGAACGCCTCGTCGAACTGCATCAAGGAGCCGTCATCGGCACGGTTTATCGCATGCTGAACAACCTCGATGATGCCCACGACATCGCCCAGCAGGTCTTCATCCGTGTGTGGCGCAGCGCCCCTCGCTACGAGGTCACCGCAAAGTTCACCACTTGGCTCTACACCATCACCCGGAACCTCGTCTTCAACGAGACACGCCGTCGCTCCCGCCGTCGTGAGGTCAGCATCGAGCAGGAAAACGAGGATGATCCGCCAAAGCATTTCGCCGATCATAGCATTCCCGGAGCCGATGAGAACCTCGCCAAGGCCGAGTTCCACGACGCCCTCGACAAGGCCATCGCCGCCCTGCCGGAGAAGCAACGTCTCGCCGTCATTTTGCGTGGGCGTCAAGACCTCCCGTATGAGGAGATTTGCACCATCTTGAAGATGTCGCTGCCCGCAGTGAAGAGCCTCCTTTTCCGCGCCCGCAATGACCTGCGCAAAAATCTGGCGCGTTTTTTGGGTGAAGAGGATGCCGTCTGAGGCCTTGTAAGGCCAATCAGGTTGTTTAATCGATGGGAGCGAGGGGAGAACGCTCGGATTTCCTGTCCAATTCCCCTGCCCCAGCCGCCTTGATCTCACAAACTGTCGCCATGTCCGCGCCCGATCGCACCCAAGAATTCCTCGAACTGCTCACCACGCATGATCGTGCGCTGGGCGTGTATGTTCACAGCCTCGTGCAGGATGTGCAAGATGCGGATGACATCCTCCAGCAGACGAAAATGATACTGTGGCGATGCTTTGAGCAGTTTGAGACGGGCACGAACTTCCTGGCCTGGGCTCGCAAAACGGCCTTCCACCAGATTTTGACCCATCGCCGCCAGAAGAAGCGCGAGGCGACGCCGCTGAGCGATGACATCCTGGAACTGCTGCACGATGAAGTGGCCCGGCTGAATGATGACACGGACCGCCGTCGCGATGCGCTGCGATCCTGCGTGGCCAAACTGCCCGCGGCGCATCGTCAGCTCGTCACGCTGCGCTATTATGAAGACATGGAGATCGACGGCGTGGCGGAGCGCATCCGCAGCACGGCGGGCGCCGTTTACCGGGCACTGAGCCGCATCCGCATGAGCCTCATGACCTGCGTGGAAAAAGAACTCGAACTGGAAGGAGCCTCCACATGAAGACCGCTGATCAATTCCGCCTCATGGAGCTGTCCGAGCGTTACGCGGATCAAAAACTCTCGCCGGAAGAAACGGCCGCGCTGGAGGCCGAGCTGCGTGTATCACCGGAGGCTCGAGCGTTTTTTGCGAAGGCACTGCATCAGCGTGCGGAACTGACGTTTGATGATTCGTGGCACTCGCAGCAAACGGTGGATTCTGTGCCGACGGCGAAGCCCGTGTGGTGGCGCTATGTGGCCACCGCGGCGGCAGCGGCCTGCCTCACGCTGGCTCTTGCATGGATTCCGGTGCGTCGCGATGGCAGCGTTGCCACGCTCATTCGTGCGCAACAATGCCAGTGGGCTGGCAGCAGCCTGCCGACGAATGAAGGCGCACGCTTGAAGCCCGGCATGCTCGATTTGATCGAAGGCCTCGCCGTCCTGCGCTTTGACAGCGGCGCGGAACTCGTCCTCGAAGCTCCCGCTACGCTGGAGGTGCTCGATGCGATGAATTGCAAACTGCGCCGCGGCACACTCGTGGCGGAGGTTCCTCCCACCGCGAAGGGTTTCAGCATCGACACGAAGGACGCGAAGGTCATCGACTGGGGCACGCGTTTCGGCCTGAGTGCCGGTGAAGATGGCAAATACATGGTGCAGGTGCTCGAAGGCCTCGTCGAGGTGGCGGACAAGGATGGCACGCCGACACAAAAGCTCGAAAAAGGCCAGCGAGTGGACCGTGGATGGTCGAAGAGCCAACTGCATCCCGATGGTGGCGATGATCCGGAGCCGAGCCGCTGGCAGCCCGCGACGGTGATCGATGCCGGCAATGGCTGGCAGGCCATCACGACGGCTTTTGGCCATGGTCGCGACAGCTACATCCAATCGGCCGAGAAAACGCCATCGGACTTTGGCACGCATCCCTTCATCCGAGTGAAGCGCAGTGAGCGGAAGATCGAGCTCAACCGCAAAGCCTACCTAGCCTTCGATTTGAGCCAGTTCACCGGTCGCCCGATCCACGATGCGGAACTCGTGCTGACCATCGAGCCCAGCGAACTCGGTTTCGCCAGCTTCGTGCCGGATGCGACCTTCGCCGTGTATGGCGTGAAAGACGAATCGGCGGACGCGTGGGATGAAAACGGCCTCAGTTGGCTTCACGCTCCGGCGCACCAGCCGAATCAGGCTGAGCGTCACCTGCCCGTGAGCGAGCAAGTGGTGCTGCTGGGCAAGTTTGAGATCGCGCAAGGCGTGACCCGCGGCACCCGCAAGATCAGCGGCAAGGCCCTCTGTGACTTCCTCGCCGCCGACACGAATCAAATCGCCACGCTCATCATCTGCCGCGAAACCGATGAAACCGCCGACAGCGGGCTGGTGCATGCGTTTGCGACGAAAGAGAATGGCAGCCGCTCGGCTCCCGTCCTGCGTGTGAAGACTCGGTGAGTCACTCCACGTCCTTCACCCGCGTGAAAGTGCCGCCGGTGAGGGCCGCGACCTGCTCCATGAGGGACCTTTGATCTCCCACAACGGGAATGTCCTCGCCGATGGCGATGGTGTGAATGCGGCATTGATGGCGTTGTTTGATCTTCCGCGCGGTATCGAGGACCATTGCGTCACTGCCATCGCTCGGCGAGCCGTCGCTGAGAAGGTAAATCGTGTCGAGATTCGCATCCGGCAGCACTTTCGTGGCCGCGTGCGTGAGCGCGGCAACCATCGAGGTGCCGCCATCGGCTTGCAGACCATCCACGAACTTCTCCGCCTTCTTTCGCGAAGACTCATCATTGAGCGAAATGCCACGCGTGAAGCAGCTCTCAACGCCATCGCTGAAGGTGAGGATGCCGTAGCGCAGGCGCTCGGGGCGGTTTGGCAGCACAAGCAGGATGTTGCTCATCTGGGCACGCAGCTTGTTGATGCGGGAGCCGATGGTCATGCTGCCGCTGACATCGAGGATGAAGAGCAGGCCATTGCCCTCGACCTTCACGCCATAAAACGATTCCATGTCGATCATGGCCTCATCGACCGGCTTCACCAAGGCCTCGGCCTTGAGGAACTCCTCAAAATCCGCCGCAGGGTGCATCTTGAACTCGATCTTCTCGCGATTGGCCGCCAGCCAGTCTGCCCACTGCTTGTCCGGTTCCTTGTCGAAATACCTGCCGGTGATGCGATAAAGCCCGCACGCCGCCCGACGACCGATGGCCTGATCCTTCAACTGCGGAATGAGAGCCTCCACCGCCTTCACATGCCGCATGCCACCCAGCGCCTCCGCCGCGGAGGCACGAATGACATGCGGGTAATCCGCGTGCAGCAGTGAGCCGATTCGGGTGACAACCATCTCAGGATTGTCCTCGAATTGACCAAGCCCCAACGCGGCCATCGCGACGCGTTCCGGTTCCTTCACCTTGGCGGGCTCGCCCTTCGCCTGCTCGATCAATTGCCAAAACAGCCCGCGAGACTCCAGCAGGCGGATGCTGGCAAAGAAGAGCAAGGCATCGTCATCACACGACGGACGCTTCAAAAGCCAGTCGGCGAGCGTTTTGCGGCCTGGAGCCGTCACCGGCCATGCCGCGACGATTTCGGTCAAACGGGCCTTGATGCCTCCGCCGACACGTTTGCTCTGCACGGCATCGAGCACGAGCTGAGCGGCTTTTTCACTCGTGAGGTCTTTCAGAGGTGCGAGCACCTCTTGATGGTCATCTCGGATGCCTTTCGCGATGCCTTTGAGCAACTCCGCTTCATCGTCCACGGCATGAAGGCAGGCGGCAGATGCCAGCAGCAAGATTGAAATGATTTTCTTCATGGTTTTAAGCACGCTCAAGCCAGAGCATGGCGCATTCCAGCCGTCTTGCCACATGAGGATAGTTGAAGTGCCGCCAAGTCTGGTGTTTGCCTGCGGCTTCATGACTCTCTCGAATCCTTGGTTCCTCGCCGCCCTGGTCGCCATCCTGGGCGTTTTCCATCTCGACCTCATCGCCACGCTGCTGAACCTCTCGCGGTATAGCCTGCCGCTGCCGGAGCGGCTGAAGGGCGTATTTGACGAGGAGACGGTCAAAAAGGCGGCGGAATACGCCGGCCGCTCGGCACGGGTCGATTTGATCCGCGATGCCTTTTTCCTCGCGCTGCTCATCGGCATGTGGTGGAGCGGCGGCTTTGCGTGGCTCGATGCCAAGGTCGCCTCGTGGGGCCTGAGCACGCTGTGGACGAATGTGACGGCCATCGGCGTGATCATGGTGGTCAAATCGCTGCTCGCCCTGCCCTTCGAGGCCTGGGATACCTTCGGCGTCGAGGCGGAGTTTGGCTTCAACCGCACGACGCCGGGCACCTTCATCGGCGACCGCATCAAGGGCTTCCTTCTCATGCTCGTGCTGGGTGTGCCGCTGCTCGCACTGGTGCTGTGGTTCTTCCAGACGCAGCCTCTCGCGGCTCTTTGGGCCTGGCTGTGCGTTTCCGCCTTCAGCCTCATCATGGCCTGGCTGGCTCCGCGGGTGCTCATGCCGCTCTTCATGAAATTCACCCCGCTCGGCGATGGCCCGCTGCGCACGGCCATCCTCGGCCTCGCGGAGCGTTTGAAGTTCCCAGTGGCCGATGTGTCCGTCGTGGACGGCTCGCGCCGCTCCTCGAAGGCAAACGCGTTCTTCGCTGGCTTTGGCAAAACGAAGCGCATCGCCCTGTTTGATACCTTGATCGAAAAACACAGCGAAGACGAGCTGCTCGCCGTGCTGGCGCACGAAATCGGTCACTGCAAGCTGCGCCACGTGCCCGTGCAGATCGCCATCGGGCTGGCGGAGTCGGCGCTGATGTTCTGGCTGCTGCACCTCGCTTTGAGCTCACCGGCGTTTTTCGAAGCTTTCGGCGTTTCGGGTCGGCCGCTGGGCCTCGGACTGATGTTCTTCACCCTGCTCTACCAGCCGCTCGGATTGCTGCTCGGCCTCGTTTCCAGTGCCATGAGCCGCCGGCATGAGTTCCAGGCGGATGCCTTCGCCGCTGAGGCCTGCACCTCGGCTCCGCTGATGACCGCCTTGAAGAAACTCTCGACCGAAAACCTCGCCCATCCGCAGCCTCACCCGCTCACCGTGACCCTCCATTACTCCCACCCGCCCCTCGGCGAGCGGCTGGCCGCCCTCGAAAGGCTCGCCTGATTTCTCACCATTGTGAAAAAAGTGCCCCTGAACCCCGTAGAGGTTACAGCCACACCCCCAAAAACCCCATGAAAAGCCCCCTGCGAGCTTCTCTCCCCTCTCTATTTACCCTCGCCCTCGCCGCCCCCGCCTTCGCGGTGGACTTCGTGAAGGACGTGCAGCCCATCTTTGAGGCCAAGTGCCTCGAATGCCACAACCCGAACAAGGTGAAGGGCAAGCTGCTGATGGACACCGCCGCGAACCTCCTCAAAGGCGGCGAAACCGGCGCAGGCCTCGTGGCAGGCCAGCCTGACAAGAGCCTCATCGTCGAGCGCATGGTGCTGCCAAAGGACCACGACGACGTCATGCCTCCAAAAGGCGGTCCGCTGGCTGCGAATGAGATCAATACGATCAAGCAATGGATCGCCGAAGGTGCCAAATGGCCCGAAGGCATCGCTCTGCGCTACAAATCACCCGAAGAGCTCAAAGCCATCGCCGACCTCCAGGCCAAGCTGCCAACGCTGAAGCGCCTCGAGATCATGCCGGAGAAGTTTTCGCTCGAAACGAAGCGTGACCAGCATCGCGTGATCGTTTTCGCCACCTTCCAGGATGCCACCACCAAGGATGTCTCCGGTCTTTGCGACCTCAAAGTCGCTGACTCGAAGATCGCCGCACTCAGCGGCCTCGATTTGAAGCCCGTGGCCGATGCCGGCACCACCGAACTCACAGCCACGCTCGGCGGCCAGACCGTGAAGGCTCAAATCGAAGTCAAAGGCGGCCAGCAGGACCGCCCGATCTCCTTCCGCCTCGATTGCATGCCCGTCTTCATGCGCGGCGGTTGCAATCAAGGTGGCTGCCACGGTGCCGCCCGCGGCAAGGACGGCTTCCGCACTTCTCTTTTCGGCATGGACCCCGCCGGTGACTTCATCCGCATCACTCGCGAGATGCCCGGCCGTCGCCTCAATCTTGCCATTCCCGAGGAAAGCGCCCTCATTGAGAAGGCTGTCGGTGCCGTGCCGCACTCCGGCAACCAGTGCTTCGAGCCTGATTCGGTTTACAACAAGACGCTCATCGAGTGGATCGCCAACGGCGCTCCCGATGACAAGCCTGATGTGGCCAAGTGCACCGGCATCGAGGTCTTCCCGAAGCAGGTCGTGCTCGAAGGCAAGAATGCCACGCAGCAGATCACCGTCCGCGCCACCTACTCCGACGGCACGGATCGTGATGTGACGAACCTCGCCTTGTTCATGTCGAACAACGACCCGACTGCCGCCATCACCAAGGAAGGTCTTGTGACCTCCGGCGACCGCGGCGCGGCCTTCATGCTCGCCCGTTTCGATGTTTATAGCACCGTCGCCCAAGTGCTCGTCATTCCTGACAAGCTGGAGTACACCCGCCCGCAGCTCGCCGAGGCGAATTACATCGACACCAACGTCAACGAGAAGCTCCACAAGCTCCGCATCATCCCCTCCGATGTCTGCACCGACCAGGAATTCATCCGCCGCCTCTACATCGACGTGGCCGGCATCTACCCGAGTGCCGACGAGACCCGCAAATTCCTCGCCGACACCAGCCCGACGAAGCGCGAAGCCCTCGTGGACGCGCTGCTTGAGCGCAAAGAGTTCACCGAAATGTGGGTGATGAAGTTTGCCGAGCTCCTCCAGATTCGCTCCTCCATCAACAACAACCAGCCGCCCTTCTACAAGAACGCCCTGCTTTACTACAACTGGCTCTCCGACCGCATCGCCCGCAACGTGCCGCTCAATCAGATCGTCATCGAGTTGCTCTCCTCCACCGGCGGCACCGTGAGCAACCCCGCGGTGAACTTCTACCAGACCGAGCTCGACCAGCTCAAGCTCACCGAAAACGTGGCGCAGGTCTTCATGGGCATGCGCATCCAGTGCGCCCAGTGCCACAACCATCCCTTCGACCGCTGGACGATGGACGACTACTACGGCTTCAAGGCCTTCTTCAGCCAGATCGGCCGCAAGCAGACCGACGACCCGCAAGAAGTCATCATCTACAACAGCAAAGGCGGCGAATCCCGCCACTTCCTGACCAACGCGGTCATGAAGCCGAAGTTCCTCGGCGGTGAAACACCGGAGCTGAAGGCTGGCGAAGACCGCCGCAAGGTGCTGGCCGAATGGCTTGCCTCCCCGCGCAATCCTTTCTTTGCCCGCAACATCTCGAACATCATCTGGGCGCACTTCACCGGCGTCGGCGTGGTGGAGCCGGTGGATGATGTCCGCGTCTCCAATCCGCCCTCGAACCCCGAATTGCTCGATGCGATGGCTGCCAAGCTCACGGAATACAACTACGACTTCCGCAAGCTGGTGCGCGACATCTGCGTGTCGAAGACCTACCAGCGCAGCACGAAGGTCAACGAGACCAACGCGGGCGACAAACGCAACTTCTCCCACGCCCAGGTCCGCCGCGTGCGTGCCGAGGTGCTGCTCGATGCCATCTCCCAGATCACCGACACGCCGAACAAGTTCCAAGGCCTGCCCCTCGGTGCTCGTGCCGTGCAGATCGCCGATGGTGCCACCTCCACCTACTTCCTCACTACCTTCGGCCGCGCCAAGCGTGAGTCCGTTTGCTCCTGCGAAGTGAAGATGGAACCCACGCTCTCCCAGGCCCTCCACCTCATGAACGGCGATGCCGTCAATGATCGCATCAAGCAAGGACGCGTGGTCGCGAAGATGATCCAGGAGAAGAAATCCGACCGCGAGATCGTCGAGGACCTCTTCCTGCGCGTCTTTGGCCGCATGCCCGTCGAGAAAGAATGGACCGCCGTCCAGCAGGCCATCGCCAATGCCCCCGACGCCCGCCAGGCCGCCCTCGAAGACCTTTTCTGGGCTCTGCTGAACTCCAAGGAGTTCTTCTTCAACCATTGATGCGGTCATGCAGAAGCCACTGCCCCGTGCAGTGGCTTTGATGCCGGATGAAGCGTGCCCCGAAATTGCTTAAACGCTAAACAGGCTCGCCAATCGCCCGCAGGAGAGCTTCGCCGGCACGACGACCGCTGAGTAGCGCCCCGTTGATCGACACGTCCTCACACCAGTCGCCACAGCGATAGAGTCCGGCTTCGATCACGGGATCGAGCGGGCCTTCATCGAGTCTCAATTGACGACTTTCGGGCTGCGCATGCCGCACCTGCACCGTGCGCAGATGCCGCCAACGGCTCACACACGGTCCATACCAGCGTGTCATCTGCTCACGCACGACTTCTTCCAGCTCATGACTCGATGGCATGCCCACAATCGAGGCCGAAATCAGATGCTGACCCGCAGGCGCATACTCTGGGGCGATGCGACTGAGCACGACAGCCGAGTTCACCGGCCCGCGTCCATCCCCATCGAGATGCAGGATCGGCTCCTTCACGGGCACATCGACCTCCGCCGCGGCAAAATAGAGACAAGTGGTCGAGCGGGCGGGCTTCGGCATGCTCACCACGCCCTGCGGCAGCAAGCGGAAGGCCGCCTCCTCGCTCACCGCCATCACGACGTGGTCCGCCTGCAGCAGTTCGCCGCTTTCCAGAGCCACCTCGCCACGCCGCACATGCGCCACTGGCGTGTTCAGTTCTAGCGAACCGGGCGGCAGCGCCTCGGCGAGCTGGTCCGGGATGGCCTGCATGCCTCGTGCGGGCAAAGCACTGCCTCCGCGGTCAAACATCGAGAAAAGGAAAAGCAGCATGCGGGCGGAGGTGCGCAGATCCTTCTCCAGAAAGATGCCGCCAAAAAACGGGCGGAAGAAGCGGTCGATGATCTTTTCCGAGAAGCCGAAGGCACGCAGGTAGTCCTCCGTCTCCATCTCCGCCAGCTCACGCGGCGGCTCCTTGAGCCCAAAGGCCTCCTTGCGCAGCACCAGCGTGAACCACTTGTCACGCATCGGCACCACCTCCTCATCACGCAGGTTGGCAAACGCGGCCAGCGGATGCCCCACCGGATCAGCCACGCGATGAAAGCGGTCCTTCACAAACACATCCGCCCCGCGGTAGATCGGCCGGAGATCCAAGGCCTCGTAGTCGAGCACACGACGTGCCTCTGGGTAGGCGGGAAGGAAGACCTGAAAGCCTCGATCAAGCCGGAAGCCATCCACCACATCCGTCCGCACGCGACCGCCCACGCCGTTGGAGGCCTCGATCAGCGTGAAAGGGATGCCCGATTTCGCCAGCACGCGGGCACAGGCCAGCCCCGAGAGGCCGGCGCCGATGATCACGATTCTGGGAGATGTCTTGCCCACGGGAGAGAGTGCGCTTCAAGATGGGCGCATGCCCTGTCATTGCAAGGCGCAGCACCTCCTGTGCTCACAAAACTTGCTCCCCTGCCCTTCGCTGGCACCATGCGCCATGCGGCACCTTCCCCTGCTCCTCATTTTCTTCGTCATCGGCTGCGAGCCCGCGCCGAAGATGACGCCGCAGTTCGAGCCGCCACCCGTCGCGCTGCCGGAAACCGTGCGCGAGCTCACCCCGGATGAAGCCGAGCGCTTCATCGCCGAGCATGCCGGCTGCCTCATCGTCGATGCCCGCACCGAAACAGAGCGCAAAGACCACGGCCAGATCCTCGGCGCCCTGCCTTTCGACTACCTCCACGGCCAGCCCAGCCTCGACCGCCTCGCCAAGCAGCCGGACAAGTCCAAGCCCTGCCTCGTCTATTGCGCCATCGGCGGCCGCGCACGGCTCCTCGCCGCCGAAATGCTCAAAATGGGCTTCACCGACCTCCATCTGCTCCGCGGCGGCTTCAATGCCTGGGTCGCCTCCGGCAAGGCGGTAGCTCGATAATCCGCTCCGCAGGCCAACTTGAAACTTGGAACCTGAAACTTTGAACCTAACATGCCCGCCATGCCCAAAAACCGCCTCTCGCTTATTTTGCCGCTCGCCCTCATCGCCGCCGCCGCGGCCTTTCGCTATTTGAAGCTCGGCCAGGGCGTGCAGGTGCCCGCGTTGGAAAACTTCGCACCGTGGATGGCGCTCGCCTTCACCGGCACCCTCGTCTTCTCGAAACGCGTTCCCTTCATCGTCCTGCCCTTGCTGCTCGCAGTCATCGACCTCGCCGCCACCGGCTTGAAAGGCATCATGCATTGGGAGGCCATCGGCGTTTACGGTGCCTTTGCCATCGCCGCGTGGTTCGCCAGCCGCTCGCGTGGCAAAGTAGGCCTGCTCGGCAGCCTCATGGGCACGCTCGCCTGCTCCGTCGCCTTCTACCTCGTCACGAACACCATGTCTTGGATCGTCGATCCCGGTTACGCCAAGACCCTCGCTGGCTGGGTGCAGGCCATGACCACCGGCCTGCCCGGCCTGCCGCCCACGATCTGGTTCCTGCGGAATTCGCTGCTGAGTGATCTCGCCTTCTCCTGCCTGCTGCTGGCCGCTTACAATACCGAGGCCTCCTTCCGCCGTCAGGAAACGATCCCCATGCTCCGCGCCTCCGTCGCATGAAACGGCTCGCAAGCTTTCTCTGCCTTCTGATCGCCACGGCGGTCTCTGCGGAAACGCTGCACCTCTACACTTGGGCGGACTACATCAGCCCCGATGTCGTCAAAAAGTTCGAAAAGCAGCATGGCTGCCAGGTGGTGATCGACACCTTCGATTCGAACGAAAGCATGTACGCGAAGCTCAAGGCCGGCGCCACCGGCTACGACCTCGTGTTTCCCACCGCCTACATGATCCAGGTCATGCACGCCGAGGGCCTCTTGCAGAGTCTCGACCACGCCAAGCTCCCGAACCTCCCCCACATCGATCCCGTCGTGCTCACGAAGGTGATCGACACCAAGATGGAGCACAGCGTGCCTTACACCTTCGCCTACGCCGCCCTCGCCATTCGGAAGGACAAGATCAAGGACGCCGAGCCCAGCTATGCCATGCTCGACCGCGCCGCCCTCGCCGGACGCATGACCCTGCTGGACGACATGCGTGAAAGCATCGGCGCCGCTTTGAAATCGCTCGGCCACAGCCTCAACACGCGTGACGACAGCCAGCTCGCCGCCGCACAGGAGGTGCTCATCCGCTGGAAGAAGCACATCGCCCGTTTTGACAACGAAGGCTACAAAGCCGGCATCGACTCCGCCGAGTTTCACCTCGTCCACGGTTACAGTGGCGACCTCTTCCAGGTGCAGATGGAGAATCCCAAGGTCGAAATCCTCATCCCTCGCGAAGGCGTCACCATCGGCTGCGATGAAATGGTCATTCCCAAGACCGCCAAACAGACCGCTCTGGCTCATGCCATGATCAATTTCCTGCTCGATCCCGACATCGCCGCCGAGAACATGGAATGGATGGGCTACTACTGCCCCAACAAGCCCGCCAAAGCCAAGCTCAGCCCCGACTTCCTCGCCAATCCCGCCATCACCCTCCCCGACGACATCGCCGCCAAATGCGAAGTCATCCAAGACCTCGGCCCCGACCTCGCCAAATACTCGAAAGTCTGGGACGCCGTCAAAGCCGCGAAGTGAGCGGCGAGTCAGAGGCTCTGATGCTTCGTTCGTAGTTCGGACTTTAGCCCGCTCAGGCTATCGTCTATCGCTCACTGTCTTTGCACGAAGCGCTTCAGCTCCGACTTGGGGTTCTGTAGTCCCGCCTTCAGGCGGTCAAAGAAGGAGAGCGAAAAACGCCGAGGGTTTGGAGACGTGTTGGACAGCCGGAACGGCTAGGACGCCAGCCCCGACATCGCAGGGAGCGATGGAGTCAGAGCGCGGATAGCCGCTTCTCAGCAGCCCGCCTTTGCTACCCACTCCGCACAGCGTTGTGCCGCCTCCGCGAGGACGGTCTTCACCGCTTCCTCCAGCAAGTCGGGTGGGTAGCCGTAGCATTTGAAGCTACGTTTCGTTGTGATTCGCGAGCCATTCAAAATCTCACGCAACGTTCGCAAAGCCGCCAAGATTCCCAGAGGCGCTCAGGACTTTGCGCCTTTGCGCCTTGGCGTGAGACAAAATGCTTTAACCTCTGTGCTCCTCTGCGACCTCTGTGGTGAAATCGAGCAGCGAGATCGCGCGGACGGCTTTCGGATCGACCACAGAGCACACGGAGGGACACAGAGGATGAGGCATCAAATTTTGATCTCCGGCCCTTTTTCGCGTTTCACGAGCTTCCAGGTGGAGCCGGTGCGGCGGAAGGTGTGCGCACTTGGGTGAGGTTCGGGGCTTGAGGGCCGATCCAGAGCTTGGCTGAAGCTTGGGCGCAGGGAAAACCGCCTGCCGATTCTAGAGCCAATAGTTTTCTGGAGGGAAAACCATGTCCCCCGGGTCTGGAAAACTCTTTTCCAAGGGGTGAACCAAGTCCCCACCCCTCAAAAAACTCTTTTCCGGCAGGTGGGGAGAGTGGTTGCAGGCTGGAAAACTCTTTTCCAAGGGGTGGACCAACTCCCCACCCCTCAAAAAACTCTTTTCCGGCAGGTGGGGAGAGTGGTCGCGGGCTGGAAAACTCTTTTCCGAGGCTCAGCCCAAGAGGGAACACGCCGGAAAACTCTTTTCTGCGGCCTGGGTAGCTTCCCCAGCGTCTGGAAAACTCTTTTCCGAGGTCGGGGGACATTCCCTTCGGTCCAGAAAAGAGTTTTCTGGAGGTCGCGGAGCCGCCGTTGGCTGCCGAAAACGCCTTTCCGCAGGTGCCGCATCGCCCCCGCCCTGCTCTGAACCCTCCAGCGCAGCCAATCCACCCGATTCCCGATCCGGCGCGAAGACGATGCGCAGAGAGGCAGCGAGCGCTAAGGTCTCCGGAATCGTGGCGGCTCGGTTCCTTGGCTCCTCTTCGACAAAAGAGGGCATCGCCAGGGGACCATTGGTCTGGCAGTCCTTCAAATCCGGATCTCCGGCTCTTCTTCGCGTTTCACGAGCTTCCAGGTGGAGCCGGTGCGGCGGAAGGTGTGGTGCACTCGGGTGAGGTTCGGGGCTTGATGGCCGATCCAGAGCGTGGTCGTGATCGTGTCCGCCGTGGCGGTGTCGATGTCGATCGTCACCCGCGTCGCCAGCGCGTCATCGGAGAGCCGGTGGCTCCAGAAAAGGCCGGGCCAGTCCTTCACCGGGGCCGTGTCTGCGTCTAAGTAAACTGAATCCGACTCCCGAAAATGTCCTCTGCGTGAGTCACCACAAAACATTCATGCTTCAGGCCGCTTTTATGGCTGACAGTTTATCAGGGCATCAGGCAATGCGGTCGATAGTGCGTCAACAAACTCCTTCTGTTCGGCATCAAAGGTTCCGAATGCCCATTCTGGAGGGGTCCATGTCATCGTAAGAATGGCTTTGGATCCCGCTTGTTCGACAAGGACAGTTACTCGGACTTGCTTGGCATCTTCCCGATTCGTCCCCAACTGCCTCAACGGTCTTTCACCACTAATGATCCCGGTTATGCGATCGGTGTGCCTAACCTGAAACCCATTCCCAACCACAGTTTTCACTACTGCACTGTAAACATCCGATTTCGCATTGCTGACTATCACACTGGTTCTCGTCGTGCTGGCGCAGCTTGCCAGAAGACAGCATGATATGAATAGAAGTGGGATTCGAAATTTCACTGTAAAGACGTCATTCTATCGAACTCGATGAATAAAACAAGAGCCGGGCGTGAGCCCATCGCAAAGCAGAGCACCTAGAGAAGGCTGGACCTGAAAGGGAGAACCTTGTTAAACCTCTCTGCGAATGATTTGACGCCCGCCATCGATCGACGCCTTCCAAATCTTTGCATGTGGATATCTGCGTTTCAGCAACCATGCAAGCTCCAGCATGTCCTGTGCAGATATCTGAGCTCCAAAAGTGATGCCTGCCAACTCTTCACCGGCGAACTCGTAATCTGAATAGTCTCCCATCTCATGCGGGCGCTTCCATGAAGCAATTCTCCACTCCTTCTCATACGCCCAATCGGTAGTCTTGGTGTGGGTGTACTCTTCCATAATACGGGTCATGGCAAAATGCGCGTCATAGAACAGCAGTTCGGCCAATCCGGATGGAGTATTAACAGTCAGTGGATCATCTGTATAATTCACCTGCTTTGCGGTTAGCAATGAACTATCCAAGTGATCGAGACACGCAAATTCGAGCAAAGCTCCAGTGTGCCCACTGGCATATCGATCCCACATTGAGGCTGAATTCCATGATTCCGTGAAGCACACAATCCGTTGGTCGTCATAGATGGCCCGCCACTCTTTTCGAATAGCCTCCAACCCCTCCCGAGTTACCCCTCCCTCATGGCGGCATTGTTCATTTATTGCCAATAGCTTGCCTTTGAGATTGGCATTCGCGCATGAGAACAAACGCAGCAGCATTTTCGTCATTGGGGAATGATGTTTGGGGTTGGGTAGGCACGGGTTGCTCAGGAGAGCTTTCATGCGGTCGACTACTGCAACATTCAGTCGGCCCTCATCCACAGAATCGAGAATTTCGCGAGGAACATCAAATGGGTCGTTAAATCTAGAAGGCACGCTCCATCTAAGCTTTTGACCATCAAGCACGGCCTTGGCAACATTCGCCGTGGTATATTTATAGAATGAATGCCGATTGTGCAGTCGGTTCGGGTTCATTTTACAATGCGCTAGTTATCAAGCTTCAATCAATGCGCGCGTCGAAATCAAGCCCCCCCCTTGAATCAGCGTCTGCATTTCATCGTGTGTGATCGTAGCAGCCGAATCACCGTCCATTTCTGCCTCACGGGTGTCGGCTATGGCGTTGAGTTCATCATCTGTCGTGCTGGGCAGCGCGGCCGAGAGTTCTCCGAGCAGCCGGGTGACCAGAACGCCCAAGTCGGGCAAGGCGAGGGAGCGAGCACAGGAGTAGACTTGGTCGATGGTCGCTGGCATGGCGCTAGAATAGGGAATCGAGCGGAAATGGTCAATTCGGTAGTTTTTGGCGCGGGAGCGTCGTGGAGTGCTCCAGCCCTCTGGAGCTTTTCGTGGGCCGGTGGACGTTCGAGAGCGCCGGAGGGCCGGCGCACTCCAGGACGCTGGCGCGTTGGCGGAGGACGATGAGACAAATCCACGCGATTGATTGAGCGGTCTGGGTTCAAGGAGCGGGACTTGCAAAGTCCCGTGGGGAGTGTGGCACTTGGCAAGTGCCTCTCCTTGGGTGGCGTCTTGAAACTTGGAACCTGAAACGTGAAACGACGCGCCAAGATCGAGGACGAGTTCGAGTAGGAGGACGAGGACGATTTCTGGACTCTCCGCCCTCTGCCCTTCGCTTTCCCTACCACCCGCTCTTCACATTCCACACCTCGACGAGATCCTTCGGCAAGTCCGTCAGGAAGCGGCTCGGGCGCTGCATGATGTCGCCGTCGCGGGCTTGGTGGTTGATGACGGGATAAGTGAGATACAGCTCGTCCTTGGCGCGGGTGACGGTGACGTAGAAGAGGCGGCGTTCTTCTTCGAGGGCTTCGTCGCCGCCTTCGTCGATGGCGCGTTTGTGTGGGAACATGCCGTCGGCGAGCCAGACAGCGAAGACGACCTTCCACTCCAAGCCTTTGGCCTGATGACCGGTGGTGAGCGTGACGGCGTCGCGGTCCTGGGCCTGCTGGTCGGGCTTGTTGTCGGTATCGACACCGCTGAGAAGCGAGAGCTGGCTGAGGAACTCCAAAGCATCGGTGAAGCGGTCGCTGAAGTTGCTGAGCTGTTCGAGGTCCTGCTGGCGCTGCTCGTAGTTTTTGAACTTCGCCTTCATGTAGTCCTCATACACGCCTTCGACGATGCTGCGGATCATGATGGCAGGCGCGACGGCTTTGCCTTCCTTGTCGATGAGCTCGTCGAGCGTGTAGGCGAACTGTTCCCAGGTCGTTTTGGCCTTTTTGGGCACTTTGAGCGGCAAAAGCACCTCGGAGAAGCTGGTGGGCATGACCTCGGCCTTCGAGGCATCGGTCTTCAGCCAGTCGTTCCAAAGCTTCACGGCGCTGACATTGCCGATGCCATCGCAGAGGCGCACGAGGCGCATGAAGCTGACCTCGTCCTGGCGGTTCACGGCGAACTTCATGAAGGCGGCGACGTCTTTGATGTGCGCCTGCTCAAAGAAGCGCAGTCCGCTGGTGATTTGGAAGGGGATGCCGCGCTGCGTGAGCTCCATCTGGATCTCCATGCTGTGAAAGTGGGCGCGGTAGAGGATGGCGATGTCGTTGAGGTCGCAGCCTTCGTCCTGAAGCTCCAAAATGCGCTGCGCGACGAAAGCGGCCTGCGCGGAGGAGTTGTCGAGCGAGACGAGCGCGGGGAGCATGCCGCGGGATTCGCGGGCAGGCTGCAGGTTCTTCGGAATCTGCCCGCGGTTCATGGCGATGGCGGCATTGGCGAGGTTCAGCACCTCGGGCACGCTGCGGTAGTTCACCTCGATTTTGTGGGTGCGAGCCCGCGGCCAGTGCTCGGCGAAGTTGAGGATGTTCGACACATCGGCGCCGCGCCAGGAGTAGATGCTCTGCGCGTCATCGCCCACGACCATGAGGTTTCCCTGCGGGCCGGTGAGCAGCTCGACCATGCGGCATTGCAGGCTGTTCGTGTCCTGATACTCATCGACGAGGATGAACTCGAACTGGCGGCGGTAGCGCTCCAGCAGGTCCTCGTTTTCCTCCAGGAGCTGAACGGTGAGCGCGAGGAGGTCGTCGAAGTCCATGCAGTTCGTCTCGCGCTTCTTGTCCTGGTAGAGCTTGCGCAGCTTCAGGATGCCCTCGGCGACTTGATCGAAGTAAGGGTAGCGGCTGTCGATGATCTCTTTGAGATCGCAGAGTGTGTTGTCAGCGAGCGAGAAGATGTCGCCGAGCACCTCGGCCTTCGGAAAGCGGTAGCTGGTGGTGTCGATGCCGCTGGCGCCGATGACGGTTTCGAGGAGGTCCTTCTGGTCCTCGCGATCCATGATGGAGAAGCCTTTGCGGGAGCCGAGGCGCTCGGCGTTGTAGCGCAGGAGGCGGTTCCCGATGCTGTGGAAGGTGCCGCCCCAGATGCGGCTGGCATCGAGGCTGACAAGCGCCTGCACGCGCTCCTGCATCTCGCGGGCCGCTTTGTTTGTGAAGGTGAGCAGCAGGATGGACTCCGGCTGGATGCCATTGTCCAGCAGCCACGCCACGCGGTAGGTCAGCGTGCGCGTCTTTCCCGATCCCGCGCCCGCGATGACGAGCGACTGCCCCGGCGGGCTCACGACGGCAGCGTATTGCTGCTCATTGAGCTCCGCCTTGAAGTCGATGCGGTGGGAGGGTTCGTGCGCGCTGTGCAGCGTGTATTCGCGGGGCATTCCTCGTGGTAGCGGGGGCTGGAAGAAGGGTCAAGCGACGGGTCAGGAGAAGCTCCCCTGCCCTCACGCATGCATCACCTGGCCGCCGTCGATGTTCAGCGTCTGGCCGGTGATGTTCTTCGCGTGGTCGGAGGCGAGGAAGCAGGCCATGGCGGCATACTCCTCCGGCATCTGCCAGCGGCCGAGGTGGGAGACCTTCTTGATCTTCGAGGCGGCCCAGTCGTCGAAGCTTTGTCGCTCGGCCTCCGGCAGGAGCTTCTGGCCCGCGGCCCAGATGGACTGGTTCAGTTCCGTCTTCACCATGCCGGGCGCGAGGGCATTCACCCGCACGTTGTGCGGCCCGAGGTCCTTGGCGGCGCATTGCATGAAATTGATCAACGCCGCCT
>JAEUHK010000110.1 GCA_016795465.1 Verrucomicrobiaceae bacterium | reverse complement strand
ATGGCATCACTCGTCATAGGAAAGGTCCAGATAGGCCGGAATGGCGAAGTTTTCGAGCGGTTCCAGCGCCTTCGTCCAAAATTGCCCGTCATCACCTTTCGGCTCGAAGCCATGACGGGCATAAAGGTCCTTCGTTTGCTGGTTTCGATCCGAAGGCACAAACTCGCCCATCAGCACGCGACCACCTCGCGAGGCCGCTTGGCGTGCCAAAAGGCCCAGCAAGGCCGTTTCGAGGCCGCGACCGATCACGCGGCAGCTCAGCAGCAGGCTGTCCACCCGCCACACATCACCTTCCGGCACTCCGATGACCACGCCGATGAGGCCGTTGTCACCAAACTTGTCCGCCACACGCATCCACAAAGCCACCGCGCCTTTGTTGATCAAACCCTCGAGGTCCGCACGCGAGTGGCGACGCGTCGTGAGGTTGAATTGATTCGTCTTCGCCAGCAGTTGTACCACACGCTCCATCGTCTCCGCGTTCACCGGACCGGCCTGCACACGCATTTCCAGCGCGGCGAGATAGTCTTCGAGGCTGCCGCTGCTTTCCTGCAAGGCCTGCCGCTCCGCCTGCTGGCTCATCATCGCGGCACGCTTGGCGTCATCTTGTGTCACCACCGCCGTGTCGAACCACTCACTGTCTTCAATGGCCGTCGCGTAGCCTGCCACGGAGGCGGGCAACTCGATCACGGCCACCTCGGGCATCTGCTGGCGCACCCACTCACGCTCGGCGGGATTGTCATCGACGAACACGAGCGCATCGGTGCCGATGTTCAGTGCTTTGGCAATGCGGCGCAGGCTTGTGGCCTTGTCTTCCCAATGAATCTCCATCGCGGAAAAGTCCGCCGGACGCAAAAGCATGTCCGGATGCCTCTCGATGGCTTCGAGCGCCTCTTCGCGATTGTTTTTGCTCGCGATGGCCAAGAGCACACCACGGCTTCGCAGAGCCTTCGCGGTCCTTTGAAGCGCTTGATGGGCATTGCCGGGAAAGGTGTCGCCGAGCTTGATGCCGCCGATGCCAGCCTCGCCGATCACACCGCCCCACATCGTGTTGTCGAGATCGAGCACGAGGCACTTCCGCGGCGGCACACGCAGCGCACGAATGGCCCGCGCAAGCGAGGTGCCGAGCACGGCAAAGCCTTCGCCAGAAAACGGCATGCGGGCCAGGAAGCTCATGCGTTCATCGTGCCAGCGCTTCGCACCGCAACGTGCCACCACCGCGGGAAGATCAAACAACCGCGCATCCGGCACCGTCTCCATGGCCGCGGCCGTTTCGCCATTCAAAACCGTGGCAAAGGCCACCAGCGATCCCGCGCCGAACAATCCGGGCGCACCTTCCACACCCGGCAGACGCGGCGTGGCATAGGCAGACCAGAGCAACGAAGCCGCCGAATGCCGACGCAAGGCTTGCGCCACCTGCTGCGAGCGTTGAACGAGCGATTGACGCAAGGCTTCGCGATCCGTGGCAAAGCTCTGAAGCGATTCACCAGCCCAGTCTTCGAGACGAGGAAGCACAAAGACCACATCCGGTTTGAATGCGTAAAGCTCGCTGCCCGCATCGAGCACCTGCTGCTCGATCTGGCCGTAAGGTCCGCACCAGATCGTGAACTTCAAACCACGTCTCGCGCCTTCCACGAGCAGGAAAGGCTTCACCACTTCGACCGTGCAGGAGGCCAGCAAGGCCACGCGGACCTCCGGCAGCTCCGCGAGCGCAGGCTCGAGCTTCCGCGCCAGCGCCGAGTAGGCGGACTGGCTGCCATCGAAGCCTTCAAACAAGGCGCTGAGTGAGTGAGGAAGCATGAAAACGATGAAATCAGAGATGCGTGGGACCTTCGCCATCGCCACGCAAAAAGTGCGCTTTGTCAACGCGTGCCGCGTAAGGCTCGCCCGTGGCCGCGGCGAGCTTCGGCGAGGCGGCGAGCGCGAAATTGCTCGGCCCTGAAAGCCATCCGGAGGCACGCATGCCCTCACGCCAGGCCGCGTGCTGCATGTTGCACACGATGATGTCCGAGCCGCAGCGGTCGAGAAAGCATCGCGCGGCCCAGCACACGGCCGTTTCGTGTCCGGGCAGCGCCATGCCGTCGATGAGCGAACCCACCCGCATGTCGCCAAAATACTTGTGCTCCTTCATCGCACGGCTGCGGGCCACAAACCATCCCGTGACCTTCCCGCCCTCGCGCACGACCACGAGCCGGTTTTCGCCATCGCCACGCGGATAGAGCCTGTTGAGGCTCGTCATGCTGCGATCGGCGCACAGCGAATACGCATCCCGTGCCGCCAGCCACACCTCATCCGCCCACGCATCAAATCGATCCACCTGCTCAAAGCTCACCGCGGCACGCACTCGACGAAAAGCCTTCACGACTGCCAAGCCGAGAGCTCCAAGCCCAGTCGCCGCAGCGATGTGAGCGGCCAGACGCACGGGCTTGCGTGTTTGCAACGGACGCAGGTGTTTCAAGAACGGCCCCGCTCGCAGCGGCAGATAGTAAAACGGCACGTCATGCACCTGCCAGCCGAGCATTTTCAGCGTCTGTGGCAGCGGACGTGCCGCGCCGCCCATGCCGAGACAGAAGGCCAGCGCATTTCGTTTGAGCGCATCACGCACCAGCGTGAGGCCAAGCAGCTTGAAGGCCGGATTGATGATGCCTTCGGACAGCGGCAGGTAGAGCGTGCAGACCTTTTGCAGGCCGCTGCTGGTCCAAAACGGCTGCCATTTCAGCACATAGCCACCGCGCACTTCCTCACCATCCACCGCCACGAAGTAGTGCTCCACGATTTCCTCGCCTGCATCATCCGGCAGCCAGCGGCTTTGCGTGCGTTCGGGGAAGCGCCACGTCTCGCCTGCGGCGGCGAGGCGGGCGTTGAGACGCTTCACAGCCTCCACATGGCCTTCTTCATAGCGGACGATGCTGATGGCCATGGCGTGTCAGCTTTCTCCATGCCGCAGCTTGTGCCACAGCCACTTGTTTTCGAGCGCCGCGCGCTCACGCGACGTGAGCACATGCTCGCCACGCTGCGCGGTGATGTGATCCAGCAGCGTCGAGACTGGCACGAACCAGCCACCTTTCGCCGCGAGCCGCTCCATGAGCTGGCGGAAGCGCGGTGTGACCACGCCGTCCTTGCGGAAAAATTTTCCAGGTGCGCATACATGATGCAGGCACCGCCTTCGGCCTCCAGCCGGTCCTGATTCTCTTCCGTCACGGTGCGCAGGAACGAGTCGAGCACGCCGCCCTCGGACGAGGCATACCATTGGTTCACCCACGGCCGCAGCGGATCGTGATACGGCATCCACGGGCAGGCACGGAGCGTGTTGATGTCCGGAAACACAAAATTGCGCACATAGCGGATGCGCTCGCGGCACACATCGCCCCAGAAATGCTCGTCACCCTTCACATGGCCGAGGAAGCGTGCTTTGCGACCGAGCGTGGCCGCCAGATAAACCCAGCGCCGCCAGCCGGTGACGCGATCCGAGCCCCAGTAGAGGTTTTCGCGGCAGCCGGTGTGATTCGCCATCGAGCGAGGTGCATGACCAAAGATCTCCTCAAAGCGCCGCAGCCCTTCCAGCGTGCGTTCACGCTTCGAATGATGGCAGCACACATTGTGAAAACCGATCTCGAAGCCCTCGGCCTGCAATTGCAGCGCCCACGCCCGGTAGTCAGGCTCGGCACACGAGGCACCGCCGACGACCACGGGCGGCTGCTCGGCTTCGAGAGCCCAAACGGACTTCGTGGTGCGGAAGCCCAGATCACGCAGCAGCGCATACACCGGCGCTGAATTCGCCACCGTGGAGGCATCGGTGTCGTCAAAGATCGTGAAGGCGAATTTTTTGCCCTCCGGCCATTGAATCTGGGGCGGCGAAAAGGTCATGCGGAGGCTTTCACGATGCTTTCAGCGATGAGACGCCCGGCGGAGCCATCGCCAAACGGGCTCGGACGGCTCGCCAGGCTCGCGGCGGCGGCCGGCGTGCTCAGGAAGTGCATGCCGCGATCAAAGATGCGGTTCGCGTCGGTGCCGATGAGCTCGGCAAAGCCCGCGTGAACGGCCTCCGGCCGCTCGGTGGTCTCGCGAAGAATCAGCACCGGCTTTCCAAATGAAGGCGCCTCTTCCTGAATGCCGCCGGAGTCCGTCAAAATGAGCACGCTATGATACATGCACCACAGCAGCGGCACATAATCGAGCGGCTCCAGAAGCACGATCCGCGGATGACCGGCCAGACGGCTCTTCACGACCTGCTGCACCATCGGGTTCGGATGCACGGGCAGCACGAGACGCAGGTCCTCGACCGCATTGACGAGGCGCAGCAAACCTTCACAAATCGATTCGAGCGGCGCACCGAAAGATTCACGGCGATGGCAGGTCACCAAAGCGAGGCGCAGGCCGTCATTCAGCTCCGCGGGCAGCGGCGCGGGAGGCTCGGCAGGCAGGCGGTCCTTCATCCAGACCACGGCGTCCACCACCGTGTTGCCGGTGATGATGTTCGTCTCCTCCTTCGCGCCTTCGCGGCGCAGATTCTCAGCCGAGGCGGCCGTGGGCGGGAAGTGCAGATCGGCGATGCGGCTGATGAAGACGCGATTGATCTCCTCCGGGAAGGGCGAGAAGCGGTCATGCGTGCGCAAACCAGCCTCCACATGCGCCACGCGGATGCGGCGGTAAAAGGCCGCCTGCGCCGCGGCGAAGGCCGTCGTCGTATCGCCCTGCACGACGACCCAGTCCGGCTTCTGCTTCTCGTAAAGATTGTCCAGCTCGCCGAGCAGGCGGGCGTTCAGCCACGCGAGCGTCTGGCCGGGGCGCATCGTTTCGAGCACATGATCCGGCTCGATTTCAAACAGCCGCAGCGTGCGCAGCCCCATGTCCAGATGCTGGCCGGAGAAACACACCTCGCATGCCACGTCCTCGCGTTCACGCAGCGCACGGATCACCGGCGCCAGCTTGATGGCCTCAGGTCGCGTGCCCACCACGCACATCACTTTGATCTTCGTTGTTCCCATGGTCGTTGGTAAAAAAACATCACAGCGGCTTCTGCGCCGCCACGGTGACAGATTGGAAAAGACGGTCCGCGATGCGCTTGCGCAGTGCCCGCGGCAGCAGGCCGGTGATGGATTCCACCAGCAGCCATGCGGCGGTCATCACCGCGCCACAGCGGCGGCCGCCTTTGATCGCCTGCATGGTCGAAAAGCCGCACTGCCGCAGATGCCGGCTCATGTCGCCGAGGGTCCATTCCTGGAAATGAAAGCCCACCAGCTCCGAGCCGAACACCACCGAGATGTCATGCGGCCCCGAGAAACGATGCGGCGTGTCAAAGACATACCAGCCGCCCGGTTTCAGCAGGCGGTGAACGATGTCAAAATGCGGCCGCACATCATCGGGATGCAGGTGCTCGAGGAATTGATAGCTGAACGCCACATCCGCGATGCCCGCCGGCAGGTCGAGATGGTAGCCGTCATACACGACGAGCTCGAAAGCGGATGGCGCACGCGCCTTGTCAGCCTCCAGACGCTGGTCGGAGATGTCCACGCCGATCACACGGCCCGCACCCGCGGCGCACGCGGCATAGCCGAGGCGGCAATCACCGGGCGCCACCTCCACCAGCGTGCCACCGGGCTTCAAAAACGGCCGCAGCAGGCGCATCTGCCCTTCCACCTTCCGCTGGCTCTCCTCTGGCGACACACGGCGCGTGAGGCGCGGATGATCCGGCACGCGGTCAAATAGCTCCTGGTAGAGCTTTTGGAACAACACCGGCCGCTCCTCACGCGTGCTCGCCCGCAGACGGGCTGCAAGTTCTTTCTCCACCTCATAATGGTGGCGCAAACGTTCGAGGCTGCGGGGCTGGCTCATGATCGAAAAATGTCGCGCTGCCGTTAGCAGCCGCTTCTGGCTTTTCCAAGCGACTTGTTCGATGCTCACCGCGAAATCATGCCGCGCATTCTGATCCCTCTCACGCTCCTGCTGGCCGCGCTTTTCATGCCTCTGCCGCACGAATGGTCCGCCGGATGGCGGGGCGAGCTGCTCAACCGCATGCACGCACCTCTCTTTGCGTTGTTTGGCATCCTGCTGCCGCCTCGCAAAGCATGGATCACCCTTCTCATCGCCGGCGCTGTGGAGCTCGTGCAGCCCTGGTTTGGACGCTCGGCGAGCTGGACCGACTTCGGCTGGGGCGTGCTCGGCGTGGTCACCGCGATACTTTGGCACGCCAAAAACCTCCCGTGGCGGCTGATCGCGCTCGTGGCAGCGATCTCCCCTCCAGCCATCTGGTGGGCGCAGATCACCAAGGCTCAAAGCGAGGCCCAAACGGTGTTTCCCGTGCTGATGAACGGCCCGGCCAGCCTGCTGTGGGTGCTTTCACCGGGAGCGAAGCATGCCGAGGGCGGGTTAACCCTCCGTGGCAACTCCAGCGTGCGTGTCGAAGTGCTGAATCCTGACTGGAATGCCTTCGAGGCCCTCGAGCTCGAAGCCACGCTCGACTCCGCCAGCCCGCTCGAACTCGGCATCCGGCTCGACATTGGCACCGGGTTGCCCAACCGCGTCCAGGCAGGGGCCACGCTCCTGCCCGGCCCCAACCATCTCCGCGTGCCCTGGCCGGAAAACGCCCGTTTATCGCCCGTGAAGCAGCTCGTGCTGTTTTCGGGTTCGGCAGATTTCGAGACACGTTTGAGGCTGAAGAAGGTCCAATTGCTCCCGGCGACCAAGAATTAGCCTGCTTTTCGTTTTGTCGTCCCGGAGGACCGTGGCAGTCTGGCCGCCGTTTTCGCACTCTCTTTCTCTCGTGACCATCTCAGTATTCGGACTTGGCTATGTGGGCGCCGTCACCTCCGGCTGCCTCTCTCAAATCGGGCATCAAATCATCGGTGTCGATGTGCATGCACCCAAAGTGAATGCCTTCAATGAAGGCCGCTCGCCCATCGTGGAGCCGGAGCTCGATGACATGCTGCAAAGCGCCTGCCGTGAAGGCCGTCTGCGTGCCACCACGGATGCCGCGGAAGCCGTCGCCGCGTCCTCGATCAGCATCATCTGCGTAGGCACGCCCTCGTTGCCCTCCGGCAGCCTCGATCTCGGCTACGTCACGCACGTCACCCAGCAGATCGCCGCGGCCCTGCGCCAGCAGGGGAAGAAGCACATCGTCATCTTCCGTAGCACGATGCTGCCCGGCAGCACGCGAAAGATGGTGGCGGAGCAGTTTGCCGACCTTTTGCAAAGCGGCAGCCTTCAAGTGTTCTACTGCCCCGAGTTCCTCCGTGAAGGCACGGCCGTGGCGGACTTCCGCGAGCCCTCGCTGGCCGTCGTCGGCACGGAGGATGGCAATGCTCCCGCGAGCGACGAGGTCATGAGCCTCTTCGGCGGCACGCCGGCCGTGCTGCGCTGGGAAGGCGCGGAGATGATCAAATACTCCTGCAACTACTTCCACGCCTTGAAGGTGGGCTTTGCGAACGAGATCGGCCGCCTTGCCAAGCACCTCGACGAGGATGCGCTCCGCGTGATGGACGTGGTTTGCCAGGACACGCGGCTGAACATCTCCCGCTACTACATGCGCCCCGGCACGCCCTTCGGCGGCTCCTGCCTGCCGAAGGATGTCTCCGCGCTGCGGTCCTTTGCCCGTCAGCAGGGAATCAACCTCCCGCTGCTCGAAAACACCCAGGCCACGAACGACGCGCACCAGCAGCAGTTCGTGCAGCTCATCGAAAAGAGCGGCAAGCGCCGCATCGGCTTCATCGGTCTCGCGTTCAAGGCGGACACGGATGACCTCCGCGGCAGCCCGCTCGTGGCCGCGGCGGAGACGCTCATCGGCCGCGGCCATGCCGTGAGCATCTACGATCCGCAGATCAACCTCTCCCGCCTCATCGGCTCAAACGAGCAGCAGATCCAGGCACGCATGCCGCACCTGGCCCAGTTGCTCAAACAGGATGCCAAAGAGGTCATCAAGGCCAGCGACGTGCTCGTCGTCTCGCAGAAGTGTGTATCCGTCGAGGTCTTCCAGACCTGCGTGCGTGCCGGGCAGATCATCATCGATGTGAATGGCTGGGCTCCGCTGAAGTCCCTGCCCTGCCGTTACGAAGGCCTCTGCTGGTGATCCATCGCCTGCTGGCACAGCTCGACAAATTTCGATGCCGCGAAGCGCCAGCTAAAGCGCTGCTCCATCAGCTCGCGGGCATTCGAGGCCATGCGTGAGGCAGCGTCGGCATCCGCCAGCAGCTTCAGCGTGCCTTTGGCAAAGCTCTCCGCGTCGTCGGCGATCTCGATCTCCTCGCCATGCCGGACCGGCAGGCCCTCCGCACCGATGGTGGTGGAGATCACCGGCACACCCATGGCCATCGCTTCGAAGATTTTGATCCGCGTGCCTCCTCCAGCCAGCAGCGGCACGGCGATTACGCGGCACTCATGCACATGCGGCTGCACCTCCGGCACCGTGCCCGTGACCTCGAAGGCCGGATCGGATGCCAGAGCACGGATCGAGGCCGACGGATTCCGCCCGATGATCTTCACCCGCACGTCCGGCATTTGCTCACGCACCTTTGGCAGCACCTCGCGGGCAAACCACAGCACACCGTCGATGTTCGGCATCCAGTCCATCGAACCGAGAAAGCCGATCACCGGAGCCGCCGCAGGCTTCGCGGGAGGTTGGAAGGCCTCCACATCCACCCCGGTCAGCACATCGCCGAGCACGCGACGCAATTGATACTGCTCGCGACAAAACGCGCTGTCCTCCGGCGACACGGTGATGATGCCTTCAAAGCCTTCCGAGAACTCTTTTTCCGCCCGCCACATGCGGCGGTATTGCGAGGCCAGGTAAGCCCGCTTCACCGCATTGCCCGCCGTGTCCGCCAGACGCTTCCAGATCTGCGATTCGATGTTGTGCTGAAAAAGCACCACCGGGCATGAAAGCCGCAAACCTTCAAAATTCGGCGCTGGAGTCAGGAAGTCGCACACGACGACATCCGCGTCCTTCGCGTGCTGCTGGATCGCCTCCCGCCAGGCATCGCAGCGGTAGCGGTCGAGCACATACGGCCGCCACGAGAGGGCGAAATTTCCCAGCAGGTCCAAAAAGAAGGCCGGGCTGCCCTTCGCGGCCTCGCGATGATCGATCCACGTCTTCCGTGTGGCATAGCGATCATGCTTCTCCTCATCCGTGATGCTCACGTCCGGCGTTTTGAGGGCCAGGTAGTGCAGTTCATGACCGGCGCGGACGATCTCGCGCAGCATCGCCCAGGTGCGTTTGCGGCCACCGGTGTCCGGTGGGAAGAGCGTGCCGTATTTGACCCAAAGAATGCGCATGAAAGCCCCATGAGTAGCGCCTCGGGCGGATGAGGCCAGCAGCTTTTGAGACACTCGTGTTTGCGCTACCGCCCGCCTCATGCCAAGGGGGAGGCCGCATGAAAGACCTCGTCGATAATCGCAAGCGCATGACCCTCGGCACCAAGCTCCGTGTGCTCGGCCTCACGTTGAAGGAAAACGGCCTGCTCTACACCATGCTGCTGGGCATTTACTACGGCGGCAGCAGCGTGGCGGACCGTGCCTTTGCCGCCATGCAGCGCCTGCGCAAGAGCAGCGGCCTCCCCGGCCTCAACAGCCGCGGCCTCAACGCCGAAATCTGGGACAACTGGGACTGGCAGGCCGGAGGTGACGAATGGACGCCCTCCAGCGAATGGAAAACCTCGCTCGTCGCCAACGTGCTGAAGCCCCGCGTGCCCGCCGGCAGCGTCGTTGTCGAAATCGGCCCCGGAGCCGGCCGCTGGACGGAGCATCTCATCCCCATCGCCTCGAACTACACCGGCATCGACATCTCCAAAACCTGCGTCGAGGTCTGCGGCAAGCGTTTCGCCGCGGATGCAGCCAAGGCCGCCTTCCGCGTCAACGAGGGCAACAACCTCCCCGGCGTTGCCGATGGCTCCATCGACATCATCTGGTCCTTCGATGTGTTTGTGCACATCAACCTCGTGGACATCGGCGCCTACCTCGAAGAGTTCAAACGCGTGCTCCGTCCCGGTGGCCGTGCCATCATCCACCACGGCACCACCGCAGGCCACGGCGGCGGCTGGCGCAGCGATGCCACCACCGCCGAATTGAATGCCCTCATCACCAGCAAAGGCCTCCGCGTCGCCGAGCAATTCAGCGAATGGCAGGACGGCCCCACCCGCCACGACGTCGGCCTTTACCAAGACCAGGTCACGGTGATTGAGAAGTAGGTTGGGAAGGTTTGGCGCAAACAGCCTGCCACCACCCAACCTCTCGTTCGCCAAACTTCCCGACCCTCCGGAGGCATCGCAAAGACCAACGCCCACAAACCTGTCGAAAAGTCGAGTTCCAACTCAAGGTGCTTCCAAAAGAGAGAACTGATCTCGCGTCGGTGTCTTTACGATTCATTTTGCTTGGCCCTGCTTCCACTCGTTAACATGCCTGCTTTTGCATCCCAAAAGAAGCTTGGCGACACGAACGCAGTTCTCTTGATCCCCCTGGATCTTCATATCGTTTCGTTCCAATCCCAAGAGCCTGCCAGCGATCGCTTGCTCTGTTTCCCCTGCTTCAAGCATGGCCAAAATAGGCGGAGCGTAAGGCCATAGTTCATATTTCTTGAGAGTCTCAATCGACTCATTTGTCGGGTTCCATTCATAGGTCAAGATGTGCACAACCTCTTTGTGGAATGCGGACTCAGGGGGCCGTTCTCCAGCATCGCACCCGTAGATCAAGCAAATGAGGGCGATCATAAAATACCTCTTCATGTTGGTGTGGGGTTATTCGGAACTAAGGAAAACGGGGTCAGTTTACAACGGACTGACAAAACCTTCGCATTGATCACTTCACCGCATCAACGCCTCTAGCCGCTGCTTCGAGCACTCGCTCATAAGCCAGCGCTGTCGCGGGCCAGGTGCGGGCCATGCCAATTTCAGCGAGCGAGGCACGCGAAGGCAGGTCTTGCAGCATCGCGAGCACGGCTTCAATCCAGGCCGGCATGTCATCGAGCGGGGTGAGCCGGCCTTTCCAGGCTTCATCCACCACCTCGTGAATGCCGCCGACATCAGTGGCCACGGCGGGAAGGCCGCAGGCTTGCGATTCGAGGATCACGTTCGGCAGGCCTTCATTGCGGCTCGTCATCACAAGCAGGCTCGCACGCCGCATCCATGCGGCGATCTGCGGCGCGGTCTGCGGCCCGAGGAAGTGCGTGCGGTCACGAATGCCTAAACTCGATGCCAAAGCCTCCAGCGACTCCCGCATCGGCCCATTGCCTGCCAGCACGAGATGCAGCGCTGGGCCTGTAACGCGACCGCTCAGGGCTGCGAAGGCTTTGAGCAAGAACTCGGGGTCTTTGACTGGCAGCAGATTGCCCACAAACAGCAGCACCGGTGCCTCTGCGGGCACTTGGGAGTCTTCCGGCAGTTCGCCATCGGGACGAAAGACACTCGTGTCGATGCCATTGTGCACCGGATGCAGCTTCGCTGCTTCCGCACCCGCGGCCGAAAGCATGGTGGCGAGGCTCTTGCTGCGGCAGATGCAGCCCTGCGTGCCCGCGAGCGCATCGAGGATGGCATGCCGCCGCGGTGGTGACTTCAAATAGCGATGCACATCACTGCCCTGCGCCAGGAGCACCATCGGCCCACGCATGGCTTTCCAGGCCGCCCAACCATCGGGAAAGAGCCAGCTCGTCAGCGTCACATCCGGCGCGAAGTCCTTCAACGCGGCGCGGCGAAGCGCGGAGGCCATCAGGTGATGATTCGCCACGCCGCCGACCTTCGGCAGATACAGCGCCGGCACATAGCGTGGCTGGAATGGTGCGTCCTGCGCACGCGGTTTGAATGCCTTCGTGCTCTTCAACAGCGGAAACCAAGGCCGCGGAGCCAGTACTCGAATATCCCAGCCTCGCTCACGCAAGGCATGCAGTGCCGTGACATTATCGAGACCGCGGTAAGGCTCGCCTTCGTCCGGAAAGAGGTTCGAGATGAAGAGCAGACGCTTCATGGCGTGGGGCGGATGCGGCGGTAAATCTCAAGCGTGCCCGGCGGAGCCTCCGCGAGGCGTGTCACCGGCTGGTCCGGCAGCTTTTCCCACACCTGCGGCGCGGTGGCGAGTGCTTGCTTGAGCTTCGTTTCATGCGGTTTCTGCTGATCCGCGGGCATCGAGAGATCGACGAACACCACATCCACCTCCGTCTTGTCGAGATGCGCCAGCAACGCGGCATCGTTGGCAAACTTCGTCTCGTAATGCGAACCCACCCAGTCCGTCTCCGCGATCTCCTTGCTGCCACGCAGGATGCGCCGCGTGGTGGCGATGCGGTCCGGCGTGCGAAACGCCGCCGCGGCAATCATCGCCCCTTCACCGCGACCATCGGAGGACACCAGCCAGGCACGCTGGCCTTCCGCGGAAGCTGTTTCAATGGCCTTGGCAAAGCCATGCACATCCTTCGTCTTTGCCCGCCAGAGCAGCGCGGTCGTCGCGAGCAGTAAAAGTGAGGCAAGAACCTTCGCCTGCTTTTCCTGAAGCAAACGAGGCACTTCGAGCACCACGAGCACGAGCACGGGAATGAGGCTCGGAAGCAGGTAACGCGGTGAAAAGCCTGCTGGCACCACCATCGCGATGCCTTGCATGCCGAGGCAGGTCGCCATCAACGCGGCGCGAAAACCATCCACACGGCCCATCACCGCTCTCACGGCCACGACGGCGAGCCCGAGCAGCAAGGGCCAGCCAAAGAACCACGGCGCCATCGAAGCGTATTCACCCACCGCTTTGACAAAGAAGCCCGCGGGCGAGTCTCCGGTGAAGCCTTCTTGCGTGAAACGAACCGACCACAGCATCCACGGCGCAGCAAACAAGGCCACCGGGATGCCAGCGCCCCACCACGAGAGCGTTTTGATGTCCTGCCAGCGACGCGTGAGCAGCAGCGAGAACACCGGAATGCCCGCAAGGCCCAGCGCCGAGCCCTTCGTGAGGATCGCCGCCGCGGCCACGAAGCCAAAGAGCAGCGATTTCTTCCACGAAGGCTTTTCCATCCACGCCATCCAGCACACCGCCGCGATCAACACGAGCAGCACGAGCATCAAATCCGCGAGCACATGCACGGACACCCGCGCCACCTCGCCATTCAGCACCACGGCCGCACCACCAAGCTCCGCCAGCCATGGCATGCGGATCAACTGGCTCGTCATCACGCCGAGCAGTGCCACGAGGATGCATTGCAGCACGATGAGGCTGCGTGAGTCATTCCAAACAATCAACGCACCGGCCGCTGGCAGATAATAACCGGGCGGATAGTGCCCGAGCGCCACTTTGGGAAAGGTTTGATAATACTTCTCCGCAAACGCGAGCGGCGAGCGTCCATGCACGAGGCCCTGCGTGAGATAATCCTTCATCATGAGCGAGGTGACCGCGTGCGCACCTTCATCTGGATCACCACCGAGATCCGAATCGAAGCCGCCGAGCCGCGATGCCTGCCAGAGGGCCAGCACGAGAAACACGACGAACAGCACGAGCCGCCGCAAGTAGGTCAATGGAGCAGAAGGAGGCACGGCTTGGGTTATCGGTGATGCTGCGGAGTGTCAAATGGCGGCGGAGGCAGCTCATGGTCGAAATACGCCGCGGGATCAGCCGTGGCCGAAAGACCACTTTCCGCCGCGTGGATAAGATTCACCATCTCACGGGCCGTGACGTAATGATAACGCACGGACGGCGTCTGCTTCGCAAAAGCCGCGAGCGAGGCATGAAAGGCTCTCGCGGGCTCGCCGAGCAGCGTGCGGTAGTTTCGCGCGATGCCGCCATGCGTGTGCAGCTTCACAAAGATCCACGGCGGACCGTTTTTGACCGTCGGTGCGAGTTTGGACCAAAGCTGAAATCTCTCAAGCGTGGGCGGATTGGCACCGGTGAGGTCCGCGTTCTCCAATCGCGGCATGACGCCCCATTTGCGTCGCTTCCACGAAAGCCCGAGCGGGCCTTGCACGAGCAGAAAGCCATCATCATGTGCCACGCCAGCCTCAGCGAGACGACCGCGATGATGCGAGCAGGCCTTTCCATCCTCTTTCGCGTAGTAGATCGAATTGATGATCGGCGGCTGCGAGGGATCGGGAGCGGATGGAAAGGTGAAATCGGCATAGCAGCCCATCTCTTGAAGCACCGCTAGCTCTTCCGGCACACCGCAGTGCTTTCCAGCCGGATGCGAATGATCCAGCGCCCAATTACCATGAATGAATCCCCAGCGCGGCGAGCCATCCGCAGCCCGCGAGAAGAGCCCATGGCTCGCGAGATGATCGATGCCGGTGCGCAATTGCTGACGCAGCGTCTCCGCGGTGTCGTCTTTGTGATGCAAATGGATCTCCACCTCACTACCGGTGCGCTGACAGATCTCCGCGAGCTTGGCCAGCACATCGGCGTCATATTGCTCGATGGGAAAGAAGAACGTGTGCCTCGGCCCGCGGCCGGAGCTGTCGCGGAAATCATTCACCAAAGGCGGCCATGAGGCCTCCCAGTCCGCCATCGCCTTGAGTGCGCCCGCTTTGTCCGTGTGATGAAACGGCTCGAAGTGATCACACACAGCCAGAAACACATGACAAGGCTCCGCCGCGCTCGCGGCGGGTCGTGAACGCGAACGCGTGAGGTAGGCAGGAAGCCAGCGGTCGAGGGCGCGGATCATTTGGAAGGAGGTGAGGAAGGCTGCCAGAGCGCGAGGAGATTGCGGCGATGCCCGACATACGCAAAGAACGCCATGAAGCAGCTTGCTTGAAGCAGAAGAAAGCCCGCGGGAATGCTCACGAAGCGTGATTGGATGCCCTTCACCATCGAGCCAAGCACGCCAGCGGCATAGCACAGCACCTGCAAGACTAACATGCCCCGCACGAACGGCTGCCCAGCCCCAATCACGCTCAACACCAAGGCCGCGATCATGAGCCAAGGCACAAGCAGGCGCACGTACTTGTGAGAGATGAGCATCCACCACAGGCGGTTTTGCCACGGCAGCATCCAGGCCGGGTAACGCTCGATCATTTGAAAATTGCCCACCAGCGTGCGCAGCTTTCTCTTCTTCTCCTTCTCGGGCTCAAGCTGCTGCGGATCGTAAGCCTTCGCCGCCGGTTCATAGATCACGCGATGCCCCTTGTGTGCGATGCGCATCGGAATGACGACATCGTCGAGCAGCGTGTCCGCCGGAAGCGGCTCAAATAAATCTCGCCGGATGGCGCAGATGGCACCGGTGCATCCAATGACGGAGTCGAAGCGGCCTTCGAAAGCCCGCAGCTTGGTTTCGAGACGCCAGTAAAGATCGACGCCGCGTCCTCCACCGGCCTGCGATACCGCGATTTCCAGCAATCCGCTCACCGCGCCGACTTCTGCATCCGCAAACGGTGCCGCGAGCTTTTGCAGCGCATCTTTGGCAAAGCTCTGGCGTGCATCGGCCAGGACGACGATCTCATGCGAGCACTGCGGAAGCGCTAGATTCAGTCCTGCGGGCTTGCCGCCTTTTGTGTGATTTTCCAGCACACACACCTGCAGTGCCGCGAAGGCTTGAATGACCTTCACAGTGCCATCCGTGCAGCCATCGCACACGACGATGATCTCACGCGGACCTTCCCAAGTGCATTCGAGCAGGTTTTGCAATCGCTCGCGGATGATGGCCTCCGCGTTGTGAACACACAAAACGATGCTGAGGCCCTTTTCAGGCTCGATGGCCTCTTTCCATGGTTTGGGACAACAACGAGCAAGAAGGCCCATGAGCATCGGATAACCGGCAAACGAGTAGCCGATTAGCGCGAGGCAGAGCAGCAGGCCGATGACGATCATGGCTGCGACGGTTCAACGCCCGGCTCGCGTGGCTTTTTTGAGTGTGTGCACCGCCAGCAGGCCGATCGAGAGCGTGGCGGCCACGCCGAGCACATGCACGGATGCCAGCAGGTGGTTTGCCTGATGCAATCCGGCAAACCCCGAACGCATCCAAGTGATGACCAGTCCGCCTCCCAAGGCCAGACATGCCATGACAACAGCAAGCAGCAGGAAGAAGAGATTTCCCTCGTCCATGTCGATGAACCGACGTGTCATGCTCATCTGACGGTCCGCCGTGCGCAGGAAGAGACTGCATCCGAACACATAAAGCTGCGTGCCAAGAATGCCGCCAAGCAGCAGAAGCGCCTGACTGTGCAGATCAAAGATGTTGAACGGGCCAATGCCCACCGGGCCGGTGAACCAGGCGATGATTTGCAGCAGCGTGGCAAGGCCGGCGAGCAGCAAGCCCAGCTTCTCAAACAGCGAAGGCTTTTCCGACAAGATGAAGAGCAGATGGCGCATGCCATCACGCCAAGTGCGCAGATGGGCGACACGCCCCGGAGGTCCGCAACGAAGGCCTGAACGAATCTCGACGGTCTTCGTGCCGGCTTTGAGAGCCTTGATGAGCAGTTCGGATGCGAACTCCATGCCATCGGATCTCACATCCCACTTCAGGTAGTCCACTTTGCGGACACAGCGGAAGCCTGAGTTACAATCGGTGAGCCTGCCGCGGAACAGCAGATTGATGAGCGTGGTGAGCACCGGCGTCCCGAGATAGCGATGCAGCGTGGGCATCGCGCCGGGCTGGATGTTTCCGATCATGCGCGAGGCGATCGCCATGCCTGCATCATGCTTCACGGCCTCCTGATACAAGGCGGCCGCGTCTTCATACTGATAGGTGCTGTCCGAGTCGGCGAACATCACATAGCCACCAAAAGCCGCCTCGATGCCGCCTTTCAGCGCCGCACCATACCCTCGCGCCGCAACCGGCACGACACGAGCACCGAGTTCCGTGGCGATCTCGCGCGAACGATCGGTGCTGCCATTGTCCGCGACGACAATTTCATAAGCGATGCCAGACGGCTCGAGCGAGTCCCTGACAGCACGAATGCATCCGCCGAGCGTTTGCTCTTCATTGAGGCACGGAAAGACGAAGGTGAGTACGGGAGCGGTCATGAGTGGCGCCCGTCGGAGTGGAGAGGCTTGCGGGCCAATACCATGTACTGGCCACCAAGAGGAAGCTTGCAAAGCGACGGCTCCAAGGGGCGCAGTGCCTTTAGCATGGCGGGAAAGACGAACAAGTAGTCCGTGAGCTCGATTTCGAATCCGCCGGCTCGCAGCAGACTGCGGGCCTGATGAGGAAAGAGCATCTGCGCATCCTTGTCGAAAGGCACCCGACTCATGAGAAAGTGCACAATGGGATTCCAGCGATTGTTTTCCCAGAAGGCAAACCAGCCGCCGGGCTTCAGCGAACGCCAGGCAAGCTTAACGCACGAGAGTCGGTCGGCCGGCGGTATGTGATGAAAAACGCCATTGGTGAAGACCAGATCAAAGGCGTTAGCAGGAATCACCTGATCATCATGTTCAAAGGTCACTTTTGACTGCCCGAGAAGGCTGCGTGCCTCGGAGATCGATGCGGATGAAGGATCATAGCCGAGGTAGGCATCGATCTTCAAACCACTGACGAGAGGTTCGCAGCCACCACCTGTCCCACAGCCAAAATCAAGACAGGTGGAGACACGAGCAGCCTTGGCTGAAAGTCGCTTGGTCAGCCAGTCGACTCGGCCTGCCGCGAAATAATCCCTGCCTTCACCAGTGAACTTCAGCCCTTCGTTGAGAGCCTTATCATAGTTCCCGGCAAACTCGTCGAACTCGGCATTCTGCCGGGCCTCTTCTGGACCAGAGGCTGATGCACTCATGACTTGGTCAAAACAGGCTGCAACTCAGGGCCGTCCGCCGGGCCGAGTTTCTTCCACTTGTTCATCGCCTTGATGAAGGCGTCAGGCTTCCGATTGCCCCCGATGAGCACCGTTCGCGTGGTCTCAAGCAGGACGAAGAAGTCGAGAAGCACGCTCATGTGTTTGATGTAATACAGGTCGAATTCGTGCTTGCGCCAGGCATCCTCGACATTGGAGCCATAAGGGTATTTCACCTGCGCCCAACCGGTGAGACCGGGCTGCACGAGCAGACGCTCGCGATAGAAGGGGATCTCCTTTTCGAGCTGCTCGATAAACTCAGGCCGCTCGGGACGCGGGCCCACAAAGGACATGTCCCCACGGAGGATATTGAACAACTGAGGAACCTCGTCGACACGGTATTTGCGCAGGATGTTGCCGAGAGGGAAGACTCGGGCATCCTTGCCCGATGAGGCCCATTGAGGTCCATCCTTCTCGGCGTCGATGCGCATGCTGCGAAGTTTTAAAATGGTGAACTCACGACCCATGCGGCCCATTCGCGTCTGGCGGAAGAACACCGGCCCAGGAGATGAGAGACGCACGGCAATCATGCCCAGAAGCAAGACCGGCCACAGCATTAACAGGAACAGCGATGCCACGATGATATCGAAGAGGCGTTTGAGCTTTTTGATGTAGAGCATCCCAGACTGATTGGACGCCCTGAAGAGCCAGCTTTCCGTCACCAACGGCAGCGGCACAGCCTGCAGCACCATTTCACAAACGTCTGCGAGAGACATGATTTCGATTCCATCGTAGCGCCAACGGCGGAGAACGGTGGTGAGGCTTGGCATCACCAAGTGTCGATCACGCACAAGGATCGTGTTGACCACCGGAGGCAATCTGGTCGACTCGAGATCATTGAGCTGACCCAATTGTGGCAGCGTTGCTGTCGGGACTGGTGCATCCCCGATGGTGATGACTCCCACGACTTGGATTTGCGGGCTGCTGTGAGCGAGAATCTCCGCAGCCATCGCATCGTCTGCACTAGAAACGAGACAAGCAGCCCTCAGGCGGGGCATCCGAAAACGGCGGGGCAGCAAAAAATGATGCCCCGCATATAGCACGCTAAGGATGAGCATCCCATAAAGCAGCACACCGCGCCCAACACGCGCATCCAGATCCACCGACCCCATGCCAAGCAAGACAAAAAGAGTGGCGGCGAGGCTGAAGAGGAACCAACGCACTCTCACCCAAGCCTCAAAACGCGGTGCGGCGGCCGAATAAAGCCCGCCAATGTAGGATAAACTTGGCAAAACGACTGCCGCCACAAAAACGGCCGGGGCATACATGCGAAGCTTGTCAGCAAACACATCTCCAAAGCGCCATGACATGCCAGCGATCATGCTCACCGGGACCAGCAATGCGTCCAATGTGAACCGAAAACCTGTGAGGATCAGGTGGCGGCCTACAGGAGAATAACCGGTCATGGGACGCGCATGGTAATCAGAATCCAAAAACCTTTTCAGGCACCTGGATGATGTCGCCATCACCCACTGGCACATCTGGTGCCATACCATCACGAATCTGTCGCACATCCACCACCATCGGCTGACGCCTGCCGCCTTCTGCAAGGCGCATGATGCGCACCTTTGACTCGTCACCAAATTTCGCGAAACCACCTGCCATCAGAAGAGTCTCGAAGACCCCGGGAACTCGACCATCAGCCCCCAAAGGAACAGCATGCTGTCCAGGCCTGGTGACGGCACCGGTGAGAAACACCGACATCCTCGGAGAACCCGGCGACAAGTGACCGACACCCTTGGAAGGATTCGGACGGTGCTCCACAAAAACGGTAGCCTGCTTCAATTGCTGACGCTGCAAGGTCTCACGGACACGCTTTTCTGCAGCATCGCGGGTCATGTTTGAAACAACCACACGTCCGATTTTAGGAATCAGCACGTAGCCGCCCTCTCGCACTTCAAAAGTGCCGTTGAATGAAACGTCCTCTTCCACCCAAAGCTCAAGCGAGTCTCCCGGCTGAAAAGTGGGAGTTGCCTGACTGGCCACGGGCGCTGACGAAGGAACACGAGGAGGCGGTAAGTCACCGCCAACATTCATGCCTCCACAAGCACCCTGCAGCAAGGCAATCGCACCAAGAGCGACAACACGAATGCAAGACAAGTTGAACTGAAACATGGGGAGAAAATAATGCCTGCGGGACAGTTTTCGAAGAACCACCCCCCAGGCAGATTTGGAAGAAACAACGAACCGTCAATTATTTGCCCGATGCAGCTTTGAGCCAATTGCCTTCAGCATTTCCATTGATCAACTCTTTGGGCAATGGCTTCGGAAGCACCGTGAAAAGAATGTGATCGAACGAAGTGCGAAAGCTTTTCAGGAGGGTTTTACGACTTTCAGCGAAGGTCTCGGGCGAAGAACCAGGGGCACGGTGCGAGCAAGTAAGCAAAAGGCGAATATCACCAACATACTGATCGGAAGGCTTCACACCTTCCACATATACGGAACGGGGAAGCTCATTTGGAAGATTATAAGGATAAACACGATACTGCGTGGCAAACTCGACATAACGACGTTGAGGATCTCCTGAGTCAAGAAGCAGGGTCTTGCGGCTAGAGTCACGCCAGACGCGGATGCGCCCGGTGCTGCTCTTCTCTTCATCGAAGGAACCAAACTCACCCTTCGCATTGGAACGATTGATGCCTGCCAGTTCAAGAGTCACGACAACCTCGCCGTCAAAATCCACGCGATAAGGGATCACACGAACAATGACTTTTGTCATTTCACCGACACCCACCTGCAATCCCGGAGGAGTTGCTTCGAAAGCGCCGCCATCCTGCGGATCGTTATTGTTGATGACGCCATCATAGTTGAGGTCCGCATCTAAATCCGTCTTGGCGATAAAACGCTCCGTATCACGCCAATTGTTAATCCTTTGGCCAAAATACTTATGGAAACTGGTTGGCACATCCATGCTCGTTTCCATCGCAGAAGGCTGCACCGGAAGTGGTTGCTTGGGCTGTTTCGATTGCGCCTCCACAGATGTGGGCAGCAGCATGCAGGATGTAAGGGCTACCAGAAGGCTGATCCCGGTGATGCCTGAGGAGTGTATCTGTGTGTTCATAGTGAGCAGGATGCGAGTGGATGGACTGTGCTTGAGAATCAGAAGTAACGGCGGACCGAGAAATTGATCATGTGTTCCGTGAAGCCTGGGTTTGCGCTGAAGCTCTCTAATTGGTAACCGCACTCCATGGTTAGACGGGAGGAAAGCTGCTGCAAGATATGAAGGCGGTGAATCCACCGATCTGTGCGAATGAAGCCAGAATCACCATCTGTCCGCTCAAAGGCGGACATAGCAACGAGCCTAGTGAAGTCAAAGAGCTGGTACTCCATGCTGGTGCCGACGAGGTAATTATCGAAGTCGGGGCGAGTAATCAGATTCGGATTGGCTGACACCACACGATCCCCCCTCGAATACTGTGCATATCCGGAAATATTCAGACGCTTCATGAATTGATAATTCAAATAGTAACGATAGTAGCTAGCGAGCGAAGATTCAGGCGAGAATGAATCTGTGAGCAGCTGTTGTCCAACCTGAACGCCATGTCCTCCTTTTGCGCTGAACCGATGATCCAAGCTTGCAGACCAGAGGATATCGTCACGAGAGGGGCCCAAGCCACTTCCCCAGAAGTACCCAACCATAGTCTGTAGGGTGACGTTCTCCGTGATGCGGCCACGAAACTGCAATTGCAGTTGATGCATAAGAATGTCGTAACCGTCCAAAGCTGTCATAATGTAGGCAAGCCGCGGAGCAAATGGAATCGCATTACCCTCATAGCCAAGCGCCGCTTCCCATGTGTCGCGCATTTGGTAATTGTTGAAGCCCCAGCCCTGCCAAAAATCAAGATGTTGATAATGAGTCCAAAGTCGCCAATCGGTGCCCCCAAGCATTCTTGTGGCCTGCACCGATGCCCGATTGACAAAGAAGACATTCTGCGAGTCATAGAAACTGGTCCGATTGGTCCGGCCGTAATAACCGAACATATATCTACCAGCCTGATCGTTCCCGCGAAGCTCCAAATCTGCAAACATGTCGAGCCCAGGGCGCGCAAAGAATTCATCTGCGATATAGATGTCCCAGCCAGCGATCCGCTTCTGGAAGAAGAAGTCGACACCCATCTGGGGCCACGCACCGCTCATCGTGCGGAAAGCAAGTTCATTTGACCACGGCAAGTAAATAAGGTTCGCCGCCCACGAGAAATAGAATGAGTCCGTGACACGGAGATAGCCACGAATCGCCAAGTCGATATATCCAACGACACCATCACCTTTCCCTGCCGGGAAATTGTTGAGCGGCCCTTTAAAATCACTCCAAATAAGACCTGCGCCGACCCAAAGAAGATCAAATGCGAGAGGACCTGCCTTCACATGGGCCTTATTTGGTTCAAAAGTGCGCGTAAAGATGTTTGGCCATGCGCTGTCCATCGACACCGCAAGCCCAGGAAAGATATCAGGCTCATAAGTGATCGCTTGATGCGGGGCAAAGACCCCCAAGGCTTGATTCACAGGCCTAAAGAGTCCACGGTTACGAGTGTAAAAATTCTGTTCTCCTGACTGATATGGAAAAATACCTGAAGCATTTTGTGCAATATCATCTGCTGCCTGCTCTTCAAAACGACGCCTTGGATAGTCACGGTCCCCCAAATAATCGAGATCGTTTTGCGTCGGATAGAACCCTTGCGAGGCCGCAGGCAGGAGCATTACATCCCCTCGGAGAAGGGTGTCATTCCAAGAGGGCATCACCAGCGTGTCTGCATCGGTGCTCGCAGTTGCGCTGCTATTGGAGCTTGTGGCCTTTTTCTCTCCAGTATCCGAAGTGACACTTTTAATGACGTTCTCGCTGCGCGGCGCGACCGTGCTGGTCGAGCGGGGCACATCTGCAGCTTTGGCGACAAAGCATGCAGCGGCACAGATCATGGGGAGGAAATGAGGACGCATTGGGGTAAAAACCTATCTGCTGAGTCTGGGTTGTTCAAGTATTAAGTAGCGGCGAGTAAAACGAAAACGCAGTTTTCATTCCAATTTTATGATACTCAGCTCAATTTTTTTAAATTGTCTGGGATGGTTTAGGATTATTAGCAGCGCCGGGGGCTTGTTTGATGACCAAAACTGGATCAAGCACCCTGCTTCGCATCCACCTCACGTCGTAGATCTTGGACATCGAGCGCCGGGTCCAGAGGCGAATCCAAATCGCCCTCATAGTAAGACGGCGAGTAGTAGTAATAGTTGTAGTAATTGCTTACTCGGTTCAGATCCAGATCACTCAGAACAATGCCATATAAATGAGCACCGGCTTTGCGCAGCAGGGTCATTCCATCGACCACGTCTTTTCTGGGCGTCTTCTCAGCCCGGACCACAAACAGGACGCCATCCACGACACGTTGGAGGGAGGTGGTCTCGCTCAAGCCGAGAACAGGGGGGGTGTCCAACACGATGTGGTCGTAGTCTGCTTTGAACGTAGCAAGGAGCTTTTCAAACACCTGCTGCACCAGCAAATCTGTGGTGCCCACCATCACTGGCCCACGAGGAATGATGTCTAAAAGCGGAAGGTCGGTCTTCTGGACGGCTTCTTTGATGGTGCACTCTCCTTTGAGCAAGCGGGTCATGCCTGGCTCATTAGGGACTCCGGACAACCCATGCAATCGCCCACGACGCAGGTCGCAATCGATCAAGAGAGTCCGCCCCCCCATGGACTGAAAGGCCCAGGCCATGTTCGCTGCCAGGGTCGTCTTGCCTTCAGAGGGCCTGGCGCTGGTCACCATCACCACCTGCGACTTCCCGGACTTGCCAGGTGACAGGAGCACATGACTTCGAATCAGGCGGAAGCACTCCAAAAGGTAATTCGGCACAGTGGCACCGATCGCCGGTGAGCGGCACACGTCTTCGATGATCTCCCGCGGGGTGCGGGGCACGATGCCGATACCCTTCACG
Organism: Verrucomicrobiaceae bacterium; assembly: GCA_016795465.1. GTDB lineage: Bacteria > Verrucomicrobiota > Verrucomicrobiia > Verrucomicrobiales > Verrucomicrobiaceae > Prosthecobacter. The sequence goes on along the minus strand of JAEUHK010000110.1, from coordinate 15,669 downwards.
CCTGTGACTTCTTCGAGCTGCTGGAGGGTCGACGCACTGCTGTCAGACAGATTGACTAAGGTGGGTACTCCCAGCGCACCGCCCAATGCCAGCAGGATGGAGAGCATTAGCAGCTTCGTCTTGTTTGGCGAGACCGGGATTTCATCACGCAGAGAGGTGTGCCCCTTGAAGCGCATTTCCACCCAGTTCCGGTTTTCAGAGAAGGTCACGACGGCCAGCTTTTCGGCCAAATGCTCCCGCGCCTTGTCCCACAGGGCTTTCTCTTTCTCGATGTCAGCGTAGGCTTGGGAGTTCTGGCTGAATTCCTCGTTCACCTTGTGATAATCGGCCACTTTACCCTCAAGTGCAGCCAGCTTGATCTTGAAATGCTCGTGCTCCAGCTCGAACCGCTGGCGCAGCACCCCGAGCTCGGCCTTCAGCGATCTTTCGTTAGCCTCCAGATCATCTGCCAACTGCTTCATCAGTTCATGGCCGGGGAGATACTGCTTCGCAAGCTCCTGTTTCCGGTCTTCCAGGATGCGCCGCTCCTTCTCGAGCTTTTGCCACGGCTCCAGCGGATCCACCATGCCCGGCTGCACTACGACTTCCGCCGCCACCTTCGCCGTGGGACCAGTGGCCATCAGCGGAGCACTTCCGCCAGCAGTCGGGCGACGGATGACCTCACCGATCTTGATGTCACGCTCCTTTTCAAACGTGGACAGCAGGGACAGTTCCTCCAGCACCCGGCTCAGAGGAAGCTCCGCTGCATCTATCGTCTTGCCGTTGGTCACCTGCGCCAGCTTCTTCCCGAGATCATCCATGCGCAGGAGCAGCTCGCGGGTGACGATCAGGTCCTTGGGCAGCTCGTTCAGCCGCGTTTGCTCGATCACTGACTCGGCGATCTTTTCATCACGTTCGAAGGCTGACAGGCGCTTCAAACCCGCGCTTGCCTTTTCTTGCAGAGCCTTCAATTCTTCCGCGTAGCGATTCAGCGCCGCGTCGCGATACTGTTTCCACGCCGCTTCCTGCTGACGGCGGAACTCCTCCACCAGTTCCTGCGCAAACTCCCGCACCGCCTCCGGTGTCCGCGCCTGCACCGCCACCTCCAGATGGCTGTTGTCCACCGAATCGATGCTCACCACGGGCACCATCTCCACCACCTGCGTCCAGGTGGCATCCGGCTGCACCAGCTTCATCCGTTTCGCAGCCTCGATGATGTTTCGCTTCGAGGAAAACTCCTCCATGATCACCCGATTCAGCCCCGAGGCCTCCATCGTCTCCGGCACATCCCTCGTTTGCACCGGGCTACCGTGCCCGCGCACATACACGAGCGACCTCGCTTCGTAGAGCGGCGTAGCAAACATGTAGTAAATCAGACCCGAAAGGATGCCGAGGCATCCCATGATCGCCATCAGGCGGCCATGGCGCACATACCTTAGCGCCTGCGAAACAACCGCTGTGATGTCAAAACTCTTTTTTTGCGGGGAATTCATGAGGAAGGGATCACTTCTTGGTCGGAAGTTTCAAATGGGCGTTATTGGCGGCCTGAATGTGCTTGGGCGGCCCCAAGACGAACTTGAGGAACCCGTAATCAGCCTTCAGAAAGCAGTAGCCCAGATAGGCCAGCATCCCGAAAATCGGCACAAAGGCCACCACCAGCATCCAGATCAGCCGCATCCGGATCTCCATCGGCTGCTGGCGGATGCTCGCCACGCAGTTGCCCACCATCACCAGCCAGATGAAACCAAGCGCCCATCCAAGGATCGGGTGGTCGTTTAGGGGGTGAATCGTGATGAATCGAAAAAAAATCTCCTTCATAGAGGTCGGACGCGTCTGAAATGGGGGACGGTGATGCTGTCCCTTGAATGCCGAATGTCAACGTTACGCATCGACAACCGCCCGGGGGTTGATTCGTGTGCCTGCCAAGGCAACTTCCACTGACCGCCCTCCGAAAAAAGACAGCCTGCACGCCTTACCCGCTCCTACTTCGCAATGTCATCCGCCTCCCCCCTGCAAATCGCCCAAGTCGTGTTCTCCTTGCAGCCCGGCGGCATGGAAAACGGGGTCGTGAACCTCTCCAATAGCCTCCCCGATTCCGCTGCACGCACCACCTTCCTTTGCCTGGAAGAGGCAGGTGCATTCGCCGCTCGCCTGCGGCCCGGCATCGCGGTGCAGGCACTCGGCCGCCGACCCGGCTGGGATTGGCGGGCCTGCTGGCGGCTCGCCCTCGCCTTGAACCGGCTGCGGCCCGACGTCATCCACACCCACAACCTCGGCCCCTTGATCTATGCCGATACCGCGCGGCGAATGCTGCCCACCCTCTGGCGCATCCCCATCTTCCATGGCGAGCACGGCGCTCTTCAGGGCGATGGCCTCCATCCAAAGCGCCTCCAGCAGCGCCGCCGGCTTTACCAGCGTTGCGAGCTCGTCCACACCGTCTCTGACGGCCTCCGGCAGAATCTCATCGCCCATGACCTGCCCGCGGACAAAATGATCAGCATCCTCAATGGCGTCGATTGCCAGCGCTTCCGCCCCACCACCGACCGCTCACAGGCACGAGAGGCCTGCGGCTTGCCCGCCGACGCCCTTGTCATCGGTGCCGTCGGCCGGTTCATCGCCACCAAACGCTACCCGCTCCTCATCGAAGCCTTCGAAAGCCTCGCCAAGGACCACCCGCGGACCCAGCTCATGATTCTCGGCGATAGCGGCCCTGAGCGTGAAAACGTCCACCAGCTCGCCCGCCAGAGTCCCTTCGCCGCCCGCATCCATTTGAAGGGCCATCAGGCAGAGCCCGCGCCGTTTTATCAAGCCATGGACCTCCTCGCCATGCCGTCATCGCATGAAGGACTCGCCAATGCCCTCCTCGAGGCCATGGCCAGCGGCGTACCCGCCCTCGCCCACGCAGCATGCGGAGCTGCCGAAGTCATCGAAGACGGTGTCAGCGGCTTTTTGACCCAAATCGACACCGCCGCCGACCTCGCGCGGCGCATCGCCTCCTTGATCGAAGCCCCCGACCTGCTCGAACAAGTCTCCCAAAAGGCCCGACAGGCAGCCCAGGAGAGATTCTCCCTCGATTCGATGGTGCAAAACTACCTCACCGCCTTCCGCCGCGTCGCCTCACGCACTCCGTGACCGCGGGAGGTCACCTGCGACCTTAGGCGGACGCTTTCGCAGCCCTCTTCCGCCGCTCATTCCACGCTCCGAGAAGCCACGACGTGGCGAAAAGGCCGGCGAACAGACCCAGAACACCGCCCACGGGCTGCGTGGGGCCGATGAGATGCTGCAAGGGCAGCCGTGGCAGCGGAACCGAGTGGATGAGCATGAGGTGGGCGACGTAGAGCAGAAGCGACTCACGGCCCGCGAGCCGCAGCCAGCCGGTGAAGCGGCTCACCGAGCCTGCCACCATCGCCACGAGCACCGCCGCCATCATGACCCAGCCGAGGCGTTCCAAGAAGAACGCTGGCAGACCGTCCTGCCAAGGCAGTCGAGAAAGCCCCCAAGCCAAGAATGCCCCGGCGAGCATCACAGCCATCACGGAGCGGTTCCGGCAGCCATCCCACACACGACGGGTGATGAAGCCCGCGAGCCCAAAGCCCACCCATGGAAACAGGGCGAACTGCGAGCCGTGGAGACGACTGAAGTATTGATCGAGCACCAAAACGCCCGTGTGCCAGTCGCGAGCGGGCTTTTCCAATCCCACAAAGACCAGCAGCAGCACCAGCGCAGCCACTTCCCTGCCCTTCCCGAGCTTTTCCACCGCCAGCAGGATCAAACCGGAGATCGCCAGGCAGTGCAGCACATCCACCGTGGCGGCCGCACGTATCGCGTGGGCATCGAGCAGCTGATCCCATGGCACATGCATCAGGTAGCCGATGAGCCACACAATCATGAGGCGCTTCGCCACCGGCCATGCGGGCTTGGTTTGATGCAGGGTCACATGCGCCCGGGCATAGCCCGCGATCCAAAAGAACGCCGGAGCAATCAGCCCGTGATAAGAAGTCAGCGTCTCAAACCATGCCGAGGCCTTCAACTCCGCCGTCAGGAAGGTGTTTGCCGCATGCGTCCACACCATGCCAAGCACCGCCAGACCTCGAAAGAGATCCAGCCATTCGAGGCGCTGAGAGGAAGGCGGCACGCGGCGAGCATGTCATAAATTAGTGCGCATGCAAAACATGCCACCGTGTTGGACTCCATCAGATGGTTCGTCACTCACTCCGCCGCCCGCTTCCACTGCATGAGCCGCGCGGCGAGCTTCTCAGCGGTGGCTTCTTCGGTGATGCCATCCACGAGGGTGATCTTCTTGCCGAAGGTGGTCTCGGCGCGGACGCGGTAGAGGTGGGTCTTGCCGGAGCGCATGTAGTTGTCGTGGATGAATTGCACGACATGACGCGGCTCGAGGGTTTCCATCTTCGACCAGAAGGGCCCGGCACGGTTCACGATGCGGAGAGCGTCGGCCACATCCACGCGACGATGGTGGATGAGCAGGTAAAACGCGAAAAGCAGGATCGCCGGAGCGCTGAGACCCCAGACGAGGCGGAAGAGGAAGGGGGCGTCGTTGATGAAAATCATGAGCATGGCTCCAAACCAGATCGTGCCGAAGAAGAGCAGGAAGATGGCAAGGGCGCGGTTGCGACCCGGAGGGCATTCAAAGCTCCGCGGGATGCCCTCGGCATCGAAATCCACTTTCACGCCGGTGGATTGCAAACGGGCCTGAAGCTGCTCGGTGGTCATTTCGACCGCGAGCGGGCTTTGCGAAGCTTCTCGAACCTCCTGGCTGGCCTCGCCAAAAACCGGCAGCGGTAGCTTCACGGGCGTGGAATGCTCTCCGGCGAGCACTTCCAGCGTCCAGAGGTTCTCGCTGCGCTCGTGGGAGACATGGATGAGCGGCTTCACATCCGTTCCGGGTGCGTCCGGCGTCAATTCGATGCGCAAAGGCAGCGAGCAGCCGCGGTCATCTCGCTGCGCCTCGGAGGCGGAGAGGGTCTCGGTGTGCTCCCACAGCGTCTCCTCGCTCGTGGAGGAGTTTTTACCGCTGCCGCGAGTGACTTTGCGAATCGCCTTCACGCGCACGGCGAGCGGCAGCCTGGGGCTGAGTGCCTGCGAAAAGCGCAAACGACCTTCCAGCACCTCGCCAGGCCGCAGCGGCCATGCTTGCGGCACGAGGCTGACTTTTCCAAGGATGCGCCGCAGCCGCAGACGACGCAGGACGGCCCGCAGCGGGAAGAACGCTATCGCCGACGGCAAAAACGCAAACAACGCCATCAACGACTCCGCCAGCGATCCGCTCACGATTACCGCCGCGGTGAGTGGTGTTTGCACAAGCACGATCCATCCCGCAAGCGCCAGCAGGGCCAGCACGCCATCGCGACTCGCCGTGATGGCCTCGCCGGCCCATTCCGATTTCCACTTCCAAGGCGCGTCCGGCATTTTCCGCTGTCGTGCGATCATGCCCGCCGCCTCGCGAGCCATCGCGATGCCGCCAAAGGCCACAAAACCGCCCGCCAACGGAAACAGCGTGGGAAAGAGCGACATCAAGAGCAGCAGCCCCCATCTCAAATCGGGGAACAAAACGGACTCGGAAGGCTTCTGCGGGTTTACGAAGCAGCGCATCATGCGTTGCTGATCACGAGCCATGCGCAGCTCATCGGCGCGGCGCTGCTGGAAGTCGCCAAAGTTATCGCTGCCGCTCATCAGGCCCACACGCTCGCCGCGGAAGCTCTGGCCGTCATACTGATAGCTGTAAGCCGCCTGTGCCTCGTAGGTCGTGCTGTCATCACCGTGAGCCACCCGCACATCCGCGGACTCGATGCGGCAGGGAACTTCTTCCCACGAGCGCACCTGCCACCACTCGAGGATCGCCGGGAAGTAAAGAAACATGCCGACGGCGAGCCCTGCGAAGATGAAGATCGATCCAAACAACGCCGCACAACCTCCACCGAGTCCCGCCGCCGCGCTGCCTGCCTGATGCTTGTTGATGTCCGCCATGCGGAGACTCTCGCACAAACCGCCTGACACACGCAAGAGCCGCGTATGCTCGGCGCATGCCGCCCGCCGCGCCTGCTTTTCATCCTTGGGGCACCTCGCATCAAATCGTCCTCGCCATCGTCGCGGTGGTGATGGTGCTGATGCTGGTGCTGGCTCGCACACGTTTCGCCAGTCTCGCGGAACGGACGCTCGGCTCCCAGCTGCTGGCGATCTATCCTTCGGGACTTATCATTCATGGCCTGTGCGGATCGCTCACGGCGCAGACGATGCTGCCGTTGCAATACTGTGACATTGCTGCCATCGCCGGCGGGCTGGCGTTGTGGACGCGGCGGCAGTTTTGGTGCGAGGTGGTGTATTTCTTTGGCATCGCTGGCACGCTGCAAGGGCTGCTCACGCCGGCGTTGATCTACGATTTTCCTGATCCGCGCTTCTTTCTCTTCTTCACCCTGCACGGCGGCGTGCCGGTGACCTCGTTTTATGTCGTCAGCGCCATGCGGCAACGGCCGCAGGCAGGCGCGGTGCGGCGTGTGATGGGCTTTTCGCTTGGCTGGTATGCGGTGACGGCTCTGGTGAATCTCGCGCTCGGCACGAACTACGCCTTCCAGTGCCAGAAGCCGCCGCAGGCGAGTCTCTTTGACCACCTCGGCCCCATCCCGTGGCACAACGGCTCCGCCATGCTGCTCGGGCTCGCCATCTATTCGCTGCTGCACCTGCCGTTCGTCCGCTGGCGCAAAGCGTGAGATGTCGCTTTGCATTTCCCGTTTTGACCTGATAATCGCCGCCCCAAATCCGAACCCGCACCGCAAGCCCCACCGAAATGAAAGCACCCGCCTGGTCCATCGACGAATCCGCTGATCTTTACGGCATCCGCGAGTGGGGGCATAGCTACTTCGACATCGCGAAGAGCGGCGAGGTCGTGGTGAATCTCAAGGACAAGTCGAAGACCAAGCCGGTGTCCCTCGCCGGCATCGTGCGTGATTTGCGGGAACGCGGCACGCAGCTCCCGCTGCTCATTCGTTTCGGCGATTTGCTCCGCGGCCGCATCGACGAGCTGAACGAAGGCTTTGCCTCCGCCATCGCGGAAGGAAAATACCAGGGCGTCTATCGCGGCGTGTATCCCATCAAGGTGAACCAGCAGCAGGAGGTGATCGAGGAGATCACCCGCTACGGCCGCAAGTATCACTACGGCCTCGAAGCCGGCAGCAAGCCGGAGCTCATCGCCGCGCTGGCCTACATGCACGACCCGCAGGCCTACATCGTGTGCAATGGCTACAAGGACGAGGAGTTTATCGACCTGGCTCTTTATGCTCAAAAGATGGGCTTGCAGGTCATCCTTGTGCTGGAGATGCCCACCGAGCTCGAACTCATCCTTCAGCGCTCGAAGAAGATGGGCGTGCGTCCCACGCTCGGCGTGCGTTTCCGCCTCAGCGCCGAAAGCGCCGGCCATTGGAGCGGCAGCGGCGGTGACTCCAGCGTGTTCGGTTTGAACATCTCCCAGCTCATGCACGTCGTGGACAGCCTGCGTGAGCAGGGCATGCTCGACTGCCTGCGCATGCTGCATTACCACCAGGGCTCGCAGATCCCCAACATCCGCGCCATCCGCCAGGCGGTCACGGAAGCCACGCGAGTGTATTGCGGCCTCGTCCAAGAAGGTGCCCGCATGGGCATCCTCGACCTCGGTGGCGGTCTCGCCATCAGCTACGACGGTCAAAAAGGCGCCAGCGCCGCGAGCAGCAACTACGGCACGAAAGAATACTGCGCCGACGTCATCGAGGCGATCACGGAAGTCACCGCCGAAGCCGGCGTGCCGCATCCCGACATCATCACCGAGTCCGGCCGCGCCATCGTGGCCTACTACAGCGTGCTGGTGATCAACATCCTCGACATCAACCGCTTTGAGTCCCGCTCCGACATCAGCGAGATTCAGATCAACAAGGATTCGCCCGCCCTACTGCGCAACCTTCATGAGCTGCGAGTCGAAAGCACCCGCAACGCCGCCAAGACCAGCCGCGACCGCCTTCAGGAGATCTACAACGACGCCGTCTATTACCGCGACAAGCTCCGCAGCGAGTTCAACTACGGCAAAGTGAACCTCCGCGAGCGTGCGCACGGCGAGGAGCTCTACTGGGACATCTTGAAGTGGGTCTCCGACATGCGTGAGAAGTGCGAGCACGACGGCTCCCAGATGGAGCGCCTCGACACCATCCTCACCGATTACTACTACGGGAACTTCAGCGTCTTCCAGAGCCTGCCGGACCTTTGGGCCATCGACCAGATCTTCCCTGTGATGCCGATCCATCGCCTCAAGGAGAAGCCCACACGCAATGCCGTGCTCTCCGACATCACCTGCGACAGCGATGGCAAGATCGACAAATTCGCCCTCGCCGACGGCATCAGCCGCAGCCTGCCTCTGCACGATCCCGAGATCGAAAAAGGCCACGAATACATGCTCGGCATCTTCCTCGTCGGTGCCTATCAAGAAACCCTCGGCGACCTCCACAACCTGCTCGGCGATACGAACGTCGTGTCCGTCCACGTCGAAAACGGCAAGGTCAAATACAGTGAACTCGAAGGCGACAGCGTCTCCGAAGTGCTCACCTACGTCGAATACGAGCCGAAGGACATGGTCACCCGCTTCCGCCACCTCGCCGAAAACGCCGTGGCCACCAAACGCATCACCGCCACCGAACGCCGCGAGATCATGGATGTGTTCGAGGCCGGTTTGCGTGGGTATACCTACTTCGAGAGCTGAGAGAGGCCTGCGCTCACGTGGCGCAAGCTCGGTGAAATCGATCTTCCGAGTCGCGAAGGAATCACTTCATGTGGTTCGTTCACGCCCCATCGTGAAATCACTCGCACTCGTCCTCCTTTCGTCATTCGCCATTACCCATTCCTCATTTTCGGCGCAGCCGAATGTCTTGCTGCTCATGTCCGACGACCTCGCGGCCACGTTGGGCTGCTACGGGCATCCGCAGGCGAAAACGCCGAACCTCGACGCGCTGGCGAAGCGCGGCGTGGTCTTCAACAAGGCCTTCTGCCAGTTCCCGCACTGCAATCCCTCGCGCTCATCCATGCTCACCGGCATGCGACCGAACACGACGCGGGTCACGAACAACGAGGACAACCTCTACAAGAACCATCCCGGCGTGCTCACGATGCCGCATCACTTCCGTGAAAACGGTTACGCGACGGCCCGCTGCGGCAAGATTTTCCATCTGGGCGTGCCGAGCGGCCTCGAAAGCATGGATGACCCGCAGGGCTGGGACTTTGGCACGCCCTTCAAAAGCGAACTGCCCTTCCCGCCCGATCGCAAAAGCATCGTCAACGTGAAGCGCGGCAAAAAAGAAGGCCTCGGCTGGCAGGAGATCCCCGGCGACGATGATCAACTCGTCGATGGCGTCTTCGCCAAAACGGCCATCGAATGGCTTGGCAAGCGCGAGAACAACACACCCTTCTTCCTCGCCGTCGGCTTCCATCGGCCTCACCTGCCGCTCGTGGCTCCGGCGAAGTATTTCGACCTGTATCCCTTCGAAAGCATCACCCTACCCGAAGCGCCCGAAAACGACGAAGCCGACATCCCCGAGCCTGCCCGCAACGGTGCGGTGCCCGGCTATGCGCTCACCGCCACGCCCGAGCAACGACGCGCGGCCATCCGCGCCTACCTCGCGTGCGTGAGCTATGTCGACGCGCAGGTCGGTCGCTTGCTCGACTCGCTCAAACAGGCCGGGCTCGATGACAACACGATCATCCTCTTCACCTCCGACCACGGCTGGCACCTCGGCGAGCACGGTTTGTGGCACAAACGCAGCCTCTTCGAGGAAAGCGCCCGCGTGCCCTTCATCCTCGCCACGCCCGGCATGAAAACCGCCGGCCAGCGCAGCGACAGCCTCATCGAGCTTACCGATGTCTTTCCCACGCTTTGCGATTTGTGCGGCATCGCATCGCCGAAGCAGCTCGAAGGCAAAAGCCTGCGTCCCTTCCTCGAAAAAGCGTCCACCGAGCTCCACGACGCTGCCTTCACCCAAGCCCGCCGGGGCAAAAACGCCGAATTCTGGGGCCGCACGATCCGCACCGCCCGCTGGCGCTGCACCGAATGGAACGAAGGCCGCGACGGCATCGAACTCTACGACCACGACACCGATCCACACGAGTACACCAACCTCGCGAAGGATCCGAAGCATGCGGAAGTGCTCAACGACCTGCGTGAGAAGCTGGCCGCGAAGCTGCCGCCCATCGTGATGCGTAATCCGTGATGCGTGAATCCCCAATGCGCGCCGTATGTGATTCACGCATCACTCGTCACGCATCACGCTCCTCATGCCCTCAAATCGCCCACACTTCTGGAAATGGTATGTCTGCGGACTGCTGTTGCTGGCCACGACGATCAATTACATGGACCGCGTCACGTTGGCGAATGCCTCGGTGCGGGTCACGAAGGAGTTTGGGCTCAGTGAGGAGCAGTATGGCAATCTGGAGCTCTATTTTGGCTGGGCATTCGCGGTGGGGTCGCTCGTCTTCGGGCTGCTGGCGGACCGTGTGCGCGTTTACTGGCTTTATCCGGTCGTTTTAGCCGGCTGGTCGATCATGGGCATGGTCTCCGGCTGGACCAGCAGCTACTCGGAGCTGCTCATCTGCCGCATCCTGCTCGGCTTCTTCGAGGCCGGACACTGGCCCTGCGCTCTGAAGACCACGTTTGCCCTGCTCGACACCAAGGACCGCACGATGGGTAACAGCGTGCTGCAAAGCGGCGCGAGCATCGGCGCCATAGTCACGCCGCAAATCATGAAAGCGCTCATGACCGACGACCTCGGCTCCTGGCGCGGTGCCTTCGTCATTGTCGGCGCGGTGGGCCTCGGATGGGTCTTGCTGTGGTTTGTCTCGATGCGGCCTCGCGAGCTCGAAACGGCTCCACCGGTCGAAAAAGCCGCCGGAGGGCCGCAACTCTTCGATTTGATCCTCAGCCGACGCTTTTGGGCGCTGGCGCTGCTCATCACCGGCACGCAGAGCGTGTGGCACATCTACCGCGTGTGGCTGATGAAGTTCCTGCAAACCGGCCGCGGCTACAGCGAGGCCGCCGCGCTCAATTTCCAAAGCGCCTACTACATCGCCACCGATGTCGGCTGCGTGCTCGCGGGCGTCGTTTCCATCTGGCTGGCCAAACGCGGCCTCGATGCGCATGGCGCGAGACGCTGGGTGTATGCCGGTGCGTGTTTGCTCACCTCGCTCAGCATCGCTTTGCCATGGCTGCCGCAGGGCTGGCTGCTACTCGGCGTGCTGCTCATCATCGGCGGCGGCGCTTTGGCGTTGTTTCCGTGCTACTACAGCTTCGTGCAGGAGATCTCCGCCACGCATGTCGGCCGCATCACCGGCCTGCTGAGCATGTGGGTGTGGGCCGTCACCTCACCGCTTCACAAGATCTTCGGCTGGATCGCCGACAAAACCGGCTCGTATGACGAGGGCCTCGTCATCGCCGGACTCGCGCCATGGCTCGGCGTGCTCGCGATGAAGCTGCTGTGGGATTTGCCAAAAGGCCGCGACAACGGCAGTCTGCCCGCGTGAACGCCCACCAACTGCTCATCGACGTCGGCAATGGCCGCACGAAATTCGGACTCGCCACCGCGGAGGTCATCCTCGATCGCCGCGAGCATGCGACGCGTGAGATTTCGCCGGAAAGCGTGCGCGAGGTGACCGCTGGCTGGCAATTCGACCGCGTGGTGCTGTGCAGTGTCGTGCCGAAGGCCGTGGAGGCCTTCCGCGAGGTGTTTGGCAGCGCTTTGACCGTGCTGCGGCATGACACGCCGATGGGCATCGGCATCCGTTATCCGAAACCGGACACCATCGGCACCGACCGCCTCGCGAACGCCATCGCGCTGGCGCACATGCACGGCGCACCGGGCATCGTGATCGACTTCGGCACCGCGGTGACCTTCGACATCCTCAGCGCGGACAAGCACTACATTGGCGGCGTGATCGCCCCAGGCCTGCGCCTGATGACCGACTACCTCCACGAACGCACCGCGCTGCTCCCACGAGTCGATTTGAGCGAACCCGTGACCGCCATCGGCACCAGCACCAAGGACGCCATCCTCGCCGGAGCCGCCATCGGCTACCGCGGCATGGTGAAAGGCATTCTGGAGGCCCTGCGCAAAGAATTGTCTTCACCAAAGATCGTCGCCACCGGCGGTGATGCCGCGTGGATCATCAGCGGCATGGAGGAAGACATCGCGGTGGATGCGGACCTCACGCTGCACGGGCTGCGGCTGGTGGGAAACATGGCCTGAACGCAAAAAGCGGAGCCGTTTCCGGCTCCGCTGGAGAAAAATCGAGCTGTCGGCCGGTCTTAGACCAGACCAGCGGCCTTGAGGGTCTTGAGAGCGCCGTTCTTGTTGACGGTCTTCAAGGCACGGGCGGTGAGCTTCACCTCGACGAACTTGCCGAGTTCCGGCACCCAGATGCGCTTCTTGCGCAGGTTGGGGAGGATGACGCGCTTCACACGCTTCGTGATGTGACGACCGATACCGCCTTCTTTCTTGGCTTTACCGCTACGATGGATGTGGTGGCCGCGAGTGACGCCGACGCCGGTGATTTGACAAACTTTAGCCATAGGATTGGTAAGGTGGGGGTGGGAAAGGGGGCGCGATGGTAGCCACCTCGAACGGTCCGTCAAATGCTTTGGCCGTCCGTTTTGGCTCCGAGGAGGTCAAAAGGCCGGAAACGAGGCTATTTCAGCTCGTTCCACTTGTTCACGAGGCCGGTGCGGACGCCGCCAATCTCGTAAAGCTTGGCCTTGTCGTGGACCATTTCCTTCCGGGAGAGGCCGGTGATGGCGTAGTCCTTCCGCAGGAAAATGGCCTGCTCCGGGCAGACCTCCTCGCACATGCCGCAGTAGATGCAGCGAATCATGTCGATATCGAAAGCCTTCGGGCGCTTCTCCACCTTGGCCCAGGGGTCGTCGGAGGGGATTTCGCCGGGGGTGATCTTGATGGCCTTGGGAGGGCAGATGAACTCGCAGAGCTGGCAGCTCACGCAGCGCTCACGGCCATGTTCGTCGGTCACGAGGGTGGGGGCGCCGCGGTAGTGCTCGGGGAGGTGCTCGTCCCACTTCTGCTCGGGATACTCCATGGTGATCTTCGGCTTCTTGCCGGCGATCTGGAGAAAGGTCTTCAAACCATGCGAAAGGGTGATCTTGAGCCCCTTGACGAGCGTGGAAAGGAACCAGCGCTCGTGCCAGGCGAGCTTCGGGCGTTGAACGACAATGGTGGCCATGGGGTGCGGGTAGGGCGGCCGGGGCCGCCGAAGAGGGTTTTTCGGCGCGGAGTATCCGGGCGCAGGCCGGAGCGGCAACCCGATTTTGTGAAAAGTTTCACAAGGGGGCGGTCGCAGGCATTTTGCGACGGCGCTGGCGGTGTGGATGCAGCCTTGCGCTTTCTTCGCGAGCCTGTTTCTTCCACGCTCCATGTCCAAAGCGGCCACCAAAGAAGTCACGACGAAGTTTTTCCACACCGGCAGTGCGGAGGAGCCGTTTCGTTTTGCCTGCGGCGAGTCCCTTCCCGGCATCACGGTGGCCTACGAGACCTACGGGAAGCTGAACGCCTCCAAATCGAACGCCATCTTGCTCTTTCATGCCCTTTCCGGCAGCCAGCATGCCGCCGGGCTGAACACCCACGTCGAGGGCACCGCCGACCGCTGGACGGAGGACCTGCATCACGGCTGGTGGGACCTTTTCATCGGCCCGGACAAGGCGCTCGACACGAAACGCTACTTCATCATCTGCGCGAACTACCTCGGCGGCTGCTACGGCTCCAGCGGGCCGCTTTCGATCAATCCCGCCACTGGCAAGCCGTATGGTCGCGACTTCCCCCAGGTGCGCACGAGCGATGTGGTGGCCTCGCAGCTCGCGCTGCTCGACTCGCTCGGCATTGAAAAGCTGCACGCGGTGATCGGATCGAGCGTGGGCGGCCTGCTCGCCATCAATCTCGCCACGCTGCACCCGGACCGCGTGAAGCTCGTCATCCCCGTGGCCACCGGCTGCCGCACCACGGTGCTCACGCGGCTCACGCTTTTTGAGCAGGTGCTCGCCATCGAAAACGATCCCCACTTCAACGGCGGTGCCTACACCGAGGACAAGACGCCCGAGTACGGCCTCGCCCTCGCCCGCATGATCTCGCACAAGACCTTTGTGCATCTCGACGCCATCGAGCGGCGTGCCCGCCAGGATGTGAAGCAGGGCGGTGACACGCTCGCGTGGTATCGCGTGCAGCACAACGTGGAGAGCTACATGCTCCACCAGGGCAAAAAGTTCGTGAAGCGCTTCGATGCGAACACCTACCTGCGCATCGCCGACATGTGGCTGCGCTTTGATCCGCTGCGGGATGCCGGCGTGGACAGCTACGAGGACCTCTTTGCCCGCTCGCGGGCCGCCGGACAGCATTATCTCGTCTTCAGCATCGACAGCGATTTCTGTTTCTACCCCGAGGAGCAGGCGGAGCTTGTCTCGCATCTGGAAAAGGCGGGCGTGTCCTCGATGCACATCACCGTGCACTCGGACAAAGGTCACGATTCCTTCCTGCTCGAGCCGCAGCTCTACACCCCGCACCTGGCCTACACCCTCGAAGGCCGCTGGGAGAAGAACTCCATCGACCGCACCGTGGCCGAGGTGGAGTGAGGCGCGATGATGGTCAAAGCAGCTTCTTGCGCTTGAAGTACACGATCGGCACGATGGCCGAGAGAATGATCGTGACCATCACCAGGATGAAAGCGAAGGGATTGTCCTGCGCCGGCAGCTTCACATTCATGCCGTAAATGCTCGCAATGAGCGTCGGCGGCATGAAAAGCACGCTGGCCACGGTGAAGATCTTGATGATCTGGTTCTGCTGGATGTTGATGAGCCCCAGCGTGGACTCCAGCAGGAAGGTCATCTCCTGCGTCTGCTGGTTCGTGTATTCATCGAGGCTCTTGATGTCCCGCATCACGCTGCGGAACTGCGCCGCGAGATCACCCCGCATCCAGGTGGCGGCATTGTTGAGGAAGAACTGCAGCATGCGGCTGAGGCTCAGCAGGCTCTCACGAAGGTTTGCCACGAGGGCGCTGCGGCGGCCGAGCAGCTTCACCACCTCCGCGAGGTCCTTTTCCACCGCGGCATCCGTCTTCTGCGTGCTGCGGGAGAATATCTCATGGCAGATTTTCTTCAAATCAGCCTCCACGATCTGCAACGCGTCCGCGATGCGGGCCACGAAGAGCTCCATGAGCAGCAGAAAGACCGCGTCACTCGACACCGGCGTGACGCACTGGCGGCGCACCTGGTCCACGAGGATGCGGAAGGCCAGCGGATCGGCATAACGCACGGTCGTGAGACAGTCCGGTGCGATCACGAACGAGATCGAGGTGCTCTCCGGCTCCGTGGTGTCGAGTCCCACCGGTATCCACGCCGTCATGTAAAGCGCGCCTTTCTCCGCGTAGAGCCGGCTGGACTCCTCGATCTCCTGCATCTCCGCGCGGGTGGGCAGTTGATACTCCAGCCATTTTTCCGCCTCCAGCTCCGCCGCGCGTCCGGGGTTCAGCAGATCGAGGAACACAAGATTGTCCGGGAACGGGCGAATCTTTTCGTCGTTCCAGTCGATGAGCTGACCGTGTTGCGTGAGGAGCCGGACCATGCGTGCGCGGTGGGGAGGGCGTGAAACGTAGGCGCGGCAGGAGGGAACTGCC
>JAEUHK010000097.1 GCA_016795465.1 Verrucomicrobiaceae bacterium | reverse complement strand
ACGACCTGCGTGAGGCCCTCGCGGTCGCGCAGGTCGATGAAGATGACGCCGCCATGGTCGCGGGCCGAATTCACCCAGCCACAGAGCGTGACGTTCTGGCCGATGTGCTCTTTGCGGACGGCGTTGCAGTGGAGGGTGCGGTAGGCGTTTGGGATCATGGCGGAAAAAGGGCGCGGAAAGTCGGGGGAATCCGGCGGAGTGCAAGGGCGGAAACGGCCTCCGCTGGGCCTTCCAGCGCCATCGAAGGCCTTCAGCGGGCTTTCAGCGCTGCGTCGGTGTCTCAAAGTGCCAAGTGCCAGCGCAATTGTGCCATTTACTGGCACTTTGGGGTGCTTTTCGTGGGTTTGGCACTTTGGGCATTGGGAGGGTCGAAACGCTGGAAGCTCGTGAAATCAAGGCTTCCAGCGCCGTCGGGGGCACTTGGCACGCTTTGAGCCAAGGAAAGGGCACCAAAACCACCAGTTCCACTTTTTCCCCAACCCACACATCATGAGCAAAATCCTCGGCATTGACCTCGGCACCACGAACTCCTGCATGGCCGTCCTCGAAGGCGGCAAGGCCGTGGTCCTCGAAAATTCGGAAGGCGCACGCACCACGCCCTCCGTCGTCGCTTTCACGAAGAGCGGCGAGCGTGTCGTCGGTCAGGCCGCGAAGCGCCAGGCCGTCACGAACCCGCGCAACACCGTCTTCTCCGTGAAGCGCCTCATGGGCCGCAAGTTCGCGGAACTCACCGAGGCGGACAAGCGCATGCCTTACAAGATCGTCCCCGCCAGCAACGGCGACGCGCATGTGCAGGTCGAAGTCGGCGGCGAGACGAAGACCTACTCCCCGCAGGAAGTCAGCGCCATGATCCTCAGCAAGCTGAAGGCCGATGCGGAAGCCAAACTCGGCGAAACCATCACCGAGGCCGTCATCACCGTGCCCGCTTACTTCAACGACAGCCAGCGCAACGCCACGAAGGCCGCGGGCGAGATCGCCGGCCTGAACGTGCGCCGCATCATCAATGAGCCCACCGCGGCGTCGTTGGCCTACGGCCTTGAGTCGAAGAGCGATGAAAAGATCGCCGTGTATGACCTCGGCGGCGGCACCTTCGACATCAGCGTGCTCGAAATTGGCGACGGCGTCTTCGAAGTGCTCGCCACCGATGGCGACACGCACCTGGGCGGCGATGACTGGGACAACACGCTCATCACCTGGATCGTGAACGAGTTCAAATCCGACAGCGGCATTGACCTCAGCGGCCAGCCGGACGCGCTTCAGCGCATCAAGGAAGAGGCCGAGAAGGCGAAGATCGCCCTCAGCTCCAGCCAGAGCTACGACATCAACCTGCCCTTCATCACCGCCGACGCCACCGGGCCGAAGCACATCATGAAGACGCTCACGCGTGCGAAGATGGAGCAGCTCTGCGACAGCCTGTTTGAGCGCACCATGAAGCCCGTGCGTGATTGCCTTGCCGCGGCCAAACTGGACGCCTCGAAAATTGACGAACTCGTCCTCGTCGGTGGCATGACCCGCATGCCAAAGGTCGTCGAGACCGCGAAGAAGCTCGCTGGCAAAGATCCGCATCAGGGCGTGAACCCGGACGAAGTCGTCGCCATCGGCGCGGCCATCCAGGGCGGCGTTTTGAAGGGCGATGTGAAGGACGTGCTCCTGCTCGACGTGACGCCGCTCACGCTCGCCATCGAAACCGCCGGTGGTGTCGCCACGCCGATGATCGCCCGCAACACGACGATCCCGAAGAAACACTCGCAGATCTTCTCCACCTACGCCGACCAGCAGCCCGGTGTCGAGATCGTCGTCCTCCAGGGCGAGCGTCCGATGTCCCGCGACAACAAAACGCTCGGCACCTTCAAGCTCGACGGCATCCCGCCGATGCCGCGCGGCGTGCCGCAGATCGAGGTCACCTTTGACATCGACGCGAACGGCATCCTCCACGTCTCCGCGAAGGAAAAGACCACCGGCAAGGAGCAGAAAATCTCCATCCAGGGCAGCTCCGGCCTCAGCCAGGACGAGATCGAGAAGGCCAAGCGCGATGCCGAGGAGCACGCCGAGGAAGACCGCAAGCGCAAGGAAGGCGTCGAGGTCAAGAACAAGGCCGACAGCCTCAGCTACGAGATCGAGAAGACCCTGAAGGAGTGGGAAGGCAAGGTCCCCGCCGAGCAGCTCACGCCCATCAAGGACAAGCTCGCCACGCTGAAATCCGCCATCGAAGCCAACGACACCGACAAGATGAAGAGCGAGACCGAGGAGATCGAAAAACTCTTCGCCGCCGCTTACCAGGCCGCTGCCGCCGCAGGCGCCGGAGCCCCCGGTGGCATGCCTGACATGGGCGCCGCAGGCCCCGATGTCGCCGCCGCCGAGCCGAAGAGCCAAGACAAAGGCAAGGTCGTCGATGCCGACTTCGAAGTCGTGGACAAGGACAAGTAATCGAGCCCCAGCACTTAAACTTCGACCATGAAAATCCGCCTAGATCACAAGTATCACGGAGCAGCAATCATCCAGATTGCTGAAGATGACAGATTTACCGCAATCAATTCCATCAAATCCAATGGCAGTAATCACCGGAGTGCTTTCAGGGTCAATGATGACATCGGAGTGTACCTCAAATATGCGGAAAAGCCTTCGGAGACCTTTGAAGAATTCCAATTCACGTTCAATCAGCAGCATCTCGACGACCTCGCTAAACTGAAGAAAGTTACGCCCAAGCTCTTCATCTGCTTGGTGTGCGTCAAAGCTGAAGAGATTTGCTGCATTAAATATGATTTGCTCCTTCAGATGATTGTCGAGCGTCGATCAGCAAAAGGTGAAGGAGAGGATACATATGCGGTGCTTGTGAATGCCCCCAAAGGAAAAGGGATGCGCACTTATATGAACAAGCCTGGGCGTAAAGGCGTGACGCTCACCAAGCACATTGTCTCTCGAAGCGCATTCCCGAGCGACCTTTTCGCATAGAATTCTATCCCCCAACAATTCCGACCGACCACCGCCCCCGTTCACAACACACTCTCGTGGCAGGGCCGGGAGTCGGTCAGACAAACCAAACACAACCAACCCAAACCCACAAACCAGCACCTATGGCAAACACCATCACCCCGCTCGGCCGTCGCGTCCTCGTGAAGCGTTCCTCCAGCGAAGAAAAGACCGCCGGAGGCATCTTCCTGCCTGACACCGCCAAAGAAAAACCCCAGGAGGCTGAAGTCCTCGCGCTCGGCACCGGCAAGGACGACGAAGGCAAAGACGTGTCCACCCTCTTCACCGTGAAGAAGGGCGACAAGGTCCTCATCTCCAAATACGGCGGCACCGAAGTCAAAGTCGGCGGCGACGACCTCCTCATCATCAACGAGACCGACATCCTCGGCATCATTGGCTGATCCCCACCTGAAACTTGAAACCTGAAACCTGAAACTCCTACCCAGACTATGGCTAAACAACTCAACTTCGACGAAAACGCCCGTCAGGCGCTGCTCCGCGGCGTCACCAAGCTCGCCAAGGCCGTGAAGGCCACGCTCGGCCCTGCCGGCCGCAACGTCATCCTCGAGAAGAAATTCGGCTCCCCCACGATCACCAAAGACGGTGTCACCGTGGCCAAGGAAATCGAACTTCCTGATCCCTACGAAAACATGGGCGCCCAGCTCATCAAAGAAGTCTCCTCCAAGACCTCCGACATCGCTGGTGACGGCACCACCACCGCCACCGTGCTTGCCGAGGCCATCTACAGCGAAGGCCTTCGCAACGTCACCGCCGGTGCGAACCCGACCTCCCTGCAGCGCGGCATTCTGAAGGCCACTGAGGCCCTCGTCGCCGAGCTCAAGAAGATCGCCACCCCGGTCAAAGACAGCAAGGAAGTCGCCCAGGTCGCCACCGTCTCCGCCAACTGGGACGCCAGCATCGGCAACATCATCGCCGAGGCCATGGACAAGGTCGGCAAG
>JAEUHK010000073.1 GCA_016795465.1 Verrucomicrobiaceae bacterium | reverse complement strand
CGCTGCGCTGGCGGATGGTCTTGATCGTCTTGATCACGTTGAGCCGGGAGATTTCGTTTGTGTAGGCAGCTTTTTCGCCGGGAGCCCACGCATCAGGCTTCTTCAGCGTGGCGGGATTGATGGCGAGCTGGATTTCACTGACGAGGCCATCGAGATTGCCACAAGGCGTGGCTTCGCTGGCTTTTTTCGCGGCCGCCAGCAGATCGACGGCCGCATTGACCGCGCCGCAGCTCGTGTGACCGAGCACGACAACGAGTTTCGCGCCGACAACCGCACACGCGTATTCCAAACTGCCGAGCAGCTCGGTGGTGGCGATGTTTCCGGCCACACGGGCGCTGAAGATGTCGCCGAGGCCGAGATCAAAGACCATCTCCGCAGGCGCACGTGAGTCGATGCAGCCAAGCACGGCAGCCATAGGGAACTGCCCGGCTGAGGTGGCGCTAATCTGGCGGCCAAAGTCACGCTGGATGCGCTCGCCAGCGAGGAAGCGCTGATTGCCGGCCTGCAAAATTTCGAGCACGGACTGCGGATTGAGACCGCTCTGCACCTCGCGGCTCGTGTAGTCGATGAACTGCACATAGTCGTCGAAGAAGTTGTGATCCTTCATGCCGATGAAGCTCACCTCGATGCCGCGGGCGGGCGCGGTTTTGTCCCGCAGGTCGGAGAGCAGGTCGCGGATGTCCGGGTCGATAAAGTCGGTGCCACGCGCGTCGATCAGCACGCGGCCTCCGCGTGGCACGCTGTAGAAGACTTTTTCCAACGCGGCGCGGTTGAGGAAGCTTACCTGGTTCGCCAGTTCGATGCGCAGCACATCCCCCATGGCATGCTTTTCCATCACGCGACGCAGCGGACGGCGCAGGTTGCTGTGCAGGATGAACAGAATGCTCACACCGAGGCCGACGAGCACGCCGGTGAGCAGATCGGTGAATACGATCGCTGCGATGGTGATGATGAAGGGCAGAAACTGCGGCGCACCCTCGCTCCACATCTCTTTGAACAGCTTCGGGCTCGCGAGCTTGAAGCCGGTGACGATCAAAATGGCCGCGAGGGCCGAAAGCGGTATCTCATTAAGCCAGTGCGGCAGGGTGACGACGCACACGATGAGCAACACGCCGTGCAAAATGGCGCTGAGCTTCGTTTTGCCGCCGGCGTTGATGTTCACGGAGGAGCGCACGATGACGCTCGTCATCGGCAGGCCGCCGATCAGGCCCGCGATGAGGTTTCCAGCGCCTTGGGCGATGAGTTCGCGATTCGGCGGCGACTGGCGTTGGTCGGGATCGATCTTATCGACGGCCTCCAAGTTGAGCAGCGTCTCCAGCGTGGCCACGAGCGCCACGGTGATCGCCGCTTTGAAGACGAGCGGGTTGCTGAAGTGCTCAACGCCGGGGAATTGCAGAAAGCCGAGGAAGGCCTGGAAGTCCTTCGCCGCGGGCACCTGCACGAGATGCGAGGCCTTTACCTCCCACGCATGGCCCATCTTGCGCATCAGGAGATTGATGCCCACACCGAGCACCACCACGATGAGCGCGGAGGGCACGGGCAGTTTTTTGAGCACCTTCACCTTGTCCCACGCCATGAGGAACAAAACGGACGCGATGCCTATGAGTGCCGCGCCGGGCAAGATGTCGGAAAGCGTCGCCAGCAGCTCCGTGAAGGTGTTTTCATGGTCCGGCTGCTCAAAGCTCATCTCGCCCTCCACATCGGCATCGTGGCCAAACACATGCGGGATCTGTTTCAGGATCAAAATGAGGCCGATGGCCGCCAGCAGGCCCTTGATGACGCTCATCGGGAAAAACGAGGCGATGAAGCCGAGGCGGAAGGTGCCCATCAAAACCTGAATCGCGCCCGCGATCACCACCGCGGCCAGAAACGCCTCGAAACTGCCCAGCGCAGCAATTTGCGCCGCCACAATGGCCGTCAAACCTGCCGCAGGGCCGCTCACGCTCTTGTGCGAGCCACTAAGAATGCCCACCACGATCCCGCCGACGATCCCGGAGATCAGTCCGGAGAAGAGCGGCGCATTCGATGCCAGGGCGATGCCAAGGCAAAGCGGCAAGGCCACAAGAAACACCGCGATGCTCGCGGTGATGTCTTTCGGCAGGGTGACGGAGAGGGGCGCTTGATTGTGTGGCATGACTATAGAATCACGTTAGAACGTCGGTTTGACGATTCCACTCTTTCAAAGCCCGGCTTCGAGCATTTCTAATCATGCATCCCAGTCCTCAGTCATCAATGTAGCGGCCGGCATTACGCGTCACTCCACCCACCATCAGGGCCGCGCCGCACGATCACCCGCCCCTCGTCCTCGATGGCGAAGAGGTGGAGCCAGCCGTTTTCGACGAGCTGGCGGACGCTTTCGTGATTCGCGATGACGGCGTC
Source organism: Verrucomicrobiaceae bacterium (assembly GCA_016795465.1). Lineage (GTDB taxonomy): Bacteria > Verrucomicrobiota > Verrucomicrobiia > Verrucomicrobiales > Verrucomicrobiaceae > Prosthecobacter. Next base: position 78,612 of record JAEUHK010000073.1, on the reverse strand, counting down.
GATGTCGGTGCGGGGGGCTTCGATGAGGACGCTGAGGCGCACGGGCTCGTGCATCCAGGTTTCGCCGTTGTGGACGCTTTGCAGCGGCAGGCCGGCCTGGAGGTCGCCGCCGTTGCCTTGCTGGATGCCGAAGGTGCCGACGACGTTGTGCGTGACCTTGTTGCCGCTGCCCCAGAGGCGGTTGTTCACCGTGCTGGCGTAGTATTGGAGGTTGATCCAGTTCGCCACGATCATGGGCGCGGTCATGATGAGCTCGAGCGTGCTCTTGGTGGTGTCGGCGCTGTGGCGGTAGTTGTGCAAAAAGACGCGTCCACCGAGATTGAGGTGCCGCGTGCGCTCGCGTGGCGCGGCGATGAAGGCGGCATTGCCGGCGAGACCCCACTCGGGCCGCACCTGCGCCCAGTCGCGGCTGCGCTGATGGATGAGCTGGTCGAGCTCGGCCTCCGCAGCGCTGGCGAGGCCCAGACTGGCGGCGCGTTGCTGGCGGCAGCGTTTTGAGCCTTCGTCGAGCCAGAGCTGGAGCTGCAAAAGGTCGGTCTCATGCGAGAGCGGCACTTTGTCGGCATCGAAAAGCGTGATCGCGTCCGTGGTGGTGTCGTGCAGCGCGGCGATGAAGCGCGTGTCCTGCGGAATGCGGATGCCGTGACCTTCCAATGCGCTGCGGACCATCGGTTGATTGAGGATGGCAGCGGCGACGCGGGCATTTGAATCGCCCGCGTGACCTCCGCAGGCACCGCAATCGAGCCCGGCGGCATACGGATTGTTTGTGGTGTTGCTGCCGTGGCCGCAGAGCATGACGAGTCGGCTGAAATTGGAGGTGAGGCCCATGTTTTTCAGCGCACCGAGAGCGAGCTGCACCTGATCCTCCGGCGGGATGCCGGCCTCGGCCTGCGTGTCATCGAGCGGATCGGGGATGAGGCGTTTGTGCTCATGCAGATTCGGCGCGGCGCAGGAGGAGCAGCTGTGTGAGTCGTGTTTGCCGAGTTGAAAGCCGTCCTTCACGAGTTTCCACGCGAAGCCGACGCCTGCGGCCTCGACGAAGCTGAAGCAGCTCACCGCCGAGGTTTTGAAGGCATTCCACGAGTGCGCGACGCGGCGTCCGACCTGCAGTTTCCGCCGCGCGTCCTTTTCCTGCTCGGGCGTGGCCTGCGGGAGATGCTCGCGGATGCGATATTTCGGCGTGAAGAGCACCGGCACCTGCGAGCTGCCATGCCGCTGGCCGAAGGGGATGTATTCGATGGGCATGCCAAAGAAGCCCGCGAAACCCATCGTCTCGATTTCAGGCGATGCGGCCTCGAGCGAGCGCCGCATGACCTCGGAGCGGACGTCGATGCAAAACACCGCCTGCACCGCGGGGCGCACTTTGGCCTCCCTCGGAGCCTGCGCGGCGCTTTGCGTGATCTTGGTGCAAAGCTCGCGCTGGAAGCCGAGTTCGAGCGCGGCATGCCAGAGCAGTTGTTTGTCCTGCGACGCGGCTTTTTCGAAGGCGAAGCTTTGCAGCCACTCGCCTTTGAGATCGGCCTCATCAAACTGCCGCGCGAGTTGCGTCTCAAACGCGAGCCGCACCGCGAGCAGGTCGAGCAGCGATTCATCGTGCGTGCCGTGCATCGCTTTGTCGCGCACCTGATACTGCACGTAGCTGCTCCAGCCGGGCAGCGTCATCAAAAGACGGTGCAGGTAGTCCTCTACCTTCGCCGCGGGCACGCCGAGCAGGTCGAGCATCATGCTGACCGCGTCCGCGGTGCTCTCCGGCAGGCCGGTGACGACTCGGCGGAAGCCTTTGAAGCCGATGAGCTCCGGCGTGGCATCCACCAGCGCCGCCTGCCGCCACGCGGCGAAGAGCGACTGCTTCTTCCACGGCATGCGCCAGGCCGATTGACCTTCGTCAAAGTAAGCCGCGCACCATTTCGAGATCTCCTCGGTGATGAGCGTGCTCCAGCGTCCGCCAAACCGCGTCGTGGCGATGTCGGCGAGGCTCTGCAGGCCCGCGAGCGGTTGCGGCTCGGGATTTTTCAACCACGCGAGCAGACCCGCGGTGCTGATCTCCGCGCCGCTCTGCTGGATCGCGGCGGCGAGATCCGGCGTGGTGATGCGGCCGCTGGCGAACTGCTGCTGAAAGTACTCCACGCTCATGAGCATGCTCTCGTGCGTGACGCGCTGCATGAGGCCGCACACTTCCGCAAAGGGCCGGCCGGTGAGACCCACGAAGGGATTCACGGCCACAAAACTGTGCAGCGGCCACAGCGGCGGCACGCGCAGGCAGGCATTGCGAGCATGCCGCAGCCAGTTCGGCTTGTCCGCGAGGACGACGGGCTTGTTGATGGCGAGAACTTCGGTCGCGGCGTCGAGGGTGGTGTTCATATAAAGGGGAGGCGTGAGGTGTTTCAGGCGATGAGTTTCTGCGTGATCCGGTTGAAGAGCGTGCCGAGGTAGAAGCCGTTGCTGGCATGCACGTAGAGGCGCTGGAAGGCCGGGCGTGAGGCCCAGGCGGGCAGTTGCGACTGAAACACGAGCACCGCGAGGAAGAGCAGCGCCACGAGGATCATCACCGCATGCTCCACGCCGCTGCGCAGCGGCGCGTAGGCCGGCACGCTGGCCGCGAGCAGGTGCTCAAAGCCCGCATGCAGCGCGAAGCACGCCGCCGTGGCCACCGCGACGAGACCGATGCCGCGCAGGATGAGCCTTTGCCGCATGCTGCTGCTCCACAGCGTCCACAGCAGATGAGACATCGCCATGATGAAGACCGCGATGAGCAGCACCTGCCCCGGATCATTCGCCAGATCGAAGCTGAACGCCGCCGCGACACCCAAACCGATCGCGATCGACACCGCGAGAGAGCCGAGCACCACCAGCGGATGCGCCGCGGGCCGTCCGACTGGCGTCCAGGATGATTTGGCGAGATTCACCACGCTGCCGCTGCTCAGGAAGGCATGCGCTTTGTAGAGCGAGTGCGCCACGATGTGCATCATCGCCAGCGCGAAGGCCCCGAGGCCGCATTGCAGCATCATGAAGCCCATCTGCGCCACCGTGGACCACGCGAGCGACTTCTTGATGCTCGTCTGCGTCATCATGATCACACTCGCAAACAGCGCGGTGAAGGCTCCGAGCAGCGCCAGCGTGTTCAGCGCCGTGGAGGATTGCGTCACCAGGGGGCTCAGCCGCACGATGAGGAAACCGCCCGCATTGATGATGCCCGCGTGCATCAACGCGGAGACCGGTGTGGGCGTCTCCAGCGTGTCCGGCAGCCAGGAGTGGAAGGGGAACTGCGCCGACTTCAGCATCGCCGCCGCGACGAGCAAACCGGCCACCAGACCCGAGTGCGGCCCTGCGGGATTCGCGAAGAGCTCATGAAACTCCCACGTGCCATGCCCGCGCCACACCAGCACCAGCGCCGTGATCATGCACACGTCCGCCAGCCGGCTGATGATGAATTTTTTCCGCGCCGCGATCACCGCCGCCGGCCGCTCGCGGTAGAAGGTGAGCAATTGATGCAAGCTCAGGCTCGTGGCGATCCACGCCGCCGTGAAGAGCAGCAGATTGCTCGAAAGCACCAGCACCAGCACGCTCGTGAGCGTCAGCACCAGCCAGCGCGAGAAGGTCGCCTGCCGCGCATCGCCGTCGAGGTAGTTCACCGCGTAACGTGTCACCACGATGCCGAGAAAGCTCACCAGCAAGAACATCAGCGAGGACAGCGGATCGACCAGCAGCGCGAGCTTTGCCGGACCCCAGGCCGCGAACTCCAGGCGCATCGGCCCCGCCAGCGCCACACCGCCCGCAAGGATCAGCGCCGTCACAAAAAACAAGCGAGCCACCCACGTCGCGCCCTCCGCGGCCTGGCGTCCCTGCCGAATCATCGTTCCCGCGATCACCGCGGCCACAAAAACCAGCGGCGTCATCCATTCGGGGGCTTGGAGCATCTGTGGCGAGGTCTGGGCGAGGGTCGTCATGGGGAGAGTGGAGTTCACGGGCGCAGTTTATGCTCCCCGGCTTCGCTTCTCTCCAATTCATGTTTTGCCAGGAATCGTTCGCTTTGCTAAAAGCATGCCGTCATGGCCTTTTTGAACTACCACCACCTCCGCTACTTCCGCGCCATCGCCCATGAGGGCAGCCTCACGAAGGCCGCGCGGCACCTCAAGCTCTCGCAATCGGCCCTCAGCGTGCAGCTTCGCAGTTTGGAGGAAAACCTCGGCCAGCCGCTGTTTGAGCGAAAACACAAGGCCCTCATGCTCACCGAGGCCGGCCAGATCGCACTGGAGTATGCCGACTCCATCTTCCGCAGCGGCGAGGAACTCACCGACCTGCTGCAAAACCGTGCCAAACGCAGCCGCGGCTTCCTCCGCGTCGGCGCGGCCTCGAATTTGTCGCGAAACTTCCAGCTCACCTTCCTGCGACCGCTCATCACCCGCGACGACGTCGAGCTCATCATCCACTCCGGCACGCTGCGCGAGCTTTTGGCGCAGCTCCAGGCCCACACGCTCGATGTCGTGCTTTCCAACACGCCTGTGCGTCGCGATGCCGAGACCGGCTGGCACAGCCATCTGCTCGATGAGCAACCCGTGAGCCTCGTCGGCCACAAAACCCGCGGCATGAAGCCGTTTCGCTTCCCCGAAGATCTCCTCAAAACGCCCATCGTCCTCCCTAGCCTCGAAAGCAGCATCCGCGCCGCCTTTGACGTGCTCATGGATCAAACCGGCATCCGTCCCATCATCGCCGCCGAGGTCGATGACATGGCCATGCTCCGTCTCATGGCCCGCGAAACGAATGGCGTCACCCTCGTGCCGCCAGTCGTGGTGCGCGATGAGCTGGAAAGCGGCACCCTGGTCGAGCGCCACCGCTTCCCCCAGATCAAAGAAAGCTTCTACGCCATCACGCCGAGCCGCCGCTTCCCGAACCCGATTCTCCGCGAGCTGATGACGAAGAAGCGCTCTTAAGCCCAAACCATTAAAGGCTAAAAATGAATGGCTAAAAATTTCTGGATCCAATTTTTAGCCACCAATCTTTAGCCTTCAAAAAAGAGTCACCATGCCCATCCACCAGCCGATTCCCACCATCCGGCCGACACAAGCTGAGTTCGGCGAGCTTGCCTATGAGGTGATGAATCACGTTTACGCCATCCACAACGACTTCGGCCGCTTCTTCGACGAAGCCGTTTATAAAAACGAACTCGCCGACCGCATGCCCGGCCTCGAACGCGAACTGCCCGTCATCGTTTCCCACCAAACCTTCTCCAAACCCTACAGGCTCGACGTCCTCGCCCATCGACGCGGCCTCTTCGAGTTCAAAGCCGTCGAAAACATCGTCTCCCGGCATCGCAGCCAGACCTTCAACTACCTGCTCCTCTTTGATCTACCGCACGGCAAAATCATCAACATGCGCCCCGAGAGCGTGGAAGATGAATTCGTAAACTGTCGTACGCGCCTCGACGATCTCCGGAATCCTAGCCTCATCACCAAAGCTTATGACCACAGCCTACCGGGTGCCGAATTCTTCCACGACACCCTACGCGACCTTCTTCACGACTGGGGCGCTGGACTCGAACTCGCGCTCTATGACGAGGCATTGACCCACTTTCTCGGCGGAGACGACCAGGCGCTCGTGCCAGTGCCGGTCATCGGGAGCCACGGTCATCTCCACGATCAAAAAATGCGACTGCTCGCACCCGACGTGGCCTTCAAGCTCACCGCCTTCACGGACACCTCCGACGCCTTTGTGACCCACGCACAGCGTCTGCTGAGACACACCAGCCTCAAAGCCATCCAATGGGCCAACCTCACGCATCAAGAGGTTACCTTCACGACCATCCGTTGAGGGAACCCGCTCAAAACTTCTCCGGCCGCATCACCTGCACCTCGCTCTCATACGCCACCATCGCGTAATCCTGGAAAAACTCCCGGTGCAGCCTCTCGAGCAGCGCTTCCGCCACCGACGGCTTCGCGATGACCTCGATCTGCACATTGCCGCTCTCGACGAGATCCGCACTGCGCGAGCCCTGGCGGCCGCTGCCGCGCACATCGAAGGCCGTATGACCATGCGCGCCGCATTCGTGCAGCACCTCGACGATGCGCTCCTCCAGCACGGCTTCGCAGATGATGGTGACGAGTTTCATGGGATGCAGGTTCATGGCGGATCAGGCGTGGAGGAGTTTCGCGGCCTCGTAGAACAACGGAATGCCGAGGCTGATGTTAAACGGAAACGTGATGGCCAGCGCGGCGGTGAGCGAATAGGTCGGATTCGCCTCCGGCACCGAAAGACGCACCGCCGCCGGAGCCGCGATGTAACTCGCGCTCGCCGCCAGCACCCCGAGCAAGGTCGCACCGCCGACGCTCAGCCCCACCCAGCCACCGAGCAGCACACCCGCGAAACCATGCACCAGCGGCGCGGTGACGCCGAACAGCAGCAAAAACACCCCGACCTTCTTCAAATCACCGAGCCTGCGACCCGCCACCATGCCCATTTCGAGAAGGAACAGCGCCAGCACCCCTTGAAACGGCGTCACAAAGAAGCCCTCGACCGATTCCATGCCGCGTTTGCCGCACAGCGAGCCGATCACCATCGCGCCGATGAGCAGCAGCACGCCTTTGCCCAGCACCGCGTCCCGCAGCGCATGCCGCACCCCAGGATCACTCAGCGAAAACTTGCCCCCGCCGAGCACACCCTTGCCCAGCATCACGCCGACGATGATCGCGGGCGATTCCATCACCGCGAGAAAGGCGGACGCATAGTTCTCGAACGGCTCATGGATGCTTTTGAGGAAGTTCGTCGCCGCGATGAAGGTCACCGCGCTCACACTGCCGTAGTGCGCCGCGATCGCCCCCGCATCCGCCACGCTGAACTTGCCCAGCTTCCGCAGCACCGGGTAAGTCCACAGCGGAATCAGCCCGCCCAGCCCCATCGCCGCCAGCGCCGGCAACCACACCGCCCCGATCCCCGCCTCATGAATCGCCACCCCGCCCTTAAACCCGATGGCGGTGAGCAAATAGATCGTCAGCGTCGTGTAGAGCGACTCGGGGAACTTCAAATCGCTCTTCGAAACCGCCGCGAAGACTCCGAGCACAAAAAACAAGACGGCAGGGCTGAGCAGATTCGATTGAATGGCAGTGAGGAGGTCCATGAGCGCGTTTTCATGCCTCCAGAGCAAGATTCTCTCCAATTCATGTTTTGGGCCGAATCGTTCGCTTTGATCAAATCACGGCCTCGGGCCATAAAGCGGCACTTTTTCGCCTGCATACGCTCCGGCTTCGTTGAGCGCGGAGAGGTCTGGCGGCTCGTAATGCTTTGCGGGATCTTCGGGGAGTGAAACGGGCACTTGGAGCTCTCGGCCGTGTTTTTCGAAATCGGTGCCGGGGAGTTTTTGGAAGGTCCGGGTGCGGATTTTGCCTTCGAAGGGCATGCCGAGCACGGCGTAGGCATTGTGGTCAATGACGCAGTGGTCGCCTAAGCTCTGCGCATCGACGGCGCGACCTCTTCCGGGGCCGTAGCCGCCGTATTTCACGCCTTCGGGCGGTTTGCCGCCGATGAAGAGATTGTGGGTGATCACGGCGTGATCAAACGGCTCGCTGGTGTGAATGCCGAGGCCGTCGCCGGCTTTCACGACGGTGTTGTGCTGGATGACATCTCCCTGGCTGAAGCGGTGGAGTTTGAAGGGCTCGAGGATGATGTTGAACATCACATTGCGCCGAAAGTAGTTCGGGCCGCCGAGGCCGGGCTGCGAGGAGATGCCGACGAAACAGTTCGTGAGGCGATTCCGCATCACGCGGCAGTTGTGCAGGGCGAAATCGGCCTCGATGCCGTCGTCGAGACCGGCGCTTAGGTCGTTGTTGAGGATGTCATTGCACATCTGCGGTGCCGCGCCGTCGTCTTCCATGTGGCTGATGCAGTCGCGGAAACCGCTGACACGGTTGTGGCGGATCACATTGCCGCTGCCGGTGAACTGGATGCCCTCGCCCTCGTTGTCGCCGCCCGCGCCCATGATCTCCGGCTTCCATTCGCGGATGCCGGTGATGACATTGTCCTCGATGCAGCCGTTCATCATGCCCGGTTTGTAAGCCTTGACGCCAAACTGCGCGTTGATGTTGCAACGCCGCACCACGCAGTGTTCCGAGCCATTCAAGCGCACCGGACCGTTCACCGTGACGCCTTCGAGATACACCCACTTCCGATTCGTGAGGCTGATCTCGCTGAAAACAGCCTTTCCACTCGCGCTGCGATACACAATCGGCCTTCCGGGCTCGCCATCGCGATTGAATGCCGCCGCGCCGTAATCGCCATCGGCCAGCAACAGCACCTCACCGGGCTTCACGGCATTCAAATCGGCCTTGGTGCCGCTTTTGATCACTGAATCGGCCTTCGCGATGGGTTCCGGCCTCGTCGCGCACTTCACGATTTTCGTCGCGGAGCCGCCATCGGGATCACTGAGCTTCAATTCGATCTCGTAGCTCGTTGCTGCCTCCAAATCGAACAGGCTGCCGCTGAGCCGATTCGTCCACGTGAAGATCGGCGAGGTCTTTTGGCTCTTCCCTGCGGGCACACGTCGCAACGCCTCGGCGTTTCGCCAGGCCGTTTCGCCTTCTTTGCGCACCTTCACCTCACAAGTCGCGTCGAGATCGTCATCGCCTTCGATCTGCCATTCGACGGCGAGGTGGTTGATCGTCGGAAACGGCGTGATGACCTCACCGGGTGTGAGTGAATCCGCCGCGGAGAGACGCAGGGCAAAAAGGAACGGCAGGAGGAAGCGCATGCGACTCAGGCTTTTGTTTGGCGAGGACAGGCCCAGAGCAGGGTGATGCCGATGAGGAAGCAGCCCACGCTGTCCATCAGCGTCCACCACAGCGGCAGCGGGCATTGCAGATCGATCCAGAGATAGGCTGGACCTGCGACGACCATCGTCCAGCCGCACAGACGCACGAGTGGCTGGTAGCGGGTGAGATCGCGTGAGATGGCCCAGATCAGCACGGCGATGGTCACGTAGGCAAAGCCGGCATTGCCGGAGAGGTAAACGATGAGCGGCGTGATCGGCTGTTTGCCGTAACCCATGAGCCACGCGAACTTCTGGAACGCGATCTCCGGCAGCAGCGCTCCGGGCAAACCCGTGAGCAAGATGGCAATCATGAGGCGCAGCATCCAAAGCTGCACGCGAGGTCGGGACGGACGGGAGGAATTCATGCGGTTTACTTTTGGCAGGAGAATTTGGGGGCAAGAAAATTAGCCCAAACATCTGAATCCCAATTTTCTTGCCCTTCAATCTTCTTGCCAACCTCAACGCATCATCGCGTGGTCATCGGTCCCATCTTCACGACTTCGAGGTCTTTGCCCTTCACTTTGCGAATGGGCAGGAGTTCTTCGTGAACCCAGCGATCATCGGGCGCGCCGCTGATGAACCAGTCGCCGCCGTTGTCGGCGAGGATCATGCCGTGGGTTTTGAGGCCTTCGAGGATGACTTTGGCGGCTCCGGTGAACTTCGAGGTGTCGAAGCTTGTCTTCAAGCGCACGCGCATGCCCATCGGCGGGAGGTGTTCGTCTTTGTGCGGACTAGCGAAGTGTGTGGCGGGCGGCACATAGGCGCGGCGGCTCTTTTTGACGGTGAAGCGCAGCGCATGCGTGAGCTTCTTTGTGCCGCAGATTTCATCGTAGCGGGCGAGGCCGGGCAGGATGGGCAAACCGGCCGCATCAGCGCTCGTCCAACCGGCGGGACGCGGCTTGGGGTTCTTCAAATCGAAGACGCTGCCGCTGTAGGCATTCCAAGCTTTGCCGCCATCGATGGGAAAGGCGCGGTAGATCTCGTAGAGTTTCCAGTTGTCCTTATCGAGCACGAGCACATGGCGGTCGCCATCGCTTTCAGCGCCGCCTTCGATCCACGCATCGGGCGGGATGGGATAGGGGCCGGGATCACTCTCGTCCTTGGCTTCGTTGAAGTGAATCGGCACCTTCGGCTGGTCGCCACTGACGACGTAATACGGAATGCCGCCCGGCTGGCCCTTCCACACGATGCCAAAGTCCTCATGCAGCCCCGTCTCCGCGCCGATGGAGGCGATGATCGCATCGCTGAGCGGATCGACCTCGTCTTTGGAGACATCGCGATTCCATTCGTCATTCGCCGGCATGAGCAAAGCGCCGCCGAGATCGGCATTCGGGCCGGTTTTGAGCTGCGGATGCTGGGCAGAGACAAGACCCGCCAAGACGAAAAAGAGGATGAGTTTCATGGTTGGCAAATGGGGCCGATGTATTCTTTGGCGATCACAATGTCATCGAACCACACGCGATTGGTCTTTGGCGGGTTGGCGATGTTGTTTTGGCGGTAGGCGTTTTCGGTGACGTAGTGGCTGAGCATGAAGTAGCTGACGGCGAGCTCGGGGACGGTGCGCCAGCGGAAGCCTTCGAAGGTCTGCGGGCCGTCTTTGAGCACGTCGAAGCCTTCGCCGGTCCATTTGCCGGTTTTGGTGCCGGGGCCGATGTGGGTGGTGAGCTTGCCATCGAGCCACAGGGCGAGTTCGCCGTTGCTCTGGCCGATGTCGTTGCATTTCACCATGATCTCGACGCACTGCCACTGGCCGCGTGGCGGGCCGGGTTTGCCTTCGGGCCAGAGGCCGTTGCCCCAGAAGCCGCCGTCGGCGCTTTGCTTCATGTCGTGCCAGTAGGTGTAAAACATCCAGCCGCCGGGCGCGGCGAGCGTGCCATAGCTGCCATTTGGTTCGATGCGGGCGCTGAAGCGCGTGTCGCCCGCGGCGTGCTTGCCGGCGCTGCCTTGCGGCCAGTTCGTGGGCGGATTGTAGCCGCCGAGGCCGCTGAAGTGATGCAGGTAAGGCGCGTCGTCGGCGAACTTCACATAGAAGCGCGAGAAGACGCGAGTCTGGATGGGATCGAGTCGCTTGAAAAGATGCCCGCCGGTGTTCTCGCCGAGCATGGCGGTGACTTGGAGGCATTTGGAGCCCGAACTGGCCGCAGGATGGTCGTTTACGATTTCGAGCACTTGGGCGTCCTTGTTCTCGATTTCGTTCCAACGCGGCTTCAAGGCCTCCAACGTGCCTTCTTCGAAGCTTTCGACGAGAAGCACGGCGGGATGCTTTTCGATGCCGGAGTCGCCCGGATGCGCTTTGGAGATGCCAGAGCCTTGCGGGAGCGGTTCGAGCGCGAAGGCGGACGAGGTGAGGAGAAGCAGGAGGCGCATGGAGCGGCGGGGAGGTGGAGTGTTGGAGTTGTGAGTTGTGGAGTGATGGGATGCGAAAGTCATCACTCCATGACTCCACCACTCCATTCGGATCGGCGGCGTGATGCCTCACACGATGCCGAGCGCCTGCTTCATCTGGAAGCCGGGGAAGATGCTCTTCACATCGTCGATGCCGACGCGTTTGGTGAGGACTTCGGTGAGGAGGGTGCGGTAGTCGGTGGTGATGGCGAGGTCGGCGCCTTCGTCGAGGTGCTCGTTGGCGAGGCCGCGCCAGTCGCCGTAGAGGCGGCCACCTTTCACGCCGCTGCCGAGGACCATGTGGACGCCGCCGTAGCCGTGGTCGGTGCCTTCGCTTTGATTCGATTTGAGCCGGCGGCCAAACTCGGTGTGCACGACGATGGTCATCTTCGAGTGGAAGCGGCTCATGTCGTTGTAGAAGGCGGCGAGGGCGCGGCTGAGCTCGCTCACCTGCTCGTTGAAGCGATACTCCTGGCTCTCGTGCGTGTCCCAGCCGTCGTAATCGACGGTGGCGACGCGGAGGCCGGCGTCCATCTTCGCGATCTGCGCGAGGCTGCGGAGACTGTCGCCAAGGCCGCCGATGTCCTCGTAGCTGACGCCATTTTCGGGGGTGTAGTCCTGCACGTTGCCATCGCCATCACGCGGGAGCTTGGTTTGCAGCGCGGTGATGGTGTCGAGCGTGAGTTTGCCGGTGCGGTGGATGCTTTCGCGGCCTTCGTAGAGTCGCTTGAGCAGGGCGACCTGGCGTTCGTGGCCGTAATTGAAGTCGCGTGCCTCGGTCATGGAGACGGCGACTTTGGAATGCAGGAGCGAGTCTGGCAATTCACCGCCGACAGCCACCGCAGGCAACAATCCGCGCGGCGAAAGGGCCTCGATGGTGCGCGTGAGCCAGCCGCTGGCGACACTGATGTCTTTTTGATCGGCCACGCCGCGCTCCATCATGTCCTGCGCCTCAAAGTGGCTGCGGGTGCCGTTTTGCAGGCCGCAGGCATGCACCATGGCTAGGTGGCCGCTGTCGTAGAGCTCCTTCAACGCGCCGGCTTCTTTGTGGAGTCGCATATCGACGCCGTTGAAGCCGTTTTTGAGCGCGAGGCCTTCAAACTTGCCGGACTCGGTGACGCGCAGCCATTCAGGCCGCGCGGCGATGTAGTCCTTGTCGTTCGCAGGTCCGAGGAGATGCAGTCCATCGCAACCGCCGCGGAGGAAGAGCACGACGAGGAGATGATCGCGGCTTTGCGGAGCATCGGCGGCGAAGGTGAGGCTGGAGATGCGGCTGCCGGTGAGTGCAGCAAGCGAAGAGCAGAGGAAGGTGCGGCGGTTCATGGCGGTGAGGGTTTTGGCAAGAAGATTTAGGGGCAAGAAAATTGGGGTCAGAAGGGATTGGGACAATTTCCCTGCCCGTTCATTTTCTTGCCAAGAATCAACGGTTCAGTGTTTGGAGATGCAGTTCTTGCAGGGTGGTGTTGATCCAGTGGATGGATTTGAGCGGGCTGAGATCGAGGAGGTTTTGGATGTGCTTTTGCTGGCGACGGAGACTGTTGGATGGGAAGGCAGTGAGGGCGAAGGCTTCGTGGTCGTTCAAAAGATGGAAGCGCTGTGCGGCGAGTTGGATACTGCCGCGCCGCAGAGGCAGCAGCCGATCGACTTTGTCTTCACCGCCGAGATGCCAGGTGAGTGCCTGGAGATAGAGAGGAGTCTCCAAGCCTGCCCCGAGATCAGCCAGCAGATCGAGCACGAGTTGGGTGAAGGAGTCTGGCGCGGTCCAGTGATGACGAGTCACTTGATAGCGGAAGCGTGCCTCTGGCATCACCGGGGCGTTCACAAACTCGCTGCCAACCGAGTTGGGCCTGAAATTGATGATCTTGCCGCGATTGCTGCCGACCAAGAGCAGGTAGTTCAGCAATTGAGCGATGTGAGCCTTGGTGATGGATGAAGCGGCTTTGAGCTCATAAATGACGCGGTTTGCCACGACGAGATCGAGTTCGTAAACCTTGCGAAAACCTCTGAAGGTCACCGTGACGGGCATCTCACGAACCACGCTCTCAAATCCAGCAGCGATGAGTCTTTCTGCCAGATCGGCCTGGTAATTGAGTTCATCGCAAAGCCGTCCGAGTTCGCGATGGCAGGCAAAAGCATGATCCATAAGCGCGAAATCCACCTCCAGCATCTCTGCCTCGGTCAGACGCGGGAAGGTGATGGGGGCTTGGATCGGCATGTTTTTTGGCAGGAAGATTTTGGGGCAAGAAAATTTAGATTCAGAGGATTCAGGGAAATTTTCTTGCCCTCCAATCTTCTTGCCAAACCAACGTCATCTCAATTGATACTCCGGCGTGGCGGCGACTAGGGCGACGAGCTCGCCGAGGTGGTCGGCGAGGTCGGATTCGTCGAGGGTGATCTCGGCGTCGGCTTCGTGATGGCGGGGTTTGCCGTCGTCGTCGTATTCGCGGAACCAGGTGATGAGTTCGTCGCGGGTGTTGGGATCGAGCAGGCCGGGCGCGAGGCGGTCGAGCCAGTGCTCGGCGACTTCCTGCCAGGTCTTTTTGTCCGGCGGGGTGCTGCGGAGAAGGTTCATGCGCACGACGTCGCCATCGAAGCCGCCGGTGGCGAGATCGCGGGCGAGTTGCCAGCGCTTGAGCAGGCTGTTCGGGCTCTGCCAGTAGTCGGCGGTGTCGGGATGGCCGGTGGGCGCACCCCATTGGAAGAGTCGCTGGCCGCATTCGCCGAGTCGCCACACGATGTCTCCATCGGGCCGCACATCGGCGCCGGTGGCGCGGATGAAGCCGCAGAGGTATTCCAGCGGGCGCTTGGTCTTCTGTCCAAAGCCGCCCTGCATCTCCGGTGCGAGCAAAATCTCGCGCATGACGTGCGCGATTTGATCGGGGGACTTCGCGTGCTCGCTCCACACCTTGGCGACGCGTTTAACGAGGTCTTCGTTCGGCTCGTCGGCAATGAAGCGGCGGCAGAGTTTGCGGCTCAAGTAGATGGCGGTGCCGGGATGAAACGCGGCGAGATCGAGCACGGCCATGCCATCGGCGAGCGGCGGTTGATTCGCCTCCAGTTCGACGCCGAGCACGCGTTTCTGATACGGATCATGCCAGGGCGCGTGGTAGTGAAAGCCGCCGGTCTCGGGGAAGCGCTGGTCGTCATCATACTCGCCATCGGCGGCGGTCCAGCCGGTGAAGGCCCGCGCGGCCTCATACACATCCTGGTCGATGAAGCCGACGGCTTTTCCTTCGAGTGCACCTGGCACCTCGCGCCATTTTTTGTGAAGGTGATTGAGGTAGTGCTCCGCGCCGAGCGTGTGCAGCTCGAAGAGCTCGCGGGCGAAGTTTTCGTTCGCGGGGCTGGCCTTGCTGCTGCGGTTGTTGAGATAATAAAGCATCGGCAGGCCCTGCGCGACGGCTTGCAGCAGCTCGCGGAAATTGCCGAGCGCGTGCTTGCGGATGACATCGCGATCATACGCGGGCCAGACGGCGCGGATGGTGTCGTCGGCGTCGATGTTGACGTTGAAGTGGTTGTGCCAGAAATCGACGAGCAGCTCCTTCACCTGCCATTTGGAGTAGCAGGCGCGGATGAGCGTGGCGACCTCGACCTCGAAGGAGCAGCGCTCGACTTCCTGATACGGATAGTCGTCCTGGCGCTGGACGCGGAAAAGCTGCTCCAGCGGCTTTTCGAGCGAGGTGAGGCCGCGTTTCTCCTTCACCTTGAACTTCTGTTTTTCGGGCTTTTTGCCGTCGGGGGCCGCCGCGGCCATCATGGCGGGCTTTTCGGCCCTCATCATCATCGCGGGTGCCATCATGCCCTCGTGCTCGTATTCGATTTCGAGCTTGTGGGCGGCGATTCGCTTCACCGTGTCGTCTTTCGCCGCCGCATCCGGTTTGAGCTGCTCCTCGACCCACGCGCTCCAGCCGATGCTTTCGACACGGGCGATTTCCTCAGCCGTGGGACCAAAGGTGGCGCGATTGAGGGCGATGTAGGTGGGTGATGGCTGCATGGTGGGAAATCAGGTGGCGGCGATGAGCTTCACGGTTTGTGCGGAGTGCCGATTGGGGCGCTGCGGATGCTGGATCTCGCGGGCGAGGTGCTGCAGGAGTGTTTTGCCATCGCTGAAGCGGGCGATGGCGCGGCGCTCGTCCCACTGGCGGCGAAGTTTTTGAATGGGGCGTGTGTAAGGATGCGCGGTGAAGGCATGCGCGAGAGCGGTGTGATCGCGGAGGATGCGCGTGACGCGATCGGCATTGTCGGCCAGCGGCGTGGGTGCGGTTTCGATGGGCGTCTCGGGCTTTTCAAAGATGGCGGTGACATTGCCGCCGTCCTCGGAGGTGAAGGTGGTGACGACTTCCAAGCCCGCGAGGCGTCCGGCCTGAGCGAGCGTGGCGGCGTTGAAGTTGTAGAGATGCGCCTGATGAAAACGGCTGGAGGGCCAGATGCAGCGGCTTTCGACATTGGGCACCTCGATGTAGAGCTTGCCGCCAACGCGAAGCCACTGCGCGGCTTGTTTGAAGGCCTCGACGGGATGCTCCAGATGCTCGGCGACGTGAAAAAGTGTGACGAGATCGAGGCTGCGCGGCTCCACGCGTGCCTCGGCGAAGCCGCCGATCTGCACCGGGATGCCGAGCACATCGCGCGAGTATTCGGCGTAGCCGATGTTTGGCTCGATGCCGCGTGCGTCATGACCGAGCTCACGCAGGATGAAGACGAGCTCGCCGCCACCGGAGCCGAAGTCGAGCACGCTCGATCCGGGTGCGAGCAGCGGCATGAGATGACGCAGACGGACCTGCGCGACCTTTCCAGCGCGGTAGGTGTGCTTCAGCCGCGGCTGCCAGGCCTGCTTGTAGGCCATGCGATAGCCTTCGCGGTAAAAATCGTCGATCTGCGTGGAAGCGGGCCGCGGATCGGAGAAGACGAGGCCGCAGTTTTCGCAGATCACGGTGCGCAAGGGCTGACCATCCCGGTCTTTGCTCCCCACTTCGGTGAAGTGGGTGCTGTGGCAGAGTTCGCAATGCTCGACGGGGGTGGTGCTGAGGGCGTGGAGTGGCATGATGTGTGTGTGGGATGAAATGGATGTGGCAGGTGCTCACGGATGAGCGATCTCGACCCAGCGGGTCTTCACCTGCTGGTGCGTGGGGATTTCCCAGCTCTCCCGATGGTCGAGGAGTTTGGTTTGCTGGTGCTCGCCGGTGCTGTCGGTCCAGGCGAAGGTGACTTTCGAGGCGGTGCCGCTCACGGGATAAAGCAGATGACCTTCGGCGCGGAGGTAGCGCTTGCCGCCGGTGTTGTGAAAGCGCACGCGGACGTTGCTGGCGGTGTTTTCCGGCAGGTTGAGCGCGGCGCTCCACATCGACTGCGACCAGAAGTCCGCAGGCTCGGCACCGCGACGCTCAATGCGGCCGTCTTTGAGCATGGAGGCCCATGTCTGGCCGCCGTCGAGCGAGCAATCGATGTGATAAGCGATGTCGGGGCTCGGTGGATTGCTGGAGGCGATCTGTGTGGCGACGTGCAGACCTTGGATGCTCTCGCCGCGAGGCGTGGCGAACTCGAGCGTGACCTTCGGTGAATCAAACGCGCCCTCGATGATGCGCGGCGCGGCTTGTTGCTTGTTCGGACCGTAGCTGACGATGCCACGGCCGCTGGCCTCGTAGCGGATGCGCGTGCCGTTTTCCTTCAAACGCGGAAAGGTGGCCGCATTCGCCTGGCAGACGGTGGTGATGGAGATGTTCGCCTTTTGAAGCTGCGCGGCCGGCGCATCGAAGCGCAGATGATACTGGCGGTGGCCTTTGACGTGATCGGTGAGGTCGAGTCCATCGCGGAAGGTACCCGCGTCATGCCATGAGGCACCGCCATCGGTGGAGACGGCGACGGTGCAGGTGGCGCTACCGCGCAAAACGAGGCCGTTTTTGCCGCCGGGCTTGTAGATGCCCCACTCGCTGTCATCAGCTGGTGTGGTGCCGATGATGTAGGGCGTGAAAAATTCGAGCGTGACGTGCTTGTCATCGCTGCTGACGACGCCATCGGCGAAGTCGGGCCGCCAGTGATACACGGCATTGCCGTAGCGTGCCTGGCCGTCGATGTGCGGCGTGCCGTTTTTCGAGCCGTGCATCTTTTCCGGCTGATTCACCCACGTGCGCGAGCGCTCCGGCCCGGGGATGCCTTTGATCATCGGATTGCGGCCCCAGAAGACGAAGGTTTTGCCATCGTCGAGTCCGGGCTCAAACCAACGGCGCAAGCTTTCGCCTTTGCGGAGCTGCACGAGCGGCGGAGCGCCCGCATAGCCGGCGCGATACTCGGCGCTGTTGAAGGCGGCGTAGGAGGCACCGTCATCCTTGTGCAGGCCGCAGATGAGCCAGCCTTTTTGCCGCTCGGGATGGTAATCGCGCCGCGCGAAGCGCTCATGATGCTTCGCGATGACATCGAGCCCGAGCAGCGAGGTGCCCATGGCATCGTAAATGACGCTGGAGAGATCGTGATCGAGCATGGCCCAGCGTCCCTCGCCATACGGGCCGCCTTTGAGAAAGACCTCGAAGCTGTTGTGCCCCTTCGTGCCGGTGACGCGGCTGCGGCAGGGGCCGAGCAGCGCATCCAGCTCCGCGGTCCACTGCGCGTGCGTCGTTCCGCAAAGGCCAAAGCCATGCGCGAAGAGACCTGTCCAGTAGTCGCGAGTGGCGTGCTGCGTGTCGTTGGCAAAACCTTTGCCCCACAGGTTCTCTTTGCCCTCCTCGCCGTGGGCGTAGTGCGTGTTGCGGAAGAACCACGCGGCGAGTGCCTTGTGATGATCGCTGTCGGCTTTGTGGCCGGTGGTGCGTTCATATTGCTCAGCAGCCGTTTGAGCGAGCTGCTCAAACGACGACATCGCGAGCTCGCCCGGATACCACGGGTGATCGGTGGCGAGCTGCGGATCACCGACGGCGGCGCGCAGCGACGGGACGAGGAGAAAGGTCGAAAGCAGGAGCTGGCGCATGCGGCGGGAGGTAGAGGAGAAAATTGAGAAAGGACGGCACGCGGTGCCGTTGAGTGAGAGCGTGCGGGGGTTCACCGGAGGGTGAATTCTCCTGCGTGGTGGCAAGACGAGCGGTGGGCGGCCTGCGGTGGTTCATTGGAGGGCGAGGTCATGAGTGGCGGTGACTTTTTCCCAACGAGCAGCGATGACATCGAAGGCATCCTCAAGCGCGAGACGGCCGCGGAGCAGATCACGCTGGATCTCGCGGGCCGGAGCGATGTCGAGGTCGTAGTAGCAGCGCTCGCCTTGCAGCCCATCGGCATCGGTGAAGGCAATGTGGCCGAGCTGGCTTCCCTCCGCGTATTTCACCGCGGCGATGAGGCCGAGCACGACCCAGGCGCGCTTCACTTTGATGAGATGCGCGTCCTTCTCCTCAAACAGCGGGCGCATGCTGCTGATGAAGATGCCCTGGCGACCACGCGCATCGGTGACGGCATGCGGCCACACGCGGGTGGGCACGACATTCGACACCTCCATCATCGATTCCGCGCGGCGGGCGATGTTTTCGAGGGCGTGGAGCTCCACGCGGTCCAGCACACGGGGTGCGGCAGACTGCGCGGGCGCAGCCAGGCTCTCCATGCCCACGAGGACGAGCACGGGGAGCATGCACGCGGCGGCGGTGAGGTTGAAGGCAGTGAAGAGCTGGCTGGTTTTCATGGTTGGGAGATGGTGAGGCGTTTTCAGCGAACTAGCCGCGATGCATGGCCTTCACGCCGCGCGGCGCTGAATTGAGCTCGCGCACTTTCATGGCACGCATGGTGAGCGTTTTGCGCACGGAGGCGGTGAGCTTCAGCAGGGCTTCGTCAAAGGTGTGGCCGGCGGCGCGTGCGAGCACATCCGGGCCGGGAATGCTGAGCATGACGGAAAGGTGATACGGCGGCGTGTGCTGCGAGAGCTGCTCAATGCGCACCTGCGCACGCGAGATGGGTTTCAGGGCGGCGAATTGCTCGAGCGTCTGATGAATCAGAGATTCCCACTTCGTGCGGGGCTCGCAGCCGAACCAGTCGAGTTGAATGATCATGATGTGAGTATTGGGGGAAGGTTTCCAACGGGAGCCGCGGCACGTCCGCGGGCATGGCCAGGGGTTTATTTGGACGCACGCACGGCTCCCGTCAGATGGGCGACAGCATCAGGAGTTGTGGGGGAGCCAGCTCCCTTTGCTGTGACGGCTTTCGAGGTCCTCGCCATCGCGGAGGACGACGGGCAGCGCCTTGTCGGTGCTGGAGCAGGAGGCGAGCGCCATCGTGGCGGCGAGGAGGATGAGGAGTCGTGTTTTCATGATGTTCTTTGATGACAATCGTGATGCTGGCATGCGACTCGCAGCGCACCAATGAGCAGCCTCGCCCCGCGCATCTCAGCAAACGGCTGAGATCGCCTCACCAGTGCTCAGGCGCGGCGGGGATGGCGTGGGACTGGCGCTCCAGGAACTCCCGCTCGGCCCGCAGCCAGAAATCGAGCTCCTGACCATGCGGACGGCCCGCGTGGAGCCAGAGATGATAGGCCCGCATGCGGATCTCCTCGCGTAGATGCGGCGCGGTGATGATCACCGGCGGCTCGGCATGGGCTGGCGCTGTGTTTGGATGTGCGGCGGGCCTTTCGGCAAAATCATCGGCGCTCTCGCTTTCGATGCTGGCAGGCCGGTTGAGGCGTTTTTCGAGCGCTTCGAGCACCCACTCGCGCTGCGGGTCCGCATCGAGTTGCGTCGCGCAAACATGCCGCGTGGACCATCTGGATGCCAGGCGACCCGTGAAGGAGCAAAGCGGCCCCGCGCGATCCTCCAGTGCCACGAGCAGCGCCCGATCCTCCTCCTGCTCGACGAGGCTCTGATCCAACCAGCGCTCCACATGCTCCGGCGGGCGGCTGTCCGAGCTGGCGAGCAAAATGAGCGGCGCAGCCTCCGCGACGTGTCCGGCCATCGCCCGCACATCCAGCGCCTCCAGATGATGAAAGGCCCACGAGTAAAACTGCACTCGCGAGGTGCCGCCGAGCAGCCGCTGCATCTGCTCCCGTGCCTGCTGCACGCGAACCGCGGAGCCCGGGCCGTCATGCACCGCCACGACCGGAATGCGGGACTTCGAGCGAATGGAAAAGCCGGCAGGATGACGGATGGGAGCGAGGTCCGAATTCATGAACGCCATGCTGAGTCCACGCTTCATTCACCGCCATGCGCAGCTTCTCGCGGCATGCATCAGCAAGCGGATGAGCGCCTGTCATGTGGCGTCCTGCACGCGGATGACGCGCACGCCCCGCACCCAGATGTCGTGGTGGCCGCTGGTGGCCGTCGCTTCGCGGATGACGATGTATTCCTGCAAATTCTCGTTCGTCAGCAAACCGGTGAGCATGCCGTGATTCATCACCGGCATCGCCAGCGCAGGATCATCCCGGTCACGTTGCAGGATGTCATCGAGCAGCTCGCCCTCCTCCACGCTGGCAAACTGCTCGCGCATGATCTCGCCCGCCGTCGTCTCCATCGGCATGTGGCGCATGGCATCGAGGATGTCCGCATGCGCCAGCATGCCGATGATGCGCTCACGCTTCATCACAGGAAAATCATGCTGAGCACCGGAGAGCAGCAGATCCGCCAGTTCACGCAACGAGGCGCTCGCAGGCACGGTGTGATAGCGCGTCACCATCGCCTCGCGAGCACAAGCTCCAGACACGACCGAGCGCACCTGCGCCATCGAGGCCTCCTGCGCCGCGCCGGACCACACAAACACCGCGATGAGGATCAGCATCGGATTGTAAATCAGCCCGGCCATCGCAAACACGATCGCCATGCCCTTCCCCACCGTCGCCGCGATGCTCGTGGCACGCGCGTAGTCCATCTTCATCGCCAAAATCGCACGCAGCACGCGTCCGCCATCCATCGGGAAGGCCGGCAGCATGTTGAAGAGCACCAGGCCGACATTCACCGCCAGCAGTCGCTCGATGAGGCCGCCTTCCGCGATGCCCAGCGCCGTCAGCGGCTCCCAGGCCTGCGCCAGCGTGAGCCAGGCCGCGAGAGCGAGCGCGATCACCACATTCACCGCCGGACCTGCCAGTGCCACCAGCAGCTCCTGCGAAGGCTTTTCCGGGATGCGCTCCAGCCGCGCCACACCGCCGATGGGCAG
Source organism: Verrucomicrobiaceae bacterium (assembly GCA_016795465.1). GTDB lineage: Bacteria > Verrucomicrobiota > Verrucomicrobiia > Verrucomicrobiales > Verrucomicrobiaceae > Prosthecobacter. The sequence continues at coordinate 57,323 of JAEUHK010000073.1, read as the reverse complement.
CAGCGTGATGTCACGCGTGCCCACGCCAAAGCGCCGCGCCATCAAGGCATGCCCATACTCATGCAGCAGCACGCAGAGAAAGAGCAGCGCAAAGAACACCATGCCCCAAAACGCCTCCACCACACTGCCCTCCGGCAGCCAGTGCGCGATGCCGACAATCGCCAGCACGATGAGGAAGGTGAAGTGAACGAACACATCGATGCCGAGGAAGCGGCCGAGCTTGAAGGACCATTTCATGAGAGAGGAAGCAGTGAGAAGGTTCAGCGTTTGCGGATCAGGCGGGCCACCAGCGCCGTCCAGCCGGTCTGGTGCGAGGCACCGCAGCCGCGGCCGGTGTCCGCATGAAAAAATTCGTGGAAGAGGACCAGCTCACGCCACGCGGGATCGGTCGCGTAACGCGGATCACCGCCGTGGCAGGGACGATGGCCGTTTTCATCCGGCTCAAAGAGTCGCGTCATGCGCCGCGCGATCTCGCGCGAGGCCTCCAGCAGCGTCACACGCCTGCCGCTGCCCGTCGGCAGCTCGACGGTGAGTTCATCGCCGTAGAAATGATGGTAACGCTCCAGCGCCTCGATGAGCAGGTAGGTGATGGGGAACCACACCGGGCCGCGCCAGTTCGAATTGCCGCCAAACATGTGGCTGTCGCTCTCGCCCGGCACATAGCGCACCGTTTTGTGCTCGCCCTGCACATTCAGCTCAAACGGATTCGCCTCATGATAACGCGACAGCGAGCGGATGCCGAAAGGCGAGAGAAACTCACGCTCATCGAGCAGGTAGGCCAGCAGACGCTGCAAACGCTCGCGTGAAGGCAGCGCCAGCAGCCGATGACCATGCGCACCACCGCGTCGGCAGTAGCTCACATGCACCGCGAGATCGCTGCGATGCGCGAGAAACCACTCCATGCGCTTTTTGAAACCCGGCAGCGACGCGATGCGCTGCTCGTCGAGCAACTCGACCGCGATGAGCGGCAGCAAACCCACCAGCGACCGCGTGCGCAGCGGCACCGGCGGCTTTCCGTCATCGAGGATCTGATCGTAGTAGAAACCATCCTCATCATCCCACAGCCCCTTGCCGCCCAGCGTGTTCATCGCATCGGCGATCTGCACAAAGTGCTCGAAGAACTTCGACGCCATGTCCTCATACGCCGTGTTCACGCCGCCGTCCGGTCGCTGCGCCAGTTCGAGGGCGATATTCAGCATCGTCAGCGCATAAAACGCCATCCACGCCGTGCCATCCGCTTGCTCAAGTCGTTGTCCATCCGGCAACGCCGTGCTGCGATCAAAGATGCCGATGTTATCCAGGCCGAGGAAGCCGCCCGCGAAGAGATTTCGCCCCTCGCTGTCCTTGCGGTTCACCCACCACGTGAAATTGAGCAGCAACTTCTGAAAACAGCGCTCCAGGAACTCACGATCGCGGTCACCGGCCGGCGCGGTGATTTTATAAATGCGCCAGCAGGCCCAAGCATGCACCGGCGGGTTCACATCGCTGAATTTCCACTCGTAGGCCGGGATCTGGCCGTTCGGATGCAGATACCACTCACGCAGAAACAGCAGCATCTGGTCCTTCGCGAAATCTGGGTCCGTCTCCGCGAACGGCAGCATGTGAAACGCCGTGTCCCAGGCCGCGAACCACGGATACTCCCACTTGTCCGGCATCGAAAGGATGTCGCGAGCAAACAGATGCCTCCAATTTCGATTCCGACCGCTCCAGCGAGCCTCCGGCGGCGGTGGATACGCCGGATCACCCTCCAGCCAGTCCTGCACGACGTATTGATAAAACTGCTTCGTCCACAACAAGCCCGCATGCGCCTGCCGCTGAATCTGCGCATGCACCTTGTCCTTCTCGACGATCGTCTCGTAAAACGCGTCTGCCTCAACGACGCGACTGGTGATCAACTTTGAAACGACAGAAGAATGGGGACAGGAGAATGATTTTGAATTCTTCTGTCCCCATTCTCCTGTCGATTTTTCCCCGCAAAGCCTCAAATCAATCGTCACCGAGCCTCCAGCCGGAATTCGCATCGAATAGTGCGCCGCGGCCTTGGTGCCGGTTTGGGCCGGATTGACGGCCTCGGCCTCTTTTTCGATCACAAAGCGATGAAAGGCATCTTTGGTGAATTTCGACGCATTCGGCGATCCAAAGAGTTTTTCGTGATTCGTCTCGTTTTCGGTGAAAAGCCATCGTGGAGCCGTTCCATCGCTCGCCGTGGCCGCGTGGAGTCGATACAAGCCCAGATCTTCGACCAAATCCGATTCTAGCCCGCGGTGATCGATCTCCAACACATCGCCCTCAAGGCTCAGGCAAGGCTTCGTGGCTCCTTTTTGCCACGACCACACATTGCGAAACCACACCGTCGGCAGCACATCGAGCGCTGCGGCCTCCGGACCGCGATTGTGAATCGTCACGCGCATCACGAGATCCTCCGGCGTGGCCTTCGCATACTCCACGAACACATCGAAGTAGCGTCCATCATCAAACACACCCGTGTCCGCCAGATCAAACTCCGCATCCCGCAGACCGCGACGGCGATTCTCCTCCACCAGCCGCGCATACGGAAACTCCGCCTGCGGGTATTTGTAGAGCGCCTTCAGGTAGGAATGCGTCGGCGTTGAGTCGAGGTAGTAATAAAGCTCCTTCACATCCTCGCCGTGATTCCCCTCCGGCCCGCCGAGACCGAAGAGCCGCTCCTTCAAAATCGGATCGCGATGATTCCAAAGCGCCAGCGCCAGGCACACGCGGCACTGACGATCCGTGATGCCCATCAGCCCGTCCTCGCCCCAGCGATACGCCCGCGACCTCGCCTGCTCATGCGGAAAGCTCCGCCACGCCTCACCCTTCTCCGAATAATCCTCACGCACCGTCGCCCACTGCCGTTCCGACAAGTAAGGCCCCCATCGCTTCCAATTCGCGATGCGCTGACGATCTTCCAAAAGGCGCTGATGCTCGGCAGTGAGGTGAGTTGGCATTTTCAGATGGTGAAAGTCACTCGTGACTCCAGTTCAACAATGAGGAGATGGCTTTCGAGGCCCTCAGTGAACGGCTGAGCGGTGCATGGACTGCGGCAGCCTGCTGCCGCTTTTCAGAGGCCAGCCTGCTGGCCGTCGATGGGTGGGAGATGATCTATTCTGCAAACGATGGTCTTCCCCCGGCAGCAGGGCTGCCAGACACCAAAGCGGCAGCAGGCTGCCGCAGTCCAAGGGCTTCGCCTACTGCCCATAATGCCAGCCGAACTCGCTGCAACGACGATCGGTGGTGCCAAAGATGCCGCGATGGACACCTTCGCCACCGCCTTGATTCGCAGTCGTTCCTTCTTGGAGGACGGCCGGGTGGTCGATGGGGTCGTGCTCGACTTGGCTGCACGACGAGAGGGTGAACGCGCTTAGAGAAAGCAAGAGCAAGACAGCCTGTCGTTTCATGGAGGTTGAAAAAGATTTCCATGGTGAGTTAGAAAAGCGGCATCACCCCGAAGGATGATGCCGCTGATGTCACACACTGCACTGAATCCGTCACCACATCGCCGGGCCGGTGTCCCAGGTGAGTTCGCGGTTGTTCTCCACGACTTGGAGGACGTTCACCGGATTGCCACCCGGCTGGTGATACTCCTGCGAGGACAGATTCACCTGGCCGACAGGAGGGTTGGCGACTCGGTTACTCGCGCAAGATGAGAGAGCGAGGCCGCAGCCGGCAATAAGGATGACTTTGGCGTATGTTTTCATGGTTGGGGTTGGTTGAGGTTGGGTTGGTGAGACTTGGTTGGTCACTGCTATCCGCCCGTCTCGAAGCCGGGATAGAGAGTCATGCCGCCATCGACGAAGAGCGTGATGCCGTGGACGTAATCGCTCTGATCGGAGGCCAGCCACACCGCGGCGCGGCCGATCTCCTCCGCCTCGCCGATGCGCTTCTGCGGGATGAGCGTGAGCAGCGCGTCGTAGGCCTCGCGGGTGCTCCACGCGGCGGTGTTGATCGGTGTGCGGATGGCGCCGGGCGCGATGCTGTTCACGCGGATGCGACGCGGCGCCACCTCCTGCGCGAGGCTTTTCATCAGCAGCATGAGCCCGCCTTTCGACGCGGCATAGTTCACATGCCCGGCCCACGGGATGACCTCGTGCACGGAGCTGATGCAGATGATTTTTCCCGCTGCGCAGGACCGCGCAGGGTCGATGCCTTGCTTGTTAAAAAGCCGCACCGCCTCCTGGCAGCACAAAAACGGCCCGGTGAGGTTCACATCCATCACCCGCTGCCACTGCTCGAAGGTCAGATCCTCAACCGCTGCATCGAGCTGGATGCCCGCGTTGTTCACGAGGATGTCGAGCCGGCCAAACTCATCCACCGTGCGCTCAAACAGGATCCGCACCTGCCGCGGATCCGAAACATCCGCCGCAACCGCCATCGCCCGCGACCCACAGCGCCGCACCTCCTCCGCCACCTCGAGCGCCTTGTCCGGCTGCCCGAAGAAATTCACCACCACATTCGCCCCGGCATGCCCGAGGGCAATCGCGATGGCCCGCCCGATGCCCGACGACGCGCCCGTGACGATCGCAGTCTGCCCTTGCAGCAATTTAAGCACCGGACACGAAGGCGGCGGCGGCTCAGGCCATGGAAAAGGAGTCGGCATACGCCGATGCATCCGTTTCACCGCCCCATCTGCCAATACGCAGCCTCCTTCACTGAATCTCAGCCACTGGATGAGCCTGCCTCGGCAAACTCAAGGCTTTGCCTGCTTCAGCAGGTCCGCCAGGAAGGGGATCGGCTGGCAGATGATGAACTCACTGAGGTAGGCGTCGTGGAGGCTGAGCAGATCGTCATCGTAGCTCACCAGATGACTCGCGGCTCCGTTGATGGCGCAAAGCAGGAAAGCGATGTCATCTTCATCCGCCGGGTAGGGCCGCACATGGAAGGCGGCGATGAAAACCTTTTCACCGAGGCGACGAATCGAGGCCAGCAGCCGCAGGATGTCGGCCCTCGGCACGGCATGCGCCAGCATCTTCTCCGCGAACTCGGCGAGCATGTCATCGGTGTAGAGCAGCGTGTATTCGCCACGCAGCCAGCGCTCGATGACCTCCCGATTCGGACTCGACGGATGATTGGTCCGCTGAGCCGCGAGGACGACGTTGGTGTCATGAACGGCTCTGAGCATGCGGAAGCCTATTCTTGAATCGCCGCGGTGACACGCTCATGCACATCGAGGAAACCAGCCACGGCTTCTTCGTGCGTCATTTTTTCCGCTAACTCGGCCGATTCGGCGACCAACTGTCGCGCGGCAGGCGAATAGCGCTCGGAGCGCCACTGCTCCAAGTCCACCTGCTGGCGCACGAAGACCATCAAGCGGTCTTTGAGGTCGCTGATTCGTAGAGCCTCCTTCTCCAGCTCGGGCGGAAGATCGAGTGTGAGTGTCATGACGCATGATATGGGGCTGACGGGCCGCACTCAAGCCAGTTCTTTGGTCCTTCCGCTGCCCACGCTCCTCATCCCTGCTCCGCCGTCCATCGCGTGGCGTGGTGGATGAGTTCGGTGGCGTTTCGCAGGCCGAGCTTTTGGCGGATGTGGGCGCGGTGGGTGTCCACGGTTTTGATGCTGAGGTGCAGTGTGCGGGCGATCTCGTGCGGTTCTTTGCCCTGGCCGAGGAGGCGATACACCTCGAACTCGCGATCGGTGAGCGTGCTGACGGAGCTGCTCGCGCCACCTTTGCCGCCGGACATGGCATCGAGGATCTGCGCGGCGATGCGCTCGCTGACGGAGATGCTTCCGGAAAGCACCTTGCGGATGGCCTGCACGATCTTTTCGGGGCCTTCCTGCTTCATGATGTAGCCGCGGCCTCCCGCTTTGATCACCCGCTCGGCATACAGCGTCTCGTCGTGCATGGAGATGATGAGCACGGGTGTCTGCGGCGAGAGGGCGCGGATGTCCTTGAGCAATTCGAGGCCGCCTTTGCCGGGCAGGCTCATGTCGAGCAAAACGAGGTCGGGATGCAGCTTTTCGAGGGCGTGCATGGCCTGCGTGGCGTCGTTGGCCTCGCCGCACACGGTGAGTTCGGCCTCGAGGTTCACGAGACCGGTCAAACCGGCGCGGAAGATCGGATGATCATCGACGATGAGGACGCGCTTTTTGGCGGGCGCGTCGTTTGGCGGCTGTTTTTTCGGCATGGTGAGTCGTGGGGTGAAACTGGCAGGTGACAATGACACCTTTGCGGCCGTTGCGCACGCTGAGCGTGCCGCCGGCCATCTCGGCACGGTAGCGCATGATGCGCATGCCCATGCCTTCGCTCTGCAAAGGCTCGCGCAGGCCGCTGCCATCATCGGTGATGGTCAGGGCGGCACACGTGAGCTGGATGCGCACTTTTTTGGCCGCGCCGTGCTTCACGGCATTGCTCACGGCCTCCTGCGCGATGCGGTAGAGATGCGTGCTGATGGCCTCGTCGTCGATGGGCGGCGCCTCCTCGCATTCAAAGAGGCACTTCACGCGAAACAGCTCGCCAGACTGCGCGGCGAGCGTTTCGAGCGCCTTCGCAAAGCCACCCTGCTCCGGCGCGACGGGATGCAAACCGCGGGCGAGGCCACGCGTGTGCGCGAGAGCCTTTTGCAGCAGGCCGCCGATCTTTTTGGCCTCGGCATGACGCGGCGATTGGTCGGCCTCCAACGTGCGCTGCAGCACATCGGCCATCATCCATGCACCGGCGAGCTGCTGGCCGAGATCATCGTGCAAATCCTGACCAATGCGGCGCTGCTCGCGCTCGCTGATGTTGAGAAGCTCTTCTTCAAGACGAAGCCGCGCGGCGATCTGCTCGGTGAGCGCGGCGGTGCGCTCCTGCACGCGTTGTTCGAGCTCCGCATTCAGCTCGCGGATGGTCTGCTCGGCCTCCTTGCGTTCGGTGATGTCCGTGATGTCGATGATGATGAGCGGACCTTCCGGCGTCTCCACCTGGCTGAGGCTGATTTCCATCGGAAACGGCCCGCTGCGACGTCGCACGCCATTCAGATGCATGCCGCGAAATTTCTCCGAGCGGCCCGGTTGCCGCAAAAACTCGCGACGGCATGCCGTGAAGCGATGGCGGTCCTCCGCAGGCAGCAGCGCTTCAAAGGGAGCGCCGATGATTTTCTTCCGTGGCAGGCCAAAGAGAACCTCCGTGCGTGCATTGGCCATGCGCACGATGCCCTCGGCATTTAGAATGACGAAGCCGTCCGGCGCGGACTCGAGCAATTGATGAAACATGCGCCGATCCACATTCCGCTGCGTGATGTCACGCGAGATCTTCGAGAAGCCGGTGATGCGTCCGGCGGAGTCGTTCAAAGGCGAGATCGACACGGAGATGTCGATCACGCGACCATCCTTGCGCACGCGATGCGTCTCGTAGTGGTCGATGCGTTTGCCTTGCCGGATGTGACGACGAAAAACGGCCTCATCATCCGCCGCCTCCAGCGGTCGCAAGAAGCCCACATTGCGTCCCACCGCCTCTTTCGCGGTGTATTGGAAGATGCGCTCCGCACCGGCATTCCAGGTCTGGATCACGCCATCGAGATCGAGCGTGATGATGGCGTCGTCGGAGTTCTCCACCACAGCAGCGAGGCGTTTGCGCGAGGCATCCGCGGCCTCGCGTTCGGTGATGTCACGCGCGATGCCACCGATCTGGTAGGGCTTGCCGTTCTTGCGGCCCAAAATGATGCCACGATCCGCCAGCCACCTCACCTCACCCTTTTGGCCGATGACGCGGTAATGCACCTCGTAGTCCGCTTTTTCGCCGCTGAACCACGCCCGCAGCGCCTGACGAACCGCAGGCCGGTCCTCCGGATGAATGCCCTCCTCCCACAGGCCCGGTTTCCGCTGCAACTCCGCCACACTGCGACCCCAGATGCGCTCAAACGCAGGGCTCACATAGGTGAAGCGTGCGGGATTCAGCTCCTTGAACCAAAGCACATCGCCGATGTTCTCGACGAGCAGTCGGAAGCGGGCCTCATCTGGAAGGGGTGGAGTCATGCGAGCATCAAAACGGGATCAAAACTGCCAGCGCAGGTTCAGCGCCCCGAAGGGTGCCGACTCCAGCGTTTCATTCGCCAGCACATTGTTGTTCCCGTCGCGCAACTCAAGCTCTCCGCCGATATTCATACCGGCACGCAGCGAGACGGAAAAGCGGTCCGTGGCCTGGTAGATCACCGACGCGGCCGTTTGCCAGCCATTGAGCTCCACGCGATTCACCGCCGGGTCCTCCACATCCCACGAGCCACCGCTCGGGTAGGCGCTGAGGCTCAGCGTCACGCGATCCGTCGCCCGCCAGCCGAGCACGACAAACGGCGGCGTCACCTGCACGATGAACGGGTCCGGCTTCCAGATGAAACCCAGCGCCGGCACGATCATGCCCTCTTGAGCGCCATACTGCGCAAAGAAACCGCCCGCGAGGCTGAACGTGTCCGTGAAGCGATAGCAAAGCAATCCAAGGCCCGAGACCTCGAAGTCATCCCACGACAACCCTTGGAAATCCGTGCCGAGCCCCGGTGTGAAGAAACCCAGTCCCCACCATTTCGACTGCTCCGGCCGCCAAAACAAACTCACCTGCGCCTCCAGCGTGTGCAGCGTCTCGCGTTGCAGCCCGAGGAAGCCGTTGAAGTCCAACTCGCTCAAATTGTAGCTCAGCGAGGCGCTGATGCGCAGCGCGTTCACCTTCTTCGTCCACAACGGCAGAATCGTGCGCACTTCCATGAAATCGAGCCCGCCCGGACGGTTCGCAAAGTCCTGCGTGTCGATGAACGTCGTGTCCACCATGTACCCCGGCCTCCCAAACCCGAACGCCGCCGGGTCAATGAGATCCACGGAGCGCGTGGTGGTGGTTTCCGTCGTGGTTTGTGCCGACAAAGTCAGCGTGGAGGCGCAAAACAGAGCCGATAGGATGGAGAGAGGGTTTTTCATGGGGGGAATGGCATCATTCACGCCTCATGCGATCCCGCCATCAGCGAACGGCTGAGACGCGAGAGGCGGCATTACGGGGCCTAACCATGACAGGTGGTTTCCAGCAGATTTCTTTTCTGGGTGATCTGCCGGCCTCCCTGAATCTGCTGGAAAATGCGAGAGCCAAATTGAGTTAGCGTGTCATTCTTGCCCCACCAGCATCTGTAGAAACGAACTAACTTTAACTCAATCCACATGATCGAGCAGACTCCCCCAAGAAATCGTTACGTTTTGAGGACGGAGTCCGGACATCCCGGGTTTAAGAATGCGGTCATTCTCGCCACATCGCCTGACCTGCTAAAGCTCTCGGAAGACATTCGCGCGCTGTCGGAGAGGGGTGTTGGGCGAGTCGAGCACTATGTCACCGAAGAGAAAAATCCAAACTCGCTCGGGTCCGTTGTATTTCAGGTTATCTCGGATGGAGAACTTGGCGAGTTGCAGAGGGAGAGCCTCAAGGAGTGGTTCTCGCGGAAGTTTGGCTGCACCCTGCTTTTGCTTTTCCTCTTATGCACTTTTTACGGTGCCTACACAATCATCCGAAACGTGTTTGACTCCATCAAGTGATGCACGTCAACGCGTCAACTTGCTCGGCGCGTCCGCCGCAATCGCAGCGCGGTAGTTTGCCTGGGCACGGAAGTAGTCGGCCTGAGCTTCGACTTCGAGGACTTGGGCGTCGAAGGTAGCTTGTTCGCGGATTTGAAGGGCGAGCAAATCCGTCGCACCTTGCTTGAGGCGCTCGTTTTCGGCTTTTTCAAGCTGGCGGGCGAGTTCGACGTTTTTGCGCGTCATCTTGAGCGCGTCATAGGCGGCGATGAGGGCGCTGTAGGCGTCGCGCACGTCGGCGGTGATGCGGTCGCGGGCGAAACGCTTGTCGTTGTTGAGGCGCTCGATGGTGGCATCGGCGATATCCACGCGGCCCTGGGCCTCGCGACGTTGCAGGGGCAGTTTGAACTCCATTTTGGCCTCGATCTCGTTTTGCTCGATGTCGCGTGGCCGATTGCCGCCGAAGAATTGACCTGCTTCCACGCCGACATCGAGATTCGGCAGCAAATTGTTCTTCGCGAGCTTGCGGTCGATTTCGACTTTTTGAACGAGCAGCTCAATGCGGCGGATTTCGGGGCGAAACACAGCCGCTTTGGCGATGTCGGCCGTGAGCTGGCTTTCATCGAGGCGCGGATGCGGGGGGAAGGCTTTCGGCACGCGATTTCGTTCGGCGATGATGGGCTCGGCTTTGTCCTTGGTGCGGAAGAAGAGCGAAAGCTCGATCGCAGCGGCCTGGAAGCGTCGCAAAGCCTGCACGGTGGCGATTTCGCGGCTGACAACGAGGCGCTGGTTGTCGATCTGCACGATGGGAGCGCTCGCGCCTTTTTTGACCTGCTCGGCGATGGCGCTGTCGCGGTCTTTGGCGATGCGAAAGAGTTCCTCGGTGAGCGCGAGGCGCTGTCCGCTGGCGACCCACGTGTAGTAGCTGATCGTCGCGGCGCGGATGAAGTCGAGGTATTGGCGCAGGATGATCGGGTCGGCGAGTTCCTGGTCGATCTGCGCCTGCCAGAGCGAAGCGCGGCGACGGTCGATGGTGCCATCGCGCAGCAGCGGGATGCGAAAGCCGAGCACGCCCTCGCCATCGACGCCGGTGCGATCCTTGTTGTAGTTCGGCAGGAAGCCGCTGCTCAAACGGTAGCCGCCATACACGCTGCCACCCCAAAACGGCAGCGGCTGCTCCAGCATCGCGTAACCCGTGCGTCCATCGTAGTAGCCCGCGAGGTTCATCGTGCCGCCCGCATTCAAATTGAGGTCAAAGGCCCCCTGCGCCTGCCTCACGCGGCCGTTCGCGATGTCTTGTTCGATCAGAGCGGCAAGATAGGGCGGATACTGGGATTGAACGGAAGCGAGGACTTCTTGAAGGAGAAGCGTTTTGGGCTTCTCGGCAGCGCTCAGGATTGAAAATTGAGAACTGAAAACTGAAAATTGGAAAATGAGGAGCAGCAAGACGGCGCTGCGAGAGAGGAATGAAGTCTCACGCAAAGGCGCAAAGGCGCAAAGGCCCTGAACCTGGGATTCTTTGCGCCTTTGCGCCTTTGCGTGAGTCATTCTGATCATGATTTCTTGGTCGGGTCGAGTTTGCCGTCCTTGTCGCTGACCACGGGCGGGAAGCCGTTGATTTGACGCCAGAGTTCAAACCAGAGCGGGACCTGGTTCAGCATGACCCACGCATTCGCACGGGCACCCTGACGGAGCCAGCGGTCTTTGTCAGGCCAGCCGACGGTGACGGGGCCTTTGCCATCGCCACGATCGACGATGTCATCGGCGGGACCGACGACGACGCGGAACTTGCCAGTGCCGTCATCGGTGGCATCGACGAAGACGACTTCGCCGCCAAAGGTGCCGATGGCGAGCTGCGGCCAGCCGATCATCTGCACCGCAGGCCAGCCTTCAAAGGCGAGACGCACCGGGCTGCCGGGCTGGCCATCTTTGCGCGGCTGGATGAGCGGCATGTCATTGCCATCGACCATGATCTCGACAAAGCGGCTGTCGGTTTCGGGAATGATGACACAGATGAGCGATCCGGGCCTCAAGTAGGTGCCATCCGTGGCGGCGACATTCAGCACGATGCCATCGCGCGGCGATTCGACGACCTGACGGAGGTTTTGATTGATCTGGATGTCGATGGCCGAGAGATCGCGCTCGGCGGTGGCCACTTCGCTCAAGGCGGTGCCTTTCGAGGCATGCGTGGAGGCGATGGTGGCATCGAAATCGTTGCTGGTGCGCTTCAGCGCGGCCTCGGCGGACTTCAGCTCGGCGATGGTCGAGTCGCGAGAGAGCGTGGCGAGTTCGAAATTGCGCTGCGACTCGAGTTTCTTCTCAAAGAGGTCCTTCGTGCGGTTGTAGTTCAACTGCGAGGTCTCCGCGGCGATCTTCGCGGCGGCGACACGCTGCTGCGCACCATCAATGGCCTGCGCTTTGGCGAGTTCCTGCTGCGTGATCTGCGCGGTGAGCGATTCGACGCGGCCATTCGCGAAGTCGCGGCGGCTTTCGATGGCCTCGCGCTGTGCCTTGAGGTTGTTGAGGAGGTTCGGGTCGTTGTCCTGGATCTCGATGATCAGTTCGCCCTTCTTCACGCGCTGACCTTCGACAACGTGGAGATGCTTCACGCGGCCGGCGACCTGCGCCTCGATGTTGATGCGACGATCCAGCGGATTGAAGGCGATCACGCGTCCGGCTCCAGACACAAACTGTCGCCACGGCAGAAACAGAATGCCGACGACGAAAGCGATGAAGCCGACCAGCAGCAGGCGGCTGAAGATGCGCGTGAATTTCGCTGAACCAGCGAGGCTCAGCGCAGGCAGCGGAGGCGCGGAGTAGGTGGTGGCTTGGCTCATGAGCGGTTTTGCAGGCGTTGAGTTTCCGATTCGGAGGACGTACCGTCATTCAAATGACAGGGCGCGAGCTCGATGATCTGATCGCAGCGCTTCGTGACATCGTGATCGCGGGTGGCGAGGATGACAGTCCAGGTGAGCGAGGGGTCGAGGATCGCGGTTTCGAGGAGCTTGAAGGACTCGTCATCAAGGCTGTCGAAGAGCTCATCGATCAACAGAAGCCGCGGACGCTGCACCAAAGCGCGGGCGAGCAGCAATCGCGTGCGCTGATTGCCGCTCAGCGGCGCGCCGCCGACCTTCAGACGCAAATTGAGGCCCTCGGGGCGATGCAGCAGCACATCGAGCAGACCCACGCGCTCCAAAGCGCTGCGGATTTCATCCAAACCGACATCGACGCGGCCCAGGCGAAGGTTTTCGATGACACTGCCATCCACGATTTCATCGCGACGCAGCAGCATGACGCTCTCACGCAAGGCTTCGAGATACCAACTGCGCAAATCGAGGTCGTCGATGCTCACATGGCCCTCCAAAGGCTGACGAAGGCCAAAAAGGATGTCGAGCAGCGAACTCGTTCCCGAGCCATGCGGGCCGACGATGGCCGCGCGGCTGCCGGAGGGGATGGTGAAGGTCTTTTTCGCGAAAAGCGGCTCGTGGTAGCCAAAAGCGAGGTCGCAGCCGCGCACCTCCGCGCCGCCTTCACGACTCGCGGGCTGCTCGCCGTCCTCGCGCTCGATTTCGAGGTCAAAGATGTGTCCCAGCTTGTCCATCGCAGCCATGGCGTCATACCAAGCCTCGAGTTTTTTGCCCATCTTCGCCAAAGCAGCCACGATGCTGCCCATGATGAGCTCCGATGCCACGAGCTGGCCCAAGGTGATCTGCTGGCTCACCACCAACCATCCGCCGAGCACGAGCAGCGTGGCACTGGCGAACACACTCAGCACCAGCAGGCCGATCATCTGCCGCATGACGATGCGGAAGTGGCTCCCGCGTCGGCGCAAATACTCGGTGGAGAGCTGGTTGGCCCGTTCGTAGGCCATGTCGTAGCCGCCGGGGCCTTTGAAGAGGAAGGGGAACGCGGCGATTTCCTCAAACCAGTTCACCACATCGTATTTCATGCGTGACTCGGCGATGGAGGTGTCCACCGCGCCGCGTCCGAGCAGCCAGGTGATCACAATGATGAGCACGAGCAGCACACCGACGAACAACAGCAGCACCGGATGATACAAAGCGAGCAGCAGCATCCCGATGAGGCTGCCAAAGACGAGGTTGATGCCATCGAGCAGCAGCAGCGAGGTGCTCTTCTGCGCGGTGACGACATCGAGGAAGCGGTTCACCAGCTCCGGCGCGTGCACATCATCGAGCGCTTCCGCTTTCACACGCGGCAGGCGATACGCGAGATCCGCCGCCGTGCGCACAAAGATGCGGCGCTGGATGATATCGGAGATGTAATACTGAAACCCGCTGACCACCGCCTGCAGCGCCAGCGCGCCAAAAAGCGCGACGGCGAGGATCACGATCGCCTGCACATACGGCTGCGATTGCCCGCCAAAGGCCAGATTGCTCACCACCGCATCCACCGCGAGCGGCGCCGCGAGGTAGAGCAGGCCTGAAAACACCGAGAAGATGAGCAGCGTGACGATGTCACCGCGCTCGGCCTTGAGAAGGCGGAAGAAGCGCCGCTCCGGGCTGACATGCATTGCGTGGCCATGACCATGACCGTTTCCATGTTCTTCGCCATGCGTGTGTGCCTCCTGAGCCACTGCGGCATGCACACTCATGTCATGCGCGGGGCGTTCCGGGTGCACGATGCCGGCCTCGACGACGTCATTCACACTCTTGAGCCCGAGGAGCTGCACGAGCTCGCCGCGGCTGAGGGTGACCCGGTGTGTGGGATGATCCCCGTCCGCGATACGCAGGCGGAACCAGCCAGCGAAGGTGATGACGATCCAGCGTGACTCTTTGGCGCTCCAGATCACCACCGGCATGTCGTGATGCGCCCGCCACACTACCTCGGCCAGTGGCAGCCGGACCGGTGTGACATGCATGTAAACCTCCGCCGCCGCCGCGACGAGCTTTGAGAGCGAATCGCCGTCGCGCTTGACCGAATTCTGCACGGCAATCAGGGCACGCTCGTGATCGTATTCGCTGCCGGTGATGGCGGCGAGCTGGGCGAGCAGGGCGGTGGTTGTGGAAGATGGCGTGGACGGCATGTGTGTCGAAGTACGTCTGGGCGGGAAAGCGGGATGACGCGAGTCTAAACTCTTCCTTCTGTGGCGATCAGATGCAAATCAGCGATTGGCTGAGTTCACCCAGGGTAAAATGACCACAACCACCCCTCCCGTGGGCGGAAACTTGCGCGACTTGGGGCCGGGAGATGCTCTCAAGCCTTGTTTTGAACATTTCGACGTTTCAATGCCACGCTTTGATCCTATCAAACTCACTCTCATGAGCCCAACCCATCTGAATTACCACCATCTGCGCCTCTTTTGGGAGGTGGCTCGTGCTGGCAGCCTCCGTGCCGCCTCGGCGAGGCTGCACCTTTCGCAGCCGACGATCAGCGCCCAGATCAAGGCGCTCGAAAAGACACTGGAGGAGCCTCTGTTTGACCGTACCGGCCGAGGTCTGAAGCTGACGCCCGGCGGTCGCCTGGTGATGGAGTGCGCGGGCGAGATTTTTTCCCTCGGCACGGAGCTGGTGCGCTCGCTGCATGGCATGGGCAGTGCGCGGAACCTGCGACTGAATGTCGGCATCACGGATTCGCTGCCGAAGCTGGTCGCGTGGCGGCTCATCCGGCCTGCGGTGAAGGCATTCCCGAATTTGCAACTCTCCTGCGTGGAAGGTCACGCGCAGGAGTTGCTCGGCTCGCTGGCCGGAGGCCGGCTCGATGTTGTTTTATCGGATGAAGCCGCGCCGTCGTCGCTGCCGGTGAAGGCATTCAATCACCTGCTCGGCGAGTCGCCGGTCGTTTTTTGTGCCACACCATTGATGGCCAGAAAGCTTGGACAGGGCTTCCCGGGTTCGTTGAAGGACGCGCCGATGCTCTTGCCGGCCAGCCGCACGGCCTGGCGGCATGAGATTGACCGGTGGTTCGACTCTCACCGCATCCGGCCGCGGGTGGTGGCGGAGTTTGACGATGCTGCGCTGATGAAAACCGCCGCGGCGGACGGTCTCGGTGTGGCACCGATAGCCGCGGCTGTGCTGGACGAGGCGGTGGAACGCTACGGGCTGAAACCCGTGGGCCGTCCGGTCAAATGCGGTTTTCCCTGCCACCTCATCACGCTAGAGCGTGCGATGCGGCATCCTGCTCTCGCGGTCATCACCGCGGAGGCACGAGGGGTTTTCGGCTCAACCAGCACCCGACGCAGCCAGTGACGGAAGAGCTTCCCTTTCCATCAAGGACGACGGTCACAAAGACAGCGCTGAAGGCCCGCTTTCTCAGGGCAGGTCCACCAGGCTGTCTCACCCGACTGCCCAGGCAGGTTTGGCGGCCTCGAAAGCCATGAACTGGCCGGTGAGCGGATGTTTGAGCGTGAGTTTCCATGCATGCAGGCACAAAGGCAGTGCATCCACGGGGAGCGTTTGCGTCTCACCGGTGCCGCCCTCAGCCGGGTAGGTGGCATCTCCCACAATGGGATGCCCGAGATGCCTCAAATGCAGCCGGATTTGATTCGTTCGACCCGTGAGAGGCCTGGCCTCAACAAGCGACGTGCCATCTGCATCGCGACTGAGCACGCGAAACTCCGTGCGTGCCGCCTGACCATCCTCGCTGATCTCGCGTGCACCCAATTTGCCCGCGTCCGCACTCACCGGTGCATCGCAGGCAAACGCATCCTCGGCCGGATGGCCCTGCACGCGGGCGAGATACACTTTTTCGACCTCGCCACGCTCGAACTGCGGCTGCACATACCGCGCAAAATGCCGCGTCTTCGCAAACACGACCACGCCCGTCGTGTTCGCATCGAGGCGATGAGCCGAGCGCGGCAGCAGCGGATGCAGCGCCGTGTTCAGGAAGTATTGCAGCGTGTTCCGGCAGAAGCGTCCGCCCTCATGCATCGGCAGCGGCGCAGGCTTGTGCAGCACCAGCAGCGCCTCGTCTTCGTGAATCACCTTCACCTCCGCACTCACCGCAGGCTCTTGCGAGGCCGGTTTGAGATGCCGGTAATGCTCCCCGGACCTCACACACCGCGTCGGCGTGACGGGTGCACCATCCTTGTCCGTGATGCGGCCTTCATCAAAGACACGCAGCCACTCCTCGCGATCCGTGTGCGGCAGGATGTGGCAGATCGCGTCATGTACCGTCATCTCATCACAAGCCGCAGGAATGTGAAACGGCCGCACATGATCATACGGCACGCATCCCGGCAGCGGGTCCGCCGCACGGTGGATGGCCGCCTCGGTCTCAGCGCGGCGTTTTTCACGCTGCTGCTCGTCGGTTTGAAAGCAGTAAGGGCACGACACATGCGCCACATATCGTGAATCAGCCTGCTCCTCGGCCGTGAGCGGCGTCTGGCAGGCAAAGCACTGCGCCGAGGGCGTCTCCTCCAGCGCCGGATCCACGCCCACCCTCTGGTCGAAAACGAAGCACTCCCCATCGTAATGCGCCGGGCCGCACTCTTCGAAATACTTCAAGATGCCACCATCGAGCTGCCAGATCTGCTCAAAGCCCTCGCGTTCCATGAACGGGGCCGCTTTTTCGCAGCGGATGCCGCCGGTGCAGAAAGTCACGATCGGCTTCTTCTTCCAATCCTCCGGCAGTTTCGCCACCGCGGCAGGAAAATCGCGAAAGTGATCCACTTGGGCAGGCACGGCGCCTTTGAAGGTGCCCATCTTCACCTCGTAATCATTCCGCGTGTCGAAAAGCAAAACCTCACGACCTTCATCGAGCCACTTTTTGAGCTCTTTCGGCGGCAGACGTGGTGAGGTGTATCGCGCCGGATCAATGCCATCCACGCCAAAGGCGATGATCTCCTTTTTGATGCGCACCAGCATGCGGCGAAAGGGCTGCTCGTCACTCAGGCTCACCTTCGGCGTGAGATCCTCGAGGCCCGGCAGCGCTCGCAGCTCCGCCACGAGCGTGTCCACTGCCTCGCCCGGCCCTGCGATGAAGAGATTCACCCCCTCCGTGCTCAGCAGGATCGTCCCTTTCAGGTCGAGACTTTTGCACAGCCTCAGCAAACGCTCACGGAGCTCCTTGAGCCCCGTCATAGGCGCAAACTTGTAGGTTGAGATGTTTGTGATCGGCTTCGTTTTCGTCATCGCCGCTCAAAAACACACCTTCGCCATTCACGCGAGGAAAAAACCCGGGCCATCCTTGCGCACTTTTCGGCTTGCCGCCTGCGCAGGCCGCCGGATAGCGTCGTCCCATGCGATTCACCGCCACCTGCATCTGGCCAGCCCTCCTTTTCAGCCTGCTCACCAGCGGCAAGGCAGCCGCGCAAGCCGCGCCGGGCATCAATCTGCTCCCACGTTCGCCGTCCCAGCCCATCACGCTGCCGAACCTCAGCATGCCTCACACCTACCGGCTGAATCAGGACGGCTGGCTCGTGCCGCCACAGGTCTTGCCTGCCGCGCGTGATCCCCTTGCCGAAGTCCGTGAAAAGAACGGCGAAAAATCCCCCGAGTATCTCGAGGCAGGCCTGCAACTCGTCATCGACGCCGTGGACAGCAGGCGTGTCGAGGAGGCGCAAAAGCTTTACGACGAACTCGAGCCCAGAGCCCTCGCCATGCTCAAGGAAGCCGGCAAGGCCGCCACCACCGAGGACCGCTACATCCGCCTCAACAACCAGCTCTACCGCTGCAGGGAGAACTTCTTTTATGCTCGTGGCCAGATGGCCGATTACGTCAAAACCGCCGTGGAGCACCTCAAAGTGCTCCGCGAGGCCGGATCCGAGGAGGCAAGGGTCGCCGAGGTCACCACCATCACCATTCTCTCGCACCAGCTCGTCGAGCTGAAGCGTGTCGCCGAATGCCGCCCGTGGCTGAAACGCGCTGCCGAGATCATCAACGAGGTCACCCTGCCCGCGAACGATCTCCACATTGCGATGCTGATTTCACTCACGCGTGATGCCTCCACCCTCGAGCTCAAACAGGAGGCACGTCTGTTTGGCGAGGCCGCCATCAAGGCCGCTGAATCCCTCCCGACCGGCACCGGCAGGGAAAAGCTCGCCAGCAGCATCAACGTCGCCCGTGTTTACATGGAGCAGGACCGCCTGCTCGAGGCGGAGACCGTCCTTGCCAAGATCCGGGCAGAGATCGAAAAGACCGAACCCATCGACGCGTCCAGCCTCGCGCTCGTCATCAATGACATCGGCCTCGTCAATCAACGCATCTACGATTTTCAAGGCGACAAGGACCGCCTCGAAAAGGCCGAAAAGCTCTTCGACGAGTCCTACAAGATCGCGAAGCAGGCCGGGGACAATTCCCTCGAGGCCGAGCGCGGCTACTGCTCCCGCCTCAGCAATCTGGCGCTCATCAAAGTGCGCAAAGGCAAGGTCGCCGAATCCACCGACCTGCTGAAACAGGCCGCCGAGACCGCCGAAAAACGCCTCGGCCCCAAAGACCAGCAAACCATCGACATTCTCTGCTCCTACGCGATCGCGCTCGGCAGCTTTGGCCGCGTCAACGAGGCCGTCGAAATCCATCGAGACGTGCTCAAGCGCAGCAAGGAGGTCTTTGGGGACATCCACCCCCGCACCGGTGATGCCCAGCACCTCCTCGGCAGCGTCTTGATCAAGCTCGGCCAGTACAACGAGGCCGAAAAATGCTACGAACACTCCGCCGGCATCCGCGAGCGCACGCACGGCCCTGACCACGCCGAGACCGCGAAGGCCTACTTTAATCTCGGCCTCATCCGCGAGGCCAAGAGCGACTTCGCCGGTGCCTCCGCCTACTACGGCCATGTGCTCAAAATCGACATCAAGGCCCACGGGCAGGACAGCAGCACTGTCGCCCACGACATGGCCGCCCTCGCCCGCACGCTCACGCAGGAAGGGAAATTCGACGAGGCCGTCTCCCGCCTGAACCAGCACATCGCTTTTGTCGAAAAGGAGTTCGGAAAGGACAACCTCGTCCTCGGCATCTCCCTCCTCGCCCTCGCCACCATCGAGGAAAAGCGGGAGAACTACCAAAACGCCGAAAGCCTCTTCAAACGCGTCATCGATATCCGCATCAGCAATCTCGGCCCCGAGCATCACGACGTCGCCGCTGCACGCGCCCATTACGGCCTCTTCCTCGTCTCACGAAACAAGCTCACCCAGGCCGCCGGGCAGATCCGCCGTGCCGCCGTGCTCTTCGCACGCCACAATCAGCGTGAAGGTGCCAGCGGCGCGGACATGCGTGCCTGCATCGACATCTACGGCAGCATCCTCGCCCGCCTCCAATATGACCGCCAGACCATCCAGAAGCACATGCAGAACCTCGAGTCAGGCATCGACCCCGAGGAAGGCAAGGGCAAGACAGACGTGTGACACCCGCCCTCTGCGCTAGCAGAGCCTCACTCACGCAAACGGTCACTCGCAGACTCTTGCGCCCGCCGCGTTTGAAGCGTCGGCAGCCGCAGCTTCCATTTCATCGCCGCCAGTCGAATGACGAGGATCACCGCCATGCCGATGTAGCGATGCGTTTCCGAAGGCGGTGAATACACACGCAGCAGCACAAACACCAGCGCACCCGCAAAAACAGCCGTCGCATACAGATCGACCTCTGCCTGGAATACCCACGGGACCTCGCGCCGTAGCACATCGCGTAAAATGCCGCCCGCCACGCCCGTCACGATGCCAAGCAGCACCGCCACGATGCCCGGCGTGCCATACGCCAGCGCCTTTTCCGTGCCCGCGATGCCAAACAACGCCAGCCCAAACGCATCCGCCACATCCAGAAATCGAGATGGCAGATGCGTGAAGCGCACAATGATGAACGTCACCGTCGCCGCGATCAGCGCCGTCCACACCACCTGCGGCTGCTCGATCCAAAACACCGGCCTCACGCCAAGACAAAGATCGCGAATCGTCCCGCCACCGACCGCTGTCACCAGCGCCAGCACCAGCACGCCAAACAAATCCATGCGCTTTCCCTCGGCCGCGAGCACCGCGGTGATCGCACAAACAGCCACGGCAAAGTATTCGATCCACACAGGCATGATCATCGTTCCTCCAAAGTAAAAGCCGCGAACCACAATCCGCCCACGCCTTCATATACCATCGCGATTCGGCCATCCCGCATCACGCTCATGCACGAATACATGCTGCCTCGCGGATCGATCACACGCCCCTCGCTCCACGTCTCGCCATCATCGCGACTCTCGCGCACCGTCATCCGCACGCGGCTTTTCGCATCCGCTGGATTGCTGAAAAGCAGCCTGCCATCCGGATGACGGATCAAACTCGCCTGACAAACCGGATCGGGCAGCCGCAGCCATGCCTTGCTCCATTGATTGCCATCCCAGCGCTGCCACTTCCGCTGCCCGCTGCGGGATTCATCACGCATCGAAATCAGCATCCCGCCTTTCGTTTCAGCGATCTGCGCCTCGCTCGTCGGCCCCTCGCATGGCGGCGACATCTTCCACGTCGCTCCATGATCCTTGCTGGCGATGAAACACGAGTGCGGCGTGCCATCCACATCGCGAAACTGCGCCGGAAGCACCAGCGTGCCATCCTTCAACTGCATACCGCCGCCCGGCCCGTCGAAACACAAACGCCACTCCGGCTTCTTGATCTGCGTGGTGATGCTCACCGGCGGCGACCAAGTCACGCCATCGTCATCGCTATGCACGATCACAAACTGCCCCGTCTCCTCCGGCGTCAGACCCGGACCGCTGCCAAACCACGCCCGCTTTCCCTTCGACCACAGCGCAGCCACAAAGATGCGTCCCGTCTCGCGATCCACGAGGAGGCTCGGATCACCCACGCCACTGCCATCGTAATCGATCACGCGCTGCGTTGCGCTCCACGTCTCGCCATCGTCCGTGCTGCGTGTCAGCCCCACATCGATGTTTCCCGGCAAGTCGCCCGCGTTGTCATGTCGCAGATCGAACACCGCCAGCAGCGTGCCTTTCTTCGAGGTGGCTAGTCCCGGAATGCGATATGTGTTCACGCCGTCCTGCCCATTCTTGCGCAAGAGCTTCGTCTGCAAACCCGCGAAGGGCTTCCAAGGCTGGAACTGGTCCGTTTCGGGCAAATCCACCGGCTCGCCCCACTTCTGCCTCATCCGCGCTTCTTCGTCCACCAGCTCTTTTTCACTCAAAGCGCCGCGAAACACGCCAATCTCTGCCACATCGGCCTTCACCCCATTTTGCGTCGCCACATCCGCGCCCACGATGAATCCCCCGACTGTCCCGTTGGATCGTGTGAACGTCAAAACCTCCCATCTCGAGCCATCACCCTTCACTCGAATCGCATCCGCACCCGAACGCGTCGAGCCATCACACAGCACGCCCTCACCGCCGATCCTCGCGAACGCCACGATCGTCCTCGCCCCATCCACACGTCCCCACGCGTTCACCGCCTGCCATACCGCCGAAGCACCGTCGAAGCGCACGACCTCCTTCACCCCGCCCGGCGTCTTCACCTTCCACACTCGCGGCGCACCATGAATCCGCGTGAGATTGCCCCACGAGGTCACCAAGCCATCGCGTGAGCTCAGCTCCGCATCACCACGATACGATGCAAGCGGCTCCACGGCATGAGCCGTGAGGGACCCAAGGACAAGAAAAGCAATCAAACGCATATCAGAGCCATCGTGGCCGGTTTTCTCCGAAAATCGAGCCCGTCGCGACTTTCGGACAAACTTGGCCTATCCGTGCCAAATTCGTTCAAGACATCTCTCTCCACCTCGGAACTCTTCTCCATGAAGCTCCTCCTCGTTCTCTTCCTGACTCTCGCCACGCTTCACGCCGAGCCAGCCCAACTCACGCTGGCAAGCATCTTCACGGACAAAGAGTTCGAGGAAGAAAAGATGCCATCGCTGACCTGGAGCAAGAAATCCGCGTCTTACTTCACCCTCGAAAAACCCGCCGAGGACAAAGACAGCAAAGATCTCGTCCGTCACGACGCCCAATCCGGCGAAAAGACCATCATTGCCACCGCGCAAGCCCTCACGCCGAAAAACGAGAAGAAGCCGCTCAGCGTGGACAGCTTCGAATTCTCGCCCGACGAATCCAAAGTGCTCCTCTTCGCCAACACCAAGAAGGTCTGGCGCAAAAACACCCGCGGCGACTACTGGCTGCTCGATCTTGCCACCAAGAAACTCACTAAACTCGGCGGCGATGCCGCACCCTCGACGCTGATGTTTGCCAAGTTTTCGCCCGATGCCTCTCGCGTGGCCTTCGTCCTCAAAAACAACGTCTATGTCCAAAACCTCGCCGACCTCAAAATCACCGCCATCACCACCGACGGCTCCGACACGCTCATCAATGGCACTTCCGACTGGGTGAACGAAGAAGAGCTTTCGTTGCGCGATTGCTACCGTTGGAGCCCGGATGGCCAAAAGCTGCTCTTTTGGCAGTTCGACACGAAGGACGTGAAACGCTTCTGGCTCGTCAATCAAACCGACGGCACTTACCAGCGCTTCACGACCTTCCCGTATCCGAAAGCCGGTGAAAAGAACTCCGCCACACGCCTTGGCATCGTTTCCGCCAGCGGCGGAGCCGTGACTTGGCTCCAAGTGCCCGGTGATCCTCGCGAGCACTACCTCCCGCATGCCGAATGGACGCCCGATGGCAATTCCGTGCTTCTGCAGCAGTTCAACCGCCTGCAAAACACGCTGCACGTGATGCGCGCTGATCCGGCCACCGGCGAAACGAAGCTCATCCTCACCGAGACCGACCAAGCCTGGATCGAGAACGACAACCCCTTCCGCTGGATCGGCGCGGACTTCCTCTGGCTCAGCGAACGCAGCGGCTGGCGTCACGCCTATCGCGCCAACCTCGCAGGCGAGCTCACCCCGATCACCACCGGCTCCTTCGACGTCATCGAAGTCACCAAGGTCAATGATGTCAAAAATGGCTCTCTCTACTTCTACGCCTCACCCGAAAACGCCACACAGCATTACCTCTTCCGCGTGAGCCTTGATGGCGGTGAGCCCCAGCGTCTTTCCG
Source organism: Verrucomicrobiaceae bacterium (assembly GCA_016795465.1). Classification (GTDB taxonomy): domain Bacteria; phylum Verrucomicrobiota; class Verrucomicrobiia; order Verrucomicrobiales; family Verrucomicrobiaceae; genus Prosthecobacter. Next base: position 33,917 of record JAEUHK010000073.1, on the reverse strand, counting down.
ACAAGCCCGGCACACACTCCTACAACATCTCCGAAGACGCTCTTTGGGCCATTCACACGCATTCCAGCATGACCACGCCGCCCGTGGTGGACCTCGTTTCACTACCGGAGCACGCCAGCATCCGTGTTTTGAAGTCTCAGGACAAGCTGCTCGAAAAAATCGCCAAGGTGGCGATGCCGAAGATCGAATTCCTGAAGCTCGACATCGGCAGCGGCATCCAAGCCGATGCCTGGTGCATGCATGCAGCCGAATTGGACACGTCGAAGAAGCATCCACTGCTCATCCACGTCTATGGCGAGCCCGCAGGCCAGACCGTCAAAGATGCGTGGTCAGGCCAGAAAATGCTCTGGCATGCCATGCTCGCCCAGGAAGGCTACGTCATCGCCAGCGTGGACACAAGCGGCACTCCGGCACCGAAAGGCCGCGACTGGCGCAAGGCCGTGTATCGCCAGCTCAGCATTCTCACGTCTCGCGAAGAAGCGGAAGGGGTGCGATCCTTGCTGAAGCGTTTCGCGTTCCTCGATCCGCAGCGCGTCGGCATCTGGGGCTGGAGCGGCGGCGGCGGCAGCAGTTTGGATGCGTTGTTCCGCTATCCCGATCTCTACCGCACCGCGATGGCCGTCGCGCCCGTGCCGGATCGTCGCCTTTACGACTCCATTTATGAAGAGCGCTACATGGGCCTGCCCAAAGACAACGCGAAGGGCTACACCGATGGCTCACCCATCACTCACGCGAAGTCATTGAAAGGCAATTTGCTCATCGTCCACGGCACCGGCGACGACAACGTGCACTACCAAGGCGTCGAAAAGCTGATCAACGAGCTCATTGCCCACAACAAGGCCTTCACCGTGATGCCTTACCCGAATCGCGATCACTCCATCAACACCGGCAAAGGCACTTCACGCCATCTTTACGAACTCATGACCCGCTACCTGCACGAGCATCTGCCGCAGTGATGCTCGTGAGGTTGCGGGCCGCTTTGATCACGGATTTGGCATCCAGAGCACGGCGTGGCGGGTGCCGTCGGCATTGGTCATGACGCCGGCGATGTTGCCGGACTCATCGACGCCGTAGGCGGTGGAGCCGATAAAGCCTTCCGGCAGGTAGGCGTTGAGGTCGATGGCCTGGAAGCTGGCATCCCAGACGATGGCGCGGTTGTAGGCCGGTGTGCCGATTTTGGCGGGCACGGTGGCGTAGCCGACGATGTAGGGGCCTTTCACTTTGAGCGCGTAGCTGAACTCCAGCAGCGCACCATCCGCGTTGGAGACGTAGGGATGGATGTTGAGGCCGCTGGCGGCCGTTCCGGTCCAGACGTAAGCGTAAGTGAAGCGCTTGTTCTTGTTGCCCTTCGCCGCCTCCACGCGCACGCGGATGTCAAACCCCGCGTAGCCGACCTGGCGCACACCATCCGTGCCATTCGCGACGGAGACGACCGCGCCTTTGGGATGAAGCGAGGTCGCGCGGTTCGTTCCGCGCCAAAAGACGGCATTCGCCTGAGTTTTGGTGATGAAACCGACCTGCATGCCGGCTGCGACATCAAAGATGTTCGAGTCCGCGCCGACATCGACGGCGCTTCCATTGGCGACATTCCAAATGAGACCATGCGTGCTGCCAATGGCAGTGCCGTCATTGTTGAGCCCGATGGCCGAGCCGACGATTTGAAGGCCATCGGTGGCATTGGCCTGGCCGCCGGAGTTGGTGAAAGGGATTGTCAGCAGCGTGGCGGATGCGGCGCTGTCGCTCCACGCGAGCGGGACGTTGCGATTGCCCGTGGCAGCGCCTGCGCCAGTGCCTACTTGGAGATTGCCGGCGAAACCATTCACCTGCGAGCGTGCGCCCGCGCCATCGAGAAAGGCGGGATGCAGATCGATCGGTCCATCACCGGTCCAGAGCGTGGCGCGGCCGGTGAAGGCATTCGGCACGCTGCCGGTGAAGCCTGCGGCCTGGCCACCGCTCGCGGTTTGCGCGGAGCCGGAGGCCGTGGGCGTGAGATCGACGGCGGTGTAGCTGACTTGCGCATCGAGTTGATGCACGCCGAGCGCGGCGACGATGGAGAGAATCGCGCTGCGTGCCCAGACGGGACGGATCGGAGAGAGCAGAGGTGAATGCAGGTTCATGGCGGTGTGTTGGTTTCGATTGTTGAGTGACAACCGCTCAATTTTTGAGCGTGATGCACTGTCTCTTGCCGCGCGTGAACTCACAATGAGAGCACCGTAACAGTGTGGTTAGGATGCGATGTGTACGTTGTTCACGCTTTAGCGTGGGATTGATTTCATGAGGCACGCTAAAGCGTGAACAACGTACACTCATTCACTCACTCACTCGCTGTGCTGAGTGCTCGCGCATGAAACCCACAGGCCGCTCACCCTCCCAGATGAGCGGCCTGTTTCCCGTGGCCTGACCGAAGTGGATCGTGACGCTTACGGAGGGGTTGGGGCCTCCGCGAGCTGGCCGGTGAAGAAGGTGGTGCCGCCTTGCGTGATGGAGATGGTTTGTCCGGCGACGGGGAAATCCATGAGCACGGTGCCGGCATCGTCAGCCTTGGTGAACTTGAGCAGGCCCAAAGTACCGTTGGAGCCGGCGGCGATGGTAATAGTGCCTCGCACGCTTTCGCCGATGGAGACATCGTAGGTGCCGATGGCAATCTTGGTGACTTCGAGTTCGATCTGGATGGGGCCGTCGATGCCGAATTCCATCACGGCGACGGCATCGGCATTCGCGGGCACATTCGGACCTTTGGCGAGATGCACCTGCGCCTCGCCGATTTCACCATCGGTGGAAGGCGGCGGCAGCGCGGGAACGGTGCCGGAATAGTAAACCGTGGCGTCCCGACGGAGTTCGACGAGCTGCTCGGCGACGGGGAAGTTCAGAAGCAGGCTGCCGCTGCCGGAGGCGGTGGTTTTGAAGGTGAGCGTGCCGCGGGTGTGATTGCTGAGCTGCTCGACGGCGACGGTGCCGCGCACCACACCGCCGACTACGAGATCGTAGCTGCCAGCGGTGGCATCACGCACATCCATAACGAAACTGCCGGCGCCGGTGGCGAGATACTTCAGCGTCACACGAGCGGAACTGCCGTCGGGCGCGGCGAGGAGATCGAGATCGTGCTGGAGCTCTTGTTCGCCGTCCTCCGGGTGATGGCCGGAGTCGTCGATGTCTTTGGTGCCGTTGTTGTCGTCATCGTCGTCGTTGCGGTCGGAGATGCTGTCACCGTCGTCGTCTTTGTCGGCGGGATCGTCGTTGGTGAGGCCGTCGCCGTCGGTGTCGAGCTCGGTGCTGTCGTCGTTGGCCTTGCCGTCGCCGTCGATGTCGTCGTCCACATCGTCCTTCTTGTTGTCGCCGTCGATGTCGTCTTCCTGGTCGTCGTCGTCATCGAGTCCATCGCCGTCGATGTCGTCTTCATCGGCGGCATCGTCGTCGCGGCCGTCGCCATCGGTGTCGCGCTCGGCGGTAGAGTCATCTTTGCGGCCGTCACCGTCGATGTCGTCTTCGAGGGAGTCGTCGTCGAGCTTGCCATCGGCATCGATGTCTTTTTCGGCGAGCGAATCGTCAGCGAGGCCGTCATCGTCGGCGTCTTCCTCCTCGGGGTTGTCGTTGTCGATGTGATCACCGACGTGTTTGCCGGCAAAGGGGCCGGTTTTGGCAATGCCGCCGTCGATGTTCTTGTCGAGCGCGTTCGGAATGCCGTCGTTGTCGATGTCAGGATCGACGACGTTCGGAATGCCGTCACCATCAAGGTCGCGGAGCGATTTGTGGCCGTTCCAGTAGGCCGCGGAGGCCGGGTGAAGGGCAAGCAAGACGAGCGCGGCAACCAGCAGCGGCAGAAGGTCTGGGCGTGGGCTTTTCATGGGATTACTTGGTGCAGGGTTTGGCGCTCGGAGGTGAGTTTGGATGCAGAAAGGAGCTGGAACAATGCGGGAACGGTAACGGTTTGGTTAGCAGCGGCGTCAGCGGGTGACGCGCACGCGCACAAAGCGCTGCGTGGAGGCGTTGGCGGGTTGCGTGTCGCGAATGACGACTTGTTTGAGGCCGGGCGTAGCTGAATCGCCGCTGTAGTAACCCGGGCCGGTGAAGACGCCGCCGAGCGTGCTGGTGGCCAAAGTGGTCCACGACGCTGCGCTGAGCGTGCTGGAAGCTTCCACGATGATCGTCACGTCGGAGCGGGCGGGATCACGTGGCACAAGGATCGCGAGGTAATCGCCATCCGGGAAGGTCGTGAGACCGGAATCGGGCACGGCGGAGCCTTGGGGAGTCACGGGCGAGGTTTCAAAGGCGTATTCGAGGAGATTCGCGAGGCCGTCTTGATCGGCATCGCCGAGGTCGGGAGCGTTGGCATCGCCGAAATGGGCCAGTTTCCAGTCGGAGAGCGGCGGCGTGAAGTGCAGACGAAAAACGACGCCACCGCCGTCCGCGCCGCCACCGGCCGAAACGCCATACAATTCGCCATCGCTGCCAAACGCGAGCCCGCCGGAGAGAATGAGGCCCGCGCCGTCGGTATCGGCCGCAGAGCCCGGTGCGGCTCCGGATTGGCCAGTGAAGGAAAACAGCGTTTCGAGGCCCGTGGAGGCCGAATAGCGCCAAACAGCTCCTTCATCGAAATCGCCGCCCGCGGCCGTCATGCCGTAAATCGTGCCGTTCGCGGCCAACGTGAGCTCGCCCATCGGAATCGCACCGCGCGTGGCACCGCTGAGGCCGGTGAATTCGCCCAGCACCTCCAAAACGCCCGAAGACGGCGTGTAGCGGATCAGCGTGCCCGCATCCGCCGCACCGCCCGCGCTCGTGGTGCCGTAAAGCAGGCCGTCATTGCCAAGAATGAAGCCGCCTTGAGGTGAACGCGGTCCTGTGGCCGTGAAATGATGCAGCGCCGTGTAAACACCCGCCGCGGTGAGCCGGAAAATGACGCCAACATTCGCCGTGCCACCGTCCTCGGTGAGGCCGTAGAAGCTTCCATCGCCCGCGAGCACGAGCGGACCGCACGGACGCCCACCCGGAGCCGCGCCCGCACTGCCGGTGAAGGAAATGATGCGTGTGCGCACGCCAGCGGTGGTCACTTTATAAATCGAGCCGCGACTCGACGCGCCGCCTTCACGGCCCACACCATACAGCAAGCCATCCGCACCGAGCGTGAGCGATCCTTCGCCGAGCGAGCCCGCGGACGTCGTGTAGGCGAGCACGAGCGCGGTGCCCGTGCCCGGCGTGTAGCGATACAGCGTGCCACGCGCCGATGCACCGCCGCGTGCCGTCACGCCGTAGAAATTCCCGCTCACCGCACGCAGTCCGCCATCGGCATACGTGCCGAGTGTGCCACCAAGCGCCGCAAGCGTGCTCAAAGTGCCCGCGGTGCTCACGCTCGATACATTGCCACCGCCGCCCGTGCCGCCCGCAGCCATCGGAAAGAGCAGCGAACCGCTTCCCGATGCCACCGGCATGCCGCTCGGCATCCAGCCCGCACCAAGCGAGAGCGATGAGATCGCGGTGAAGACACCCGCGCTGCTGATTTTGCAAAACGATCCCATGTTCCCGGTCGAGCCCGCGCTGGTGAGCAGGTAAAACAACCCATCCGCCGCGACGCAGGGCGACGCACGCGGCGCTGAGCCAAGCGTCGCGCCCGTTTCGCCGGTGAAGCTCGCTAGCAACGTGTGTGTGCCGGTCGTGGTGATTTTAAAGAGCGTGCCTCGCGCACTCACGCCGCCATTCGCCGTCGCGCCGTAAAGTTGGCCATCACTGCCGCGCACGAGCGTGCCGACCGGTTGCGAGCCCGTGGGATCGGCAAAGTGCCGCAGCACCGTGTAAACCGGCGAGGCCGCCGTGGTGATCTTGAATGCTACGCCGAAGGTGTTCGTGCCGCCGAACTCCGCCACGCCATACAGAGCGCCATCGACATTTAGCATGAGTCCGCCCGCAGGATTCGCGCCCGCACGTGTGCCCGCCGTGCCGGAGAACTCACCGAGCGAGCGATACGCCCCTGCCGTGCTCACTTCAAAGATCACGCCAAGCCCCGCAGTGCCGCCGAGCTTCGTCATGCCGTAAAGCAGATTGCCGGAGGCGACTAGCGGGCCCTGCGCCTCCGATCCTGAAGCTGCGCCGGTGTTGCCGGTGAAGTTGATGAGCGTCGTCACTACCCCTGCGGTCGTCATTTGAAACACCGTGCCGAAGCCGTTCGAGCCGCCGCCTTGCGTCACGCCGTAAAAGGAGCCGTTCGCATGCCGCATCAGTGCATGCGGCACCGAGCCGTTGCTGCCGGTGAAGTCGGTCAGCTTCGTGAACACGCCTGCGGTGGTGATTTTGAAAACGACGCCAAAACCATCCGCGCCGCCGCTCGAGGTCGTGCCATACAGCGCCTGATCCGCGCCCTCGACGAGGCCTGCGGTCGGTCCCGAGCCATCGGTGCCGCCAAACGAATGCAGCGTGGTCAATGTGCCCGCCGGGGTGAGTTTGAACACCGTGCCGAGTCGAAACGCGCCGTTGGTGGAGGCCACGCCGTAGAAATTCCCGTCCGAGTGCTGCATCAGCGGCGCGACGACCTGCGTGCCCGGCTTTTGAAAGCTGGAGAGCACCTCATACGAAACGGAGGCACGCGCCGCCCCCGCCGTCAGGCTGGCGCAGACGATTAACACACGGACGAAGAGGCTCACAACGCGCGGAGTCTATCCAGACGGCCTCCGCCTTGCCAAGCCTGAACCGTAACCGTTCGGTTACTAAATCCAGATTGCCGTGCAGCCGGGAAAATGGTCTCTTTGAGGTCGAAATATGTTCTCACTCCGTAACGGCTCGCTTTTCGCGAATGCCCTGCTCGTCGCCATCGGCGCCGCGGCAGGGGCCGGAGTGACGGTGCTGCTCACGCCCTTGCTGAGTGATACCGAGATGCGATCTGGACACCGCGACGCGGTGCCTGGAGGCTCGCCGGAGCGCGGTCATGCGCTCACACCCGCGCCCGGCGGGTCGTCCGGCAGCGAGAGCAAAGACGGCGCGCCCTCGCTCTCCGCCGCCATGCAGGAGCTCGATCCGCAGGAGCGTGCCACGATGCTCCGCCAAGCTGGTGCCGAGGCCGCGAAGCGCGATCCCGCCACCGCGCTGCAGGTCATGCAGACCATTTCCTCCGAGCAGGACAAGCTCGACTACCTCCGCGGCATTTACTCCGTCTGGAGCGATAGCGATCCGGTGGCCGCGCTCGATTACGCCCGCACCTCGCTCCACGCCGGCACGATGCGTTCCGAGTCCATCGGCATCGCCGTGAACAAATGGGCCGCCCGCGATGCCCGCGCCGCATGGATGTGGGCCGATGAAAACCTCTCCGGCCCGCTCAAAGATCAGGCGCTCACCGATGTCATGATCGGCTGGACGCGCCGCACGCCCGCCGCAGCGGCGCAGTGGCTCACCTCCACGGGTTACCTCTCGCAGCCGCTCATCGCCGCCACCGCGGGAACATGGGCCGAGCAAAACGCACCGGCCGCAGCCAAATGGGCCTCCACTTTGACCAACAAAGACGCGCGACAGACCGCCACCGTCGCCGTCGCGAGCGAGTGGGCGCTGCAAAATCCGCAGGAAGCCGCCGCGCATTACACCGATGCCGTTTCGCAAATGGATGGTGCCGCGCTCGCCGCCGCCATCGCCGATATCTGGGGCACCACGAACCCCGCTGCTGCTGCCGATTGGATCCGTAGCCTGCCCTCGGGCCCCGGCAAAGACGAAGCCGCCGCCACGCTCGCCACCGTCTGGGCCGCGAGCGACATTGAGGCTGCCACCGCGTGGAGCGGCTCGCTCGCCGATGCCAGTGTGCGTCGCCAGGCCATCACGCACATCGGCACCCTTTGGGGCGCGATGGAGCCGGACAAAGCGCTCGCCTGGCTCGGCTCGCAGCCGCAGGAACTCGCCACCGAAGGCTACGCCGGTGCCTACAACTCCTGGGCCGCCACCGATCCCATCGGCCTGCGCCAGTGGGTCGATACCACGCCCGTTTCCTCCGGCATGGATCAGGCCCGTTTGAGCCTCGCCGATGTCCTCGCCTCCTCCGACATCAACGCCTCGCTCGCCCTCGCCAACCAGCTCTCCACCACCCGCGGCCGCGATGACGCCATCGCCCGCTACTACCGCGCCTGGCGCAAAACCGACGACCAGTCCGCCCAAGAATGGCTCACCACCAACTGGTCCACCTTCTCCGCCAGCACCCAGCAGCGCCTCACCGTCGAGCAGTATCGCCCCATCGTGGCGAGGTAAGGCACAAACGAGGCACGCGACAGCGTCCTGGAGTGCGGTGGGAAGCGAAGCGCGACACCGCTTTCGCCCGCACGACACGCAATCCAGCCACCACCCGCTCCGCCCGCACCAAAGCGGTGTCGCGACCGCTCCGCGGCCTTCCCACCGCAGTCCAAAACGCTCACGCGGGTCTCACCACTCGGGAGCCACGTCGTAAGCATCAGGCACTTGGACGCGATCGGTTTTGAAGCGACTGATAGCTTTGGCCATGGCACGCGATGTGTGTTTCTCGAACCAAGCCGCGGAGCACCACGGGTAGTCGCGTGCCTGCTTCACGAGGCCGTGTTTGACGGCGTTTTGATGCGTGTAGTTGAGTCGCGCGAAGCAGGAGGGCTCGAAGGTGAGGAGCGTTTCGCGGTAATTGTGCCAGACCTGGCGTTCCGGCATGTCATCGAGCTGATTGACCCACTTCGCCGTTTTGGTGTGAAGCTGCGAGAGCATTTGTGGAAGCGTTTCAGCACTGGCAGGAGATTCCGCGACGAAGTGGTAGTGATTCGAGAACACCGCCCAAGCTTCGAGCCGCCAGTGGAACCGCTCGCAGACGGTCAAGAGTCCGCGGTGAAGCACTTCGAGGCGCTCCGGGCCGCGAAAGTGGTGCCGCTTGAGGTAAGTGCCCGCCGTGACGAAGTAGATGCCACGTTCGCCAAGTCGATGTGTCGGAGCATGCGGCCACGCGAGCTTCGGATCGTCATCGGGATGCATGGCACAAAGTCTAAAAAGCAGTTGGACCTCTCGCAAGCGCGACAGCGTCCTGGAGTGCGGTGAGAAGCGAAGCGCGACACCGCTTTAGCCCGCAGGATACGCAATCTACCCACCACCCGCTCCGCCCGCACGAAAGCGGTGTCGCGACCGCTCCGCGGTCTTCCCACCGCACTCCAAAACGCTCACACGCCCATTGGTAACGTCAGCGCAAACTCCGTCCACTCGCCATCGCTGCGCACGAGTTCCAAATCACCGCCATGCGCTCGAGCGAGTTCTCTCGCGATGTTCAGGCCCAAACCATGCCCGCTGGTACCTTCGCCAACTTGGGAGCCGCGGCGGAAACGCTCGAAAATCCCCTCGCGATCCGCTTCCGGCAACGCAGGCCCCGTGTTCGCCACCGAAAGCCGCGCGACATCGCCTTCGCGAGTGGTCGTGACTCGCACACGACCGCCTTCCGGCGTGTACTTCGCCGCGTTTTCGATGAGATTTTGAGAAACCATCGCCACGTGACGACGATCCGCGCACACGGTGAGTCCAGGCGTCAAATCACTCTCCACCTCCAGCCGGTCGTGAGCGAGTACGCCGAGGTCATCGAGCGCCTCCGCAGCCAGATCGCTCAAATCGAAGGGCTGGCTCTCCAAACGCAGCCTCCGCGCATCCGTGCCCGCCAGCAGCAGCAAATCCTGAATCAAGCCCGTGAGGCGTCGCACTTGCCGCAGCAGGCCATCGAGCTCTTCACGCGAGGCGGCGCTTGTTTCCGGCGAATCGCGCAAAGACTCCAAACCGGCCCGCAAAACGGCCACGGGCGTTTTGAGCTGATGCGAGGCATCGGCGGAAAAACGCGTCGCGGAGGTGTAAGCGGCCCGCAGACGATCAAACGCGCTATTCAGCACCACAGTCAGCCTCGCGATCTCATCATCAGCAGGCGGTGTGGGCAGCCGTTCGGCGAGATTTTCGACCGAAATGGCCTCCGCGGCATGCGAGAGCGCTGCAACGGGGGCCACGGCACGATTTCCGAGCCACAAACCGCCTGCGAAGACCATGACGCCGATCAGCGGCAGCGTCATCAGCAGTCCGAAACGCAGATCCGCGTGAAACGCCTCCAGTGGTGCGAGACTCATCGCCACATGCACGGTGAAGTCACCCATTTTGAAGCTGCCCGCGCGACAGGCCTGCTGCGCGATCGTCACGGTGCGAAAGCCCGGCTCGCCCTCGATGTTGGTGCCTTCGAGATTCGGCGATTGATACAAGAGTTGTCCCTCCGGCCCCATCAGCATGAGGTAGTGCTCACGCAGGTCCACCGGCACAAACTTCACGCTCAGCGGATGCCGCGGATTCACCGGCGCGCCGCGGAAATTGCGCAGATCGCGCACGAGCTCGTCCGCGTTGTCGCGCAGCTCGTCGTCCACTTCCTTGCGCTGGCGGTAGTAGAGGATGGTGAAAAAGAACACCGCCGTGACCATCAGCGTCAGCATGGTCAGCAACGCCGCGTAGGCGCCGGTTTTGATCTTGAGCGGCCAGCGTCTCATTCGGTCACGGCCATCTGGTAGCCCGCGCCGCGCACGGTGCGAATCAAATTCGCCCCGTCGTCGAGTTCCAGCTTCTTGCGCAGCCGCATGATGAAGATCTCCACCGTGCGCGTGTCATACTGGTGCTCCCGCTGCCAGATGCGCTCGCAGATGTCATTGCGGGAAAACACACGCGCCGGCTCCTTCATTAGGATCTGCAGCACCTCGAACTCGCGTGGCGAAAGCTCGATCTTCTCGCCCTTCCGCGTCACCTTGCGCTGCGGCACATCCATCACCACATCACCCGCCTTGAGCACATTTTCCTCCGCCAGCGCCCCGCCGCGACGCCCGAGCACGGTCACCCGCGCGACGAGTTCATCCATCGAGAAGGGTTTCGCCAGATAATCATCCGCGCCGCCGTTCAAACCGCGCAAACGGCTCTCCACATCGCCATGCGAGGTCAGCATGATCACCCGCGACGACGACTGCGCCTGCCGCAGCCGCGATAAAACGGTGAAACCATCCATCGACGGCAGATTCACATCCAGCACGATCAGGTCTGGCCTGCGGTTCAGCGCCGTTTCGAGCGCCTCCTTGCCATCGTGGCGCACCTCCGTCGCATGACCGCTGCGCGTCAAGGCACCCGCGATATGGCGGGCGAGATCCGGTTCATCTTCTACGACAAGTATCTGCATGGGAACGTGAGCGCGGACTCTACCCGGCACGCCCTCCGCCTGAAAAGCCAAATCCGTAACCGAATCGTTACCGATTGGTAATCTACCTCATCAATTCGCATCCTTCACACTCGTTGCCAGATCATGCCGCCGCTTCGCTTCATCGCGTTTGAAGATCGGACCGACCTCCACGACGCAGTTTTCGCCCTCCGCCTTCACCCACGCGCAATCCGGCGAGTCTGGGCCACCTTTGTCGGGATAGTAGGCATGCGCTTTCTTCAGCGGCACCTTCGCTCCGTTCAATCGCGGCCAGCCAAACGTCACATTCACCTTCGGTATGCCGGACTTCGGAATCTTCGACGTGCTGTAAACTTCCACGAAGGCGCTGTGCCGCTCCCAAAACGTGAAGTCCGTGCCCTCAAACCGCAAACTGCCCACCTCATGCACGCTGCCCTTCGAATCACGAATCGTGCAGGTGAACCACGTATTGCCGCCTTCGCTCGCCCCTTTCGTGATGCACCAGGTGTAAGTGCCCTTCGTCCACGCAAACGGCCTCCGCACACTCGCGAACTCACCTTCGTAGCCCGCGCTCTCCACCAAGCAGTCCTCCGCCGCCGTGCGCACATGATCCAGCCCGATGGGCGTCGTCTTGTCGCTCGACCAACGTGAAAAAATGCCGCCTTTGCCGCGATGCACGCGTTCACGGCTCTCTTTGGTGGCCCAGCCGTTGATGTTGGTCTGGATGCCGCCGTAGAACTGCAAGCCGTTGATCTTCGCGATGCCGCACGGCGAGATGTACAAGTTGTAATCGCTCGGCACATCCCGGTCGATCGTCACATCGACCTCCAGGGACGTGAAGTGCTCCACCGGCTTCTCAAAGTCCCACCACACATTCGCCACATGCCACGGCAGCGGCGGCAGCGTGACTCCGGCCGCCTTTGCCATCTCTTCGGGTGAAGGTTGCTGGCACAAATCCTCGCCCACGGCTGGGAGCGAGGCGACGAGGAGGCTGTAGAGGAAGAAACGAAGGATCATGAGGACAATCAACCGGAGTGCGGGGAGGCAAGCAAGCGCCTCCGGCCACAAGCTACGGCCTGACCACCTTGATCCGTGCAAAGCGTTTCGTTTCCGTGCCGGGGCTCGGGATGTGGGCGCGCCAGGTGGTCTGGCCGCCGCTGCTGCCGAGGTTCTCGTAAGTGATGCCGGCGCTGCTCCAGGTGGGACTGAGGTCGGTGTTGGATTCGACGGCGACGGTGACGTCAGTGGCGGTGTCGCTGGTGGTGAAGTCGAGTGTGAACTCATTCGCGGCGCGTTGCAGCGGCGGCGTGTGCGTGGTCCGCGTCGTGGGATTCGTCCCGAGGCCGTATTCGAGGAGGTTCGCGAGGCCGTCGCCGTCGAAGTCGGCATTGTCGGCCGCGTTGCCGGTGTTGGCGGCGCTGCCGAAGTGGCTGTTGCGCCAGCTTTCGATGGGCGTGAACGCGCTGATGGCCGTGAGCACGACATCATTGCCATCGCCGCCTTGGTAGGTGATTTGGAAGAGGTTGCCGTCCTCAGTGAAGGTCGCGCCTTCGGCGAGTCCGGTGAAGGTGCCGCTCACGGCTCCGGCGCTGGTTTTGTTGATCAAAGTGAAGCTGGTGCCGATGCTGAGCGCGGGTGTGGCGATGATGTCGAGCGCGCCGGCGAGCGTCACCGTGCCGCCGACCGTGAGGCGGTCGTAGTCCGTGCCAGCAACAGGGCCATTGATGCGATGGCGCAACGTGGCGGCGCTGGTTTGCATGAGGCTGCTGCTGGTGCTCGGCGTGCCCTGCGGCGCGAGGATGGCCGCATTCGTGGTCACCGGACTGGCGAGACTGCCTGCGAGGACCAAAGTGCCCGCATTGAGCGTGGTGGGGCCGGTGTAGGTGCTGGTGCCGTTCAGCGCGAGGGTGCCGGTGCCGGCTTTGATGAGGGCGTTGTTGCCTTCGCCAAAGACGGAGTTGGTGATCGGGCCGGTGATGGCGAGATCGATGGCGGCGCTGCCGTCGTTCACCGTGAAGAGGGTGTTGTTTTGACGGAGATTGATCTGTCCGTTCACGATGCTTGTCGTGGTGGCCGCCGCATCGGTGGTAAGCGAGGTGCCGCCGCCGAAGAAATCGAGCCGCGCGGCCGCGCCGACGCCGGTGGCCTGCAAAATGCCGCCGTTCATCGTAATGGCGACGCTGGAGAGCGTGAGGTTGTTCACCGTGGTGTGCTCGACGGTGCCGCCGTTGATGTTCAGCACGTTCACCTTCTGACCGACGACATAGCCAAAGGTGTCCGTGTTGGTGGAGCGGATCGTCGCGCCCGCATTGACCGTCACCGTGCCGCGCAGGCCGCCCGCGCCGCCGCCGGCGTTGAGTTGCAGCGTGCCGCCGTTGATGACGCTGGGTCCGGCGAAGCTGTTCACGGCGTTGAAGACGATATTGCCGTTTGTCTGCGTGTAGGAGCCGCTGCCGCTGATGGCCACGAGCGTGAGAGCGGCGCTGGTGTCGCGATTCACGAGGATGGAGCCGTTGTTTACGATGGCTCCGGTGCCGGGCGATCCCGTCGCGCCGCCGTTGCCGAGCTGCAAGGTGCCTGCGCTGATCGTGGTGCCCGCCGTGTAGGTGTTGTTGGCGGTGAGGATCAAAGTGCCTGCGCCATCCTTTGTGATCGCGCCGGTGCCGACGTAGTCGCCGGAGCCTTCGCGCAACGGATTGCTGATCGTGAGCCCGGCGGCTGCCTGCGTGATGGAAATGCGCAAATTGCGGCCTCCGGCGATGTGATTGGCGCGGCCATTCGTGGAGCTGATGGTGGACATCGCGGTGCCCGCGACGGTGATGTCGCCGAGGAACTCGTAGCCTTCATACAGGCCGGTATCGAGCGAGGTCTGGACCAAAGTGCCGCCATTCAGCGTGAGGTGGCCGATCACATTGAAGCGGCTGCTCTGCAACGTGCCGCCATTGATCGCGAGCTTTGGCAATCCGCCCGCGCTGGCTCCTGCGCCAGTGAAAATGTTGTTCGCGGTGAAATCGAGGATCGCGCCGGTGTTCACGGTGATGGTGCGGTCGCTCGTGTTCGCACCGAGCGTGGCCGTGGCGAAGTATCCGCCGCGGAATCCACCGGTTCGCAGCGTGCCTGCATTGACGATGATGTCGCCGTTGAAGGCATTGTTGACGTTGCTGAGCACCAGGATGCCCGCGCCGGTCTTTTCGATGCCGCCGCTGCCGGTGGTGGTGCCGCTGATGGTGCCGATGTTGCCAGCGCTGGTGTTTTCGACACGCGTATGACCCGCGAGCGTGACCGGGCCGCTGAGCGTGGTCGCGGCATCCATGCGCAGCGCTCCCATCAGCACGCTGGTGCTGGTGGTGCCGCCGAAGCCCGAGGTGGTGACGCTGTTCGCGAGGGTGACATTGCCCGCGAGCCACAGCGTGCCGCCGGGACGCACGGTGACCGCGCCGCTGGAGAGCGCGGTGTTGTCGTAGGCCACGATCACGCCCTCATTGATGAAGGTGCCGCCCGTGTAGGCATTCGCCGTCGTTCCGGTGCCGGTGTTGCCGCCGAGGTTCAGACGACCGCGCCCGCTTTTCACGAGGATGAGCGGCGTGGTTCCATTGTCCTCGATGCGCACGCGGATGCGATGATCCGTCAAGCCATCGGGCGTGTTCGGCGTCGTGACAAAGAGTTCGCCGCTCGGGAGTCCGGTGGTGAGCTTGCCACCGGCTCCAGCGCCCGTTTGCATCCAGAAGTTCGCCGTGCGCAGGATGAGTCCGCCGCTGCCGATGACGAGTTTCGCGCCATTATTGAGGATAATGTCGTTTTGCTCGATGAGCGAGTTCACCGTCAAGGTGGGCACCGTGGTGCCATCCACGGTCTGATTGCTGTTCACGAGGAAATTGTCCGCCGAGGTGGCCGCATTCAGCGCCTGGCTGTTCAAGGTGCCTCCCGTGGTGTTGCTGGCCTTGTCCGGTGTTTTGGCCGCGAGGCCGTTTGCGGTAAGCGTGAGGAAATCACCCGAGAAGGCCGCGCCGGAGCCGCCGTAGGCCCAGCCACCGATAATGCCGTTCGTATTCACTGCGGCGCTGCCATTGAGATTGGTGATGTTCACGCGTCCGAGGTCGCCGGTGCCGCCGAGCGTGCCAAAGGCGCTGCGTGCCTCCAGCGTGGCTCCGACGCTGCGCGTGAGATTGGTGACGAGCAAGGTGTCGCCCGTGGTCGCGCCTTGCGGGGCAGCGCACAAAGTATTGCCACCACTGGCGAGCGTGAGGTTTTGGATCGTCTCCGTCTGATTGCCCGCGAGCGTGTCGCGATACATGATGCCGCCGCCGTTCAGCGTGACCATCTGCGCGCCAAAATGATCGCCCGTGCCCGCGGTGAGGTGCAGGAGACCGCCGCGCAGCAGACCGCTATCATACGGATAGCCCGCCGTAGTCGGAATGCGCACGCCGCTGCCGTTAATGACGAAGCCGCTGCTGCTGTTGAAGTTCACGCCAGCGCCGTTGACGATCACGTTACCGCTTTCGAGCGTCGTGGTGCCGGTATTCGCAGTGGAAGAGGAAAGCGTGATCGTGCCGCTGAAGAGATTCGTCGCGTCATTCGGGTTCATGCCGAGCTGGCCGAGCATCAAGGCGTTGCCATTGAGCACCGCGCCGATGTTCGCATTCTCGCCCGTGCCGACACGGATGCGTCCGCTGGTCAAAGAGCCGCCGTTGAACGTGAAACCGCCTGTCGTGGCATCAATGTTCAGCAAACCGGTGTTCATGTTCATCGCGCCCGCGAGCGTGACCGTGCCGCCGGTGCCGGTGAAGTTCAGCGTGTCGTTTTGATACCAAAGCACGGGACCGTTGGCCACGCTGGTGCCGCTGATGCCCGGAATGGCGTCCCAGGTGATCGGATTGGCCGCGGTGTTGTTCACGAGGAGATTCTGGCCTGCGCCGAAGATGCCCGGTGTGACGCTCACATTGTCAAAGGTGGCATTTCCCGTCGTTCCGGCCGCGCCGCTGCTGTGCACGAGGCAGAAATAGACGCTCTGCGCCATGGAGATCGTTTCGGTGCCGACGAGCGCCCACGTCGTGCCGTTCGTGGAGGTGAAACTTTCGACATAAGGCCCGCGGCGGCGGATTTTCACCCAGCGAGGCGGTGCGCCGTTGCTGCCGTTTGTGTTCACCGTGGAGCCACCTGTCGTCGTGCGGCGGCTAAAGAGGCTTTGATTGCCAAAGGTGATCAAAGTGCTGCCGTGCTTCGAGTTCGCATCGAGCGTCTCGCGCACCATGACGCCGGCCTCGGCGTTTGCGCTGCTGTTCGAGATGCTGGTCACTTGCGCGACGAGTTCACCATCGCCAGTCACGAGCTGATAGCTGGCGGCCTGCATGGAGTCCGCCGTTCCGCCCACATCCGCGCCGTTGCTGCTGAGGATGTAGGTGCCGTTGAAATAAGTCGAGGAGCCCGCGAGCGTGACGGTGCCGATGTCGCCGCTCAGCCACGGCGAGGGCAGCGGATCACCCGGCGGCTGCACGACTTCATTGATCCACTGCTCCAGCACGGTCATCGCGTTCTGATCCACGAGCGATTTCGCCAGCGGCGGCATCTTGTGGTTCGCCGAGGCCGTGGCCATGCGCATGTGCATGATGCTGCGCTCGATGCTTTGCGGCACGATGACCTTCGGCGAGTTCGTGAGGCCGAGCGTGTTGCCGACAAAGCCGTTCACGATGCCGGTTTGGGCCAAAGAGAGCTCAAAACGGCCATCCCAGTAGGCATGCACGCCGCCGCCGGTGCTCTGATGGCAATGCGCGCAGTTCATGTCGATGTAGCTGCGCATTCGCAGCTCGGCGCTGGCACTCGTGTTGGTCAGCGGCTCGGCTTTGAGCATCGTCGGGATGTCCGCCTCATTGATCGCAGGGCTGAAGAGGCCGATGTGGTTCCACGCGCGGAGTTGATTGTCTGTCACGGTGCCGCTGGTGCCGTTCAGCGCGGCGGCGAAGTCGTAGAACTTGTTCGTCTGCGCCGTGGTCATGCCGAGCACGTAGCCGGAGCCGGGGCGATGGCATTGCAGGCAGTCCGCTTTGCCCGGATAGAGCCAGGTCTGCGTGCGCTGGAGATTCAGGTGATAACGCGCGGTGACGCTGGCACCGGTGTTGTTCGACGTGGTGGCCAGACCGAGCTCCAGCGTGGCGGGCATCGTCTGCGTGCGGCGGCCGTATTCCTTCCACATCGTGCCGTCCTCGCTCCAGTAGTGGATGAAGGTGTTGCCCTCGCGTTTCAGTCGCAGCCAGGTCTGCGGATAGCTCACGCGCGGATGCGGGAGCTGTGGATAGACCGCTGCGCTGGCGCCACCGGCCGTGGTGCGGTATTGCAGCTCGTGACCGCCGTTGTTGTTGTTTCGCGCGGCGTTGTTCGGGAAGACCATCGCGTAAACGTGCGGTGAATTCGCATCCAGCGTGCTGCGGGCCATGATCCCGGCCTTCGCATACGAGCCCTGCGCACCGCTGAACGACTCAATGCGCACGCGGGCATCGAAATCGCCCGTTTTGCTCGTGTGCAGGAAGCGAAAGTTGTCGCTGTTGTTCCAGATGTCGCCGCTGCGGATGGTCACCTCGTGTCCGGTGCCGATGTTGGTGCTGGTTTGATCAAAGACCTGCGTGCCGATGTCCGTCGTCGTCAGCGACATGCTGATCTCGGACGTTCCATTGATCGTGATGGCCTCCGTCTCGCTGCCGTTCACGATGTCGGCATCGCTGCCATCCGCGCGCCATTTGTAGGTCACGCCATACACGCCGCCCAGGTCATCGCGCACGAGCACGCGCGTTTCGAGGCGTTTGCGCAGGTTCGGGTTGTTGTCGTCGATCGGCAGCTCGAAGTGCTTCAGCCACACCGCGCCCTGCGGGAAGGTGTGGTTGCCCGTGGCATTGAAGCTGATCGTCGTGCTGTTCGGGATGGCGAACCAGCGTGACTTGTGCGCGTTGTCGCTCCACAGCGGGCTGTTCACATCCATCGGCAGGAAGCTCGCGCTCGGCACCACATTCGCCACATCGCTGAGCAAACCGGTGGCGGAGATCGTCGCGGGCATCGTCGGTGCCGGAGTGCCGCCGCGCTGGAGCTTGAAAATCTGCGCGGAGGTCGTGCCGAGCTGGCAGATGTAGAACTCATTGTCATTGTCCGTGCCAAAGTAGGAGATGCCACGGTAGTCGCTGCCGGAGTTCACGCCATTGCCCTCGGGCACGTTGCACAGAAAGACCTTCGTGGGCGGCGAGGTCGTCTCGTTGAGATACCAGACGTTGCCGCTCACGTTGTCGCCAAAGATGTATTTGCCACCGAGGTCCGCGCCGAACTCCGCGCCGCGATAAATGCGCCCGCCGATGACCGCGGTGCCGTCTCCGCGGCCGTAGTCGATGATCGGACGCTTGTTGATGCCGATGTAGGGTGCCGTGAGGTCGCCATTCAGGCCCTCGATGCGGTTCCACTGGAAATTGAGGCCGCTTTCGCCCGGTTCGACCACGCTGATCTCTTCTTTGGTGCCTTCGCCGACATCGCCAATGAACGCACGACCACTCGGCGCATCGAAATTCATCGAATGCGGGCTGCGCAGCCCGAGGCAGAAGATCTCCTCCATCGCGCCGGAGACGCCGACGAAGGGATTGTCGTTCGGGATGTAATAATTGCCCGTGGAGCTGCCCGCAGGCGTCACCGGCTGCTTCGGGATCGGATGACTCACGCTGCCGCCGATCATGTTCACGTCGATGCGGATGACGCTGCTGCGGAAGTTGTTCGTGATCTGCTGCGTGTTCGCGCCATTCACGTCATCGCCGAAGGTGATGTGCAAAAAGCCCGTGGTGGGATGGAAAAACATGCCGCCGCCCGCGTGCCACCAGTTGGTGGAGGTGAGATTGATCAGCACCTGCTCGGAGGCGTTGTCGATCTGGCCCGTGGTGTGATTGTAAGTGAAGCGCGCGACACGATCCTTGTGCGCCGTGCCTTGCGCGGGCCGCGTGTTGGCATTTCCCGTCACCGTGCCCGGCGTGATCCACGTGTAATGCATGTAGATGTAGCCGTTCGTCGCGAAGTTCGGATGAAACGCGATGTTCAGCAGCCCGCTGTCGTCCCAGCCCTGGCATTGGTTCGAGATGTCGAGGATCAGCGTCTTGTGCGTGTTGTTCAGCTCCGCCGCCGTGAACGGCGCGACCGCATTCGCCGCCGAAGGCCGTGGCACGACGTAAATGCGCCCCTCACGCTCCCAAACGACCAGCTTGCGCGCATTCGCCGGCTGTCCCGGCAGCTCCGCGATGCCCATGATGTTCTGAAACGTCAGATTCGGAAACGCCGGCACCGCCGACCACGAACCGGAGAAGGTCGGCAGATTCGTCGGCAGCGTGCCGCCATTGAAAGCCGTGAACGAAGGCCGCGAAGCAATGCCGTAACTCTGCGCCAGAGCAAAAGACGGCAGCAACAGCGTGATGAGGGCAAGGATGGATTTCATGAGGGTATTCCCGGGCTTTAGCCCGTCTGAGTTGGGTTTAGCCGATGGTGATCGAACGCCGCTGAGTATTCCCGGGCTTTAGCCCGCCTGAACTCCGCCAAACAAAAAACTCCCGCAGAATCCCAGCGCTCGGCTTTGCGATGATTGGGCGGGCTAAAGCCCGGGAATACTCTCGCTAAATCCCACCGCCCGACTTTGCGGAGGCTTGACGGTCTAAAGCGCGGGAATACGCTCGCTGCATGAGCTTCAAGCCGTTCAACCCGAATGCGGCGCTGCGCATCACGCGGCAAAACTTGCCTCACTGGCGTCAGGAAGGAACGACTTACCATGTCACCAGCCGGCTCGCCGACTCGGTGCCAAAGCCCATCGCTGACGAATGGCGCTCGAAACGTGATTCGTGGCTCCGCGAGAATGGCGCAAGCTCCGTGGACGAACTCGCTGACGAGCATCGCCTGGACTACCAACGACTCTTCACCGACCGCTTTCAATCCATCCTCGATCAATGCCATGGCGAGTGCGTTTTGGCCCGGCGCGAATGCGCCGACCTCCTGATCGCGAAGATGATCGAAGGCCATGGAACGTGTTTTGACCTCGGCGCGTGGTGCGTGATGCCGAATCACCTTCACGCCATCGTCACGCCAAGTCGAGGCTCGGTGCTCGGCGACATCGTCAAGCATTGGAAGGGAGGAAGTGCGTTTGCGATCAACCGACTGCTGCAACGAAAGGGAACGCTTTGGATGCCTGAGCCGTATGATCACATCCTGCGGAGTGAGGCTCAGTGGCGCAGGCTGAGCCAGTATGTGGCCGACAATCCGCGCGAAGCCGAATTGCGGGAAGGTTTCGTCCTCGGTTTTGGCGCGGAGATTGGTCTGACCCGCGAAGCCATCCTGGAGCGTATTGCCGGGCTTTAGCCCGCCCAAACTCGCTAGCCGCCACAGACTCCGAATCACGTCACACTTCTTTCGGAGCGAAAGACCTCTACGGCGCTCATTCGGGCTAAAGCCCGTGAATACCCGCCGTGATGTGCTCAGGGACATAGCGGAGGCAAAAAGAGATTACAGTGCGCTGACGGACTGAAGTCCGTGAATACGCCGCCGACGCATCAACAAGCCCATCAGGCCCATCATCCCCAAAACCGCACGCGAGGGCTCCGGCACGGCGACAATGCTGAAGATGCCGGTGCTGCTGTTAAAGCTGCCCACCATGGTGGGCGCGAGGCCGAGCGCGCTGTCGTCGATGGTGATCGGGCCGCTGATGCTGCCTCCGCCGGTGAAATCAAAGAGACGCCACTGATCGCCGATATTGAAACCGCTCAGGGCGTTCGGATTGCTCACGAACAGCGTGCCGCCGAGCGTGGGATCGAGCGTGCCGAAGAGCTTGATGCGATCCGCCGCGCTCAGCAGGCTGGTGTTGTCGCCCACGTTGCTGAACAGATCAAACCACAGCGTGCTGCCGAGCCCGAGCACCGCGCTGCCGGTGCCGCTGGTGGCGAGTTCAAACTGCGAGGCGACCGGAGAGCCGAGCGTGCTGTCACCGACCAGCAGCGCGCCATTGATGTAAACAAAACCGTTCGGCGCGGCCTCGATGCGGCCCGTGCCAGACAGCGTGGCGGTGCTGTCCGTCGTGACCGAAGTGGTCTGCACGGTGGCATTGGCGACCAACGTGCCGTTGTTGATCACCGAGGTGGGGCCGTTGAAGTTGCTGGCCGCGCTGACGACGGCTGTGGTGCCATTGACGACGAGATCGGAGTTCGCGCTCGCGCCGCTGATGCCGGTGCCGCTGATATTGATGCGTCCACCGCCGGTGAGCGTGAGTTCGGTGCCGTTTTTGACCACACCACCGGTGAGATTGAGCGTGCCGCCGCCGGAATGAATCGTGGCATGCGTCGCGGCGGTGACCTGGCCCGCAAAAGTGCTGGTGCCGCTGTTTCGCAAGGCACCGCCGCCGCTGACACCTGCGCCGTTGATGCTCAAAGCCTCCACGGTGCTGTAATTCACGCCGTTGAGCAGCAGCGTGGCTCCGTTAGCCACCGAAGTGCCTGCCGCAGCGCTGCCGAGGCCGTTGTTGGCATCCACACGCAGCGTTCCGGCATTCACCGTGGTGGCACCGGTGTAGGAATTGTTGCCGGAGACGGCCATGAGGCCAGCACCGGCCTTGATGAGCGCGTTGTTGCCCGCGCCATCGTTTTCACCGATCACCGCGCTGACCAAAAGGTCCACGGCAGCCGCGCCATCCGCCACGGTGAAGGTGCTGTCATTCTGGCGCACGTTGAAGGTGCCGGTGCTGATGACGGAGGTGATCGCGGAGGCATTCGTGATCACGCTGGAGCCGCCGCTGAAGAGATCGACGGTGGAACTCGCCACGCCGGTGAAGGTGCCGCCGGTCAGGGTGATGGTCATGTTCGAGAGCGTCTGGTTCTGGCCCGCACCGCCGGTGGTGGCGACAAAAACCGTGCCTCCCTCATTGATGGTGATCGCGCTCATGCGATCCGCACCGGTGCCGTAACCCGTGGCGTCGTTCGCGGCGAGGCGCAGCGTGCCGCCATTGTTCACCGTGACTGCGCCGCGAATGATGCCGCCAATGCCGCCACCGCTCGTCAGCGCCAGTGTGCCCGCGTTGATCGTCGTGCCGCCATCATACGTATGCGTGCCCGAGAGGGCGAGCGTGCCGGTGCCGTTCTTGGCGAGCGAGCGGCCCGCGCCGGAGATCACACCGCTCATGGTCAGATCGATGCCGCTGGGCGCGGTGCCCGTGGCGGTGGTAACGCTCAGCGTGCCTGCGCGGATCGCCGTCGGAGCCGTCCAGGTCGCTGTGGTGGCTGCGGCATTCGTCGTGATGCCAAAACCGCTGTCAAAGTTGATCGCGCCACCGCCCGTCGAGGTCACCGAGCCGCCCGTGAGGCTGAAATTCGTGCTGAAGCCCTGATTGCCCGCCGTGCTGTTGTTAAACGTGCCGCCGTTCACATGGATCGTCGTGATTTGAGTGCCGAGCGTGTAGCCGAGGGCATCCACCGCGGTCGCATTCACCGTCGCGCCGGAGCTGATCGTCAAAGCGCCGCGCACCGTGCCCGCCGTGCCGCCTGCGGCCAGATTCAGCACACCGCCGCTCACCGTGGTGCCGCCCGTGTAGCTGTTCGTGGCGGACATCGTCATCGTGCCCGCGCCTGCTTTGATGAAAGCGCCCGCGCCCGTGTAGTCGCCGCTGCCATCGGTGAGCGGCGCGCTCATCGTGAGATCCACCGCCGCGCTGGCCGTGACGTCATTCACCGTGAAGGTGTGCGTGGCACCGCCGCGCAGATGATTCGCCTTGCCATTGCCCGTGCTGATGGTGGACGCCGCAGAGCCGCTGACCGTCACGTCACCGAGGAACTGATAGCCCTGATACGGGCTCGGGTCCGTGCTGCTCTGCGCCAATGTGCCGCCGCTGAGCGTCGTATTGCCGATGATGTTGAAGCGCGTGCTGTTCAGCGTGCCACTGATGCTCAACTGCGGAATGGAGGCCGCCGTCTTGCCGCTGCCGCCGAAGACGTTGTTCGCGTTCAGATCGATGCTCGCGCCGCTGGCGATGCTGATTGTGCGCGTGCCGTTCACCGCGCCGAGATAGCTGTTTGTGCCGCCACCGATGGTGGTGCCGGTGCTCACCTTGCCCGCGCTGACGACGAGATTGCTCGACCAGGAGTTGTTGAGGTTGTTGAGCAGCAGCGTGCCCGCGCCGGTCTTCGTGAGGTGGTTGTTCGTGAAGCCGGACGCCATGTTGATCTGCGAATCGATCTGCAAATCCGTCGCCGCCGCGCCATCGGCCACGTTCATCGTCACGCCGCCGTTTTGACGCAGGTTCACGGAGTTGCCGCTGATCGTGGAGGTGGTCGCACTCGCCAGCGTGTTCAGCGCGGAGGCACCGCCGAAGAAATCGAGGTTCGAGCCCGTCACGCCCGTGATGCTGCCGCCGGTCATGTTGATCGTCGCGCTGCCCAGCGTCTGGTTGGCCGTCGTGTTGATGTTCAGCGTGCCGCCGGAGAGATTGATCGTCGTCAGCGCCGTGGCACCTCCATTGTAGCCGGAGGCATCACCCGTGCTCCAGCGCAGGGTCGCGCCGCTGTTCACGGTCGCCGTGCCGCGGATCACACCGCTGGCACCGCCGCCACTGGCGAGGTTGAGGACACCCGCGTTCACCGTCGTGCCGCCCGTGTAGGTCGCGGCGGAGCTCAGCGCCAAGACACCAGCGCCATTTTTGGTCAGGCCGCCATCTGCCGAGGCACCGAGTGCGCTGTCACGAGTCAAGGCCGCGCCGATGGTGATGTCGAAGGAGTTGGTATCGATCACCGCGCCACCAGCCTTCACCACCGCGCTGAGCCCGGCGGAGGCCGCGAGAAAGGTCGTGGAGGCCGCTCGTGCCTGGAGCGTGCCGCCGTCAAAATTCACCGTGCTGACGTTGCCCGTGCTCGTGCGGCTGAAGCCCGTGGTGCCGAGCGAGCCGCCATTGAGGTTGATCGTCGAGGCACCCGTGGATGCCAGATTCAGATCGATGCCATTCGCCACCATCGCACCGCTGCTCACCGTGATGCTGTTTACGGAAGCACCGGCAAAGCCCATCTGCAGGCTGTTCGGATTGGCTGAAAAATCGATCGTCCCACCATTCACCAGCAGCGTGCCATTGGTCGTGTTGCCCATGACCGGGTTCGCCGTTCCGCCAATGGCAAGGATGCCGCTGGTCACCGTGAGCGAGCCCGCTCCACTCGCCTGCCCGAGCACCAGGCCACGCCCGTTTCCGAAGGTGGTGGTGACACCCGCGCCCGCATTGTAGATCAGGCCGTTTCCCGCCGCATTCGCGACCACCAGCCGGTCCGCCGCGAAGTTGGTCCCAAGAGTTGGCACCGTTCCACCCGTCCAGTTCGTGCTGATCGTCCAGTCCGTGGAGGTGGCCCCGCTCCAGATGTAATCCGCCGCAGGCACGGCCGGGATGACGATCAGCGAGAGGGCGGCGATCAGGCAGCGTGTGGGGACGGATCGGGCATTCATGGGATTCGATGAAGGTTCCAGAAGCATGATCTAGACCTAAATCGTGCCCTAACCACAACCGCAAAGTTTGCGCTGACTAGTCGGCCAAACCGACTAGTTTCAGCACACTTCTCCCCGCATGAAACCCCTCCGCCGCCAAACCCTCACCGAGCAGGCCGCCTCGCACCTGCGCGAGGGCTTTCAAAAAGGCCGCTGGGCCGGCCAGCTCCCCGGTGTCGGGCCCCTCGCGGACGAGCTCGGCGTCAGCAAAGACACCATTCGCGCTGCCCTCAGCCTGCTGGAGGAGCAGGGCCTCATCAAATCCTCCGGCTGGGGCAAACGACGTGAAATCATCACGCGCCGCCCCCGCTCCCGACGCTCCGGCAGCCTGCGCATCGGCATCCTGCTGCGCGAGACCCTGGAACAGGACAACACCCACTCCGTGCGCCTCATCCTCGGCATCCGCCACGCGCTGGAGTCCGCCGGGCACGCCTGCTTCATCGCCCGCCGCACCATCATCGACTGCGGAGAGGCCATCCCGCGCATCCAAGCGCAGATCGATGCCGACAAGGCCGATGCCTGGATCGTGTATGGCGGCAGCTACGAGATCCTCCGCTGGTTCATCGAGCAAAAAGTGCCCGTCTTTGCCATCGGCGGCCGGTTTGACGGCCTCCACCTCGCCTCCACCGCCACCCGGCTCGATGCCGCCATGCATCAATGCGTGGATGCGCTCCACGCCCGCGGCCACCAGCGCATCGTCTTCGTGGTCCCGGCCTTCTGGCGTCACCCGAACCTCAGCAAGACCGCCACCGCCTTTGTCGAGCGGCTCCAGCATCACGGCCTCCAGCCGCACCGCGACTACCACGTCCCCGACTGGACGGAAACCCCCGAGGGCCTGCAGCAGCTCTTCGAGGCACTCTTTCGCACCACACCGCCCACCGCGCTCCTTCTTCTGGAGCCCGGCTACACCATCGCCGCCCTCGCCTTCCTCGCCCAACGCGGCCTGCGTGTGCCCGAGGACATCTCCCTGGTCAGCCTCATGACCGACCCGCTCTTTCACTACCGCGTGCCTGAAATCTCCCACTTCGACTGGCCCATCGACATCCATGTGAAACGTGTCGCGCAGTGGGTCGATGCCATCGCCGCAGGCACCGCGATCCCACGCGCCACTGAAGCCTCAGCCGTCTTTCGCGAAGGCCAGACTATCGCCCCCGCGCCTGCTGGAGCGACCATCCACACACCCAAACTCACTTCCGCTCGCTCGCATTGATCAGCTTTGGCTGCGGACGCTTCTTCCACGTCTCCACATCGGCTTTGAGCACCTCGACGGCTTTGTCGAGCTGACGATCCGTCTTATCGCCCGGCTGCGGCCAGACGATGAAGTCGGGCTTCGCGCCATTGAGTTCCATGTCTTGGCCGTCATTGAGGCCATACCAGCCGCGGAAGGGCAGGCGCAGCGTGCCGACATCCATGATCGCAGTCGCGCCGGTGCTGATGACACCACCGGCGGTCGTCACGCCGACGACTTTGCCGCGCTTCAGCGTCTTGATGGCGTGGGAGAAGATCTCCGCGTTGCTGTAGCTGTTCTGATTGCACATCACGACGACCGGCTTGTGCCAGGTGGCGTAGATCATGCGATCCTGCGGATAGCCGGGCACCTTGCCGCCGCGGGGCAAGGTGATCGCGTGACGCGGCTGCGTGAGCGCGGTGAGCAAATGATCCGTCGTCGAGCCGCCGCCGTTTTCGCGCACGTCGATGATGAGACCGTCTTTGCCCGAACCGGCGTGATAAAGCTCCTCCTGGAACTTTTGGAAGCTCGCATCGTCCATCGCGCTGATGTGCAGGTAGCCGAGCGTGCCGCCGGAGGCTTTCTCGACCGCGTTCCGGTTCTCCGCGATCCAGTCATCGTAAAGCAAGCGCCGTGCGGTGATGTAGCTGATCGGGCGCAACGTCACATCGCGAGTTTTGTCGCCGTTTTTCACCGTGAGCACGATGTCGCGCTCCATCGGGCCGTTCAGCGCGCTGCTGACGTCCATCGAAGGCTGCACGTCCTTGCCATCCACCTTCAAAACGATCTCGCCAGCCTCCACACGGCTTTCTTTGCGGCTCGCGGGCGATTTCGGGATCACATCACGCACCTTCCAACCCGGTCCGGCAAAAGTCGCATCAAATCGCAGGCCGAGATGGGCCGTTTCTTCCGTCCAACTGCTCGGAGTCGAAGTGCCGCCGATACTGAAACCGAGGTGCGAGCCATTCAGCTCGCCCAGCATGAGCGAAACGCACTCCGCCGCACCTTTCATGTCCGGAGCCTCGGCGGCCATGTCGCGATACTTCGTGCGCACGGCATTCCAGTCGCGATTGCCGTGGCGTTCGTCGTAATAGAGATCGCGCATCACCTGCCAGCATTGATCAAACACCGCACGCTGTTTTTCCGCTCGCGAGTAACTCTGCTGCGCTTTGAAAGCATAAGTCTTCGGATCACCGCCCTTGCCGGAAAGCATCGCCGGTTTGCCATCGAGCAGGCCCATGAGCTGATCGCCTTCCTTCAGCCACACGGCGTTCGTCAAAACCGCGCTGCTGAACGTCTTCGGCTTCAATTCATCGGGAAACTCGATGCTCATCGTCCGCTTCGACTCCTCGACCTGCGATTGGAAGACCAGCTTCTTCGAGTCCGGCGACCACACGAGCGAATACTCGGCTGAGTTCGGCAACTTCACGCGCTGAACGCGCTCATGCAGCCCCTCGAAATCGATTTTCAGCGGTTCGGGCTTCTTTTCTTCCTTTTTGGGCTCCTCAGCCTTTTTCGGTTCTTCGGCTTTTTTGGGCTCCTCAGCCTTTTTTGGTTCTTCGGGCTTCGGAGCCGGTTCAGCAGGCTTTTCAGCCTTGGGCTCCTCTTTCTTCGGTTCGTCCTTTTTCTTCGCCTCGGCGGCTTTGGTGATCTTTTCACGCGCTTTGACCAGCGTGCGCTCGCGTTTCGTCTTTTCGTCCTCTTCGGCCAGCAGATGCACATAAAACACATCCTGCTCGTCGATCTCCCGCGTGCCGGTCCAAGCGACCATCTTGCCATCCGGCGACCAATGCGGCCACGTGTCGTCATCGGGGTGCTGCGAGACGTTGAAGGCCGGTTTCGAGCCATCCACGGGCATCAGCCAGATGTCGTCATTGAACCATTCATCCTCTTTCGAATACGCCAGCCACGTTCCATCCGGCGAAAACTCAAACGCCGGCTCGCTCCACGACTCGATGAGCCGTTTCGCGTTCTTTCCATCGGCATCGGCGAGCATCAAATCGCCCCGCTCACGCAGCCACGCGAGCTTTTTGCCATCCAGCGTGAAGCGCGGGCTCGAATCGGCCTCCGGATCATTCGTGAGCTTCGTGAGCTTCGTCAGCGTGAAGCCCGCGCTCTCAAACCAGGCCTTCTTCTCGTCCGCAGGCACCGCCTTCCACAAATCCGTCTGCCCGCCCGCATCACTCACAAACACGAGCGACTTCGCATCCGGCGCAAAACGCACGCCGCGCTCCTCCTCCGCCGTTTGCGTCACGCGGCGCGGCTCTTTGAGCTCCGTATCCATCACCCACACATCGCCGCCGCTGATGAAGGCCATCTGCAGGCCATCGGGCGTGAAGTGGATGTCGGTGGCTTTTTCGAGAACGACACGCGTGATGTCCGGCGTGGCATCAGTGACGGCTTCGATGGCGATTTTGGCCGGTTCTTTGTCGCCGGGATGCCAGCGATAGAGATCGAAGCGCATGCGGAAGACCAGCGTCTTGCCATCACGCGAGATCGCAGGGAAGACGACGAGGTCGTCTTTGAAATTCGTGATCGCGCTGTGCTTGCCGCTCGTCAGATCGTGCTGCCAGAGGTTGCCGTTGCGGACGAAATAGAAGCCTTTGCCGTCCGGCTTCCACAGCGGCCAACGGTTCTCATTTTCATCGCTGATGACCTGCTTGAAGCTGCCGTCCGCGCGATTGAAAAGCCAGATTTGGCCTGCACGCGATCCTTTGAAGCCCTGACGCCACCACGACTCCGAACCTTCGCGCATGAAGAGCAGTTTCTGGCCGTCCGGCGACAGCACGCCGTCGAATCCGTAGTCATCAAAGAGCACGCTCTCGGCCTTGCGCTCGTTCGCGTCGATGATCGCATGCCGCGCCGAGCGTGACTCACGCAACCACGACAAATCCCGCGCCAGCGTCACCAGCAGGCCTTTGCCATCAGGCGTCCACTCGCGCAGGTCGCTGCCATCGGTGTGAAAGGTGAGCTGCTTCGGCTCGCCGCCGTTCGCAGGCATCGTGTAGAGCAATTTGAAGCCCTCGCGCTCGCTGTTGAAGGCGATCTGTTTGCCATCGGGCGAAAAAGCGGGGCCGAAATCGAGCGCCGGATGTGTCGTGAGCCGCGTGGCGCGCCCGCCATCGGTCGGAGCCGTCCAAAGATCTCCCTGCCACTCGAACGCGACCGTTTTGCCATCCGGCGAAAGCGCAGGCTCGTGCACGAGGCGGACGGGCTCTGCGAAAGCGAGAGAGGGGAGGAGGAAAAGCAGGGCGCGTTTCATGGGGTAACAAGACGCTTCACCTCACTGAAAGCCTTCACCGCCTTCTCCAAATCCTCGCGTGTGTGCGCGGCGCTGATCTGGGTGCGGATGCGGGCTTTGCCTTGCGGGACGACGGGGTAGCTGAAGCCGATGACGTAAACGCCGCGTTCGAGCATGGCGTCGGCAAATTTCGAGGCCAAGGCCGCGTCGCCAAGCATGACGGGGACGATGGGATGCTCGCCGGGCACGATATTGAAGCCAGCCTCGGTCATCGCGGCACGGAACCAGCGGGTGTTGGCCTCAAGGGTGTCGCGCAAAGTAGTGCTCTGCTTGAGCAAGCGCAGCGCTTCGAGTGATGCTCCGGCGATGCTCGGACAAAGCGTGTTCGAGAACAAATACGGCCGCGAGCGCTGCCGCAGCAGTTCGATGATCTCTTTGCGCCCGCTGGTGTAGCCGCCGCTGGCACCGCCGAGGGCTTTGCCGAGCGTGCCGGTCAGGATGTCGATGCGGCCCATCACATCGCAGTGCTCGTGCGTGCCGCGGCCGGTTTTGCCCATGAAGCCGACGGCGTGGGAGTCATCGACCATCACCAGAGCGCCATATTTGTCAGCGAGATCGCAAATCGCCTTCAGCGGCGCGATGTAGCCGTCCATCGAGAACACGCCGTCGGTGGCGATGAGCTTGAAGCGAGCGCCTTTGGCATCGGCGGCGATGAGTTGGGCTTCCAGATCGGCCATGTCGCAGTTCCTGTAGCGATAGCGCTGCGCTTTGCACAGGCGCACGCCGTCGATGATCGAGGCGTGGTTGAGTTCGTCGCTGATGATCGCGTCTTCGGAGCCGAGGATGGTTTCAAACAGTCCGCCGTTCGCATCGAAGCACGAGCCGTAGAGGATCGTGTCCTCGGTGCCGAGGAAGTCAGTTAATGAGGCCTCCAGTTCCTTGTGAACGCCTTGTGTGCCGCAGATGAAGCGCACGCTGGCGAGACCATAGCCCCAATGCTCCAGCGCCTCGTGCGCGGCCTGCCGCACCTTCGGATGCTGCGCGAGGCCGAGGTAGTTGTTCGCGCACATGTTGAGCACTGCCGCGCCGCCATTCGCGCGAACGAGCGTGCCTTGCGGCGTGCTGAGCACGCGCTCGCGCTTGTAAGTGCCTGCGGCGCGGATGGCGTCAATTTGGGTCGTGAGATGAGCTTGGAACGCGGCATTCATGGCAGCTTGAAATCGGGTGGCGTGTTCGTGGCGGGGCGGGTGAAGGGCTCGCCGTATTTCGTGAAGCCTTCGACGAAGCCGCCATGCGAGAGGAAGAATTTCCCGGCTTCGACGCCCATGAAGCGGTCGAGCCGATGCGCTTTGCCGGTGGGATCGTGGCTGAACTTCGCGGTGGTGAGTTCGGTCCACTTGCCATCGGCATTGGCGATCCATTGCGGCCCGTAGAGGGCTTTGCGCTGCTGATGGCCGTTTTGACCGCCGAAGTTTTCGCTGAAGGAATGCAGGCCGCGCAGGTATTGGCCGTCCTTAGGCGCGCGGAAGCTCGCGATGAGCATCCAGCTCTGTTTTTCCGGATGGAACCAGTAGCCGCTGTAGGTCGTGTGATCACCCTCGGGCTTCACGGCGACGACGAATTTCTGCGCCTGGCCGGTTTTCCACGGATAGACGAGATGCGAGTGCCCGCCGGTGCCTTCGTGACCGAACACGCTCGCTTCGACGCCTTCGCCTTTGGCGATAAGTTGCGTTTGATCGTCCTTCGAGACGGTGGAGCGGTCGATGGCGTTGGTGCCGTTGCCCGCGTCCCACACGGAGAAGATGATGCGGCGCTCGCTCTCCGAATTGATCTGCATGCCGAAGTAGCCGCGCGAGAAGCCGCAGGCCATGTAGAAGGTGTAAAGCGGCTCCTCGACGGCGGTGACCTCGTTGTAGAAAAGTGCGATCTTCTCGTCCTTCGGCGTCGGATACATCAAATGCACCGACGAGGCATTGCGACGCGGTTCGAGATTGAAGTGCGCGTCCTGCGTCGCGGGCCCATCGAGCACGAGGGCTTCGATGATGCCTTTGCAGCCCTCTTGGGAGGTCAGTTCAAACTTCACGTAACCAGCCTTCGCGATGTCGAATTCGCCAAACGAGGCCGTTCCATTCGTCACGGTGGCTTCGCGGCTCGTTTCGCCGATGTTGAGGCTCAAAACGCGGCCTTCATCGCCCTGCACGCGAAGTGCGGCGGTGAGCTTGCCGAGCGTTTTGATCTCGCCAAACCACAGCATGCGTTGTTTCGCGTCCTTCCAGTCGCTGAGGCCTTTTTCCTTCGATATCTCGACGCCGCGGAAGTCGGGCTCGGTGTAGGCGGTGAAGGCCGGAACGCTGATTTCAGCGCGGGCGAACAATGCGAGGAGGAGGAATAGGATGAGGCATTTCATGCTTGGATACCTTCGAGGTTGGGTTTCACGGGTTTGGCGTTGGCGATGAATTCGTCCCAAGTCACCGCGTGGCCGGCTTTGGCAGCGTGTTCGCCAAAAAGGGTGAGGAGTGTGGTTTCGACGGCGCCTTCGATGGTGGGATTGCCGTTGGGATTTTTAGCGGCGATGGCGGCGCGGAAGGTTTCGACGTTGTTCACGCTGCCGCTGCGATAGAGGCCTTTCGATTCGCCGCCGCTCCAGAAGTTTTCTTTGCCGCCGCGGATCATAACGCGGCCGCCGAACTTGCTCTGAAACGCGCCTTTGGTGCCTACGAAGCGATTCTCGCAAAGGAAGGGACTGCCCCAGGCGGTGTATTGGCGTGAGGCGAAGGTGACGGCACCTTTTTGGAATTCAAACAGCAGCGCGAAGTGGTCGGAGACATCGCCGACGTTGTCAGGTCGGCCACCGCGACCGCAGGTGCCGCTGACGCGTGTGGGGCGACCGAAGGCCCAGCTCACGATGTCGAGCGCGTGAATGTTTTGCTCGGTGATGATGTCGCCCGCGAGGTCGCGGTGGCGGATCCAGTTTTTGAGCCGGGCCTCCGGCGTGGTTTCCTGGCTCTGCAGCGGGATCAGGTCGGCCTCGTAATGGCATTCGCCGAAGGTGAGATCGCCGATCGCGCCGTCGTGAATGCGCTGGATGCCTTCCCGGAAGAATTGATCGCCACGGCACTGCACATCGGCGAGCACGACGATGCCTTTCGCGGCGGCGTCCTTCGCGAGCTGGCGGATCGTTTCGCAACCGGCTACATCGATGGCCACAGGTTTCGCGATGAGCACATGCTTGCCCGCGGCGACGGCTTCGACGGCCTGCTGCACGTGAAATCCGGGCGGGCTGTGAATGGCGATGGCATCGACGTGCTCCAGCATGCGCTTGTAGCCATCGAGGCCGGTGAATTGACGTTCGGGCGCGATCTTGAACTTCTCGCCGAAGGTCTTCACGCGATCCGCAAAGTAGTCACAGGCCGCGTGAAGCTGAAAACCAGGGCTTTCGGCGATGATGTCCGAAACGAAGGTCCCGCGACCACCGCAGCCGATATTGCCGATTTTGAAAACGGGGCCGGTGTAGGGTTTGGGCGTTTCAGCGGCGTTTTGCGCGATGAGTTGATTCGAGACGGCGAGCAGACCGGTGGAGTGGAGGAAGGAGCGTCGGTTCATGAGGGGGATTTGTTAATTGGACCAATCGAGCACGACTTTGCCGCAGTTGCCGCTTTCCATGGCGGCGAAGCCTTGTTCGAAGTCCGTGTAGTGGAAGCGGTGCGTGATGATGGGTTTGATGTTCACGCCGCTTTCGAGCATGACGCTCATCTGATACCAGGTCTCATACATTTCGCGGCCGTAGATGCCATGGATGGTGAGCATGTTGAAGATGATCTTGTTCCAGTCGATGGCGATCTGCTCGCTCGGGATGCCGAGCATGGCGATCTTGCCGCCGTGGCACATGTTGTCGATCATGTCGCGGAAGGCGGCGGCGTTGCCGCTCATCTCGAGGCCGACATCGAAGCCTTCCTTCATGCCGAGCTGCTTTTGCACGTCGGCGATGGTTTCGTGCTTCACGTTCACCGCACGCGTCGCGCCCATTCTCCGCGCGAGATCGAGGCGGTAGTCGTTCACATCGGCGATGACGACGTGGCGTGCGCCGGCGTGTTTCACCACCGGGATGGCCATGATGCCGATGGGGCCTGCGCCGGTGATCAAAACATCTTCGCCGAGGCATTCAAAGGCGAGCGCGGTGTGCACGGCGTTGCCGAAGGGATCGAAAATGCTCGCCACCTCCTCGTCCACGCCATCGCGATGATGCCACACATTCGTCATCGGCACGCTGATGTATTCGGCGAAGGCCCCGGTGCGGTTCACGCCGATGCCGACGGTGTCTTTGCAAAGGTGCCGACGTCCCGCGAGGCAGTTGCGGCATCGCCCGCAGACGACATGGCCCTCGGCGCTGACGATTTCGCCGGGATGAAAGTCATTCACGTTGCTGCCGACCGCGACGACCTCGCCCACGAACTCATGCCCGACGACCATCGGCACCGGGATCGTCTTCTGCGCCCAGGCGTCCCATTTGTAGATGTGCAGGTCCGTCCCGCAGATGCCGGTCTTGCGGACCTTAATCAGCACGTCGTTGAGGCCGACTTTTGGTTCGGGAATGTCGGCGAGCCAGAGTCCGCGTTCGGCGTGCTGTTTGACGAGGGATTTCATGGGATGTCCGTAAAGAGTGGTCCGTTGTCAGTGGCGAAGAATCATCCGTTCGCAGCGAGACGAACGATTCACCGCGTTCGCTTGCGGTTTCGCGGCCTTGACCACTCCATCCTGTTTATCGGATGGATTGTGCGGTATCC
>JAEUHK010000066.1 GCA_016795465.1 Verrucomicrobiaceae bacterium | reverse complement strand
GCACGAGCGAAGGCGACAAGGTGGTCTCACAAGTGTCCCTGCCAGGATCCACCACGGACGACCGGAAGTTTGAAACCCGCTGCATGGATGCCACCGGCCGCCTGCTCATCCACGTCACCTTCGCCGACGGCTCCACCAGCCTCCTGCTGGGGCAGTGATTGCAAGCCCATCGATTTGGCTGGCGGGCTGATCATTGGCCCGTCAGCAAATCATTAATACCCCCGCAAACCTTACTTGATGCCGATCACCATCGAGTCAGGCCCCACAAGATGCTCGACGCGGCAGTCTTTGAAGCCGACCTGCTGCATCCAGCCGATGCAATCGGCACCGGTGTAGTCGAAGCCGCCGGGGGTCTCGATGAGCATGTTCAGGCTCATGAGCAGGCCGAAGGCGTTTTGCTTGCGCTCGTCGTCGATGATGGAGTCATAGACGATGACCGCGCCGCCTTCAGGAAGGGCGGCATAGGCTTTGCGCAGCAGCATGAGCTTCGTTTCGAGGTCCCAATCGTGTAAAATGTGGCCGAAGAGCAGCACATCGGCCTTCGGCAGTTCATCGGTGAAGAAGCTGCCGCCGGTGAAACTCACGCGGTCGGCGAGGCCGTTGGCGGTGATGTATTCTTCGAAGATGGGGCCGACCTCCGGCAGATCGAAGCCGATGCCGCGCAGATGCGGATGAGCGAGCGTGATCTGCGTGACGAGATCGCCCTGCGCGGTGCCGATGTCGGCGCAGGACTTGTAATCGGCCCACGAGAATTGCTTCGCGATGGTCATGTTGGCGCCGCGGCTCACGCCGGACATGGCGCGGAGGAATTCGCGCAGCTTCGCGGGATCGGCGTAGAGCGCGGTGAAGGGATCGTGGCCGCCTTTGGATTCGTTTTGCGATTCACCGGTGCGCACGGCGGTCGTCAGTTCACCCCAGAAGCGGAAGAGGCGGTGATTCGCCATTTCAAGGATGCCGCCGATGTAGGACGGCTTGGCCTTGTCGAGGAAGAGATCGGTCTCGGGCGTGTTCGCGTAGATGCCGTTCTCGCGTTTGAGGAAGCCGAGGGCGACGAGAGCATCGAGAAAGTCACGCGACCCACGCGGATGCAGACCCATGCGGCCCTGCACGCTGGCGAGATCGCCGGGATGTTTGGCAAGATCGGTGAAGATCTCCATTTCGACGGCGGTGAGCAGTGTCTTCGAGGCCCAGAAGGCGAGACCGGTTTGCAGGATGTGATCAGGGGTGAGGTTCATCGTGGCGCATGATGCCGGAGTAGGCCCGCGGAGCAAGAAATCCATCGCGAGAGAGGCTTCTTTTCGATAAGGAATGCGCATGAAAAACTTCCAAGGCTACCAGCTCATCACGCCGGATGATCTTCACTGGCGTCCCTCGAACCTGATGCGCATCCCGAACGCCGATTTCCTCGAACGCACCGGCAGCGAGAACCTCGGCGCCCGCCTCTGGCGCATGCCGCCGAAGAGCGCGAACACGCTGCACAAGCACATCGTGTCCGAGGAATTCTATTTTGTGCTCGAAGGCACCGGCCGTATCCGCGTCGGCGAGGAGACGCTCACGGTGCCAAAACATGGCGGCGTGCTCGTGGGGCCGGATCAGCTTCGTCAGGTCTTCAACGATACGGACGAGGAGGTGCTGTGGCTCATCATCGGCGGGCCGGAGGAGCTGGAGTTTGTGCAGGGATCGAAGTCGAAGGTCGATCTCTCGCTGTTTTATCCGCAGGACCCGACGCAACTGCCGAAGGAACTCACGGGCGTAACTTGGCCGCCGAAGCCGTGAGGCTCAAATTGAGTCCCAAGCTCGCTCCGCGACGGGATCGCGACCTTCATCATACTCGATGTGGTCGATGACGGTCTCGACGACCTTGCCTTGCAGACCGCTTTCGATGATGCGCTGCGGCAAAACGTGTGAGCGCTCGTCCCGCCAGCCGAGTTTGGCGATGAAGCGGTTCCAAATGTGGCATTCCTCATCCGTGCGCGGCGTGCCATGAGCCTCCGTCCAATCCAGAATCTCCTTGTCCGTGCCGCCTTCGAGCGTGCGGGCTTTGATGAGAGAATAAGGCACCGTGAGGAAACGGCACAGGCGGCCATCGAGCGTGAGAAACTGCTCGTCACCGAGCTTCTCGACGTATTCCGGCGGCAGCTTGCCCGCGGCGTGCAGGCGGATCTTGTCGAGCATGCGGCCGAAGTAGATGAAGCGGCCGACTTTGGCGTAGCAACTGCGGAGTCCGGGGATTTGAGGCATGGTAGGAAAGCGTTTTGGAGGTTCTTCATTTACCGCTGGTGCCATCGGCCGCGAGCGGAATGAAGTCTTTCACCTCCCAAACGACCGGCTGGCCCTTTCGCTGCTTCGCGAGCCAGTTCAGGGCGGCTTGATGCACGATTTCGTGGCCACCCTCAAAAATAGTCACGCGGGTGTTTCCGCTCGTTCTTCGAAAAAGAGGCGTGTTGAGACCGAAAGTGGGATCAGGAGGTGAAGCGGCCCAACCGGCCGGAAGCGTCTGCGAGGCATAATAGGCCTGAATCGCTTCCACGGGCAGTTTATCGGCTTCGGCTGCCACTTGGTTGAAGGCGAGCAAGGCGTGCGTGAAGGGCACGCTGCCTTTGCGGCCATCGTGAATGCCATGTGCGATGTCGAGCGGCACGCTGGCGGCGTTTTTGAGACGGGTGAGCGGAGAGCGTTTTCTGGCCTCGGCATCATCGGCGGTAGGCGCATGACCGAGCGCAGCTTCGATGTTTTGGGCGTAGCGGTCCGGTTTGCCATCCTTCGTGTGATCGCGATGCCACTGCGCGATGTCGGCGATGCCGCACCAGGCGCTCACACCCGCCCACAGCTCGGGATGACGACCGGCCATCTGCATCGCCATATGCCCGCCACCGCTCACGCCGATGAGATAGACGCGTGAGTCATCCACCTCGGCCTGCGTTTTGGCCCAGGCGACGGCTTCGACGACATCCTGCACCGCGCGATCACTGCCCATCGCCGGTGGCGTCCAGTTTGGGCCGCGGAAATCCGGATGAATAAAGATCCAGCCCTGGTCGATGCACCATTTCGCATACACGGCATCGCCACCGGCAGAGGCGAAGTGGCTGCTCCAGGTGTGCAGGCCGACAAGCAGCGGTTTCTTGCCTTTGGCGGACGGATTGAACCACATCGCGGCCTGCTTCACGCCGTCACTGCACG
The DNA here is from genome assembly GCA_016795465.1 of Verrucomicrobiaceae bacterium. Taxonomy (GTDB): domain Bacteria; phylum Verrucomicrobiota; class Verrucomicrobiia; order Verrucomicrobiales; family Verrucomicrobiaceae; genus Prosthecobacter. The sequence goes on along the minus strand of JAEUHK010000066.1, from coordinate 80,092 downwards.
GGATTTCCACCTTGGTGACCTCCGCGGGCCAGCCCGGAGTGGTTTGAGCGGATGAAAGGGACACGGTGAGAAGAGTGGCGGCGAGCAGCGGACGAAGCATGCGCACTCAACGTGGCGCGGCGCATGGCTTTTCCATGGCGTGTGAGGACAAACTTGGCCGCCTCTCTGCCAAAGAATGCCGCGAGCTATCCCCATCTGTGGTTATCATAAGGGCATGAGACATGGTGCCTTGTTCCTTCTGCTGCTCCTCGCGCCGGTGAAAGGCCTCACCGAAGAGCCGCCCTACCAGCCGGATCGCTTTTTCCGCACGCAGATCCTGCCCATCCTGCAACGCCGCTGCTTTGAATGCCACTCACAGGAGCATGAGGTCGAGGGCGGGCTCGCGTTGGATAGCAAAACGGGCTGGCAGACCGGCGGCGAGGCCGGGCCGGCCATCACACCGGGTGATTTGAAGCAGAGCCCTCTCATCCAGGCCGTGCGTCATCACGATGAAGATACGGCCATGCCACCGAAGAAGAAACTGCCGCCCATCGAGATCGCGCTGCTGGAGACCTGGGTGCTGCTCGGTGCGCCTGATCCGCGATGAGCGGGAAACAAGCCGCGGCTTGTCTCGGCGGCGGTTTGAGGTGAGATGCACGCATGAGCATTTCCGAACGCATCACCGCCATTGCCCAGCAGCATCTCCCGGAGGCGCTGCGTCATCTTCGCACGTTGGTGGACATCAACAGCTTCACCGCGAATGCCGCTGGCGTGGATGCGGTGGCCGCAAGGACCGCTGAACTCTTCGATGAGCTGGGATTCGAGGCGGAGTTCTCGCCCTGCACGACGGAAGGCACGGGCCAGCATGTGTTTTTGCGCCGTCGCGGCCGCGGTGGCGATCCCATCGTGCTCGTCACGCATTCTGACACGGTCTTTCCCGCTGACGAGGAGGTGAAGAACGACTTCCGCTGGGATGAGCGACCGGATGAAGGGCGCATCTACGGCCCTGGAGTGATCGACAACAAAGGCGGCACCATTCTCATCTGGTTGATACTGCGCACGCTTCGCGAGGTGGAGCCGGAGCTGTTTGAGCAGACGCACTGGCTCATTGCCTCCAATGCGGCTGAAGAGATCACTGGTGATGATTTTGCGAAGCAAACGGCCCTCCGCTGCGATGGCCGCGCGAAGGCCGTGCTCGTCTTTGAAGGCGGTCCGGTGGACGAGCGAGGCTGGCACATCGTCACCTCGCGCAAAGGCCGCAGCACCTGGAAACTCAGTGTGGAAGGAAAGGCCGCGCATGCCGGCTCGCAGCATGCCTTGGGCATCAATGCCATCGACGCCCTCGCGCTCGTGCTGCCATCCATCGCCGCGTGGACGAGTGCGGCGGAGGAGCGCACCGTGAATCTCGGTCGCATCGAGGGCGGCACGGTCGTGAACCGCGTGCCGCATGAGGCGATGGCGGAATGGGAATGCCGTGCGGTCACTCCAGCGGCGCTGGCGGCTGCGGATGGGTTTTTTACCAGCCTCAGCGGCAAGGCCGCGAATGGTGCCATCCTGCGTGCCGAGCGCACGGGACACACGCTGGCATGGCCGGGCGGCAAAGAGGTGGAGGCACTTTTCAAGCACTGGGGCGATGCGGCTGCGCAAATGCAGCTCAAAGCCGTTCCCGTGCCTCGCGGAGGTTTGAGCGATGCCAATCACCTCTGGCAGCTCGGGCCCACGCTCGACGGACTCGGTCCGTGGGGAGCGAATGCCCATTGCTCAGAACGCAGTGCCGATGGCACGAAGCTGCCCGAATACCTCGAGACCTCCTCGCTCGTGCCGAAGGCCGTCATGAACGTGCTCGCGCTGCTCACGCTCGCCGGCGAGAATGGTGTTCATTGAGAAAACACAGTCTGTGTGCTCCTACCGCCGCGCCACTAGGAAGGCAGAGGAGCCAAACGGGATGCGCAACCGACGGCAGAGCGCAGCATCGGCATGACCAGCCGATGCGAGGACGCGGTTCAGCCACGCGGGTGGCAGGGCGAGATCGCCCGCTTCGGCACGTGAGAGGTGTCTCCGCAGCCAAAGGGGCAGGAAGAGCCAGGCATTCCAGTAATGTGCTTCGATGATGTCAAAGCCCTGGGCAGCAAGAAGACGAATGAGAGACCGCAGGCGGTAACGGCGTGCCCCTTCGACCGCGTGATCATGCGCTCCACGCAGGCATTCAAAGGCGGGCACATTCACGATGAGCAGGCCGCCGGGAGCGAGCACGCGGCGCATCTCTGCCAGCGCCCGCACAGGATCGACACGAGCGTGGTAGAGCACATCGAGGGACAGCATCGCATCGAAGATGCCATCCTCATAAGGCATCTCATGGACGCTGGAGACGAGAACCTGGTGCAGTCCGCGTTCGCGGCAGAGCTCGACGGCTTCCGCGGCGAGGTCACAACCATGCGTCTCCCAAGCGTGAAGCCTCGCGAGCATGCCGCCGGTGCCGCAACCGGCATCAAGCAGACGGCGACCACTTTGAGCATGGCGTTGAAGCGCAGCCACAACCAACCCGCGCAGCACCTGATACCACCAGTGGGCATCCTCCACCTCGCGCATGAGCTGATGCTGGCCGGGCTTCATGCTTGAAAATCCTCCATGATCCTGATCACGGCCTCGATGGCCGCATCGCTGAGATACGGGTGCATCGGCAGGGAGAGGACTTCCCGCACCGCTCGCTCAGCCATGGGAAACGTTTCCTCACATGCAAAGGCAGCCTGCTGATGCAGCGCCGCCGGATAATGCACCGCCGCGGGCACGCCATGCCTTCGCAGATGCTGAAGCATGGCGTCCCGCTGCCCGGAACACACCACAAACTGATGGAAGGCATGCACGCAGCCTTCACGCACGACAGGAGGCCGCACGTTCTGGAGCGCTTCTGTGTATTTGGAAGCGAGTTTTTTGCGACGCTCGTTGTGCCGGGCCAGTTCCGGCAGCTTCACGCGGAGCATGGCCGCGTGGATCTCATCGAGACGGCTGTTGATGCCGCCGGGCACATCACTGATCTGGCGTTTCACCCAGCCGTATTCGCGCAGGCAGCGCAGCTTTTCGGCCAAAGCAGGCTCCGAGGTCCAGATGGCACCCGCATCGCCGAGAGCGCCTAGATTCTTGGTGGGATAAAAACTCCACACGGAGGCCTTGCCGAGCGTTCCGACCTTTTTTTGCCTCCAAACGGCTCCATGAGCCTGCGAGGCATCTTCGATCAAAAATACACCGTGAGCCTCGCAGACCTCTTCGAGCGCCGTCCAATCGCAGGGATGGCCGTAAAGGTGCACTGCGAGCACGGCGCGGATGCCATCAGCGCCTTTCAACTGCTCCGCCAGCGCCCGTGGACAAAGCGTGAGGGTGTCTTCTTCCACATCGCACAGCACGATGCGTGCTCCTGCCCTCCGCACCGCGGCGGCCACCGCGGAGGGAGCCAGCGCCGGCAGCACCACAGCCTGATTTGAGCGGATGTCCAAAGCCCGCAGCAGCAGCTCGATGGCATCCGTCCCGGTCGCCACGCCGGTAACATGCCCGCCGCCGAGATGCGCCGCATACTCCGCCTCGAACCCCTGCCCTTCCTCGCCGAGGATGAAGCGCCCGCTTTGCAACACCCGCTGCACCGCGAGCATGAGCGCATCATGGTGATGGCGCTGATCCTCAGCGGGAAATTCAGGGAACAAGGAGGTGGGCAGAGGCAGCATGTGATTTCATCATGCCGTGTCAGCCCCTCCAAACACAAACGACATCCCCTGTGGCGGCGGCGGCGACAGGACAGAGCCCCAAAGACGGTGCCACGATGCCGTGAACGGCGCGTTGCATCCATACGCAAATCATCGTAAAAGGCCGCGCGCATGCCGGAACCCGCACCAGCCACAACCACCAGCCCATCCGCCGCCTCCGGCGTGATGGCCCAGGGCCCCGGAGAGACGGTGGTGGTCGATCCAGTCTGGGACGAACGTGCCCAGCGCCTGCACCTGCTGATGCAGGACAACATGCCCGCGGAATTACGCAAGCTGGCGGGCGACTTGATGAACTCGCTCCGCCACAACGCCGGTGTGGCCGAGCGCTTCGATGCCTTCTGCGTGCAGGCATTCTCCAAACCAGACTGGGCTGTGCCCGCGAGCGCCTTCATCAGCGAATTGTTTGAGGCCAACGAGGACCGCCTCGCCGAGCTGGCACGGGTGCCAGATCTGGTGATCGAACTGGGATGCGGCCAGGCCGCACTGGCCTGCACGGTGGCCTCCAAATGGGCCACAAGAGGGGAGATGCATCGTCTTTCCCGCCTGGCGGAGTCGATCGTGGCAGCTCAAGGGACGATGAAGAACCCCGCCGCTGTGGAGGTGATGTTCGCCCTGTCCGCCACTCTGGCGGTGACACGCCCGTCGCGGGCGGAGCAGTTGTTTAACGCGGCCCTTCCACTGGCTTCCACCGAACACGCGGAGGCTCTCTCCGATGCGAAGCTGTGGCTGGCGACGGGCAAGGTGCTGGCCAGCGCCCCTCAGGAGGTGCGTGATCTCTGGGACACCCGCATGCGCCGTCCGAAAGCAGCATGGAAGTGGGATTCGGAGGATGAGCGACGCGCTCTCCGCTTCCTCGCCGAGCACCTGACTCTGGAAATGGAGACGGCGCAGCTCTTCCGCCAGGTGGTCCCGGCCTGCTGGTGGGAGCTCGCCATGCAGCGGGTCGAGGATGAGCAGACCTGGCAGCGGAAGTGGGAAACGGTGAAGCGGAAGCGAGTCTCAACCGTCGCTAACAGACCTGCTGAGCAGGAGCAAATAGCAGCCCCAGCCACGCCAAAAGTCCGCTCCTCAGCCCATGCGTTTGGCGATCAAGATTTCCTGGCCGTGCGTCCCCACGCCAGTTCCATGGCACGATTTGTGTTGGGCTGGGCCGCAGGTGTGTTTCTCATGGGCGGCACCTTCATTCTTGCTCCCGAGAGCGTGTATCGCGCCATTAAAGACTTCCGCGGCCTGTTCTCGGCCGCGCCGCAGCCGGTCGAGACTCCCGCCAGCGGCAAGGCATGGCGCGAGGCGCAGGTGGCCAGCTTTGCCAAAGGCAAAGAGTCCCTCGAACCGATGGTCCGCCGGGTGAAGGGCAGCACCTGGACGCAGAACCAGATGCTTCTCTCTGGTCACGCACCCGAACTGCCCTTTGCTGATGCGAGGTATCTTCAATTGCTCGTTTGGCTGCATCTGGATCCCCCGGCCGATCCTGAGACACGCCGGCATCTGCCTGGCTTGCTGGTCGAAAAGGCCGATGCCAGCGCAATCGCGGTCTGGGAGGAGCTCGTCTATCCCGGGTCTCCAAACGCCGGTGACATCCGGGCGACCGCGCGAGAGGTGTGCAAGGCAAAAGCATCCACCTGGTCCCCCAAGGACCTCGAACGTCTGCAGGCCATCTGCGAGTCTCCTGAAAGCAGTGATGCCAAACCGTGATCACAGCCCCTTTTTGATCTCATGACTCCCCTCCACCAGCTCCGCGCCGGCATCATCGGCACCGGTTTCATCGCTCCTGTTCACATCGAGGCCCTCAAACGCCTGAGCGTCACCATCAACGGCATTTGCGGCTCGTCGAAAAGCGCCCGTCGCACAGGTGAACTGTGGGGCATCCCGGAGGTGTATGGCGACTACGATCACGAGGCGATGTATGCGAGCCCCAACATCGACGTGGTGCACATCACCTCGCCCAACAAGGTGCATGTGGAGCAATGCTTGCAGGCCCTGGAGATGGGCAAGCATGTGATTTGCGAAAAGCCGCTCGGCATGAATTCGAAGGAAACCGCGCTCGTGGTGGACGCCCTGCGCAAAGGCGGCAAAAAAGGCCCTGTCTTCGCTGTGAACTATGTTTGCCGCTTCTTTCCTGCCATCCTGCAAATGCGGGCGATGGTGGCGCGAGGCGATCTTGGCCAGATCATCCACGTGCAAGGGCATTTCTTCCAGGACTGGCTGCTGCACGAGACGGACTACAACTGGCGTGTGCTTGCGAGCGAGGGCGGCAAGCTTCGCGCCGTGGGTGATATCGGCACGCACTGGATCGACGCGGTGAGTTTTGTCCTCGGCGCAAAGGCCACGGATGTCTTCGCACACATCGAAACCTTCCACAAAACCCGCAAGCGGCCGAAGAGCGAGGTGCAGACCTTTTCCAAAGCTGACCCGAAGGCCCTGATCGACTACAAAGTGGACACGGAAGACTTCGGCAGCGTGCTGCTAAAGTTTGGCAAGGCCTCCCACGGCCACGCCGCCGGTGTGCATGCCAATGCCTGCATCTCCCAAGTGGCCGCTGGCTGGAAATGCAGCCTCAGCTTTGGCATCTATGGCACGAAGGGCAGCGTCCGCTGGGACCTGCAGCAGCCCAATGAGATCATCGTGGGCCGCCGTGACGAGCCCAACCAGATCATGCAACGCGGCACGCCCGGCTTCCTCGAGGACGTGGCGAATTTCACCGACTATCCAGGCGGTCATCCTGAAGGCTTTAACGACTGCCACAAGATGCACTACCGCGCCGTGTATGAGCACATCGCCAGCGGCAAAAAGACCGAACCACTCTTTGCCACCGCCGCTGACGGCCATCACGAGGTGAAGCTGTGCGAGGCGATCCTCCAGAGCAGCAAGGCGAAGACCTGGGTGAAGGTCTGAACGCGTCCGCGGATCAGAAATACTTCTTCGAGAACATCGTGCGTGTGATGCGGCCAATCCGGTCGAGCACACCTTTCAGCACCAATTCATTCTGGTCGATCACAGCGTAGTCGCCGGGGCTGCTGAGCTTCAATTGCTCGCACTGGCTGATGAGCTGCTCCGTGGCGATTTTCAGCTCACGCAGCTTTTGACCGGTCTCATCGGTGATGAGGTTTTCGTTCACGATGTTTTCCAGCTTGTCAGCCTCGCGGGAGAGGTAGCGGGAGGCATTCGGCAGATCTTTGGCCCCTTTTGCCAAGGCACCCGTGTGATAATCGACACGCGGCTTGGTGGGCAGATCCTTCTGAGGACGCAGCGGAACGATGGACTGCGGCTCCTCGGGCAGACCGCCGTCACGGGAGTCGATGAGCGTGGGCGTGATGAAGAGCATGAGGTTCTTGTGGTTCTTGCTCCGGCTCTTGTATTTGAAGAGCCACTTCAAGCCCGGGATCTTTTCCAGGAAGGGCACGCCAGCCTCGCCTTCCTTCTCACGTGCCTCATCGAGGCCACCCACCGCAACTGTGTAGCCGGAATGCACCTCCACAGGGGCGTTGTAAACACGTGAGGAGGCGATGGGATAGGGGTTTCCAGAGATCACGGTCTCACCAATGATCGAGGACACGATGACATCCATGTTCAGCAGCACCTTTTCATCCGCCATCTTCTTCGGCAGAATGTTCAACACAGTGCCGATTGGCAGATACGCGATCTGCGTGGTGGCAACCGCCGCACCACCGCCACCACCGCCTGTGCTGGTGGCACTCGAATCGAGCACCGGCTGGTTCACGACACTGCGGATGGCCACCTCCTTGTTGCTCAGCGTCACCATGCGCGGGTAGGAAGTGGTGTTGGTGTTGTCATCACGCATGATGGCACGGAGTCTCATGTTCAGATCTTGGGCTGACAGCACGCTCAGAGCAGGCCAGCCAAGCGTTGCGGGAATATTTCCGGTGTTCAGCGAGTCAAGAAGGGGGGCAAGTCCCAGGCGATACCCGCCATTCGTGGGCGTCTGGGTGAATTCGATGTCGGTGGAGTTGTAGGACACTGTGTTGCCACTGTCGTCCACATAGGTGCCGATCTTGGGCGTCACCTTGTTCACTTCGCGGAAAGTCCCGGTTTCGAGTGTGCCGGTCCAGTCGATGCCGAATTCACGCTTGGGATCGCGGGAGGTTTCGATGAACTTCACCTCGATGGCGATGAGCTGCTGCGGCTGGTCGGCGGAGGCCAGGTATCCTTCCACCCACATGTGCTGCAGACGCGTGGCAACGATATAAAGAGTGTTGGAATCAGACTGCCAGATGACCTTGGGCTTGCGAGTGGTGCTCAGCGTGTTCGAATTCATATCACGCACGGCGTCCTGCCCTTGCGCGGCAACCGCGGCGGCCGCACCGCCCATCGTTCCCTGCTCCATTTCCTCCGGTGGAAGCCCGAGCAGGTTGCGAATGGAGTTGATGAGCTCGCTTCGCTTCACGGTGAAAGACTTTGTGGCCCCCTGCATGCTCAGGCCAGCCGTGCCGCCGCCCCCCGAAGAACCTGCTGGCGATCCAGTCAGCCCCGAGGTGCTCTTGTATTCCACCCGCTCGAGGGCGTTGTGCTTGATGACATAAGCTTTGCCGATCAATTCACGGTCGTCCGCCGGGCGGATGTACCAGATGCCGTTGTCGGGAATGATGGCCAGACCATTGGCCTTGCAGAGCGTCTCGAGCACCCTGAAGGGACTGGCTTCAATTGAGAAGGTGATCAGTTTGGACCCGTCTGCGCTATCGTCCGGCAGGGAGAAGAAGGAGATATTCGCATCCGTGGCGAGGAAGCGCAGCACGTCACTCATGGTAGCCTTCGAGAAGTCATACTTCTGCGGAGGAGCATCCCGCAGGCGCTCGGCTTCTGCCTCATATTCAGGCGCCATCATGTGCAGCGTAGCCTCACTGGGAAATTGAGCCCGAAGTTGTACAGCCCCGCCCAAGAGCAGGAGAAGGACAAATGATGTGGCTTGAAGTTTTTGGCGGAATCGCATAATTATCACAATTATAATCAAACGCTCAAATAAGCTCAAACAATATTTATGGCTATTGGAACAAAAAAATAAAGAGCGACTGACTTTCGAGCCGCTGGTGGCTAAAAACCGCTACCAATAGCATTATCATAATTTCCAGATTCTTTAATTGAAATTGTGTCTTTTATGATATTTAATAAACATGCGATGTTTTCTCTCCCCTCCATTCAAGTCAGCCGGAGGCGCTCCAACGAGCGCTTCTCAGCGGCTTTTTCGTTGGTGGAGCTGCTCATGATGGTCTCGATCATCGGAGTTCTAGTCACCGTCGCCGTTTCCTACATGTCATCGAGCAATGGGAAGGTTCCGGCAGCCAAACTCGAGTCTGACGTGGCCACTTTAAATCAGATGGTGGCCCTCTACATCGCCGACGGTGGGGACTTGGGAGGGCTGACGAGTCCACAAGCAGTGATCGACAAGATGAAACGCGTGCGTCCACAGGCTGAATGGAAGCAGCATCCAGGCATGGCATCCGGCCGGCTCGTAGATACGCGCCTGCGTGCGCGAATGACTACGAAGCGCAGCCCAAACGAGGAAGTCCGAGCAGCGTGGAACCGCTCCAAGCAGCGTTTTGAACTCACGACAGCCTCGACTGGCACCGCAGTGTCTGAGTTTCTTCTCGATCCTGCCCTGGCCGCGACCGATTACGGCACTGAGACCCGCAAAAGCGCCGCCAAGAAATACAACAACACCTCCGGCTGGGTATGGACCTCGCAAACCCGAGATCCCACGGGCTCCTCACTCTCGCCGACCACCGTCAACGAAAGCGGCTCCACTTCCGGCTTCAATCCGGGAGAATCAGCCCCTTCTGGCGGCCCTGGCGGTGGTGGTGGCGGCGGCGGTGGTGGTGGCGGCGGTGGTGGAGGTGGCGGCGGAGGAGGCTCACCTGCGGTCAATCTCCCCGCTCCGACGATCACTCCTGCAGGAGGGACCTATGCCTTCAGCGCCTTCCCCAACACAGTCACCATCAGTGCCAACGGTGCGCCTTCGACAGACTCGAAACTCATGATCCGCATCAATGGCGGGTCCTGGACCTTCTTTGCCGGCGGCTCCTACGGCCCGGTAACACCGCCCATGACCATTCAGGCCCGAAACGAGACCACGAATCCGACGGCCTACAACACGAGCCCGACCAACTCGCAAACCTACTACCGGCTTACTGCGGGATTCAGTGGCACGAGCGTAGGCAGTTGGGGCAATGCCACGGGTGGCACCAATCTGGTCACGACAGTTCAAAATGGAGCCAACACCTCCACGTTCAAGCATGGCAACACCAAGCTCGACCTTGGCAACGGCCAGTATCTCGACGCGGGCGTCGAAAACGTGCTCACCTTCACCCGCGAGCCATTCTCCACCATCACGCCGAACACCTGGTTCAAGCTCGGTGACCTCGTGATGCTCAACGGAACCACTTTCTATGACAGCGAGGCCTCCGGTGTCACCCTGACGATGAATCTCGGGCTCACGCAGCCCTCGCAGTCCATCACCACGCACATCAATCTGGGCCTCATCTCCACGGAGAACACCAGTGACCGCCTTGCCAGTGCCGACATCGTCGAGCTCAAGAGCCCCACGACTGATGCCCGCGTCACCATCGACGGCGTCGAATACACGCTGGAGCTCTCCTGGGCCACGCTCGATCCCGGCGCCGGGGTCGTGCAGGGCAACCAGTTCCTCGTTTTCGAGGGCTCCTCGGCCCGCGCGGAGCTTCGCGCCCGATTCAAAAGCAACCGCTGAACCTCGCACCACCTCATGGAAGACATCCACGAACGCAGCCAGCTCGGATACCGCATGCTTCACCTCTCGAAGGATGCGGGCGTGAGCGACTTTTACATCACGCCATGGGAGCCGCTCACCTACAAGCGCAACGGCAAGATCTTCTTTGACTCCTTCATCTACCAGCCGGAGCGCCCGCTGGAGTTCACAGCTGGTTGCATCGACTACGCGCTGCAGCTCGGCCCACGCCGCTACCGTGTGAACCGCATGGTCACCCGCGGCCGCCCACGCTGGGTCATGCGTCTGCTGCCCGAGCAGATTCCGGACATCAGCAAGCTCAACGTTCCCCCGCCCGCCATCAAAGCTTTCCTGGAGGCCAAAAACGGCCTCTTCCTCGTCTGCGGCGGCACGGGCTCCGGTAAATCGACCACCATCGCATCACTCATCCTGGAGCGGGCCAAACGACGCCAGGAACATGTGCTCACCTTTGAGGATCCCATCGAGTACATTTACCCCGCCGGCATCCCTTCCCTCGTCTCCCAGCGTGAGATCGGCTCCGACGAGCTCGACTTCAACAAATCTCTCCGCGCCGCCCTTCGTCAGGCACCGGATGTCATCCTCGTGGGTGAGATTCGAGATGGCGAGACGGCCGAAATCGCCCTCCAGGCTGCGGAGACTGGCCACGTCGTCGTGGCCACCCTGCACACCTCCTCCGCTGCGCAGACGGTGCAGCGCTTCCTGAAGCTGATGCCATCAGATCGCATGGAAAACGCCATGCTATCATTTGCCGATTCCATCCGCGGCATCCTCTGCCAGCGCCTTCTCTTCGATGAGCAGCGTGGAAAGCGCTTTCCCATTCACGAACTGCTGCTGCCCTACGACTCCGTCTGCGGAATGATCCGCCGCGGGGAGTTCAAGAACCTCGAGCAGGAGCTCGAGGCCGGCTTCACCCGCGGCATGCAGAGCTTTGACCGCTGCCTCCAGATGCGCATGGCCGATGGCTGGAAGCCCTCCAGCACCCGCAAAACCGGCTACACCGAGCATGAGGTGTACGACTTCCTTTCCAAAGAACAACTGACCTCTATTTATGCTGTTGGATGAAATCAAATCTGTATTGTCGTTCGCCGCGTTCAAACCGGATGCGGACGATTCAGCCGTGCCATGGCGCCAGCGCTTTGACGGCCGCAAATCCGTGCTCCTGAACGTCTCACGCAACCAGACGAGCTGGCGTGGCATGAACAAAAAAGGCAAGCTCGAGGATGGCGGCGTCATGGATGGCGAATTCTCCGATGTGACGCCACAGCGCGGCGAGGAATGGCGTGCCATGTCCGAGGGCGGCTGGTGCGGCCTCTCCGTGAACCACCGCTTCATCATCAGCCTCGAGAACAATCTGATGCGCGGTGACAACTGCGTCTCGCTCCTCCGCACGAATCCACGTGCCGTGCTGGGTCCGAAGTATGACCGTGGCAAGCGCTACGCCGTCTGCCATCATCCGGAAACAACCGCCTCCCTGCTCCTCGCCGTCGAGGAGAGCATGGTAAAGGTCACCGAGGATCTCCTCAGGACCGTGCAACTGCGCCCGGCACGCGTCTGCTGCGGCCTGTTTGCCCTCCTGGAGCACGCGGTGCTCAGCATCTCGCGTGTCGCAGACACCGGCACGCCGCCAAACTTCATCCTCATCGTCGCCTGCGAGGGCTCCATCGGCGTCCTCGTGCAGCAGGATGGCCAGTGGAAGGACATCCGCTGCCGTAGCGGTCTGGGCCCGGAGGCGGTTGACACCTCGCTCCAGATCATCAGCCCGCTCATCGCCAAAGTTCCCCAGGGCAGCCCGGTGTACTTCGTGAGCGATGGCAATGATGGAAAGTTCCGCTCCGAGATCATGGTCCATCTCGAGCGTGTCGGCGCGGTCGATCTCACCCAGGACGACCTGCTCTGGACCATCCTCGGCGAGCACTGATCCACACATTGAAACCTGTCACGTCCGCATCCCATGACTGATTACCTCTGCCACGACTTCAAGACACCCCGAACGGATGCCGCGCGGCGGCTTCCATCCACCTTCCGCTTCATCCCCATCCTCTTCTACGTCGCCGTCGTCGGCAGCGCCTACATGATGACGATGGACTACTTCGCCTTTCAGAAGGCGAAACGCCAGAAAGTGGAGGCGGATGAACGCAAGGCGCGCATCGAAGGCGAGCGCGACTCATTGAACTCCGAATTCGCCGAACTGGAGGCCGAATCCAAGAAGGCCGAAGCCGTCGCGCAGTGGATGGAAGGTGCCCGCAACATCCAGCCCATCGTCGTGAAAATAGCCCGCGCCGTCGCCGCGGAGACACGCCTCGGCACCTTGAGCCTGGAGCGTGACGAGGACGTGGCAGCAAACATCGCCCTGAGCCTCAAAGTCTCCGGCGTGAATGCCACCATGGAGGTCATGAACATCGAAAACGCCCTCGGCCAGCTTCAATACCGCAGCCTCTCAGCGCAGCAGAACAAGACCGAGGACAACATCGAATACCGTTCGACGCTCGTCCGCTCCGCCCAGTAAACCACCTTCCCATCTCGTATGAATCCCAAACAAATCGCCTGCTTTGTGCTGATGGCCTTCATCGGCGTCATTGTCTATGTGGCGCAGATCGTGCACCAAAAAGTCACCGCCATGCGCCAGGAGGCGGAGGATGCCGAAACGGCCGCTGCCAACGCCGAGACGGAGCGCTCCACCGCGGAGATCAAGACTGCCGTGATCAAAACGGAGACCGAGGAACTCCGCCGCTTCCTCCGCTCATGGCTTCCTGCCGTGGACAAGATCCAGACACAGCAGGAAGTGAAGCAAACCATCGAGCTCAGCCTGCGTGAGGGCGGCATCACTCTCATCCGCCAGAACAAGGACGAGCCCAAGGCCTCGAACACCAACAAGATCATCCCGAGATCCGTCCTCACCACCCTCGCCATCGAAGACGAGTTTGCCAAGGTGCTCAACTGGTTCGGCGATATCGAGCGCCGCCTCCCGCTGGCCCGCATGAAGGCCGTCCAGGTGGCCGGTGGCAGCACCGCACGGCAGTTGAAACTCGATGTGACCTTCGAGACCCCTATTTTCGACCTCAAAGCCGTCGCCCCCGCCAAGCCCGCCGCGAAACCTAATGACAAGGAGAAGAAGTCATGACCCTGAAAACCGCTTTTACCCTGCCAGCCCGTCTTCCGCGCCTCATCGCAGCCTTGGTGCTCGCGATGAGTTTTGCGCCCTTGGCCTCTTTTGCCCAGGAAGCTCCTCCAGTGGAAGGCGAGGAGAAGGAAGGACGCGTGCAATACCAGCTCGTGCTGCCCGATGAAAAAACGCCGGAACGCGTGAAACCCGAGGAGAACAATCCTTTCGAGTCCGCCTTGGAGGCGAATGCACGCAACGCCCCTGAGGACACGGAAGAAAACCGTGTGCGTGATGTCCTGGCGAAGCTCCCGGTCGTTGGCGCCAGCTTGAGGCCCGATGGCAAGATGAAGGTCATGCTCGGTGACCTCATGCTGGAGCCCGGCATCATCGTGCCGCCGGTGTTTCAGGACCAGCAGGTGCAGTTGAACGTTCGGAACATCACACCGCAGTTCATTGAACTCGCCTGGCAGGAAAAAGAAGCCACGGGCCTGCCGCCCAAAGGCATGCTCATCCCGATCAACATCTCCCCCGAGGTGAAGTACAAGCTGTTTGGCGGACAGGGAGCCACGGGCAAGATCGCACGTGGAGGTGGCATGCTCCTGAAGAATGGGCAGCCCAGCTCCTCGCAGCCTTTGACCAAGGCTGCGATCCCGGACCGTCAGGCTCCGCCAGCCACGACTCCTGCCCAACCTGAGCAGCCGGCCACACCTGCTCCCTCCTCCACGGCTCCTGGCATCGAATCCGCCGTGCGCATGCTCTTTGGCAATCCTGTGCCCGCGGCCAAATGAAATCACCGCTGCCAGCGCCACGTGGATTCACCTCGGTCGAGCTGCTGCTCGTCGTGGCGCTGTCTGCCATCGTGCTGGGTGGCGCGGTGGTCACTTACGGGACCATCGTGAAGAACCAGCCGCGTCTGTCCTCGGTCGTCACGGTGAACCTCGGCACGACTGCCATGTCAGCCTTCTACGGCAGCGCCTCCAGCACGTTTGACACGCCCGTGGCACCGAATTTCACCGGCTTGTCACGGGCTGAAGAACTGCGCGAGGCGTTCATCTCGGACACGACGAGCGCCACGGCGGTTTACTGCCTCGGACGGGACACAGCGAACACCTACAAGCCCTCCATCATCGCTTACGATCCCACAACGCATGGAGAGCTCGACACGCCGCAGGCATTCCGCGCCCATTTGATCGCCACCGGAGGCCCTTCCACGCTCTACCGTGACTACCGCAATCCGCTCAATGATGGTGTTTCGATGCCGCCAAACGCCAGCATCTACATCCTCGGTTACAGCAAGTTTGCCGGCTACCTGAAGGTCAATGCCATCTACGATATCGACGTCGTGCCATTCACCTCGGCCGAACCGCTTGGCTACCATGCCTCGGTGAAGCGCTATGCGGATCCCACCGGGGCCACCACCTTCTCGACGCTGGTGTTCGCCGGGAGCTACGAGGTCTTTTATCCGCCCTCCAAGCCGAACGCCACCGCGGCGAACTACGGCAGCGTCTGGGCCACGGATGGCTTCACCCCGCTGTTCGTCACTTTCGAGCGTTCCGCACGCCTCGCGCTGCGTGAGGGCACCACCACGGACCGCTTCAAACAGGCCGCCGAACGTCCCTTCTACTTCATCTGGTGGCCGGATCCCTGCGCTCGCAACATCGGTCCTGCCACGAACACCTTTGCCTCGAGTGATCCACGACAGGCCTACAACCAGATGGGCGGCCGCACGTCCTTCATGTTCACCGTGCCGATGTTTCCCTGTCTTTGAACCTTCATGCGCATCACGATCAACAGCCTCCGCATGCAAAACGGCGCCCTCATGGCCGCCGCGCTGATGCTGATGCTCGTGGCCGGCCTGCTCGTGAGTGCCTGGGTGGGACTCATGAATGTGCGTGCGGTGCAGGTCAGCTACATGGAGGACATTGCCCGCCGCCGCATCGGACTGGAAAGCTCCCGCCAGCTCGGGCGCGAGCTCAGCTATGACAAGCACTTCCTGCGGAACAACACCTACGCCTCCAATCAAAGCGTCGTGCTGGGAAGCAACGTGGGCAGCGTGAACTCCTACGATGGCTGGTCGAACCTCAACATCTACTCGAACACCAACACCGTCGGCAGCGGCCTCACGACCGTCTTTCCCTACAACTACTCCGGCTTCCGCCCCGCTGTCTCCTACCTCTCCACCGAGCGTCTCAGCCGCCCGGCCAGCGGCACCGCGGGGAACATCGACAACTTCACCTCCTGGCATTTCCTCAAAACACTCCCGCCCGTGCTCGGCGGAGATCTTTTCAATGTCTATCGTAAGCCTGATGGTGTCACCACGGAGCTCGACATCTATCGTGAAACCTCAAGCCATCATGCCAACTGGACCGTTCTGGGCCGCACGATCATCAAGCACCCGCCATCCCTCTTTGTCAGCAGCACGCCCAGCCCGCTGAAGCTGCCCTTCCGCACCAATTCGCTCTACATCCAGTCCCAGTCCGCCGTCTCGCCGCCCACCCTGCCCTACCCCATCTACGGCACCGCCAGCACCGGCACGAACCTGCTGCCATCGAATCTCTCCGCCGTTCCCAGCACCACCGGCCCGGTGAGCAGCTCCGGAGACCGTCGTTACGAAGGCCTGCTGAATGTCATCAAGAACGCGGACAACACGGACAATTCACTGTGGCACTTCCAAGACCGCGAAAAGACCGCTGGCCGCACCGACACCATCACCATCGACGTCGCGGGCGTGTTCAATTCCGCCACCGAGGCCTATTGGATCTCCGAGCAGTCCACGCCGACTTACACACCACCCGGATGGCCCTCCGGTTACGGCCCAAAGCTACGCGTGCTCTTCATCAAGCTCGACTCCGCCTACTTGAAGAACATGCGCATCTACGGCGTCGTCGATCAGATCGTGTTCGTGGGCCAGAGCAATGCCGCCGCGTTCGCCGCCGCGGCCGCGTTGAAGCCCGTCATCATCACCGTGATGCCCAGCGGCTCCCGCGGGCCGTGGGTACGTGACGTGCGCTTTGAACGCGAGAACGCACGCCGCCATGTGCTGGCCTTTCAGGACGATCTGGGCCGCCCGGTGGAGCTCACCTGGGTCAGTGATCCGCTCAGTGGCAGTGACTACCGCTGGCGCTGCGTGCTCGTGAACGAGTATCAAAGCCTCTTCTTCAACGTGCCATCAAACGTCACCCGGAACATCCGCTTCATCGGCGGCGTGATGACGAACTGGACCATCAAGCGCCGTGCCACGGGCGGCACGAACGCCAGCCGGCTGCTCTTCGCACCGGACACGGATTCCTCCGTGAGCCAGACAGCTCCCGCCGGTCCTGCGTTCTCCACCTTCCTGCCGCGTGATGCCTGGCAGGAGAACTACTTCACCCCATGACGCTTCACCAGCCCGCTCAACTTCTGCGCCAGGCCGGCTACACGCTCATCGAGGTGCTCGCTGCCGCCAGCATTCTCGCCGTCGGCGCCACCGCCGCCGTGAGTCTCGCGGCTTCATCGATGCTGCAGGAGGAGCTCGCTTTCCGCGTCGCTGTGACCCGGAATCATCAGGAGAACATGCTGCGCCTTTGGCAGCTCGGCCTCTCACGGCAGCAGGTCTTTGCCCTCATGCCGGACCAGGATCAAAATTCCCTCCTGCAGACGCAGATCTACGGCACCACATCGGGCGGCACAGGTCCGTCGTTCATCGAAAACGGCACCAGTGTCACCTCCGGTGTCAGCATGGAGAGCGCATCCTGCACCGCCGTGGTCAACATCTCCCAATCCCCTCCCGCGGAGATCGCAGGAGCCTCGCTCACGCTCACCGCCTACCGCCCGCGACTGCTCACCAGCATCCGCACGCCCGCCCCTTAACCCGCCAACTCACCGGCCATGCTCAAGAAAGTCAAAATCACCAACGTTCACACCGGCAAGAGCGCCGAGGCGCTCGTGGACACCGATTCGGATGACAAGGCCATCCTTGGCGCAGGTGTGGCTGCGAACGAGTCCTCCACCATCTCCACCATCACTGGTGTCGATGAAAAACTGCATCGTCTCACCTCGCCGAAGCCGGGCATCGATGACCGCGCGGCCTTCTTCTCCGGTCTCGGCCGATGCCTTGAGCGAAACATCTCGCTGACCAAATCCCTCCAGCTCCAGACCAACCGCGTCAAATCCGCCACTTACAAAGGCATGATCGCCGAGCTCATCCACGGCATCTCGGTCGGTGACAAGTTCAGCGATACGATGGCGAAGTTTCCCAAGCTCTTCCCGGAGGATCTGCTCTCGCTCATCATCGCTGGTGAGGAGGCCGGCCAGCTTTCAAAGGTCTGCAAACGCATCGCCATCTCCTCGAAGAAGTCGTCGAAGGTCATCAAGAAGCTCAAAGGCGGCCTCATCTACCCCGCGGTCGTCATGGTGCTCGGCGTAGTGGTCGTGATCGTGATGAGCTTCACGCTCGTGCCAGCCATGGCAAAGCTCTTCTCTTCCTTCAAGACGCCTCTGCCGCTCGGCACGAAGATCCTCATCGCCCTTTCGGATCTCTTCATGCACAAGCCCTACATGGCCATTCTGCCGTTTGTGGGCTTGTACATCTTCTTTTCGAACTGGGGCAAGATCTCCAGCCTGCGTGCGGTGCAGGACTTCTTCCTCAAACTGCCCGCCATCGGCGTCATCGTTCGCAAATCGGCAGCCGCCGCCGGATTCCGCACGCTCTCGCTCCTCACGGAATCCAACGTCCGCCTCACCTCCGCGCTCGACATCACCGCGCAGGCCTCGTGGCACTACCACTACAAAGAACTCTTCTGGCGGCTGCGTGACCACATCACCGTGGGCCGCACGCTGCACGAGGCCTTCCTCATGGAGGCCCATTGGATGGGACCTGATGCGCGAAACCTCTGCGGCCTCATCGAACTGGCCTCCGAAACCGGCTCCGGAACCGAAATGCTCGCCGAGATCGCCGACGATTACGAGGAGGAGCTCGACAACCTCGCCGCGTCCCTCGACAAGATGATCGAGCCTCTCACGATGCTCATCCTCGGCGTCATCGTGGGCTTCCTCATCTACGCCATCTACGGCCCCATGTTCAGCCTCGGCGATGTGATCTTGAAGAAGAAGTAAGAACACCGCCTTCAAGCTCTCACGACCATGAAATCGGAACTCATGACCTTCTGCTGCGAAGCCTGCGGCATCACCTTGAACGTGCCGCGGGCCATGGCCGGCATCTCAGGCCCCTGCCCCAGTTGTGACCGCGTCATCACCGCTCCGCGGGATGATGCTCCAGCTCCTTCGTGGAAAATGCCCCCGGCTCCCACAAAGGATGAAGAGCCTGACCGCGTGCTGCGCCGCCCTCCTACGCCACCTCGTCCAGCCGTGGCGGGACCGCCGGAGAAGACCGGCATCCTCTCACGCATCGGCGTGTGGCTCTTCATCCTCCTCGTGGCCTCGCCGCTGCTCGTGTTCGGCGGCATGCTGGTGGACATGAAGGGCATGTTTGACGACAAACAGGTCGAAAACGCCAACTCGGACGAAACCGCCCTCATCAACATGATCGACCAGATCGTGCATCCGGGTGATCCGAAGTGGCAGCAGCAGGAAAACGATGGGATGACCCGCGGCGCGGCGCTCATCGAAGGCCAGCGCATGCAGCACGAGAACGAGGCAGGAGCCAAGCCATTCGAAATCGGCCGCCTGCTCGAACCATGAGGCCGATCTCGCTTGCCACGAGGAGTCTCCCGGCCTGAATCCGGCCATCTCAATGACACATTCCCTTTTGATGCTGCTCGCGGGCGTGGTGCTCGCCTGGTTTGGCGGTGAGTTTTTTGTGCGTGGAGGCGTGGGGCTGGCCCGCTGGCTGCGCTGGCCCTCGGCTGTCGTGGGCGTCACGGTGGCTGCGTTTGGCACTTCGTCCCCCGAACTGCTCGTGGCCATCCACGCGGCACTGGATGGCGTGCCGCAGATCTCCCTCGGTGATGTGTTGGGGAGCAATGTCGTGAACGTGGCGCTGGTGCTCGCGATCGTTCTGGCTCTCTCCGGCATGAAGGCCGAGGACGGCGGTGTGCGCCGGGACTGGCTTGTGGGCCTGGCCGTGCCGGGCGTGGTCTATGCCCTGCTCATGGATGGATGGTTCTCTCGGCTCGATGCCGGCATCATGCTCGGTCTGTTTGCCATCTGGCTGCTCGTCGTGATCCGCCATGCAAGGCGTCACGCCTCCGGGCAAGATGCTGCGGAAAAGGGTTCGCCCGCCAAAACGATCTTCGCGCTGGTGCTGGGCCTCGCACTGCTGATCACCGCCGCGCAGTTTGTCGTCCATGGCGGCAAAGGCGTCGCCCAAGCATTGGGCTGGAGCCCGTTTGTCGTCGGCGCGGTGGTGGTGGCCGCGGCCACCAGCACGCCGGAACTGGCGACGACGCTGATCGCCCGCATGCGCGGCCATCACGATGTGGGTCTCGGCAACATCCTCGGCAGCAACATCTTCAACGTGCTCTGCATCGCGGCGGTGGCGGCGATGATTCAGCCTTACCCGGTGAAGCTTCCCGAAGTGCTCCCAAGTCTCGTTTTCGGCGTTTTGACCATGCTGCTGATCCTGCCAGGAAAAGGCGGTCACCTGCCCCGGTGGCGTGGCCTGGCTCTGCTGGTCGTTTACGCTATCTTCATCATGCTCACAGTGCGTGAATCCGGTGCTGAGCACCTGTGAGGCGGAAACCGCCACGGAGCCGCAGCTTGCCGATGGGTGGCTTGCTCGGCAAAGTGCCCGCCGATGTCTGCCACCCCCGCCGAAATCCTTGCCACATCCCTGTTTGCCCTCGCGGTGCTGCACACCTTTTCGGTGAAGAAATTCGCGCACTGGGCCCATCAGCATCCAAAGGGCTCGATTCAGGAGAATCTGCTGCACTTCATGGCGGAGACCGAGGTCGTGTTTGGACTGTGGGCAGCCGCGTTGTTCGCCGGCATTGCCGCGTTGAAAGGCAGCGTGCATGAGGCGGTGCATTACATCGAGAGCCTGAACTACACGGAGCCGAAGTTTGTGCTCGTCGTCATGGTCGTTGCGGCCACACGCCCGGTGGTGCGGCTGGCTGAAGCCCTGATCTCGATGATCGCACGCGTGCTGCCGCTGCGTGAAAGCCTGGCCTTTTACATCGCCGCCCTGTCCTTCGGCTCGCTGCTCGGCTCCTTCATCACCGAACCGGCCGCGATGACGCTGCTCGCCATCCTTTTGAAGCGTCGCTACTTTGACCGCGGCATCAGCCCGCGACTGGCCTACGCCACACTGGGGCTGCTTTTCGTGAATGTTTCCATCGGCGGCACGCTCACACATTTTGCCGCTCCTCCGGTGCTGATGGTGGCGGCTAAATGGCAGTGGGACATCGCCTTCATGTTCACCACCTTTGGCTGGAAGGCGGCGGCGAGCTGCCTGGCATCCACAGCGCTCACCGCGTGGTTTTTCAGAAAAGAACTCCTCAACATCGAAACCCAGACACACGCTCCGCAGCCCATTCCAGCATGGCTTACCGGGCTGCATGTGGTCTTCCTCGCCTCGATTGTTTTCTTCGCGCATCACCCGGATGTGTTCTTCGGTGTCTTCATGCTCTTCCTAGGGCTGGTCACCGCCACGCGTGAGTATCAGGACGGCCTGAAACTACGTGAAGGCCTGCTGGTGGGCTTCTTCCTCGCAGGACTCGTCACCCTCGGCTCGCTGCAATCGTGGTGGTTGAAGCCCCTCATCGGGGGGCTCGACGGTGCGACGCTCTACTTTGGTGCCACCGGCCTCACCGCGATCACGGACAACGCGGCCCTCACCTACCTCGGCAGCCTCGTCGAAGGCATCACTCCCGATTTAAAATACGCCCTGGTGGCCGGAGCGGTCACCGGTGGCGGCCTCACCGTCATCGCCAATGCACCCAACCCGGCGGGCGTCGGCATTCTGCAAACCAGCGAGGCATTCCAAGGCGAAGGCATCAGCCCGCTGGGGCTGTTTCTCGGTGCCCTGCCGCCAACACTCGTGGCGGTGGTGTTTTTCTGGATCGTGGCCTGAGGCTGCTAACGTCCCAGGAAGTCCTCGACATACTGCTCCACAATCGTTTGCAGCGGCGGCGGTTGAGGAATGCCGAGCGCGACGGCACGGCTGCCATCCACCTGCTGCGGCCAGTTGTCCACGATGCCCTGAATGCGGGCATCAAAGGCATCGACGATGGGTCCTAGTTTGATCCCTTTGGCCGCGGCGACCTGCGTGATGACCTCCTCGGCGATGTTTGGCGTGACCCGATGCGCCGGAAGCACATACGCGCGATCTTTTCCGAGCTTCGATTCATCCACCTCGGCAAAGGCGATGAAGCTATCAATGACCGTGCGGTAGCCCGTCATCGGATGTGGTTGGTCACGACGGATGGGCAGCATGCAGGGCTCTCCGTTCAAAGGCTCGCGGAACATGCCGCTGGCCCAGCTCGATGCCGCGGCATTCGGCTTGCCGGGACGGATGATGACGGTGGGAAGCCGCACGCTGCGGCCGTCGAAGTGTCCTTTGCGAGTGTGGTCGTTCACGAGCATCTCACACATGGCTTTCGTGATGCCGTAAGTGGTCTGCGGGAGCTGCTTCGTCGTGTCTGACATCATCTGTGACATGTCGATGCCACCATAACAGGCCACGCTGCTGGCGAAAACG
Organism: Verrucomicrobiaceae bacterium; assembly: GCA_016795465.1. Lineage (GTDB taxonomy): Bacteria > Verrucomicrobiota > Verrucomicrobiia > Verrucomicrobiales > Verrucomicrobiaceae > Prosthecobacter. The sequence continues at coordinate 57,881 of JAEUHK010000066.1, read as the reverse complement.
ACCCGCGGACGCCCTGCGGCGGCTCTCGCGGCCTCAAAGACATTCCTGCCGCCATCCAGATTCACCCGCAGCGCGTCGTCATAACGCTCCTCACACTCGCCGCTGACCATCGAGGCCAAGTGGAAGATCACATCGGCATCACCGCCCACCGCTCCGAACACGGTGTCACGATCTCCGATATCCCCCTGGACCATTTTGACGCGTGCATCGCTGATCGGACGGTGGAAGGCCGCGTCGAGCAGCACGATCTCAGAGACGGCTTTGCCGCACAGGGTGCCGCGTTGAAGGATCTTTTGAGCCAGTTGATGGCCGAGGAAGCCGCCGCCGCCGGTGATAATGATTTTCATGCAGGTGATGAGGTGAAAAAGGAAGGATCAGGGGGCAAGGCGGTCGATGGTCCACGCATCGTCCGAGCCGCGGGTGTATTGAAAACGGTCATGCAGACGGTGCGGGCCACCTTGCCAGAATTCGATGGTTTGCGGCCGCACGCGAAAACCACCCCAAAACGAGGGCAGAGGCACTTCTCCCGAACTGAACTTCTCTTTGATCTTCGCCCACTCCATTTCGAGAAATTTACGCGATGAGATCGCGCGGCTCTGCTGCGAGGCCCAGGCGGCGATCTGGCTGTCTCGCGGACGTGAGAGGAAATACTTCACCGTCTCAGCCATCGGCACTCGTTCCGCCGTGCCGGTGACGATCACCTGCCGCTCCAATGCCAGCCAGGGAAAGACCAATGCCACGTGCGGATTCTGCGCGATGTGCCCCGCCTTGCGGCTTTCGAGGTTCGTGAAAAAGACGAAGCCGCGATCATCGAGCGATTTCAGCAGCACCGTGCGGACCAGCGGCCTGCCATCGGGCGTGGAGGTGGCCAGCGTCATGGCATTCGGCTCGATCACTCCGGCCTCCAGCGCCTCTTTCAGCCATTTTTCAAACTGCGTCACGGGGCTCGCATCGAGCGATTCACGAGACAGGTGCCCCATGTCGTAATGGCGACGCATGTTGGGCAGGTGGGTGGCAGGCGAGGAGGTTTCACTCATGTGAGCTTCTACGCTAGCGGAGCCCTTTTGGACCTCAAGAAGGGAAGCCCGCCAAATCGGGATTGGACAATCACCGATTCGCCTGTAAAACCTCCGCCGTCAGGCATTGGGGGGATATAGCTCAGTTGGTAGAGCGTCTCGTTCGCAATGAGAAGGTCAGGGGTTCGAATCCCCTTATCTCCACCACTTTCTCCATGATGAGATTCGTAACATGCTCGGTGAATTTTGATGACGCCGAGGCTCAAAATGTGCTTTTGGCAGGCATGCCCGCCATGAAAACCGCCCTGCTCCTCGCCGCTGCCGCCGTCCTGAATGCCTGTGTCCCGCTTTCCCCTCCCGCCACAGACGCAAAACCTCTGTCGCTGGCTCAGCAGGAGGTCCGCGATTGCCAGCGAGCCCGCGTGGTCTTCCCGGCGGGCGTTTACACCCCCGAAATCAAATCCGAACGCGGCACTTACTACGTCGCCCCGTCTCCGGTGCGTGTGGAAGGCGTCTTGATTGGAGGTGGCGACCGCGGCGGGTTCTTCATCGCCAACGATGGCAGGCACGCGGCGTGGTTTGGCGATGCCCGCGACGATGCCGATGACCGTGCTGGCACGCTCCTGGGAGCCATCGGTGCCGGGGCGCCAAAGCTTTGGGTCTTTTCGCCTGCTCTGCCGCTGAACCCAGTGGCACGCTAAAGCTCCCGACGGGCTCCAACCAGCCCTGCACATCCTCCAACCAACCATGAAACTGCTCCTGCTCACCATCGTCGCAGCCCTCGGGCTTGTGTCCTGTGCCTCAAAACGCCTCATCTCTCACCCGGATTCCGGCACAGCGGGCATCGTCCTCGAATCGGAGCAAACCGCCGAGCACAAGTGGGGCAAGGTGACCTTCCCCGCCGGCGTGTATCTCCCCGAGGCCAAGGACGAGAAAGGCATCTACTACGCCTCTCCTAACCGGGTGCGCACCGGCGGCATTACGAAAGGCGGCACCGAGCATGGTGGACTCTACATTGAGAACGTCACCGGCTACCAGTATCTCTGGGTCGGCCAGCCGGCCTATCAGCTACAGCAGGCTCCATCGACGATTCTCGGTCAGTGGGGAGTGGAGACGCCCATCCTGCATGTGCTCAAGGAAAGGGTCAAAATCAGCCCTGCATCCCGCCGGTAGTCCGCTCGTTGTGGCGGTATTGAGGAGGTAAGAGAAATGTCACGGGCAGCTTTTAGATTGCATCTAAATTTATAATTATTATAATTTGGTTGTGTCATCCCGATTGCTCACCTTTGCCATCACAGCCGCCATCCTGCTGGCGGGGACGCTCGTCGTCCTGCGCGAAGGTTGGCTGAGTGGCTGGCAGATGCGTATCAAGGAGATGCTGGCCACCTCCGGACCACCCTACACTCCTGCGAGGTTTCGCATCGACCTCGTGGATCAGGTCAATTACGCCCGGACGGCCGATCGCATGGCTCCGCTGAAGGTGGACCCCGAAATGGAGGCGTGGCTGACCAAGCACTACCCCACGCTCGACCTTGCCGACCTTGACAAGGTGACCGCGAAGGTCCAGGAAGGCATGCCCCGCTATTTCCGCGTCTCCGTTTGCTCGGCCAGCAGCCCCAGCCTGCGTGAACTGCTCCAGCGCTTCCACGAATATGTGCACCGCGAGCAGCCGGAGATGACTCATTTGGCCGTCGCTGTCCGCACCAAGGCAGCAGGCCTCGTGCACGAGGCCATGCTCGTCGTGGGCCAGCGCCTGCAAGACTTCACCCCGGAAGCGCTGACCAACGCCAAGGAGAACACGCCGTTCTTCAGCGTCTGCGTGCATTGCAAGCAGCCGCACTTCATGAGCCTCTCGAACCAGCAGCGCAGCATGGCGCTCGAGTGCCCGAAGTGCCGGAAGAAGTATGCGGTCATCGCGGCGGATACAAAAGGCCGCTTCCGCTACGTGAACGAGTTCCTCACCGGCTACTCGCCGCCCGCCACTTTCCCGAAGAACGAGTCCCGCGTGCAGCAGCTCTTCACCATCTGGTCCGCCGTTCACACGAACTGCCGCTACACCAACGATCCTGGCGCGAAAGCCAACGGCAAGTATGCCAAAAAGGAGCAGCTCGACTCCTGGCAGTTCGCCGATGAAACCCAGCGCCTGCAAAAGGGCGACTGCGAAGACTCCTCCATTTACCTCGCCGACTGGCTCATGTCCCGCGGCTTCCAAGTCCGCGTCGCCCTCGGTCGCTATGGCGACATGGGCGGGCACGCCTGGTGCGTCGTGAAGATCGAAGACCGGGAATACCTCATCGAGTCCACGGAAGGCAAACCCGACCCCTCCAATCCGCCGCTCGCCAGCCAGGTGGGCAGCCGCTATGTGCCCGAGGTGCTCTTTGACCGCTACGCGATGTATGTCCCCTCATCATCGAACCGCACTTGGAAGGGCGATTACTGGTCGCCCAAGAGCTGGGTGCGCATCGAGCCCCGCTCCGAGCTCGGCCACGACCCGCTGCTCGCCCGCGGCACCGAGGACGAAAAAGCCAAGGCCAAGCAAATCGTGCAATCGAGCAGCGCTGCGGAGGCATCGCGTGTCGGTCATGCCACCAGCAGCAATACCGCCGTGCCAACCACCACCAATCTGAGCCTCGGTGATATTCCACGTGGAGCCAAAGAATGGCGCATTTCACGCGTGCCGAGCCACGATTGATGCTCGGGACTTTCTGATTCGTCAGAAATGGTGCGCAGGGAGGGGATCGAACCCTCGATTCGATACACCCCGGTGTATTTAGCTAATTTGTTCCCATTTCACTAGGAGAGAGAACTTTGTGGGAACACGGTGGACAAGCTCGGATGTTCCCATAATGTTCCCACATGGCTAGCGTCTTCACCCGCCCCGGTTCTTTGTTCTACTATGCAGCCTTCCGTCTGCCCACCACGGATGCCCAAGGCAACAAGGGCTGGAAGCTCGTAAAGCAGGTCACGAAAGTGCCGATTCCCCAAACACTGCGAGAGCAGGAAAAAGCCCGGCAGGAGGCGCTCAAGGTGGCCTTGGAGTTTGAGCAGAACGCCTTCAAACAAGCTGGCGCGGGGGAGGACGGCTCCCAGCGTATCCTCGCCATTCTCCGCGAGGCAGCGGACAAGGCCGCGCAAAAGCGCCTCACGGCCAATCTGGGGCGCGACTTCATCCGCAGGCTGGTGGAGGCCAGCACGGGCGAGACACTGCCCGCAGAAAAGACCATCGCAGGCTGGTTTGGCGAATGGCTCAAGCAAAAGGAAGGCACGACGAAGCCCGCCACGCAGGCACGCTACAAGGCCAGCATTAAGGCCATCCTCACGCACTTGGGCGAGGAGCAGGCCGCCTTACCGCTCGATTCCCTCACCATTGGCAAGCTCCGCGAGTTTCGCGACAAGCTCAACGCGGAGGGCCGCACCGCCAAGACCTCCAATCATTACATCAAGGACGTGAACAGCGCCCTCCTGGCTGCCGTGGCGGAAGGACACATTACCCGCTCACCGGCAGACAATCTGGACGATCTGCCCGAGGAAGACTCCACCAGCCGCGAGCCGTTCACCTTCGCCGAGGTCTCCAAGCTCCTCGCCAAGTCACCTTCCGAAGACTGGCGCGGTGTCATCCTCCTTGGCGCGTTTGGCGGGATGCGCTTGGGAGACGCCGCACGCATCACGCGGGGCAGCATCGACACGCAGGACAAAGTCATGCGCTTCCTTCCGCAGAAAACGAGCCGGAAGAAACGCGCCAAGGAAGGGGAAAAGGCCGTGATCACGCTGCCCATGCACGCCGAGCTGGTGCGCTACTTCGAGGGCAAAGACCTTCCTGCCGATCTAGCGGCCCCGGTATTCCCAACGCTGGCGCGTGTCAGCATCGCGGGAAACAACGGCCTCTCCGCACGATTCACCCGCATCATGGAGGCCGCAGGCGTTTCACGCGGCCAGAAACGCGAACACGTCGAAGGCAAAGCGGGCCGTTCCGCGCATTCGCGCTCCTTCCATAGCCTGCGACACACCTTCAACTCTTCCATGTTCAACGGCGGCATCTCGCAGGAGACACGCATGAAGCTTGTCGGCCATGTCGATGCAAAGACCAATGCCGGATACACCCATGCCGAGCTGACAGCTCTCCGCCGCGCCGTCGATGCAGTGCCCTCGCTCCAGCGAAAAAAGGCCCAGTGATGTCCACGGCTTTGCGCCGATTTTCCAAATTGTGTTTGACTGTCGGAAATCTTACCCAGTCATGGGGCTGACCTTCCTGGCCCGAGCATATCGCCAGAAGGGTTCAGGCCAAGTTTTCGATGTTTTAGCGTGCACCATAACGCGGACCGAGAAGGCGAGGAGCCACCGATTCCGCCTCTCCCCGGTCACACGGCGAGACTTCCGGGTCAAATGCCGGGACTCCCGATGCTTGGTCATCCAAGACATCGCCCAGTCCTAGCGACGCGAGCACCAGTGACAGCATGGGGACCACACCATGCCTGCTCAGGAGCCGCACCCCACCGCCCCTGATCGTCCATGCACGATCAGGACACCCGCAGCCTCAAATTCACGCAATACCATGTCCGCATCCTTCCAAATCGCCCAATCTGCCGAAGTCATTTCAAAGCCCGAGTTCGGCGACCACCGCACCTGCCGTGCCCTCTTCAACATCAGCCGCAGCAGTCTCTACGAGCTAGTCGAAGAAGGTCGAATCCGCTCCATCAGCGTTCGCAAACGAGGCAACACGCGAGGCCGCCGCCTCTTCGACCTCGAAAGCATCCGCGCCTACCTGAACTCACTCGCCGACTAAACAAAAACGAGGCCGCAGCTTCCGCCACGACCCCGCGTTTTGTGTATGTGGGGACAGGGATACCAGTGCCGGAGGCGGGTTTCAACCTTTCATCTCACTCCATGCAATCCACTTTAGAGCGTGCCAGCGCTTATCTGGCGAGGATGCCCGTGTCTGTGTCCGGTCAAGGAGGCCATGCCGCCGCCTTCGCCGCCGCAGTGGCGCTCATCAAAGGCTTCAATCTCAGTCAGGAGGAGGCATTCCCATTGCTCGCCTCTTGGAACCAAGGATGCCTGCCCCCTTGGACGGAATCCGAACTCCGCCACAAGCTCCGCAGTGCCGCCGCATCGTCTGGCAAGCCGCCCGGCTATCTGCTTGGCGAGGATGCTCCGCCGTGGCGGGATTCCACAGCGCCCGACTTTGAAAGCGAGTCCGAAAGGAAGGCCCGCCAGCGCAAAGCGTGGCCGGAGTTCCACGCGCTCAAGCCTGCGGGGATCATCGCCATCGCCACCCTGCGCCGCATCCTGCCGGATGCCGTTGATCTTGCTCACCGCTGGGGATTCCTGAAAGGCGCAGAGGTGGAGGGCCATCGTTGCTGCATCATCCAAGAGGGCACCTTTGCGCAGGCACGCCGTCTCGATGGTCAACCCTTCACCCGAGCCGATGGCACCACGATCAAGGCCAAGAATCTCCCCAGCAGCGAAGGCGCATTCATCGGCCAAAGCTGGCTTGGCGCTACCAGCCACGTCTTGCTTGTCGAGGGTGCTATCGGCCTCGTCGAAGCCCTCGCTGCCTTCACCTTGGTCAATGTGGAGGAAACGTGGAGCATCCTGGCCGCCACCAGCGCCAGTTCACGCTTTGCCCGTGATCCCGGCTTGCTGGCACGCCTGGCAGGTCGTCACGTCCGAATTGTGCCCGATGCCGACGAGGCCGGGTTGAACGCCGCTGCCTCATGGCTGGCAGACTTGGAGGGCGCTGGCGCGAGGGTGGATGCCTTCGCGCTACCCAATGGATTCAAAGACCTGGGCGAGGTCGTCGCCGCGCCTGAATCGCATCTCGAAACCCTCAACTCGCTTTTCCAATGAACGCCACCGATGATTTAACCGCCTCACTCAAACAGCGGCCTGCCTTCAAGCCGAGCACCCAGCCGCAAGCAGGGACCAGCGGCGCAGTCCAGCAACCACCTGACTTTGCTCGTTCGCTGCTGGCGGCCGATACCTTGGCAAGCAAGGAGATGACACCACGCCGCCGACTCCTGGGCGCATGGCTCCGCGAAGGTGATCTAGGCTATTTGTTTGCTCCTCGTGGTCATGGCAAGACCTGGCTCGCCATGCTCATAGGCAATGCGGTTGCGGAGGGCTGCAAACTCGGCGCATGGGACAATGGAGAAGATTCACGCCCCGTCTTCTACTTCGATGCTGAGATGAACCTGCCCGACGTGCAAGACCGCGCTCGAAGGATCGGCATCCTGTCTCCAAACTTCAAATGGTTGAGCAATGAGCATCTCTACATGGAGCAAGCCATCAGTGTGAACATTGCAAACCCTGCCCATCAGGCCGGACTGTCTCAGATGCTACCAGACGGCTCCATGTTTGTGATCGACAATCTGAGCACGAGCCAGAATGGCATGAGGGAGAATGAAAATGACGACTTCGACAAGATTAAGGACTGGCTCCTGAGTCTCCGCCGTCGAGGGATTACGGTGATGATCGTGCATCACGCGGGCCGGGGAGGAGAGATGCGCGGAGGCTCCCGGCGGGAAGACCCGGCCCACTGGATTCTAAGCCTCAGGGATGCCAGTGAGGAGGGGGCGAGGTGCAAACAGTTCGTCACCAGCTTCTCGAAATGCCGAAACTGCCAAGGACGGGATGCGCAGCCGCTTCGCTGGACTCTCTCGGACGATGGAAAGGGTATCACCATCGCCTGCGAGTCGTATAACGGCACCGACGCTTTGCTGGCCCATATACGCGATGGTATCGGCAGTGCGTCAGAACTCGCCGAGATGCTCGGCGTGAAATCTGGCACGGTCAGCAAGTGGACAAAGAAACTCATCAGTGCAGGACTCGTGCGCAAGAAAGGACGTGACTATGAAGCCGTTGAAACCCCATGACGAAATCTCGTTTCCCGTTTCCCGCTCTAGAGGTGGAAACGGGAAACGAAGAGTGATCGGCGGAAACAAGATGGAAACGAACTGGAAACGAATCCCTGTTTTGGAAACGAACCGGAAACGAAGCCGAAAAGTGCCGCGCACCCTGGAAACAAAGGTGCAGACGCACTTACAGCCCCCGCCACCTGCCTGCATGTCTCCGATTTCATTGCGCCACGAATGGACTTGCGGGATGCCAGCCTGAACCAAGAATGACGCCATGCTTCATCAGCCTCGCCAACTAGCTCGCCGCGCACGCCGCCAGCGTGTGCATGGCATTGAGGTTGAAGAGCAGGCTTGGAAGCTCTCACTTGAAGGCTTCAAGCAGGTGCAGATTGCCGAACGGCTCCGCATCTCCCCCACCCGAGTCTCGCGCTATCTGGCACGGCGCATGACTCGCATCGAGCAAAACGCCCCGCTATCCAAGAAGGAACTCGTCGTGATGCGTGCGAAGGTCGAAGCGCGGCTGGAAGCTACCTATTTGGAGGCTGGCAGTCTGCCAGACCGCTATCGTGGGACGCTGCTGCAACTCAGATGCCTCGAATCCATGATCAAGCTGTTCGGCCTGAACCTCGAAAACTCCAATCGTCCCGCCACGCTGCCAACAGTGAAGCCCTCGACCCCGGAGGAGATCGCCCAAGCCGTCAAAGAACGCTTCCCGGCCATGTACACACGAAACGCATGAACTTATCCGACAGCGAACTGGCATCTTACGTCAAAAGGCTTTTGCTAACAGGGGTCTCGTCCACGCCAATCGACTCGGTTGATGGAAGCGGGTCAAAACATAAAACACAGCAAATCGACCTTCCCGCAGAACTAATAAACGGAATGGATATTCGGTATTGGATATATCTTGGCTTGGCCGGTGATCTTTTGGCTGCTCAAATCAATACCCCTGAAAAACTGGCTCAGTTTTTGGATGGAATTCGCCCCGATGGCGCATTCCGAAAGTATTCGGCAGCTCTTTGGAGCTATCTTGGAATGAAGGACATTTTGTTCGCATACAAGAGCGACTGGAATGCGATCTACAGGCAGATAGACCGGTCGAAACCAAAACAGACCGATCCTGACTTCCGCCTCAAACAGGCGGCAAGTCTTGCAGCGGAAGACCAGCGCATGGCGGAATTGAACCAACACATGCTAGCGCGTAATGAAGCCACATCCGCTAGAAAGCGGGAAGAGGATCAAGCGTTTCGCAAAATCATCCATACCCTGGTGCGCAATGCTCTTGGGATGCGTCATGCCAAGAGAATGAGCAATGCCATTGAGTCGGCAGTCATCGCCATCTCTCGAACTTACGCCAATGAGGTCAAAGCCTCCCTCGAAGGTAAGACGATGGAAGAAATTGCAATGATCCGAAACCCTTGGTTGGAGGACGGCCAGCAAATTCAAATGTATGCCAAAGGGGTAGAGACGATCCTCCGCCGCAGTGCCGAGAAGATGAATGCTGCCATGGAAGGCATTTCTGTCGGAGAGCGGCCATATTTTCACCTTGAGAATGGACGCTTGATGGTTTCGGCGTCCAAACCATTTTCAGCCGAAGCGAAAGCTGACATCGAGACATCCGAGGATTCAAAGGCAAATCCTGGCACTGCTACACCGACTAGCGGCGGTTTATTCTCCTGGCTGTTTGGACGCAAGAAGAGCAACAAACCAGCAAGAACTTGGCGCAAAGCATGGGCGGCATGGAACTTGAATTCGCATCCTTCGCAGCTCCTTCATGATGATCCCCAATCAGGTCATCGAATTCACTCTGAAATACGTTCTGAGGTCGTGTCAAAAGGCGGCAAACGAGCCATTCTCGTTGGAATGGCTTGGCATGGGCGCTCAATGGCAGTTCATGAATTCAATTCGAGCGGAATGCCGTCTCGGGGGCCTTACTACGTCAAATCGGGAAACTGGAAACTCTCAGGGCGGAGGCATGTTGCTAAAGTCGCAAAGGCCAAAGATGGATATTCGTTCGAGTCTAGCCACCCGACTCAGAATGGAGGAGGCATTCCAACGCAGTTGATCATGATCACAGAGTTCGACACGGAGAAAAACGAGCCTTTTGACTATGATGCGTTCGTGGCCTTAGCCGAAAAAAACCCGGCCAGCGTGGGCTTTCCAGAACCAGATTAAGTGATGGAGGATTGATACGCATCCTTACCGTGAGTTTGCTTTGTTGATGATCGCGACTACTCCCTTCTGCCTCGGTTCTAAGTTGCACAGCATGTGCCCATCGGCTCAGTTTGAACATGCTGATCCTGCATGACAAAGAGCGCGAGGAGGCCAAATCCGCCGTCAACGAGCTGATCGAAAGCGCCCTGGCCTACCACACGCCTGAGAGGCTGGGGGAGTTGATGGAGTTCGCCAGCCGGATGCCGCGTTACGCGCCCTACAACGCGATGCTGCTGCACGTCCAGCATCCCAAGGCCCGCTACATCGCCTCCGCGAGGGAATGGGCGGAAATGGGCCTCAAAGTCAGGCCGGGAGCACGCCCGCTCGTCGTCTTGCAATTCATGGGGCCGGTGCGTTTCGTCTTTGATGTCGCTGACACCTATGGGGACGCCTTGCCCGAGGCCGTGAAAGCGGAACTGGAAGACCCTTTCCACGCCGCCGGAGAAGTCCCGGATGTGGTTTGGGAAAGGTTGCTCGATCTGTGTGCCGCGATGCGCATTCGCGTGGTGCAGGCCGTCTTGCGCGTTGATCTAGCCGGTTTCGTCCAGCACGGCACGCCGGGCCAGTATGACATCTTCTTGAACGAGAGCCACGACCGTCCCGCGCAGTTCGCCACGCTGGCGCATGAACTCGCCCACCTTTTCTGCGGACATCTCGGCCGGACCGAGACTGATTTCTGGGATAACCGAAGCGATGAAGACCTGAGCACACGCGAGATGGAGGCCGAGGCCGTCGCCTACCTCGTCGCCTCGCGCCGCAAGCTCACCACCGCGTCCAGCAAGTATCTCTCCGGCTACCTCAAGCCTGGAACTGCCTTGCCGTCATTCAGCCTCGAACACATCCTCAAAGCTGCCGGAGCCATCGAAGAGATGGTGGGCGGCAAGTTCCCGGCCAAGGAACGGGCACGGCGCAAGAAGGCTGGCGAAGTCAAGCCACGGCGGAAAACCGGGGACAGGCGTCTTTGACGCTCTCAGAGAACAGGCAGCACGTTCAAGCCTTCTTCCGCCGCAATTTCGCGCTGCAACGCATCGAAACTCAGAAAGGCCGTGGCCTGCCAGTGGATCGCCGTGGCGATGTGCAGGAGGTCGAACGAGCGTGAACCGCGCTTCATCGTGTGCTTTTCGCTGAGCCGTTCCACCTCGGCGGCCACGTTCATCCAGTTCTCACCGCACTCGATGACCACGCCGGATTCCAGATCGTTCTCAAACTGCGCCAGCATCATCAAGCCCTCCGTCTCCGAATACCCCTTCTTGGCGTCACGGGACCGCAGGAACACCTGAAAGCGCACCGCCTGCCGGAACTCGTAGGCCAGCAGGCAAGAAATGACGATGGGAGCACCGATTTCCTCCAGCGTGGCGATGGCCCGCTCCGAGTTCGCCTGCTGGCGGTAGAGGGCGCACAGAAAGGAGGTGTCCGCGCAGTGCATCAGCCGTGGCAGTGTTCAAGCTCCGCCTCGCGCATCGCCTTCACCTCCGCCTCGCTGAAGACGCGGCTGCCCCAAGTCTGGCGCAGACGGGCGCGGAAATCCGGCAGAGGCACGCCTTGGGGCTTGGGCATCGCCGGGAGGAACACGCCCAGCTTCTTCCCGTCCTTCATCACCTGCACGACATCGCCAGCCGAAAGCAGGCTGTCGAAGGTGGTCGTTTGATCGAGTGTCAGGGTGGACATGATGGCGAAGGATACCCGTCTGGCTTTGTGCTTGCAAGCCTTCCCTCAGCCAAGGCGGACAACAGCGGAACAATACGCACAAGCGGGGAATGTGTTCCCATAATGTTCCCAAAGGCCGGTTAATCTGACCTCTCAGGCTCTGAAACCCTTGATTTACAAGGATGGTGCGCAGGGAGGGGATCGAACCCTCGACCAATTGGTTAAAAGCCAACTGCTCTACCGCTGAGCTACCTGCGCTCCCGGCAAGGGGGCGCGTATCTACCCGCATTTGCCCGCCGTGCAAGCTGGAAGATTGCGACGCGTGCAAAGCAAACCTCCGGCGCTGCGGGTGCGATTTCAGACTCGAAATTGGACTCGCCATTTTCCACCGTGGCCTCTACGATCCGCCCGCGTTTACCCGCTGCACACAAACCACTCACTACTCACGACTATGGGCCTCATGGACTATCTCAAGGGTCAGTTCCTGGAAATCATCCAGTGGACCGACGATTCACGCGACACCCTCTCCTGGCGCTTCCCGGACGAGGACAAGGAAATCAAGCGCGGTGCCCAGCTCATCGTCCGTGAGTCCCAGGTCGCCCAGTTTGTCTATCTCGGCCAGTTCGGCGACACCTTCGGCCCCGGCAAGCACGACCTCGTCACCGACAACATCCCCATCCTGTCCACGCTCAAAGGCTGGAAATACGGCTTCGAGAGCCCCTTCAAGGCGGACATCTACTACGTCACCACCCGTCTCTTCACCGGCAACAAATGGGGCACCAGCAACCCCATCATGATGCGCGATCAGGACTTCGGCATCGTGCGTGTGCGTGCTTTCGGCACCTTCGACTTCAAGATCACCGATCCGAAGGTCTTCCTCAAAGAAGTGGCCGGCTCCGACCATCACTTCCGCCTCGATGAATTCGCCGACACCATGCGCAGCCGCATCGTCAGCGTCTTCACCGATGCGCTCGCCACCGCCAAGGTGCCTGTTTTGGACCTCGCCACCCGCTACGGCGAGCTCGGCGACGCCCTCCTGCCCATCATCAATCCCATCACGACGACGAAATACGGCATCGAGATCGCCAGCTTCGTCCTCGAAAACGCCAGCGTGCCGCCCGAGGTCGAGCAGGCCATCGACAAGCGCTCCAGCATGAGCGCCATCGGCAATCTGAACGACTATGTGAAGTTCCAGATGGCTGAGGGCATGGCCAAAGGTGGCGCAGGCCCCGCCGGTGCCGCCGCGGAGATCGCGATGGGCTTTGGCATGGCGCAGCAAATGATGGCGCAGGGCGTCTTCAATCCAGGAGCCGCCTCGCCCCCTCCGATCCCCGGTGCCACGCCGCCTCCCCTTCCCGCTGCCGCCCCTGCCGCCGATATCCTCACGCCGGCTCAAGTGGCTCAAACCCTCGGCGTCACCGAGGCCGATGTCATCGCCACCATCGAAGCAGGCGACATCAAGGCCAAAAAGATCGGCACACAGTATCGCATCACCAAGGCCGCCCTCGACGAGTTCCTCGCCAAGTAAGCCTCATCGTGCGTTTTGACCTCCAACCGGCCGCGGCAGCCCCGCGGCCGGTTTTTTCATGCCCGCCCCCCACGAAAGTGAGATGCCCCCGAAAGTGAAAAAAGGCCTCCAGCAGCGTTTGATAGCCTCATGAAGCACATGAACCGCCGTTCCTTCCTCGCCTCCGCCGCTGCCATGGGAGCCTCCCCGCTCCTCGCCGCCAACACCACCGCTGTGAACACGCCCAAAGGCAAGGCCGAGCACTGCATCTTCATCTGGCTCGGCGGCGGCATGGGGCAGATCGATACCTTTGACCCGAAGGACCTCGGCGAAAACCTCAGCAAGCCCTCGAAGCCCGGCTCCCTCTACAACTCCATCGAGACCAGCGTGCCCGGCGTGCGCCTCTCCGAGCACCTCGGCAAGACCGCCAAGCTCATGGAAAACGTCACCGTCATGCGCACGGTGAACCACCACGTCATCGACGAGCACGCCTTCGCCACGAATCTCGTCCACACTGGCCGCATGATCTCCGGCAATGTGACCTACCCCAGCGTCGGCTCCATCATCGCCCATGAACGCGGCGCAGCGGACAAGAACGTGCCCGCCTACATCTTGATCGGTTATCCGAATGTCAGCCGAGGCCCCGGCTTCCTCGGTGCCAAAGCGGGCTACGTTTACCTCACCGATACCGAGACCGGCCCCGCCGGTTTCACCCGGCCCGACTTCGTGGACAATGACCGCGCCAAGGTGCGCCAGGAACTGCTGAAGCCCCTCATGGCCCGTGCTTTGAAAAGCAGCGCCGCTGCCGACTACCAGATGGCGCAGGAAGAGGCTCTGCGCCTCGCCGGCCCCAGCTTCATGAAGCATTTCAATCTCAAGGAAGAGCCCGCCTCCCTCCGCAACGAGTATGGTGGCGAGTTTGGCCAGCGCTGCCTGCTCTCCCGCCGCCTCGTCCAGGCTGGCGTGCGCTTCATCGAGGTCTCGCACAACCTCAACTTCATGAACGGCACCGGCTGGGACATCCACAACGAAGGCTTCAAGAACCAGCATCTGCTCATTCAAGAGCTCGACACCGCCCTCGCCGCCCTCATCCGCGATTTGAAGGACAAGAAGCTCCTCGACAAGACCCTCATCGTCGTCGCCACCGAGTTCGGCCGCCCGCCGGAGTTCGATGGACGCGGCGGACGCGGCCATCAGGGCACCGCCTTCTCCATGGTCCTCGCTGGCGGCGGGCTGAAGCACTGCGGCGCCTACGGCACCACCGATGAACTCGCCAAAAAGCCCGTCGAGAACCCCGTCCCCCTCGTGGACTTCCACGCCACCATCCATGCCGCCATGGGCATCGATCCCGCCCACGAACTCATGGACGGCACCCGCCCCGTCCCCATCACCGACGGCGGCAAACCCGTCGCCGCCCTCTTCGGCTGAGCCCCGCGGCCAAGCAGTCAGAGGTCAGAGGCTCTATGGCTCTGCTGCTCTGAAGCTCTGCCGCTCCGCCGCTCCGTTCGTAGTTCGGGCTTCAGCCCGTGCCTTGGGTTCTGTAGTCCCGCCTTCAGGCGGTCCGAGAAGGAGGGCGGGATTGCATTCCCGCCCTTCATCGCCTTGTCCGCCCCCAGCCCCTCACCTTGATCCAGGCGGGCCACCCGCTCCCGTTCAGGCACCGCATCGTCGTCAATACGCCGCGGAGGGTGGCAAGGTCACGCCGTTTGGCAAGGTGGTGTTTGACTCGGCAACTCGCCGTGGCATGGGACTGCTGTCATCGTCAGGATCAGTCGCATGCCTACCGAAGTTGTGGCCCCGTCATTTCCAAACACCGCGTTAGAAATGCCCGGCGCTGGTGTACCGGAACAAGTGCTCCGTGGCGGGCAAGGCATTGGCATGTTCAGTCAGATGTAGGTTTTCTTTTCTCCGTTAACCGCTGGCCCCGTGCGGCGAATGAAGGCGGCCCCAAGTGTGAAAACGCGGGCTGCCCGCACTCGACGTGTGGTCCCCGCTCAAGGAGGGTTCACGACCGAGCAGCTTTCCTGATTTCATTTTTCCAAATGGGTTGGCACAGCCAATGCCATTGGTTGGCTCGTGGGTTCATTTTTCTTTTTGCTCCGTCAACCGCAGCGTTCGCGCAGCGAGTGAACGCTGCCCCAAGTGTGAAAACGCGGGTGGCTGGAAGTCGCTTTGTGATCCTGCCATAGGAGGGTTCGTGAACCGAGCAGCTTTCCTGATTTCATTTTTCCAACTGGGTTGGCACGGCCAATGCCATTGGTTGGCTCGTGGGTTCATTTTTCCAAATGGGTTGGCACAGCCAATGCCATTGGCTGGCTCGTGGGTTCATTTCACGTTTCCCCGCACTCGGGCGTAGATTCGCGGCAAAGTAGATTCGGCAAGCTGCCAAGCAGGCTCGAAAGTAATTGGTCCGATTTGGTTTTCTAGGTCACCCCAAATGTCGTGAAGCGGTTCGATGTGGACACCGTTAAACTTACTGCCAGCACTGTCGTCCATGTAACGTTTAACCAAGATGTGTTGAGCCATTGAACTCACATCGATTCCATTATCTTGGTTAAAGGGTTCCATATCCGCCACTGATGCGAAGTTGTCAGGGTTTAACAGCACGGCTTCAGTCAGCGAACGTCCTGCGAGCATGAGGTTTGAACAAAAGTCTGTTAGTCCTGAGCCGTTTGCCTCCCCATCAAAGGCGATGCAATACAAGTGATAAACTTGTGGAGTGAATAGCTTGAGAAAAGTATCCACGGACTCTCTGTGAAAGGAGATCAGGTCTTGGTCGGGGAGTCCTTCCAGATACTTGCGCAGTTCCTTCGCTCTCTGAGGAAGGTTTTTGCTGGTTAAATTATCAATTGTTTGCCACAGCATAATCATTCACTTTTTCTCTTGGGCCTGTTCTCGTGCCTTCGCAAGCAGACCCATAACTTCTGCAGCTACTGGCCCGCCGTTTTGTTGAGTGAATCCTACAGTCATGGTTATCTCGCATTCTCGAGCTACCCAATAGTTACCCTCAGAAACCGCAGCCCTCCAAGTCCCAACAGCGTCAGCCATATCGTTGGCAGCAGCATCTCCGTCGGAGAACATGAAAGCGATGCCAACAAGGGCGGCTACACCTCCCACTTTTAACGAGAGAGGCACCTTTCCGCTGGCTGGTCCTGTCGACACCATTGATCTGCCGCCGAACCAGTTTCTCTTTGATTCATATTCAATGGGGGATTCTCCAGCCTTTAGGCGAGGGTTAGTAGTCTGTTTCGCCATGTTGTACTTTTCGTCACTCAGACGTTGTGTCCCGACAGATTTATAGTCCGGATGCTCTTTTGCCATGATGTCTTGTATTTCACGTTCAACCACCATTCGCTGAGCTTTTGCACTAGCTTGAGTCGGATTATCATCGGCGACGATTGTTCGCGAATAGGCGATCGTTCCTTCTTTGTCTCTCAGTTTGCTAGCCTGATGTTTCGATTCATTCATTCGTTCAGTTGGCGTTCGCTCTGTTTCACCGACATAGTACTCTTTGGTCTTGTGATTAACCTCGACGTAAACGTGTCCGATTTCTTTAGTCTTGGGTTTCGTTTCATTGTTCTTCTTGTCAGCCAAACCCAGCGGATCAAAAGCGCTCCACGGATTCTGCTTCACATAGGCATACAGATTCGGGCCATCCACAAAGCCCGCCGGGTCGCGGCTGAGCCACACGCCGGTTTCGATGTCACGATACCGGAACCCCTCGTTCAGCAGGCCCGTCGGGTCTTCGTCCTTCGAGTTGCCGCGCTGCTTGTCCTTGTTTTCGCCGGTTTCTTTGGTGCGCTTGCCGTAGGCTTCGTAGCTGGCGGTCCAGGTGAGGGAGGCGTAGGAGTCGGATTGGGCGACGATGTCGCCACGGCCGTTGGAGAGGTTGTAGCGCAGGGTGCGGGAGGAGGAGACGGAGGCGGAGGCAGATTCGCTTCGCGAGGTGTAGAGCAGGCCGCCGACGCCGCCGCCCATGTCGGGGCCGCGGGTGTATTCGACGGTGGGGGAGCCACTGATCGAGCTAAAGCTCGAACTACTTTGGATTTCCCACTCGGCGACGCTTAAGCCGCCGCTGAAGGTGATGGAGGTGCGTTTTTCAGCAGCAGACAGGAGTGTCTGCTCCACGGTGCCCACGCGACGCGTGCGGTAGTCGTAGGCGTAGCGATGCACGCTGCCATCGGGCAGGGTCACGCTGGCGAGGCGGTCCTGGGCGTCCCAGGTGTAGGCTGTTGTTCTTGGTTCTTGGTTCGGGGTTCCTTGTTCTTGGATGGTCTGGGACGTGCGGTTCCCCGCATCGTCGTAGGTGAGCGTCGCGCTCCTTAGGATGCTGGTGACGGGTGCCGCCGGGGCGCTGCGTTTGGTCCAGCTCACGAGCTGGTTCGCTGCGTTGTAGGTGTAGTCCCAGTGCCCCGGCTCCGCGCCGCCGGTGATGGTCTTGGTGCGGCGGTTGTTGGCGTCGTCGTAGGTGTAGGTGGTGCTTTGCGTGCCTTCGGTGGGATGGCTGATCGTCTCGGAGGTGAGACGATTGTTGTCGTCGTAGCCCATCGTGGTGCTGCGCACGCCTCCGGCACGACCCGGCTCCCCAGGCCAGATTTCCTCCTGCTTGGTCACATTGCCGAGCAGGTCGTGCTCCCATTTGAACTGCGCCAAACGCTGCGCGGGGTCCATGGCGGGCGTCTTGTAAAGCACGCGGTCGGTGAGCCTGCCGAGGGCGTCGTAGGTGTTGCTGGAGGTCTGTCCGTTCGCGGCGACGAGGATGACGGCGCGGCCCGCCTTGTCGTAGCCGTAACGGGTGAGGCGATCCCCATCCACGATGGCCTCGGGGCGGTTCAGGCCGTCGTAGCTGGTCTCGACAACGCGCCCGGTGCTGTAGGTGGCTTTGACGCGGCTCCCGGCGAGGTCGTATTCGTATTGATGCGTCTGGTTGTTGGAGGATTCGGCGGTGACGCGGCCCATGGCGTCGTAGGTGTAGGAGACGTTGGCGGAGCCGGGGAGAACAGGTTGCAAACCTGTTCCACTTTCAGTGACGGTGAGGAGCTTGCCGGCGTTGTCGTAGGTGTAGGAGCGCTGGAGCAGAGGGCTAAGGGCGGAGGGCGAAGAGCCAGAAACGGGAGCCGGAGTGGCGCTGACGGTAAGCAGGCGGTCGCGGGCGTCGTAGGTGTAGGAGGTGAGGATGCCGCGGGGGGAGAGCTGGCTTTCTTTTTGGACGGCGTTGTAGGTGTGCGTCCAGGTGTCGCCATTGGCGAAGGTCTGCCGGATGAGGCGGTTGAGGCCGTCGTAGGCGAAGGTGGTCTGCTGGTTGAGGCCGTCCTTAACGAGGGTGCGGTTGCCTGCGGCGTCGTAGTCGAACTCGTTGAGGATGCCCTCGGCATCGAGGGTGCTGGTGAGGCGACCGTGGATGTCGTAGGTGTTCGTGATGGTCTGATTCAGAGGGTTTGTGACCGTCAAGGGCAGGCCGCCGGGGTCAAAGCTCGTCAAGGTGGTTGGCCGGACAGAACTTGAAACTTGAGACGTGGAACTTGAAACAGCCACCGCCGGGGCCTCGACCTTCCATTTTCTTCCGGCGGGGTCGTAGTGGTTCGTGGTGGTGGCGCCGGTGTGATCGGTGACGCTGAGGGGCTGGCCGAGGGCGTCGTAGGTGGTGACGGCGTAGGGCCGCACGAACTGCCCGCTGACGGCATCCCACATGGTGGGCGCATACACATGGGTGGGGCGGTTCCGCTCGTCGTAAAGCGTCTCGGTGACGCGACCGAGCGGATCGGTGACAGCGATGACGTTGCCGGCGGCGTCGTATTCCGTGGTGGTGACGGCGGAGACTTGGAGACTCGGAGAAGAGGAGACGGTGAGAGGCGGACCTTTGACCTCGACGGGGCGGCCGAGGGCGTCGTAGCGGGTCGTCGTCACATTCCCCATCTGGTCGATGACCTTCCAAGGCTTGCCGTGGTGGGTGTAGAAGCTCTGGACGGTGGGGTTGTCAGACGTGTCGGTGGTGAGATCGGGCTCGGTGACCTTGATGAGGTTGCCGAGGGCGTCGTATTCATTGATCGTCACACGCCCGAGCGGATCGGTGACATGGGTGGGTTTGCCATTGAGGTCGTAATCGGTGAGGGTGACGGCGGTGAACATGGGGCCGCCTTCAAGGCCGGGATCGCTCACGGTGCTGGAGACAGGGCGGTAGAGGCTGTCATACACGACGGTGGTGACGACACCCCGTGGATCGACGGTGCGGTTCGGCTTGATGGCGGAGGTGTCAAAGACGGAGCCGCCATTGTTGAGGCCGTCGTAGGTGAAGGTGGTCTCCAGGCCATTCTTAGTGGTGCGGATCAGGCGGCCGGCGGCGTCGTAGTCGTTTTCAACCACGGCACCACGGGCATCCCGCTGCGCGATGACCTGGCTGATGTTGTTGTAAACGGTGGTGGTCACCAAGTCCCCATCGTAGGACGGCGGGCTGGTGGCGGTGCCAGGCGTGCTGCCTGCCATCGTGTAGCTGTGGTCACCGGGACCAGAAACCGCAGAATCCCAATCGGGCAGTCCATTGCCATTGAGATCGACAGCGCTCTTGATGCGGCGGTTCAGCGAGTCATAACGATGGAAGGTGGTGACGCCATTCTCATCCGTCTCGGCGGTGAGATTGCCGTGGGCGTCGTAATCCAGGGTCTTGAAGTTCTCATCAGCATGCTCCACGCGGGTGAGTCGGCCGCTGGCGTCGTAATCGAAGGTGGTGTCAAGGCCACGGGCATCGATGACCTGCCGTTTTTTACCCCCTAGGTCAGCGATGGTGAGCGAACAGCTAAGGGCGGAGGGCGAAGAGCTGGCATCCAGCTCCCCTCCCGGGGTAGCCGGCCCGGTGGTGGTGGTGACCTCCCGCCACCAGCCGCAGCGGTAGGCGGGCGTGGTGCTGTCCTGATCCTCCAAGATCCAAGTGCGGGCGGTGTCCTCATACCAGCCATCAGAGAAGCCCGCGGTGCCGGGATCACCCAAAGTGGTGATGGTGACGCTGGAGGGCATGGCCTCCTCGTTCGGGGAGATCGTCCACTGCTTCGTCACCAGCCCGGCAAAGGTGGGATGATCGTAACTGTAGCGTGTCTCACGGAGGAGGTTGTTTTGCGCGTCGAAGACCTTTTCGGCGGTTTTGAGGCCGCAGATGGGAATGGTCACGGCGTCCCGGGTGATGGTGCGGGAGTTGTCGATAGTGTACTCCGTGCGCACGCCCATGGGGTCCGTCATGCTGGTCATGATGCGGGTGGCCTCATCGTAGGTGTAGTGTTTGGTGACTGGCGTGCCGTTCGTGCCGCCGGTTCCTAGATAGCTCGTCTCGGTGAGCGGGTCGTCGTAGCCATCCGTGCCGTAGGTGAAGCTGGTGATGTTTTGACTGAGGTCTTTGGCTGAGGATAGCGCGAAGGAAGCAGCGGGGTTGAAGACGTAGGACTCGGAACCCAACGATTGCCCACCTTTGCCGCGCGCAACGTCAAGATTGGCAAAAGTCCCCACAAAAGAAGCCGCAACCAGACGTTGCAGGCCATCATACTGATAAGAGTGGGAAAACACGCTGGGATTTGCAAATGCATAAGTCGTGGATGAGTCATCGACGGCCTTGATCGTGGTAACCACAAAACCAAAGTCCGCAGCGACGCCGCCGCCCGCCATGCTCGTCGTCGTGATTTGCTTGGATCCGGAAATGTTGACCACACCGCCATCAGGGTGCGTAATCCGCTCAAGCAACATGGGCAGCCCCCGCTGGTAGCTAGTAGTGACAGAAGGCGCGTCGGAATAGGAAATGTGCTTTGTGGAGTGATCGCATGTCCACTCCAGTAAGTAAGTGTGTCCGGATTCATCCGTGATAGAGGTCAGGTTGGTGTGAAAATACCCGGTATACCTGTTCTCATCGGGTTCACTGGGGGGCGGATCGGTCTGTGGAGGAACCGCTGGCTCGTAAGAGGTCGCATAACCATAGTGAACCGCAGTGCCGCCTCGATGCACCGATCCTAAGGTCTCCTGCAATGGAAGATCTGGGTAGGCATAGGTGATCGTGTGGCCATCAACTCCACGCACACTCGTCACGAGACCGTTTGTCTGGCGGATTTGGATGGAGAAACCCGGCCTGTCAGGATCGGAGATGGACTTGGGAATCAGGGTTCCTGGCCCCTCGTAATCATAGCGCAGACGGTTTCCATGGCGGTCAACGACCTGAACAAGCCTTCCATAGCTGGTGGTGGTGGTGGAATGACTGCCATTGACCCTGTCAGCCGAGGTGATCTGAACAATGCCCGCCTGCTCATAGTAACAGGTGGTTCCGAACTTTTTGCTCAGAACCATCACCGGGTTACTGTTGCCCCCCAAGATGAAAAACCGATTCTTGGCGGATTTCGCGTCGCTGCGAGACGTTCCATCAGGCACCCAAAGCAGACCATTCCCATTCCCCAGCCCCTGCCCGATATTGCCGAGTGCAGCTGCTCCGGAGGCCGGCACCGCACCCGCCGGGATAAATCCATGCGCCCCGCCCTGCTCATCAATCGCTGTCAGTTGGGAGCGTTGGGTGGTGACGTGCAGTTCAGGGTCGTAGGTGCTGGTCTCCTCATTCCTGACATAAGCGCAGATGTTGCTCGTCCAGCCTGGGCCAAAAGGCAGAAATGGCTTTTCGTGCGTCTGGAGGCCGTACTGATGCGAGGAAATATCTCCCGACGCATCCCTCCTGACCATGAGGGGCAATTCGGAGCCCTCAGCCCTGGCATAGACATCCGAGACCGAGTGCTTGAACTGCCTCGTATAAGCATCCACAAACGTTTCCTCACCACTTTCGCCTGATTCATCTTGCGCCTGCGGTTTGGAATCAGAAAGGGGTAGGCCGTTAAGGCCAATCTTTCGATATCGCGACCCAGCTCCGTCGGAGGTGCTGATACTGGCAGGCGGATACCCTGGACCATCATCGTCCGGCGGTTCTTTTTTCTCATACACCGAGATGCGGATTTCATCCCCGTTCTGGGCGAGTCCTGCATAGACAGGCTGACCTCCATTGCTCAAAGTCCCCTTCTCCTCACCGTTTGCGAAGACAGTGAACTGTCTCGCATCGTTTGCGTTTTCAAATACCGCCGACACATCCCCGCTTTCCTGAACATCGCTCAGCGGCTCACTTCCAGCCGGGCAATTGGGGCCTCCCTCGCAACCACACTCGGAATTCCCGCAAATGCACCCCGGTAAATAGCCCCCGTCACAGTCCTCCGCGCCACACAACACCTTCCCGTTATTGCACGCCGAATTATCACAGTCCACAGGGGGGCAAGTGCTGTCGCACTGCCGATTCGGACGCTGCGGGCAGGTCTCAGGGATCGAACACTGCTCCATGTCGCCATTTTTACAGCCGGGAAAGTCAGCACACAACACATCCTCTTTTCCGTTACAATCGGACTCACCGCAGGTTTTGCTTTGTCCATGACGGCATTCTTCATCGTGCGTTGTCTGCCCATCTCCACATTCCGCTTGTTCATGATTAAGCCGGGGGCATTCGGAATTATGTTCATGATCCTCCGTGCAGGTTATGTGAGGGTCATCACATCCGAAGGCCGTGTGTACGGTGCAAACCACCGTTCCATGATCTCTTTGACAATCCTTTTGATGTCCTCCCGGACAAACAATGACATGACCGGTGCAATTGCTGTAATGCGGCCCCTTGCACGGCATCTTGCCATCTCCACCACAGGTGCCGCAGCTCTTGTAGCCGCCTACACAGTCTGGACAATCAACTTTCCCGCAGTCACCCGCTTCTTGTCCACAGCCGTCAGGGCACATGTAGGGCTCACCGCCCGAGGTGGGAGATGTGAGTGTGTAGGGCACGCTTTCAGTGCGCGTGTCAGGACTCCCAGGCTGGCCGTTGGTAATCGTGGTCTTCGTCACCGTGACAGTGAACGTAACGCCTGCGACGGGGGGTCCAGGCTCCTGAGGCGCTTGTGGTCGAGGCGCTTTGACGTCGATAAGACCGTACTCCCTCAATGTGTTTTCACCGGCCAAATCCGCCGCCATCTTGGCGCGGTAGCGGTTCATGAGGCCGCCAGCGGTGCTGGCGTTGAGGGGTTTCCCGGTGGCGTAGAGGCGGGTGCGGTCGTGAATGTTGTCCTGGGTTTTGGGAATGCGCGGATGGGACTGGAAGCGGTATTCGGTCAGGTTGCTCAGGCCATCGCGGTCCGGGTCACGGATGGCATCGGAGGGATCACGCAGATTCAACCGGTGGCGGTGCTCCCAGGCGTCGCTCATGCCATCCCCATCGGTATCATTGTCCAAGCCGGTGGCTGGGGAGCCAGGGCTCAAACAGGGCTGCCAGCCGAGGTTCCAGGTGGTGTTGACATATTCGAGGTCCGGCGTGCCATGCGTGCTGGCGGAGAGGGGATCGAGGCCGAGGCGGATTTCCTCGATGTTGAGGAGGCCGTCATGATCGGCGTCCTGCGTGGCATCATTCGCATCATAGGGATTGAAACCCCAGTAGGATTCCCGGGCATCGGTGATGCCATCCCGGTCCTGATCGTAGGAGGTGAAGGAAACGGTGAAGGACCAGCCGGCAAGGAAGGCCTCCAGATCGGTGTGGCCGTCCAGGTCGAGATCAGAACCTGCATCCGCATCACTGGCCGGGTCACGCCCATACCAGGACTCGACGAGATCGGGGATGCCATCAGAATCGGTATCGCTGAGGTTTACCCGATGATAGTCCGTCTGCTGCTGACCGGGAAGGGAGCGGGAGAGAAGCGGGTTGGTCTGGAAGATGAAGATTTCCTCATGGTCGGTCAGGCCGTCACCATCTGTGTCCACAAGGAGAGGATTCGTCTGGGCGGTGCGCTCCTCGCTGTCGGAGAGGCCGTCGCCATCGCTGTCATGGAACCATGGATTGGTGCCTGCGGTATTCTCATCGTCATCAATGACGCCATCGCCGTCCGAATCCGGCGGCTCGGAGGAGTCGTTGATGCCGTTGCGGTTCCAGTCATCCCAGAGGGAGGCGTTGCCGGGATCGCTGTCGTAGGCGTCATTGACGCCATCACCATCGCTGTTCGTATAATAGGGGTCGGGAGGGGAAGTCGGATCGGGAGGGGAGGTCGGATCGGGTGGTGACTCCTGGCTGTCGTTGATGCCGCTGTAGTTCCAGTCTTCCCAGAGTATCGAATCATAGGGATGGCTGTCATAGGGGTCGTAATGGCCATCCCAGTCGCTATCGGTGGTGGGAGGTGGCTCCTGGCTGTCATTGGTGCCGTTGTTGTTCCAGTCCTCCCAGAGCCAGTTGGTATAGGGATGGCTGTCAGAGGCATCCACATGGCCGTCCCAATCGCTGTCTGTGGTGGATGGGTCAGGAGACGTGCCGGTGCCACCGCCGGGGGCAACGGGTGGGGAAGTCACACCGCTATCCGTCGGAGCATAGTCCCAGAGATTGTAAGTGCCGTCTCCGTCGAGGTCACGGTAATAGTCCGGCGGCAGGGGGCTGGGCGTTGTTTGGCTGTAGTAGCTGACATTCAACGCGAGCCCGGACTGCCAAGCCCAGTATTCGTCATGGTCGGAATAGCCATCCGCATCGCTGTCCCAATTCCAAGGATCGGTGGTGCCCGAGTAACCGAGCATGGCGGGAGTCACATCCCGCTCATCGCTGTCCGTAAGGCCGTCGTAATCGCTATCCCGGCAGTAGGGATCCGAGCCGAAGGCCGCCTCCTCGGCATTCGTCAGGCCATCGCCGTCGCTGTCCTCCCCCCACCACGAATCGCCCACGGCCGGATCGGTGACCTCCACTTTGGTCCCCGTGCCGGCATCCCAGGTCCAGTAAGAGCGTGCCGCGGGCACGGGCCAGAGGATCATGCTGGCAAGGAGGTAACCATGAAGGAGCCAGGCACGGCGGGTGAAGCGGCGGAAGGTGCTCATGAATCTGAACGCGTGATTTATTTGAATTTCCGCGTTGGTATAACCTGAGACAAGTGGGGGGCGGCAAGTGTCTTCCCGAGGTAAATCTACCGACTGGACAAAATAAATAAATGTTTAGTCCCGGTGATCGTGAGCGGTTTGGTAGCACTAGTGCTAAATTTCCCCATGAGGTCATGCCTGCGAACCACTCGCCTTCCTCTGCAAGGCATGGGAGAGAAGCAGGCAGCGCCGGTGAAGCAGATTGAAGAACGGCGCGGCGGAGGCAGACGGGCCAGCGGTTGGAGGGAGGCTTTTCGACGGTTTTGGGCCGTTTTTCGGGGTTTGGGGGTCGGATTTGGCATTTCCGAGGTCGGATTTCCGAAATCCGAGGTCGGATTTGGCAAATCCGAGATGGGTGTGTGGGCATACCGGGATGGGTGTGTGGGCACACCGGGATGGGTGTGGGGTCTCACCGGGATGGGTATGTGGGCACACCGGGCTGGGTATGCAGTCACACCGGGCTGGGTATGCAGTCACACCGGGCTGGGTATGCGGTCACACCGGGATGGGTATGTGGGCACACCGGGATGGGTTCATGGGCATACCGGGATGGGTATGCGGTCACACCGGGATGGGTATGCGGTCACACCGGGATGGGTGTGTGGGCACACCGGGATGGGTGTGTGAGCATACCTGGCTGGGTATGCGGTCACACCGGGATGGGTGTGCGGGCATACCCGGCTAGGAGGCGGCTAGTGCTGGTGTGAGTGCGGCGGTTTTTTGGGGGTGGTGGAGGGCTCGGCCTAAGAATGTACGCACTCAATCGTGTAGAGCCTTAACCAACCCCTGCCTGCCATGAAGCTGTCCCGTGATGAACTGGATGCCGAGGTGAAGCTGCATCTGTATGTGCGTTCCTACTGCCTGATCCTGCGCCGGCGGGAGGCGGGCCTCTCCCAGGACGAGCTGGCGGACCGGGCGGGCCTGGCACGAGGGAGCGTGCAGCATGCGGAGCACGCCCGCACGGGCATGAATGACGCGACACGCTTCCGCCTTCTCCATGGGCTGGACCTGTGCGAACCGGAGCTCGACGGGCAGATCATGCGCGTGAAGGAGAAGTGGCGGCGCAACGGCCTGGCGGAGAAAGTGCGGCAGGCCAACTCTCTAGCGGAGGTACTCGGCGAGATCGAGGCAACCATGGGCGGCGAAAGATGACACCGCCATGCCCCTGCGATTCGACAGCCCTGGTCAGCGCTATGATTCATCGCCTGCTCTCCGCTACGACTCCGCCGGGCCGGTGCCTGCCGTGACACTCGTGAGGAACCGAACCATGACCCGATTCAAACTCGAACTGAAACAGAAGACCGTGGCCGAAAAGATCGCCCTCGGTGCCAATCACATCACCAGCATGACCGGGAACGCGGCCTATCCGCAGCCCACCCGCGTGCCGACGGATGCGCAATTCCAGGCCGCCCAGGATGATCTGGTGGCGGCGGATGCCGCGGCGGACGTGGCCGAGACGGTCTGGAAGCAGAAGGTGCAGGACCGCAAGGCCAAGGAGGAGGCGTGGGACACGGTATGCACCGCGCGAGCGAACAACTGCGAGGCGGTGACGCCAAACGATCTCGTGGCGCTGGCGAGCACGGGCTTCCCGCTGCGCACCGCGCCGGAACCCGTGGGCACCCTGCCGGCCCCGGGTGACCTGCGGGCCACCTCCTCGGACATGGAGGGCCAGATCGACCTGCGCTGCAACGCGGTGAAGGGTGCCAGCAGCTACGAGTGGGAGTGCCGCCTGCACGATGGCAATCCGCCTTGGAGCTCGCTGAAGACGAGCACGACCGTCCGCATCTCCGCGACCGGCCTGACGCCCGGACTGGTCTATGCCTTCCGCGTGCGTGCCATCGGCAGCGCCGGTCCCGGTGCCTGGAGCGATGAGGCGACGGAGAGAGCGCCGTGATGGGCTCAAGGAGAGGCACTTGCCAAGTGCCGGATGCGGAGCCACTCCGCCCGGACTTGGCAAGTCCGGCTCCTTGGCTGCCTTCGGCGGCAATGCAATGCTGCCCTCCGTCTCTGACCGCCTGAAGGCGGGACTACACAACCCATGCGCGGGCTGAAGCCCGAACAACGTACACCGCCTCTCCGAGGCGAATCTTCGGCGGGAATGCAATCCCGCCCTCCCTGCGGCCAACCCGCAAAGCGAATGTCCGGGCTCCCATCTCCCCATCTCAAAGTCTCACCATTCCCAGTCTATGTTCGATCCCACCTACCCACCGACGAACGCCCTGATCGAATCGGCCCCGCTGCGGTCGCAGTTCAACGGCCTCAAAGACCTGATCGACACGATTCCCGCAGGACCGCCCGGCCCCGAAGGTCCGGCGGGTCCGCAAGGTCCGGAGGGGGCGCAGGGAGTCCAAGGTCCGATGGGGCCGCAGGGGCCGGAAGGTCCGCAAGGTCCATCGGGAGGTCCGCCGGGACCGGAAGGGCCGATGGGACCCAGCGGGCCCACCGGTCCGCAAGGTCCACCAGGGGAGGTGACGCAGACGGATTTGAACAACGCGGAACTGAACATGCTGAGCCAGAGCAGCGCGAACAGCAATGGGGTGAGCACGCTGAACCTCGTGGTGAGCGATCCGCCAACCCAAAGCGAGGTGCAGGACCTGGCGAACAAGCTGGACGAGCTGATCAATGCGCTGAGACGGTAGATTCCAGACTTGGAGTTTTTGAGACGGGGAGAGCACGAAAGGAGCGCGGACGCTCTCGTCCGCTTCGTGAAGGAAAAGGCGGCCTCAAGGAGCGGCACTTGCCAAGTGCCGACGAGCCACCCAGGCCCGGACTTGGCAAGTCCGGCTCCTTGGCTGGCCACGGCGGCAATTCCATGCCGCCCGCCCTTTCCTGACCGCCTGAAGGCGGGACTACCAAACTCCAAGGCGCGGACTGCCCCCTGAACGGCGATGGAGAAATGGAGTGTTGCTCTGTGCTGGGCAACTTGGGTCACGGCGATGCTACCGGCCTAAGGTGCGGTTGACCTGTTTGCGGAAGCCATTCAAACGCAGCGAGCCATCCGCGAGCACATCGAGCATCGTGTAGCCATTGTTTTCGATGCCGCTGCCTTCGACCATGGCGACGAGGGTGGTGTAATGGATGCCGGCGATCTGCTGGTAGTCGTTCTTGTGCGAGTGTCCTTGGAAGACGGCGAGCACCTTGCCGGACTTTTCGAGGAGCGAACGAACGGCGGCGGCGTTTTGCACGGCGTGGGCTTTGTCGGCATCGAGACGCTGATGGGCGAAGACGATGACGGGGCCGCTGGCCTTGTTGAGTTCGCTTTCGAGCCAGGAAAGCTGGCTGGCGGGAATGTTCGCATCCTTCCAATCGAAGTTCTTGCGGGCATAAGGCGTGCCGTCGCTGCGGAAGCAGGCATCGAGGATGAGGAAGGTCACGCCACCGGCCTCGAAGACCTCGTGACCGCCGCAGGCCTTCGTGTTCGCGGCGAACTCCTGCTTGGTGAGCGTGCCGACGCAGTGATTGCCGAGCACGTAGTGGCGGGGCATCGAAAGCTTCGCGAAGTGCGATTCCATCGTTTGAAGCCACTCGATCTCCTTTTCGACCGAATCAGCCTGATCGATGAAATCGCCGAGTTCGACGACCAAAGCCGGTTTTTCGCGGTTCATGACCTCGATGGCCTCATCGAGCTTGGCGAGGGCTTCGCGGTAAAAGCGGGTCTTGGTCGGCGGTTTGTCCGCGTAGTGCAGATCGGTCATCAAACCGACCTTGACGAGCGCTTTGGCCTCCGAATCGGCGGCTTGAAGGCCGCTGAAGCCGGCGAGGCAGAGGGTGCTGTTTTGAAGGAAGGCGCGGCGGTGTAGCATGGGCTTTCTAGCCTGTGCGGCATTGGGTGAGCACAGCCTAGAAAGGCTATGCTACGGGTGTCCTTGCTTGAAAATGCTCAACCGATGGCTGCGAGCACCTTCGCCACGCAGTTTTCGGCGGTGAGGCCGTGCTTGGTGCGCAGGATGGGGATGGTGCCGTGTTCGACGAACTCGTCCGGCCAGCCGATGCGCACGACGGGCGTGCGAATGGCGGCATCGCTGAGATGCTCGATGACGCCGCAGCCGAAGCCGTTGCGCAGGACGTGGTCTTCGAGGGTGCAGATGACCTTCACCTTCTTCGCGTAAGACTCGATGCAGGCACCGTCGAGTGGCTTGATCCAGCGGGGATTAATGAGGGCGACACTGAGGCCCTTGGCTTCGAGTTGCTTCTTGGCTTCCTCCGCCACCGGGAACATGTCGCCAAGGGCGATGAGCGCGACATCGCTGCCATCGGCGACGACTTCGGCCTTGCCGATTTCAAGGAGAGCAGGCTTGTCCTTCGGCGTGACGCCGGGGCCATTGCCACGCGGATAGCGGATGGCGATGGGGCCCTTTTCGTAGTGGGCCATGGTCCAGAGCATGTCCACGAACTCGTCTTCATTGCGCGGCTGCATGTGAACGATGCCAGGCACGCCGCGGAGGTAGGCGATGTCGAACAGGCCGTGATGCGTGGGACCGTCGTCGCCGCTGAGGCCGCCACGGTCCATGCAAAGGCGCACGGGCAGGTTTTGCAGTGCCATGTCGTGCACGATCATGTCAAAGGCACGCTGCATGAAGGTGGAGTAGATGGTGAGGAAGGGCTTCACGCCGCTGGTGGCCATGCCACAGGCAAAAAGCGCCGCGTGCTCCTCGGCGATGCCGACATCGAAGTAGCGCTCGGGGATCTCCTTCTTGAAAACACTGAGGCCGGTGCCGCCAGGCATGGCACCGGTGATGGCGACGATCTTTTTGTCCTCCTTCGCGAAGTCGGTGACGGTGCGGGCAAACACCTGCGAGTAAGTGGGCTTGTTCGCCACGGGCGTCTCGCCGGTCTCGATGTTGTATTTGCCCAGGCCGTGGAACTTGCCGGGATCTTCGAGAGCCGGTTTGTAGCCCCTGCCCTTCTCCGTGATGATGTGGAGGATGACGGGCTCGTCCTGCGTCTTGAGAAACTCAAAGGTCTGGATCAGCAGCGGGAGGTTGTGACCATCAATCGGGCCGTAGTAGCGGATGCCGAACTCATCAAAGAGCAGGCTGCGATTCGCCGGTGTGGCGCTTTGCGGCAGCAGGATGCCTTTGGCATGGTCCTCGGCCTTCTTCGCGAGCTTCCGCACGTCCTGGCCGAGCACGAACTCGACGAACTTCGCGGCCTTTTGATGCAGCGAAGCAAAGCCGGGATGCGTGGCGATGCTGTTGAAGTATTTCGCGATGGCTCCGACGTTGCGATCAATGGACCACTCGTTGTCGTTGAGCACGATGATGAGCTTCTTCGTGTGCGCAGCGACGTTGTTCATCGCTTCAAACACCGGGCCGCAGGTGAAGGCGGCGTCACCGGCCACGCAGACGACATGCTCGTCCGTGCCATTGAGATCACGAGCGGTAGCCATGCCCAGCGCCGCGCCTAGGGCGGTGCCAGCGTGGCCCGCGCCGTAGCAGTCGTGCTCGCTCTCCGTGCGGAGGCAGAAGCCGTTCAGGCCCTCATACTGGCGGATGGTGCCGATCTTGTCCCAGCGGCCGGTGAGCATCTTGTGGACGTAGGCCTGATGCGCCACATCGAAGACAAAGCGATCCTTTGGCGTGTCAAAGACGCGGTGCATCGCGATGGAGAGCTCCACGACGCCGAGATTCGGGCCGAGATGGCCACCGGTCTGGCTGAGGGTCTCGATGAGCGTCTGGCGGATTTTTTCAGCCAGCGCGGGAAGTTTCTCCGCAGGAAGAGCTTTGAGGTCGGCGGGCGAATGGATGGCAGGCAGGTCGGAGTCCACGGAAGAGATCGAGTGTCAGAGGTAAAAACTTAAAAGAGCCGGATTTCGTCGCCCTCGGAGGCTTTGCGACGTTTTGGAGGCGATTGGCGGCTGGTCGCGGCATCATCTTCCTCCGCGGCGGCATCGGCGTCGAAGGATGAAGTGCTGGCCTTGCCACTTTCGAGGTCGGCGGAGATGAGCTCGACCCGCCGACGGGCCCCGTCGAGGCGCTGGCGGCAGTTTTTCAGCAGGGCGATCCCTTCCTCGTAGCTGCGGATCATCTCCTCCAGCGGCATGCGGTCCGTCTCCATCGCGCCGACGATCTCATCGAGACGCGACATCGCGTCCTCGAAGGACAGTTCCGGGGGCTGGGAGGCGGCTTTGCTCATGGGGGCAGTGGGGCGCGGGAAGTATCAAAACCACGCCCCTGCCGCAAGCTCTAAAACCGCCGTAAAAGAGACGGGGCTCAGCCGCGTGCCTGATGGATGAACTCGGCCACGAGGGCCAGATCCTTCACCCCGGGCGAGGATTCCACACCACTGGCCACATCGACCGCGGCGGGATGCGTCTGCGCGATGGCGGTGGCGATGGTTTGCGGCGTGAGACCGCCGGAGAGAATGATGCGCTTGTCCGGGAAGCGATCGGCAGCCTGCACGGCGAGATCCCACGGAAACGAATGCCCAGCGCCGCCATACAGGCCGGGATTGTAGGCATCGAGCAGCACATCGGCGCAGGCGTAGGTGCCGATGGCATCCAGCGAGACTGCATCACGCACCTGGAAGGCCTTGATGACCTGCTGACCACGCTCGAGCAGCTCGGCGACGAGCGATGGCGGCTCATCGCCGTGCAATTGCAGCGTGCGGAAGAGGCCGCTGCGAATGGTGGCATCGAGCAGCGCCGCGTCCGGGTTCACCAAAACGGCCACGAGATGATGATGCGCGGCGGTTTCCGCGAGGTGCTGCTCGGCTTCAGCGAGCGGCAGGTAGCGCTTTGACTGCGGCCAGAGGTTGATGCCGACCGCATCAGCACCCAGGTCAAAGACGAGCGGCACCTGTCGAGGGTCTTTGAAGCCGCAGATTTTGATGCCGAGACGATTGGGAGGAGGGAACATGGTGCTTCAGGCCGGTTGGGGGACCTTTTTCACAAACCCGCTGATGTGGACGTTGTCGCCGATGGGCATCACTTTGGCCTGATCGAGCTCCACCGAGGCTGGCAAGGCTGGCCCGGCGAGCGAGGGACGCCCGCCACCGCAAAGCAAGGGCGCGATGTACCAGTGCACCTCATCCACGAGCTGCTCGCGGAAGGCCTGGCCGAGAATGATGCCGCCACCCTCGATGAGCACGGTGACGACGCCACGCTCGCCGAGCTGCCGCATCACCTCGCGCAGGTCCACGCCCTGCATGATGAGCGTGCGCTCCTTGTAGACATCATTCAGGAGATGGCAGTCTGCGGGAATATCGCCGCTGCGGGTGAGAATGACACGCCAGGGCTGCTCCTTCCCGGTAGCGGCGCAGCCATCGCGCAGGGTGAGGCGGGGGTTGTCCTTCCGCACGGTCTCGGCACCGACGATGATGGCATCGGATCGCAGGCGCAGGCGGCGGCCATGGATGCGGGCGGCACTGCTGGTGAGCCACTGGCTCTCGCCCGCAGGCCGTGTGATGCGGCCATCAAGGCTCTGGCCAGCCTTGGCGATGACGTAAGGCATGCCGGTGGTGATCCATTTCGAAAAGGCGAGGATCAGTTCACCGCATTCATCGGCCAGCGTGCCGGATTTCACGCTCACCCCGGCGAGCATGAGGATGTCGCGAGCCTTTTGGTGATGGGAGGGATTGGGGTCATTGGCACCGATCACGACGCGTTTGATGCCCGCGGCGATGATCGCATCGGTGCACGGCGGCGTGCGGCCATGGGTGCAGCAGGGCTCGAGGGTGACGTAAATGGTCGCGCCGGGCAGTAACTTCGGAAAACTGGCCTTCGCGTCCTTGATGGCCTCCACCTCGGCATGCGGGCCACCGGCTTTCGCATGATAGCCCTGACCTATGACGCGGTCTTGGGCCACAATGACGGCACCCACGGGAGGATTGGGGCTGGTGAGGCCGATGCCGCGCTTTGCCTGGTCGATTGCCTGATGCATCCAGCGGGCGTCTGGATCGAATTTGTCTGAGAGTGCCATTCGGGAGATGCGCTTTTTACTCAGCTTGAGCGGAAAGCGCCAGCTAGATGATTGGCTAATTGTCAGCAAACTTGCCCTGCCCGCTGCCCGGGGCGAGGTTTGCGCCCGGCGATGAAACTTTCCGAAAAAGCCTCCCTCTACCGCGAACTGGCCAAACTGACCGGAGCGGACTTTCATCTCGACCGGACGCTCGATTTGCTCCTCGGGCAAAATCCCTCGCATGCCCGCCAAACGTGGCTGCAAGGCCTTCAAGAGGGTTTGAAGGCCGGACAAAGTGTGGCGGAGGCCGTCGAGACACATAACAAGGCCTTCTCCGGCGAGTTGGAGTGGACACTAATCTCAGCGGGCGAACGCAGCGGCAGGCTCGCAGATGGATTCGGGCACTTGGCGCGGTATTTTGAGGCCTGGGACCTCGGGCTGAAGCAGATGAGATCGGCCATGATCTACCCGCTCGTGCTCGCGCACCTCGGTTTGCTGCTGCCGGAACTGCCCGCGTTGGTCACAGCGGAGATGAATGGCACGGAAAGCCCGCTGCGGCGGGTCATTCTCACGCTTTTGATCTTCTGGCTGGTGATCGGACTCACCATCATCGGCTGGCGCTGGCTTTCACGAAAGGGCACCGCCTCCGCGGAGGTGGAACGCTGGCTGTGGCGCATCCCGCTGATCGGCAGCGTGCGCCAGCACTGGGCGCTGGCACGCTTTGCGCAGGTGTTTCACGCCTGCCTGCTGGCGGGCATGCGCATGGCGGAGTGCATGCTGATGGCCGGGGGAGCCTCGCACAGCGGCGTGCTGCGCCGGGCTGCGGAGGATGCTGCCAAAAAGATCGCCCAAGGAGAGATGATCGGCGGTTCCATGGCTGACGTGCATGGCTTTCCCATTGTGTTTGTCCACAGCGTGAGCACCGCCGAAGAAGCGGGCACGCTCGACCGTGAGATGAACTCGTGGGCCGCCGCCGAGATGATCGAAGCCCAAGAGTCCCTTCAACGCGTCTCGAACTGGCTGCCGAAGCTCTTCTACGCCGGCGTGGTGATGTATGCGGCCTACCGCATCGTCAGCATGGTGGCCGGTTATTACACCGAGATCGGAAGGCAGATCGAGGCACTGTGACGCCGCGCATCACTGGGGCACGACGGATTCGGGAATCCAGAAGATCCAGCGCCGGGGCTCCTCGCCGTTTTCGGAGATGCTGAGCTCGAGCATTGGCGGGCGAGGATACATGGAAGTGCCGAGGTTTTGCGCCGGAGGCGGCGTGGCGGGCGAGTTGGCGGCACCAGGAGGCTGCGTGGGATCACCCACGTTGAGATTCAGCGAGAGATTTTGACCAGACGGTGGCAAGCCGGTGAGCGTCGTCTGCCCGCTTTTGATGATTTCAGCCGCCACGGCCTTTTCGTTCCATTGGTCCACCCACTTCTGCGACTGCGGATCATACACCCGCCAGTGCATCGAATGGATGCCACGCAGCAGCGGCACCTCCACAGGGCGTGCGGTGTTGTTTCGCTGCGTCGGGGCAAAGTTCAGCGGCACCTCTTCAAACGACACTCCAACCTCCAGCGAACCATCTTTCGCCGCCACAGAGCCGATGGTGACAATGCCAGGCGTAGCCGCATCGAACGGTGAGAGCGCGAAGGCGATCTCCAGCATCTGCTGCTGGCTGCCAAAGCCCTTCTGCGGGCGGATGGAGATCACGCCATCCGGCGGGAGACGATTGAAAGCATTCTCGCACAGCTCCACAAACTTCTGCACCCGCAGTTCGCGATCCGATTCGGCCTTCACGTTGTCCGCGAGCTGCAATGAGCTCTGCAAAATGCCAAACACAGCTCCCACGAGCAGCGCCAGGATCAACAGCACGATGGACATTTCCAGCAAGGTGAAGCCCCGCCGCGAACGCGGAAGGCTGTGCGAGGCTGGAAGGTCGAAATTCAACACGCCGAGGCTAGCAGACCTCGGCGTGGCAAACAAGACGCGTGACTCTCAAAAGCAGCCTCAGACGATCTCCCAGCCCTTGCGGTAGTCGCGACGGACCATCTTGTCCGCGGCGGCGTTGTTCGGAATCTTGAGCGCGGGCGCATCCCAGGTGAGGTTTTCATTCGGGAACGCACTCGCGAGGCAGCCGAGAAGCACCGCCTCGGTAAGCGGGCCGGCATAGTCGAAGTTCGCGCTGGGCTTCTTATCGCCTTTCAGGCAGCAGTCGATGAAATCGAACCAGTGATTCCGCGGCTCAAGCTTCGGGTATTTGTAGCCGGTGAACTTGTCACGCGGGTAAAGCATCGGCGTGGAGCCGTGCGGATGCAGCAGCACGCCATCGGTGCCGAGGTAAATCGTGCCCTGGCCGGGGAATTTAGCCACATCACCTGCCAGCGCCATCACTTCAGCCGGCGAACGGGCATCACCATCCGTCCAAGTGACCTTGATGCTCTCACCAGCGGTGAACTTCGTGCCTTTGAAGGTGTATTCGACGACCGCGTTGATGGCCCAGTTGTCCTTGTTCGGTGCCGGACCGCGTGAAACGACCGCGGTGGGTGCGGCGAGATCGAGCGAGCGGAACCAGCCGCTGAACATATGGCAGCCCATGTCACCGAGCGTGCCGGTGCCGAAGTCGCGACGCTTGCGCCAGTTGCCGGGATGATCGTAGCCTTTGATGTAGCTGCGCTCAGGGGCAACGCCGAGCCACTTGTCCCAATCAAGCTCCGCGGGGATGGGATCGCTCTTTTGCGGACGCACCTCCATGTCACCCCACTTCTTGTTCGAGAAGGTGTGCGCCTCCTTCACCTTGCCGATCACACCAAGCTGAATGAGCTCGACGGCGAGACGCTCGGAGAAGTCGGAGGAAATCTGGATGCCCATCTGGGTCATCACGCCCTTGTCACGAGCACGCTCGACCATCTGGCGGCATTCCCACAGGTTGTGCGCGAGCGGTTTCTGCCCGTAAACGTGCTTGCCTTTGGCAATCGACGCGATGCCGATGCTGCCGTGCATGTGGTCCGGCGTGGAAACGTTCACGCTGTCGATGTTCTCAGACTCCTTTTCGAGCAGTTCACGCCAGTCCTGATACACTTTGATGTTCGGCCACTTCTCCTGCGCCCGCTTGAAGTTGCGTGTGTCCACATCGCACACGGCCACCAGCTCCCACATGGGATGATTCGACAGGCTCGTCATGTCCGCCCAGCTCATGCCGCTGGCACCAAAGGCCGCGTGGCGCAGCTTGCCATTCGGTGAGGCAGCCCGCATCCCGGTGGTGACCCAAGGGGCGGCGAACAGCGTGGCGGCGGACTGGCGGATGAAATGGCGGCGTGATTGCATGGAGGATGGTGTTGGGGCGGAAAATACGTTGCGGAGAGGTCTGCTTTTCGGATTTCTCCCGCATGAGTGAAATCTCCGACCGAATCGCCGCCATCCACGAACGCATGAACGCCGCCTGCACGCGTGCAGGCCGTGACGCGGCCTCCGTGGACTTGCTGGCAGTTTCGAAGACTTTTCCCGCCGAGGCCATCCGCGAGGCTTTCGAGGCCGGACAGCTCTTGTTTGGTGAAAACAAGGTGCAGGAGGTGCTGGCGAAGGCACCCGAACTGCCATCCAAACTGCGCTGGCATCTCATCGGCCACCTTCAATCGAACAAAGTGCGCAAAATCCTGCCGCTCGTGGATGTCGTGCACAGCGTTGATTCGCTCGATCTCGCTCGCGACATCCAACGCATCGGCGGTGAGCTGGGCCTTTTTCCCAAAGTGTATCTCGAAGTGAATCTGGCCGCGGAGTGCACGAAGCATGGCTTCAAGCCCGCGGAACTGCGCGAGGGCGGCCTGGAGGCACTTTACCAGCTCGACCGCCTCCACATTCAAGGCCTGATGTGCATCCCGCCCTTTGATCCGATGCCGGAGAAGACGCGTCCATATTTCATCGAGCTGCGAAACCTCCGCGATGAACTCGAAAAGCTCGGCGGCGCTCCCCTGCCCCGGCTTTCGATGGGCATGAGCCACGATTTTGAAGTCGCCATCGAGGAAGGTGCCACCATCGTCCGCGTGGGGAGCGCGATCTTTGGCGAGCGAACCTATCAGAAAGCATGAGCGAGCCGGTCGAGACTCAGCGGGCGGACAAATGGCTGCACCATGTGCGTGTCTTCAAAACACGTTCCTTGGCCACGCAAGCCTGCGCGAAGGGCAATGTGACCATCGGTGGTCAAATCGTGAAGGCCTCGCGTGAGCTGCGACCCAGCGATGTGATCGAAGTTGTGCGCGGTGATCTTCGTCTGCGCCTCAAAGTGCTCGGCGCACCGGCTCAACGCCTCGGCCCGCCCCGTGTGGCGGAGTTCTGCGAGAACCTCACACCCGCGGAATGGTTCCACAAAGCCTCGGAGGCACGTCGTGAGAAAAAGCTCATCACACCGCCGGAGCATGAGCAGATCACCAAACCGAACAAAAAGCAGCTCCGTGAGCTGCGCGACTTCTGGCAGTCGCAGCAAGCGTAATCGGGGCATTCTTGCCCCGGCTGAGGTCAGAACCGCAGAATATACTCGCCCTCTTTTTGGCGATTGAGGCGGTCGCGGGACATCAATTCGAGGTAGGCGTCGTCTTTTTCGAGCCAGTCTTTGCGGCGGAGGAGCTTGTCGCGCTCCTGGGCGAGGCTGTCACGCTGGTGCTTGAGCTGCTCCAGCTTGTCCCGCATGGCTGTCTGGGCATCGAGCGGGTTGTGGAAGACGATGAGAATGACGGGAGCCACGAGCAGCAGAAGGATAAACTTCGCCACCCGCAGGAGGACACGCGCCCAATGCTCCAGGTTGCCCTGGGGCAGGTCGGCGCGTGTCACTCGGAGTTTCATGGGCGTGCGGATCAGGCCTTCACCTTCATGCGACCGCCGTAGATGGCGGTGTCGCCGAGCTGCTGCTCGATGCGAAGGAGCTGGTTGTATTTCGCGATACGGTCGCTGCGGCTCATGGAGCCGGTCTTGATCTGGCCGCAGTTCGTGGCGACGGCGAGGTCGGCGATCGTGTAATCTTCGGTTTCACCGGAGCGATGGCTCATGACGGCGGTGTAGCCGTGGCGGTGGGCGAGATCGACGGCGTCGAGCGTCTCGGTGAGGGAGCCGATCTGGTTCACCTTCACGAGGATGGAGTTCGCAGTCTTCTGGTCGATGCCCTTCTGGAGGAATTTCACGTTCGTGACGAAGAGGTCATCGCCGACGAGCTGCGTGGTCGCGCCGAGCTTGTCGGTGAGCACCTTCCAGCCGTCCCAATCGTTTTCGGCGCAGCCGTCTTCGATGGAGATGATCGGGTACTTCTTCTTCAGACCGGCGTAGTAGGCAACGAGCTCCTCGGAGGTCAGCTCGCGCTTGTCGCTCTTCTTGAAGACGTACTTTTTCTTCTTCTTGTCGTAGAACTCGGAGGAAGCGACGTCGAGGGCGAAGGCGATGTCCTTGCCGATCTTGTAGCCTGCCTTCTCGACGGCTTGGGAGATGACTTCAAGCGCGTGGTCGGCGCTCTTCAGCGTAGGGGCGAAGCCACCTTCGTCACCGACGGCGGTGTTGAGGCCGAGGTCGTGAAGGATTTTCTTGAGGGAGTGGAACACTTCCGCGCCGTAACGAAGGGCTTCCGAGAAGGTCGGGGCACCGACGGGCATGATCATGAACTCTTGGAAATCGATCGGAGCATCGGAGTGAGCGCCGCCGTTGATGATGTTCATCATCGGAACGGGGAGCACCTTGGCGTTCGGACCGCCAACATACTTGTAAAGAGGCTGGCCCATGGCGGTGGCGGCAGCCTTGGCGATGGCGAGCGAGGCACCGAGGATGGCGTTCGCGCCGAGCTTGGACTTCGTGGGTGTGCCGTCGATGGCGAGCATGGCCTTGTCGAGACCGACCTGGTCGGTGGCATCACAACCGACCAGCGCATCGGCGATCGCGCCGTTCACGGCGGCGACGGCTTTCTTCACGCCTTTGCCGAGGAAGCGCTTCTTGTCGCCGTCACGCAGTTCGAGGGCTTCGTGTTCGCCGGTGGAGGCACCGGAGGGGACGGCCGCACGGCCGACTGCGCCACCATCGAGGAGGACATCGACTTCGACAGTGGGGTTGCCGCGGGAGTCGATGATTTCGCGGCCGATGACCTGGGCGATGATGAGGTCTGACATGAGGACTGAATTAATTAAGTTTGGTTAATAAATGGAGCTTTTTCAAGAAAGGATTCTGGAAAATCCTCCGGGGGACGGGGTCCATACACGGTTCCGCGTGAGGCGCAAGACTCCGGCCACAATTGGACAGGCTTATTTGAGGCCTGATTTGGCTTTCAGCCAGGCGCTCATGGCTTTGACGTTTTGGACGAAGTCGAGGCTGTAGAGGACGCCACCGACGGGTTTGGTTTTTTTGCCGTTCGCATCGCGCATGATGCCGCGGTCGTCGTCGGTGATGGGCCAGGAGCCGTTGGGGGCTTGTTCTTGGAGAATGGTGGCGATGTCGGCGTCGGTGGGCGGGGAGGACCAGCGTTCTTTTTCGGTGCGGGGGAAGGTCACGGGCTCGCCACGGGCGATCTGGCTGCCGGCGGCTTGCAGGGCGTCGAGTTCGCTGTCCCAGACCCAGCCGTAGTTCGAGGAGGCGTTTTTGTCGGAGTAGGTGAGCTCGAAACCTTTGCCGCCGGGGCCGCGCTCGAAGTAGAGGGGCTTGTTGGTGTTCAGTTCGTAGAAGCGGGCGAGCTTGTTGCCGGGCAGCAGCACGGTGCGGAGGTAGGTGATGGCCTTGGCGACGGGCGCGAGGTATTTTTTGTCGCCGGTGGCGGCGGCGAGCTTCAGCAGCGCCCACATGGCGGCCTGGCTTTCGCGACCGCTGATGGCGGTGGGCTCGAATTGACGGCTCCACACGGGCTGCATGTCGGCGTTGTATTGCTGCGCCCAGGCGGGCTGCGGATCGGGCATCTGCGCGAGCAGGAGGAAGTCGCCGCCGCGTTTGGCGGCCGCGAGGTATTGGGCATCGCCACGGAGCTGCCAGGCGAGGAGCAATGTGCTCATCAAGGTGGCGTGCGTGTTGTCATTGAGCACGTAGCAGCCGCTGAAGTCCTTCGGCCACTTGCGCGGCCAATCCTGCGGGTAGTTCGCGGGCTTGATGGGATACTTTTCGACAGGCGGCGGAAAGGTGGGAGCGTCGTCGAAATTCGCGCTCCAACCACCGGCGGGATACTGCGTCATGATGATCGTGCGCAGCGCGAAGTCGGCAGCGTCTTTGATCTCGGCGTCCTTGCCACCGAGCGCGTGATCGACACGCACGAGCAAGCGCGTGGCGGCCTGGGAGACATCGTCGTCGTAGGTGGCGTAGTTTTTCTTGTCCTGACGACGCCAGTTGTGCCAGCCAGCCTCGCGCGTGGCGGTCTGCGTGCGTGGAATGGCCGTTCCATCGGCCTTGCGGCAGTAATTCTTCGATTCGCGGCCCTTGGCATCGAAATGGCCCGAGTAGTCCCAACCACCGGAAGCGAGCTGCGTGCGCGAAACAGATCGCGCGGCCTCGACGGCGGCGGCGAGGCACTTTTCGTCCTTCGTGGCCTCGTAAGCATCCAGCATCGCCATCCCGACCGCGGGCGTGCCCGGCGGCTGAATCCAGATCGTGTCCGGGCCGGGAATGCCCTCAGCTTCACGCAGCGTGAAGTCGGCGCTGTAGCGATAAACGTAACCGCCATGGGCCGCCGCGTGGGCGTGGTAGAAGGAGACGGCTTTGATCGCCGCGGCGGTGACTTCGGCAGGTGTCGCGGCCGTCGCGAGCGGCGGAATGACGAAGGCCGAAATCAGAATGAGGAAGGAATGACGAAGGCGGAAGGAGGAGTGCATGATGATGGCCTGAGTGTTTTACCCGTAGAAACTGAAAGAACCGTCCTTGGATAGCCAGCGAGCGATGAGCGCGGCCAAGATGTAGATCAAGGTGGCTGCGAGTGCCGCAGGCAAGGAGACAGAACCCTTTGGCTGAACGCACTTTTGAAGAACACCGCAAACCAGCGCATATGAAATGGCGTAAACCGGCAGCCACATTACAACCCAAAGATACGGCAGGATAGGAGCCAATCCCCAGCCGGATGCCGAGTCATGGCGGCTGCTACCAAAGATGGCTGTAGCAAAACTAAACAGAAGAATGGGGGCCAAAATTGCTCCGGCAGCAAATGCCAGGCATCCCTCTAAGTTATTCGACTTTGGAGGTTCTGAACTGTTTTCGGCCATGATGATTCAGATTTAAAGGACTAGCCGGTTTACTCCGCCTTGATGCCCACATTCTTGTTCCCGTTGTCGCGGACGGCATCGACGGTGTTGTGGAGGGCTTTGAGCGGGATGTCGTCGTTGCCGGTGACTTCGACTTTGGCACCGGGGTGGTCGGGGAGGAAGGTGCTGAGGAAGCCGCGGAGGCGGTTCATGGGGACTTTTTCGTCGCCGATGAGGACGGTTTCGCCGCCGTCGATGACTTTGAGGGTGATGAGTTCGCTGGAACTGCGGACAGGAGTGTCCGCGCTCCCTTCAGAGCCTTTGCGGGGCTTCTGGCCGGATTCGGCGGAGGGCTTGCGGCCTTCGCCATCGCCTTTGCGGGCAGGAGTGCCCGCATCACGTTCAGCAGCGGGCTTTTTCATGCCTTCGCCATCGCGGGAGCCGGTGCGGGGCTTGTCGCCATCGCGCATGCCGGGTTTCTTTTCACCTTCGCCATCGCGGGGGCCGGGTTTGCGGGTGCCGTCGCGTTCGGCGCTGGGTTTTCCACCTTCACGCTCTGCGGAGGGTTTGCCGCCTTCGCGTTCGCCGTCCTTCATGGCGGGTTTGGGGGACTCTGTTGACCGCGGTGACTCTGTTGACGTTTTTGCGGTGGTGGAGCCTTCGCGGACCTTGGGTGGGACTTCTTTTTCGGCGGCGCGGGCGGTGGTGAAGGAGTAGCCGACCAGCACGCTGAGCGTGAGGACAAGCAGGGCCTGAATGACGGGCTGGCGGGTGGTTGGGGTGGCGATCATGAGGATGCGTTGACGCAGGGTGGGATGGTTGCGCACGCATGGAGCCAACCCTGCGATGGCCGGTGGTGCGAAGAAGGTTTCCTGAATGCGCAGCAGCGTGTGGCCGTAGTCGAGCCGCTCGGAAGGCGCGAGGATCTCCAGCGCACCGGCGTCGCAGCGCAGTTCGCGATCGGCCAGGAAGCGAG
Organism: Verrucomicrobiaceae bacterium; assembly: GCA_016795465.1. Classification (GTDB taxonomy): domain Bacteria; phylum Verrucomicrobiota; class Verrucomicrobiia; order Verrucomicrobiales; family Verrucomicrobiaceae; genus Prosthecobacter. The sequence goes on along the minus strand of JAEUHK010000066.1, from coordinate 15,658 downwards.
ACACGACAAACCAAACCAGCGGATTGAACCAATGCAGCGCCTGCGCGGCGGTGGCGGCCCAGTTCCAGAGGAGGTCGCGATGACGGATGTGGAGCAACTCGTGAAGGAGGACGTGGCGCAGGCTGCGGTCGGTGAAACGGTTTTGCCAATCGGATGGAAGGAGGATTTTCGGCTGACGGACGCCGACGAGGGCGGGCGTGGTGCCGGGGGCGGTGAGAACGATCTGCGGGGTGGGGACGCGGGCCTGAGAGGATAGATGGGAGAGGAGAGACGATAGATGGGGATCGTCGGCGATGGGGAGCGTGGAGAGATGCTGGTGAAAGCGGCGCTGGCGGAGAAGCGCAGCGGTGAGGATGGTAAGGGTGCCGAGGAGCCAGACCGCTAGCGCGGCATGACGAAGGTCGAATGAGGAATGAGGAAGCTGGGCGGGTGTGGCAGAAGGGACGAAAAGGACTGAAGGGACTGAAGGGACCGAAGAGACGCTGTGGGTGATCATGAGGTCACTTTTGTCTTTTGTGTCCCTTATGTCCTTACAGAGCGACCCAAGGCCAAATCCAGCCGGGATGAAGGCGGGGAGCATCAGTTTCGCTCCCACGAGCAACCACAGGCCGATGCGCCACGCGGGACTGAGACGCGTGCCGAGCATGAGGCGCAGGCCGAGCACGGCGAGAATGAGGAGACTGGCCTCAATGGAGGTGCGCTGGAGCCAGTGGAGAAGGGCTTCGGAGGTCATGGCGCGGGTGGGGACTGAAAATTGAGAATTGGAAACTGAGAACTGAAAATTGGAAGAGGGGCTGAGCTACTTCTGACTTTTCACATCTGACTTCTCACGAGGGCGCAGGGATCGAGGACGAGTTCGAGTAGGAGGACGAGGACGATTGAGCAGGCGGTCACTTCTTCAGTTTGCGCTCGGCCTGAGCGAGCACCTCACGAAGAGCCGCGAGGTCGTCTTTCGAGACTTCTTCACGCTCCATGAGGCCGGCGACGAACGGGGTGAGGCGACCGTTGAAGACGCGGTCGAGGAAACTGCGGCTTTCTTCGAGTTGGCAGTGGTTTTGATCGACGGCGGGCGTGTAGCGGAATTCTCGGCCCACGGCCTCGACGGCGAGCGCGCCTTTTTCGGTGAGTCGGCGAATGAGGGACTGCACGGTGCGCGGTTTCCAGTGCAGACGGCCTTCAAGCTCGCGCACGACCTCGCCTAGCGTGCTGGTGCCGCGTTCCCAGAGGACCTTCATGACGGTCCATTCGGCGTCGGAGATGCGGGGCGTGGCGGGGAGATCGTCTTCGTCGGGTTTGGCGGGCATGGCATCGGATTACAAACGTGATCCGAATGGATTACAGGCGTAATCCAAAGTTGGCAAGAGGCTTTTTGCTTCGCACTATCCGCGCCCTGCATGACCGCCGCCCTTCACCTCGCTCTCCGCTATGTGTTGCGGCATCGCGTCCAGAGCCTGCTGTTGGCCTCGGCGCTGGGGCTGGTGGTGGCGCTGCCGCTTTGCCTGCGAGTGTTGGTGCGGCATGCGCAGGCCGAACTGAGATCGCGGGCGGCCTCGACGCCGCAGATCGTGGGCACGCGCGGCAGTGCGCTCGATCTGATGATGACGGCGCTGTATTTCAAGAAGGAGAATCTGGCTTCGCTGAAGCTCAACGAGGTGCCGGCGGGCGGCATCCCGCTGCATGTGCGCTTTGAGGCGCAAGGAGCGCCCATCGTCGGCACGGCATTGGAGTATTTTGGCTTTCGCGGGCTGCGTGTGGCGGCGGGGAAACAGATCACGCGGCTGGGTGATTGCGTCGTCGGAGCACGGCTGGCACGCGAACGCGGCCTCAAGCCGGGCGACGCGGTGTTTTCGACGCCGGAGCAGACCTTTGACATGGCAGGCACTTACCCGCTGAAGATGCGCGTGACGGGTGTGTTGACCGCCAACGGCACACCCGATGATGACGCGGTGTTTTGTGATCTTAAGACCGCGTGGCTCATCGAAGGCCGGGCGCATGGTCATGACGATGTGAAGGGCACTGACGTGCTCAAACAGGAGGATCACAACTCGGTAGCCAACGCGGCCGTGCGGATGTTTCAAGAGGTCACGGATGCGAATTTGAACTCCTTCCACTTCCACGGCGATCTCGGCGACTATCCCGTGAGTGCCGCCATCGTGGTGCCGCCGGATGCCAAAACGGAGGCGCTGGTGGCTGGCGACTATGCGCGGTCCAAAACGGCGCAGCTCATCCGCCCGCGAGATGACATGGAGGGCCTGCTGACACAGCTCGTGCGCCTCGAAGGCTTTGCCGCGGCCATGCTGCTGACGACCGCTGGAGCGGCGTTGTTTGTCTCGGCGCTGGTGTTTGCCTTGTCGTTCCGATTGAGGAAGCGGGAGTTTACCACGCTGGAGGACATTGGAGTGTCCCGCGTCTCTCTCCTCAGCGTGAAGACGCTGGAGATCGGATTGATCGCGTTGTTTGCCCTCGTGATCGCCAGCGCTTTGTATGCGCTAGCCATCTGGGCGGCTCCCGCGGTGATGCGGCTGGCGGTCTAGTGATGCGGAGTGACCTCCGCATCACTCGATCAAAGTGCTCAAGGCAGCGGAAAACGCTTGTTCGTCTCGCTGACCTCTTTGCGGATGTCGGCGAGCACGGCGTCGTTTTCGCGATTCTTGAGCGCGCGGTCGATCCAGGAGGCGATTTGGGTCATTTCGGCTTCTTTCATGCCGCGGGTGGTGACGGCGGGGGTGCCGACGCGGATGCCGCCGCCGAGGGTGATCTTCTCGGTGTCGAAGGGGATGCCGTTTTTGTTCACGGTGATGGCGGCCTTGTCGAGGGTCTCGCTGGCGATTTTGCCATTGAGGCTCTGCGGACGGAGATCGACGAGCATGAGGTGGTTGTCGGTGCCGCCGCTGGTGATGCGGTAGCCGAGGGCCATGAGCGCGGCGGCGAGGGCCTGGGCGTTTTTGACGACCTGGGCGGTGTAGGCTTTGAAATCAGGCTTGAGGCACTCGCCGAAGCAGACGGCCTTGGCAGCGATGACGTGCATGAGCGGGCCGCCCTGCACGCCGGGGAAGACCTGGCTCTGGATTTTTTTGAAGAGGTCTTCGTTGTTGGTGAGGATCATGCCGCCACGCGGGCCGCGCAGGCTCTTGTGCGTGGTGGTGGTGACGAAGTCGGCATATTCCATCGGCGAGGGATGCGTGCCACCGGCGACGAGGCCGGCAATGTGGGCCATATCGACGAAAAGATACGCGCCGACGCTCTTGGCGATCTCGCTCATCTTTTTGAAGTCGATGATGCGCGGATACGCTGAGGCACCGGCGGTGATCATCTTCGGTTTTTCACGCAGGGCGACTTCGGCGAGTTCGTCGTAGTTGATGCGCTCATCGGTGGCGCTGACGCCGTATTGGCAGAACTGGTAAAAACGGCCGCTGAAGTTCGCGGGGTTGCCGTGGGTGAGATGGCCGCCGTGGGCGAGGTTCATGCCGAGCACTTTGTCACCGGGCTGCAGCACGCTGAAATAGACGGCGGCATTGGCCTGCGAGCCGGAATGGGGCTGCACGTTGGCGAATTTCGCACCGAAGAGCTCGCACGCGCGGTCGATGGCGAGCTGCTCGACCTTGTCCACTTCCTCACAGCCGCCATACCAGCGCTTCGCGGGATAACCTTCGGCGTATTTGTTGGTGAGGCAGCTGCCTTGAGCCGCCATCACGGCGCGGGAGGTGAAGTTTTCGCTCGCGATGAGCTCGATGTGGTCCTGCTGGCGTTGCTGCTCGCCCTGGATGATGTGGGCGACGGCGGGATCGGCAGAGGCGAGGATGCTGAGGGGGTGGGCTTGGGTGTTCATTTTATCGACGCGGCGGCCATGACGGCCTCCAGCAAAGGGGGTGGCGAGCCAGGCGGTAGCGATGTCTTTCGCCAGAGACTCGGGCGTGGTTTTGCCTGCGAGGCAGAGAATGTTCGAGGCGTTGTGCTCGCGGGTGATCTTGGCGGTCTCCACATCATGCACGAGGGAGGCCTGGATGCCGGCGTGGCGGTTCGCGGCGATGCTGACGCCGATGCCGGTGGTGCAAACGAGGATGCCCGCATCCGCACGGCCGTCCAAAACACGCTCGCTGACCATCTCCGCGAAGTCCGGGTAGTCCACGCTGTCCATCGTGTGCGTGCCGACGTCCTCGACTTCAAAACCCGCGGCCTTCAGATGCGCCGCGACGGCGTTTTTGAGCACGAGGCCACCGTGGTCGGAACCGATGGCGAGGCTGCGAGGAAGGTCGGACATGGCGAGGGACGAATTCAAATGAGGGAAGAAAATCCGCCGGCTGGTGCGGGTAGTTTCCATGCAGAGACTTGGCGGTGTCTGCAACCAGACAATTTGCCTACGCGAGGCCGAAAACCGGCCGTCACTCCTTGTGGGTCTGGTCGATGTAGGCCACGAGGCTGGGGAGCATGGCCTCGAGGTCAGCGAGAGTATCGTCGTAGGCCGCCCGGCCTGCGCCAAAGGGATCGCTCACGTCTTTGCCACGAAGCGAGTCGTCCGCGACGAACTCGGAAACGAGATAGACCTTGTCCGCGTGCTCCGGGAATTCGTCCTCAATGGCCGCGAGGTGGTGGGACGACATCGCAAAGACATGCGTGGCGGCACGGAGCATGTCCTCATCCAGCATGCGCGAGGCGAAATCCGGCCTCAGGAGCCCTTTTTCACGCAGAATGGCGGTGGTGTGCTTGCTGGCGGGCATGCCCGGTGCGGCGGCAACCCCGGCACTGCCGACTTCGTAGTCGGGCCGGTCTTTGACGAGGTCACGAAACAAGGCCTCAGCCATAGGGCTGCGGCAGGTGTTTCCGGTGCAGACGAAGAGGACGCGTTTCAAAGTGCGACAGTTTCGCCGGAGGGGGGAGGCTTGTCAAAGCGGGTGAACAGGCAATCGCGACCGTTCAAGCGTTCAGCGGCTTTATAGTCAATCAAACCGCCACTTGTCCAAGCGGTGGACTGATTCTATTCATTGCCCTTCTTGTGATGAGAGTCGTTTTGTATGGAAGACTTCATGAATTCCAAAGATTTACATGAATCGGCAGTTTGCTGTTGCACTTTTGACAAAGAATCGCAAATCTACCTATTATTCACGATAACGACTACGCTAGACCAACAAACGAGACCTTGAGATTATAACGCCTACAACCTCACTGCCGACTCCGCTTCTAGTTCTGTCCTCGCCTTTCCAACCACCCCCAACCCGATTTTACCACCCACACTCCTTATGGCCGATACCGCACCGCCCGAACTTATGACGGTCAAAGAGACTTCGGAGTACCTCCGGATTCCTCTGCCCACCGTTTATTACCTCGTCCAGCGCGGTCAGCTTCCTGCCGTGCAGATCGGGGGCCGCTGGCGCATCAAGCGCAGCCTGCTGGATCGCGATGTGTTGCGCAAAGAGGAGCAAGGCGGCCAGCCTACCGTGCTCGTGGTGGACGATGACCCTGCTCTGCAGGCTCTCTTCAAGCAGTTCCTGAAGAAGGCTGGATTCGGCCGCTTGGTCGTGGGCAGTGGTTCTGAAGCCATTGCGATGGCTCGGAAGCAGAAGTTCGACTTCGTCTTCCTCGACCTGAAGCTCCCGGATGTGTCCGGTGATGAGGTTTACTCCCAACTGAAGGCCATTCATCCGGATCTGCCGATCGTGGTCATCACGGGCTATCCTGATAGCGAAATCCTCAGCCGTATCCTCTCCCACGGGCCGGTCACGGTCATCAAGAAGCCCATCGAGTACGACCAGCTTAACCTCGCGGTGAAGCAGCTTGGCCACAAAGGTGCCACCGAGACGGCGGAAGCCTGATTGAGTAACGCCAGAAACGTCTTCGAAACCTCATGCGCCCCTGCTGGAGCATGAGGTTTCGCTTTTTTAGAGCAAAGCGGCCAGATCCCTCGGCAGCGCGGAGTCGAAGGTCATGCGAGAACCGTCCACAGGGTGCTTGAAGGTCAGGTGGCTGGCGTGAAGAGCCAAACGGCTGGCTGGATCGGTCTTCGCGCCATAGCGTGGATCGCCCACCACGGGGCAGCGGGCATCGCTGAGCTGCACGCGGATCTGGTGACGACGCCCCGTCTCCAGGGTCAACTGAATCAAACTGCGGCCTTTGCCTTGTTTGAGAACCTGATAGTGCGTGACAGCCTCCCGGGTATCCTCGGACGGAGCGGCGCTGTAAACCCGCATCGGGTTCGACTCGTCCAAAAAGGACCGGATCGTGCCTTTGGGCTCCTTTGGCACGCCTTCGACCACCGCCAGGTAGCGCTTGTCGAACTCCTGCCAGTGCTTTTGCAGCGTGCGCTTGGCATCCTCGGTCTTGGCAAAGACGATCAGGCCTGAGGTTTCGCGATCGAGGCGATGCACGATCCAAACTTTGAGCTTCGGATTCGCGGAGCGGACATGATCCATGAGCACCGAGTAGATGTTTCGGCCCTTGCCGCTGTCTTTGGCAATGGTGAGCCAGCCAGCAGGCTTTTCGACGACGAGCACGGCGCCATCCTCATGCACGATGCGCAGGCCGGGCGGCAGCGGCGAGGTCTCGGCTGGCGCTTTCTGCGGGCGGATGGCGATTTTGTCGCCTTTGGCCAGCGCATGGTCGTGTCGCTTGGTCGAAACGCCGTTCACATGCACGGCACCATATTTCAGCCACTGCCTGACTTTCGTCTTTTTGACCTCGGGATAGGCCGAAAAGAGAAACGGCAGCAATGGTGAAGGCTCGGAAACTAGGCGCTGGAGACTCATGGGTGGCTGACATCGCGCAGTCGAAGGGCTTTGCACGCCCTTTTTGGTATTGCAGCTTTCTCAGAAAAAACAAAACGCCTTCTTCCGTGGGGAAGAGGGCGTTCGAGAAAAAGCATCAAGACATCAAGCGAGGCCGACGATGGGATGCAGGTTCGATTTGCACCATTCGCCGTTCTGCTTGGTCACGCCATCCGGATCATCGACGGCGCAGTGCGCCTCGTCTTCGCAGATGATCCAGCCGGAGTAGTTCCGGGCCACGAGGAACTCGGTGATCTTGTGGAAGTCGAGCTTGCCGGTGCCCATCTGAGCCCAAGGCTCGGCTCCGTTGCCGGAGTAGTCTTTGTAATGGATGTGGTTGATTAGGTGCTGCCACTTGCTGAGCGTGGCGATGACATCCATGCCGCCGCGGATGATGTGGCCCACATCAGGCGTCCAGCCGGTGACCTTCGGGTCGAGGCTGCTGAGGACGACGTCGTAGTCTTCCTGCGTGCGGACGAGCGAGGCGGGCGGGGAGTTCGGGTGGTAGGAGCAGACGAGGCCGGCATCATGCGCACGCTGGGACACGGCGTTCACGTTTTTGGCGACGTTCAGACGGCGCTTTTGCAGATCCTTCGTGCGGCCGGAGGGCAGCGTGACGGTGCCAAGCATGGCGCCGGGGAAGTGCTTCAGGTAGTTGATGGTGAAGTCGGCGGCTTCTTTTTCGTTCGGAGCCTCGGTGTCGCCATCCCAAGCGCAGACGAGGGCAAGTCCGCAGAGCTTCATGTTGTATTTTTGAAGGGTGTCCTTCATGAGGATCGGGTCAATCTGCGGCCCGAGCCAGTATTTGGAGCAGCCGAGGGCGCTGGCGGAGATTTCGAGCACCATCGGCTCGATGCCGGTGAAGCCCGCCTCGGAGGCGACCTTGATCATGTGGTCGAGTTTGTTGTCGTAGCCCTTGCCGGTGCCCTGCATGAACCAGGTATAGACTTCGGAGCCGAATTGAATTTTGCCCATGGGATGTGAGTGTGGTTGTTGATTTCGAGGAGAAAAAATTGCCCGCGCGGAGGCAAAGCGGGCGCATTTGAGACGAACCACAGCCAACTGTCCAGTTTTCAGTTCGCCCGTTCACGGTGCATCCGGCGGTGTAGGCAGCGCGGAAGGAATGTCTGCCGGCGTTTGGCCGCGAAAGGACTTCGCGATCTCCCGTGGAATGAAAATGCTCTCACCTCGGGCGGCCTTGGTGCGCTTCATGGGGATGCTCAGCCTTCCACGGACGAGGCCTGACCGGCCCATGACCTCCACATCGGCCTCGATCACCACCTCCTTGTCCCGATGCTCGGCCGTGTTGATATGGACCCGTGTGCCGAACAGCAGGCTGGCACGCGTGTTTGGAGATCCATCGGCCAGACTTTCGAATGGCACACTGCCTTCAAAGCCCTTTCCCTCCATGGGCGCGGACAAACGCCCCGGAACCGTCAGAACGAAGCGGGTCACCCGAAACCACTTTTGATCGCCTTTCTGCCCAAAAGCATGCAGCCGGAGCTGATACGGCCCATTTTCAGTGATCGCCGCACCGCCCAGCACCATGGCGCTCACGGTCATCCCGGCCTCCGAGCCTCGGGGGATGAACTCGGCCCGAAACGCCGCACCAGCGACCCGTGGGGCGGGAACCGTCGCCTCAAACGCCTGGCTGGTGGTGCGCATATAAAGACAGGAGGACAGGAAAAAGGAACTGAGCAGTGCGAACAGAAGGCGCATGAGAGGGAGAAAACAGGCTTTCAGAGGGCGAAAGTCCGCCTGATGACAGAAAATCCAAGAAATCCATCCAGTTCTATTGACAATAATTTATAGAATTATTATAATTAAGGGATGATTTACCTCCGGCACCTTCTTCTTGGCCTAACCCTCGCGGTCCTCGCGACCGGGGCGGGGCGTGCCAATGACCTCTTCAACAACAATCCCCTGCCCGGCAGCCTGATCGATCTATCCGACGACGGGAACGCACCCACCTTCCTCACTTTTAGCGACGGTCACAATATCGTCGAGGGTAGCATGGGCTGGAACGGCGTCACACTCGATGCCGACATCTGGACTTTCACCGTGGCAGCGGGCTATGAGGTCAGCGAAATCAACTTGGTGACATACAATGGCTCCAATCCGACCTTCCCGAATGGGCACTTCATGGCCCTTGCCAGTGGCAGCACCATTAACACAACCGATGCCACCAACCACCTGAGCAACGGCCTCTGGCGCGAGGAGTTGGACATCAACTTGAACACCAAAACCGACCTTTTGGCCATTCTGCAGGCCGGGCCTGAGTTTGGCGGCATCGGCTTCACCGGAAATCTCCAGGCTGGCACCTACACCTTTTGGGTGCAGGACACGACGGACTTCGTGAACCAATACTGCATCGACTTCGTCATCACGCCGGTGCCAGAGCCGGGCAGCGCTCTGCTGATGGGAGTGGCGTCACTCCTCTGCCTGCGCCGTCGTCGGCCGCGGAAATAAGCCGCGTGGATTGCAAAGCGCCCACGATGCCGCTACGGCAGGCGGCGCATGATCCGCAATCTCCTTTTCGACTGGTCCGGCACGCTCGCCGATGACCTCCCGAAAGTCCTCCATGCCGTGAACGGCATGCTGCGTGCCCGAGGCGTGCCGCCGCTCGACCGCGAGACCTTCCGTGCGCGTTTTCGCCTGCCTTACACCGAGTTTTTCGAGGAAATGCTCCCCGGCCTGCCGCTCGACGAACTGCAAAAACTCTACCTCGAGCACTTCCCTCATGCATACGAAGGCGTCACCATCCTCCCGCATGCCGCCGAGTTGCTGCGTGAGGCCGCCGCGGCCGGTCTGCGCCTTGTCGTGCTCAGCAGTGCTCCGGAAGCCCATGTCGTGCCTCAGGCCATCGCCCTCGGCGTGCGGGATCATTTCGAGGTCCTGCGCTGCGGGGTCATCGACAAGCGCACCGAGATCCACCACCTCCTCGAAAGCCTCGACATGCGCCCCGAGGAGACCGCTTTTATCGGCGACATGCGTCACGACATCGACGCGGGCAAAGCCGCCAGCGTCATCGCCATCGCCACCTGCACCGGTTACGAAACCGCCGCCCAGCTCATGTCCGCTGCGCCAGACTTTCTCGTGCCCGATTTGAGCCGTCTGCCCTCGCTGCTCGGTCTGCGCCGCCTTTCCCGCACCGAGATCCCCGTCTCCACCGTCGGAGCGCTCATTTTAAACGACCGCGACGAACTCCTCCTCATACGCACGCACAAATGGAGCCACCGCTGGGGCATCCCCGGCGGTAAAATCAAACGCGGCGAGACCTGCGAGCAGGCCCTCGTCCGCGAAATCGACGAAGAAACCGGCCTGCGCCTCCGCGACATCCAGTTCGTCATGGTCCAGGACTGCATCGAACCGCCCGAGTTTCAGCGTTCCGCCCACTTTTTGCTCCTCAACTACCTCGCCCGCTGCGCCGATGAAAATCCGCAGGTCGTGCTCAATGAAGAAGCCCAAGCCTTCACCTGGCTCCCGCTCGCCGAAGCCCTCAAACTCGACCTCAACGTCCCCACTCGCGTGCTGATCGACGAATGCCTCCGTCGCTCCCTCCTCTGACGTCTCACTTCTTAGTTCTCACCTCCCATGCCCGACCAGATCCATCTCACCAACCTCCAGCTCCGCTGCCACATCGGCGTGCCAGACGACGAGCGAGCCGCGCCGCAGCTCCTGCATGCAGATGTCATTATCCACAGCCGCGTCCCATTCGAAACGATGCAGGACGACATCGCACAGACCATCGACTACGCCGCTGTGGCCACCCGTTTGGAGCAAATCGCCGCGGAAAAGCCCCGCCGCCTCATCGAGACGCTCGCCGCCGACCTCGCCAAGTGCGTGCTGGCCGAGTTCGCCGCGCCCGCCGTCGAGATCACGATCAAGAAGCGCATCCTCCCGCAAACCGATCACGTCGCCGTGCGACTTTTTCGTGAAGCACGGACAAAGGCTTGAAACCACCTCCCTCCCGCCGACGTATCGCCACGCGCTTTTTTAACCGCCATCCATTCATGAAAAAACACCTCGCACGCACCCTCGCGCTTGTCGCCGGCTTCAGCGCCACCTCCGCGCTCGCCCAAGTGGACCTCACCGAGTCCTTCCTCCCCATGTTCAAGGCCCTTCCCGCCGAAGTGCCTGCTCCGGACAACGAACTCACGGACGCCAAGATCAATCTCGGCCGCCAGCTCTACTTTGAGAACCGCATCTCCAAAGGCGCGAAGATGTCCTGCAACTCCTGCCACAAGCTCGATGCCTTCGGTCAGGACAACCTGCCCTTTTCCCCCGGTCACGAGGGCAAGCTCGGCGGTCGCAGCTCCCCCTCCACCTACAATGCCGCCCTGCATATCGCCCAGTTCTGGGATGGTCGTGCCCCCAGCGTCGAGGAGCAGGCCAAAGGTCCCGTTTTGAACCCCGTCGAAATGGGTGCCCCCAGCGAGGAATTCGTGATCAAGGTGCTCAAGTCCATGCCGGAGTATGTCGCCGCCTTCAAAGCCGCCTTCCCCGGCGAGGCGGACCCCGTGACCTACAACAACTTCGGCAAGGCCGTCGGCGCCTTCGAGCGCAAGCTGCTCACCCCCGGCAAGTGGGACGCCTTCCTCAAAGGCAACAAGGACGCCCTCAGCGCCGAGGAAAAGAAAGGCTTCGCCACCTTCGCCAAGACCGGTTGCGTCACTTGCCACAACGGCGCGGGCGTCGGCGGTCACATGTTCCAAAAGCTCGGTCTCGTCAAAGAGTGGCCCGGCCTCAAGGACAACGGCCGCAGCGATGTCACGAAGAACGAAGGTGAAAAATCCTTCTTCAAAGTCCCCAGCCTGCGCAACATCACCGAAACCGGCCCCTACCTCCATGACGGCAGCGTGAAGACGCTTGAGGAGATGGTGAAGATGATGGCCGAGTATCAGCTCGCCAAGCAGCTCACCGACGAAGAAGTTGCTTCTATCGTCACCTTCCTCAAAGCCCTCAAAGGCACGCCGGACGCCGAGTATATCAAGGCCCCCAAACTGCCCGAAAGCACGCCCGAGACCCCGAAGGCCTGATCCAGCCTCCTTTTCACACGAAAGGCGGGACGCGAGTCCCGCCTTTCTTTTTGACCCGCGTGCCATCCACCGCGAAGGAGCACGCGTAATCACCGCCGCATGCTCCGTCTTGCCCTCAAAATGCTGTTTGGCGACTCCGCGAAGTATCTCATGCTCGTGGCAGGCCTCGCGGTGGCCACGTTTCTCATGGCGCAGCAGACGGCGGTTTTTTGCGGGCTCATGAGCTGGACGAAATCGACGCTCAAAAACGTGCCCGCGCCGATTTGGGTCGTCGAAGATCGTGTGGAGCAGGTGAACGAGACCAACCCGTTGCTTGACACCGATGTGGCCCGCGTCCGCAGCGTGAGCAGCGTGGCCTGGGCCTCGCCCATCTACAGCGGCATCCAGCGTGTGCGCCTCGAAAGCGGCAGCTTCAAGGTCATCCAGCTCATCGGCATCGATGCCAACACCCTCGCTGGAGCACCCGCGAAAATGCTCGGCGGTGACCTCATGAAGCTGCGCCTGCCGCATTCGGTCATCATCGACGACCTCGGCGTGCAGCGACTCGCCAAAAAGCGGGGCGACAAGGTGAAGCTCAACGACGTCTTCGAAATCAACGACCAGGAAGCCCGCGTCGTCGGCATCGCCGATGCCGTCACCTCCTTCACCGGCGGCCCTTACGTTTGGACGACTTACGAACGGGCGCTGCAATACGTGCCCGCGCAGCGCAAAATGCTCCAAGCGGTCATTTGTGCGCCGCGCGAGGGTGTGAGCCTCGATCAAGCCATCGCCGACATCCGACGCGAAACCGGCCTCAAAGCCTTCGCCAACCGCGAAGCCTCGTTTGACGAGTTCATGGGCCAGATGCGCGGCGAGCCCACCACGAACTTTAATGTCTCCACGGTGTGGTGGTACATCAAAAACACTGGCATCCCCATCTCCTTCGGCATCACCGTCATCGTTGGCCTCATGGTCGGCATCGCCGTGAGCTGCCAGACCTTCTATTCGTTCGTCCTCGAAAACATGCGCCACCTCGGTGCCTTGAAGGCCATGGGCACCTCCAACGGCACGCTTTGCCTCATGCTCATCACGCAGGCCTTCACCGTCGGCATCATCGGCTATGGCATCGGCCTGCTCGGCACCGCAGGCTTCGCTTTCGGTGCCTTGAAAAACGAGCAGCCACCTTTCTACATGCCCGAGTTTGTGCCGTTCGCCGTGCTGGCCGTCATTTTGGGCATCTGCACGCTCGCCGCCTTGCTCGGCATCTGGCGTGTGAGCCGCCTCGAACCCGCCATGGTCTTCCGCAGCTAGCCCATGAGCACGCCCAATGATCCAAAAATCGCCGCGAGGCTCCGCGGCATCTCCAAAAGCTTCGGCGATGGCGACGCACGCACCAAGGTGCTCAAAGGCATCGACCTCGATGTGCGATCCGGAGACATCACCATGCTTGTCGGCCCTTCCGGTTGCGGCAAAACCACGCTCATCAGCATCATCGCCGGCACGCTCGCCGCGGATGAGGGCGAGTTGAATGTCTTCGGCCATGACCTTCGCAAACTCAGCAAGGCCAAGACGACGCGTTTTCGTGCTGAAAACATCGGTTTCATCTTCCAGGCCTTCAATTTGATCCCCACGCTCACCTGCGTGGAAAACGTCAGCGTGCCTCTGCTCATCCAGGGCGTCTCCGCCTCGAAGGCCGAGAAGAAGGCGAAGGAGGTGCTCGACAAGGTCGGGCTCGCCGAACGCTTCCATCATCGCCCCTCGCAGCTCTCCGGCGGCCAGCAGCAGCGTGTCGCCATCGCTCGTGCGCTGGTGCATGAGCCTCGTCTCATCATCTGCGATGAGCCCACCGCTGCTCTCGATGCCAAAAACGGCCACATCGTCATGGAGCTCTTCGAGCACGTCGCCCGCGGCCAGGACCGTGCCGTGCTCATCGTCACGCACGACAACCGCATCTTCCACCACGCCAACCGCATCGCCAGCATGGACGACGGCCAGGTGATCGAGGTCCACGATGTGGATGCCAATCACCCGCCGCCCGAGCACCTCAGCGTGCACGAGCGGCTTTGAGGCTCTCTTTTCGCACTTTGACAGCCCGACGGCCCGCCGCTAAAACTGGCGCTCCTTTTTCCCAACCCACGCCACACCATGAGCACCACCAATCCCGCCAAAAAGATCATCAACGACCCTCTCAAGTGCGCCGACGAACTCTTTGAAGGCCTCGTGCTCGCCTACGATGGCAAGGCACGCCGCGTGGGCACCCGCTCCATCGTGATGAACGACCTCCGCCCGGATGCTCCCGCCCTGCTCGTTGGCGGTGGTGCCGGTCACGAGCCGATCTACCACGGTCTCATTGGCAAAGGCATGGCCGATGGCGCTGCCGTGGGTGAAATTTTCGCCGCGCCGCCTCCGGACATCGTGCTAGAGGCCACGCAGGCCGTGAACCGCGGCAAGGGCGTGCTCTTCCTTTACGGCAACTACGCCGGCGATGTGATGAACTTCGACATCGGTGCCGAGCTCGCCGCGGACGAGGGCATCACGGTCAAAACGGTGATCATCGCCGATGACGTTTGCTCCGCGCCTCCATCCGAAAAACACAAGCGCCGCGGTGTGGCAGGCCTCGTGCCGATCACCAAGCTCGCCGGTGCTGCTGCGGCGACGGTTGATTCCCTCGATGAACTCGCCCGCATCGCCCAAAAAGCCTGCGACAACACCCGCACCGTGGGCGTCTCCACCAAGCCGGGCAGCATTCCCGCCACGGGCAAGCCCACCTTCGAACTCGCGGACGACGTGATCGGCCTTGGCATGGGCATTCACGGTGAAAAAGGTGTGGGCCTCATCCCGATGTGCACCGCCGATGAGCTCGCCGCGAAGATCCTCGACCTCATCTTCGCCGATGACCTCGCGCTCAATGCCGGTGACGAGATTGTCTTCTTCGTGAACAGCCTCGGCTCCACTCACATGATGGAGCTGCTCATCCTCCTGCGTGGTGCCAAGCCCATCCTCGAAAAGCGCGGCATCAAGATCCACCAGACCATCGTGGACAACATCGTCACCTGCCAGGAAATGGCTGGCGTGAGCTTCAGCATCACGAAGCTCGACCCCGAGCTGAAGAAGCTCTGGGACATGCCCTGCGAGAGCGTCGGCTACACGAAGCTGTGAGCCTCACGGAGGCGTCACATCCTCCAAAACAATCCGAAAGCCCGTGCCGTCCGCTTGAACGATGGCGCGGGCTTTTTGCTGGGCCGCATCGCTGGCATAGGAGGCGCCACGAACGATGAAATCGCCATCGCGGGTCACGTTTGCCAAGGTCGCGGTCCATTCGGAGGCATTGCCTTCGAGGTCAAAGAGGCCCAAGGCATTCGCCGCGTGCGTGGCGGCGGGTTCCGTGAAGCTCGCGGCATGGCGCGGCGGCAGGTCTCGGGCGAGCTGCGTCCACTCATCGTTCGTCGGCAGGCGGTAGCGGGCCTTCTTGCTGATGCGGCCGAGCATCTGCTCGCGCTTCGTGAGCCATTCGCAGAAGCGGTCGGCCATGATCTTGCTCACCGGCGTCACCGGATGCTCCGGCGTGGCGATCATGCCCGGCGGCGGATGCCGCCAGCGTGTCTCCGGCCCGGTGATCGGCAGTTTCACCGCCTGCGAATAGGCGTCGAAATCCCGAATGCGTGTCTCGTGGGCGCAAACGCGGAGCTTGCCGCCTGGAAGCGTCACGAAGGTCATGCCGAGGCTGTTGGTTCGATGCTTTGATCGTTCAGTGGCCGATATGTAATAGAGTGCGTAGTCGGAAAGAATCAGAGTCAAAAATGCAATCGAGCCGTAAACCCACCAACGACAGCCAGATTTGGGCTTCAAAGCCTTCTCGACCTCCGCGATGCTCTGCGGGCG